>CAZBNV010000005.1:0-127662 GCA_964493335.1 uncultured Nitrospira sp.
CTCGCATTATCAAGATCGAGGACCAAGTCGAAGCACCCGAAGGCGTGGTCATCACCACAACCGACCCCCATCTCGCGCGGCGCATCGGCGAGGCGTTGCATCATGCACATCACGGCACATTCACTTGTCGGTACGAGGAGATCGAAGATCTGCTCCGGGCGAACTGGCAAAGCTGAGCACAGGGAAGACAGCCAGGGCAGAAAGATTAACGGACAGTATTTTGCCTTGTGTGGGGGGCGGCTTGTTCCTCACGCGCCCATCCCCCACACAAGGCTCCCTCAAGACTGCAGCCCGCGTTCCATGCAGGACGACGGAAGGGGCTAGACGAACCGCCAGATTTACGATTGGTCACATTGCGGCGAAAGGAGACGCCTCATGCTCGAGACCATTGCCATCATCTTGGTTGTCCTCTGGGCGCTGGGTCTTGTGAGCTCGTACACGATGGGCGGATTTATTCATGGGCTCTTGGTCATTGCGATCGTGGTCATTCTGATTCGTGTCATTCAAGGTCGACGCGTGTAGGGATCCTTGAATGGTTCTCCGCAGCGGAACAAGGGGCAGAGAGAGCCGTTTCTGCGAAGGGCTCAGCACCTGTCTTACCTACCTCGCACGCTGGCCGCGTGTCTGCTTCCCGGATCATCGAGCCATTTCACGACCCACGCCTTTGTTCCCTCCATCAGGCTCTTATGGTTTCTCCGTTTCGTTCAATGAGCTCACCACAACTCTCCTGCGAACCTGTATAACTGGCTCTCCACTCGTCAGAGCGCGTGCGTCCTGGCGCAATCACCATGACGGGAGCTTTATAGTTTAGCGTCTCGCGGGGCATGGTACGCCTGCTTCGTCGTTGGCCGCGCAGCTCTCACCGTTTGCAAGGAAATACATTTCGCGGCCTGCGGGATACGCATCATGAGGCATGCACGGCGCTTCCAGCCATGGCGGCCGCGGCAGTTCCCGGCCGGTTGGCAGCTCGACACCTGCCCCTGCGACTGGTGCCACGCACGCTGCGGTGGACCCGCGTCGGCAGGCACCAAGAGCGCCGGGCTTGCGGCGTTGCTAACAGCCTGAGGCGATACTCGGAAACAATTCAGGGCGAGTGACCCAATACTGCTCAAGCGCGTTGCCAGAATTGGAAACCATCCGCGCAGTCGCTGAAGGGCAGACCGATGACCCTGAACGCATCACAGCCGCGGGATCACGTTTCACGCGGAAACGGGGCGCATGACCCCGCGCAACTCTTAGAAGCGGCGCGTGGCGGACCAGTTCGCCACATGCCCAGTCATGTTGTGGCCTCTCTTGATCCACCCTGAGGGCATGCCGACAGCGGACTAGACTTGCGGCTCGAAGAAACACATGGTGTCAGAAATCATTTCGTGGGTCATGGCAAGATCATGTTTTCCGCGAAGCTCCCCGCACTTCTTATGAATAGACAGAGAGGTTATGACATTCCTCCCTGCCCATTCGGCATTCTGCTACCCAGCGCCAGACGCCCGCGTGGGCCGGTCTGATCACGGGTCGTCCCTCTAGTTCCATTCGGAGGTCCTCTGCAATCCCCAACGCGCCACCACCCAGCGTGGCAAAGAGGGAGAGCATGGCTAACACAAACATCCACCAGGCCACAGACGCGAGGTTCTTAATCATCGTATTGGCCATGGCCACGGACTGCTCTTTCACGTCCTGAGCTTTTTCCTTCAACAGCTCGATCATGCCGATGGAGGATTGCACCACCTCTTGCGCCTGCATCTTGGACAGGCCGGACTTATTGACCATGGCATTGATGGCCGCATCCCGATCCAGCGCGGCAAGCTTTGCTTTCACTTCAGCGATTCCCGCATCAGTTACCCGACTGATAGATTGGCCGCCCTGCGCTTTTTCCGTGATCTTGCCCACGTCTTTTTTCAATTCACGCGGCTGTAGTTCAGGGTTTCCCTCGCTTTCAGGATAGATTCGATCTGCTTCTTCAATCCCTCTGCGGACGCAGGTGCATTCGCGGTTGTTGATCCACCACCTTCGAAACTGCCGTGCTGCCTCCTTGTCCGGCTGCTTGGCCGATCGTTTGAACGCCCGATCCAAATGCGCTGAACAACCCGCCGATCATCGTGGCCATGGCCGTCGTCGTCAGCCAGGTACATACCAGCCACGTCACACCCTACACGACCGCTGCATGGTACATCCCGTCGGATCGCAACGGCGCACCGGAGAGGCGTGAGGTGACGAAGCCTCCCGTAAAGGCCGAGACCAGCATCGACAGGCCCGTCCAGACCCCGGTGCCCAGAGGAATGCCTTGTGCCGGTTGGGCTTCGTGCACATTTACTGACCAGGCGCCGATGGCAAGCCTAAGTAGCGTCAGGACCATCTGCACCGAGACACCGACGACGAGGCCGCAAGTACGGCGCCACCGTATGTGCGATTCGCTGACATTCCACGCACGTACCGTCCGTGTGATTTCCGTGATTACCCCTTGAAGAAGTTGAGATTTCGGTCAGAAAATTGTTGCTATGGGCGCGCCGGTTACTGAGGGAGAGAGGAATGGACCCGACTGCGAGCCTCTATAGGGTGTGGTGCTGCGATACTGAACTGGATAAAGCCCTTGCGGCGTCTCCGGTGGGGCGACTCAGGAGCCTCCGCCCCATCGCTGCGTTTTCGGCAAGGCGAATGCGTATATCCAGGTCAGGCTGAAATGGCCAGGATTTAACGGACAGCGTTGAACGGGAGCAGCATGCCCCCGTTCAACGGTCACCGACTTCACCACGCTGCAAGAGCGGAACCGCTTGAGGTACGCGAAAACTCGGCGCATGGAGGCGAATCGCCCCATGCACTGCGCCTGAAACTACTCCTCAGCCCACTTCGATCGTCAAATCGTTCAAGTGCTCCATGCCAAAGCACATCAACGTGCAATATACCTTGTAGCTCCGTGCTCCCTTGTCTCCGGCCACAAAATCAAGGGTGGTCTGCCTGGCCTTGAGGCTGAGCTGCTGCGTTTCCGCCACGATTTCCTTGCCACTATGCAGGGCAAAGGCATGGACGAATCCTTGCTGGTCCTGAGCGCTGCGCATCATATCGCGCAAGACTTCAGAGGTTTTCTCGTCAAACAGGAAGGTGAGTCGCACGGATTCGCCCTTTTTAACATGGAAGGGCGCGGCAATGACCTGGCCATTTGAATCATGAAAACCTTCTTTGTTGACCTTGATCTTGAACTCCACATCGGGATTTCCCGCCCCCGCATCAAAGGCGCCGACAACTGAAAGACAGATGGCCAGAGATAGTATCAACACTCGTTTCAAAATCGTGATCCTCCGTGACAAGTTGTAAACGTTATGGCGTTGAAATAATCGGAATCTCCCGTGCCGACTCCGCCCGGATCTGCTCCATCTTTTGATGGATGGCCTCCAGAATTTCAGGACTCTTTCGACATGCCTCACCGCACTGTTCGCCCATGTGCTGAATCGAACACTCCTCCAGGACAGTCAGCTTTCCGCGCACGCCATTCAGCTCAAACCTGACTCGTACCGGCTCGTGGTGCAAAGGACAGATGGTCTCGGCGACGACGAGGTCTTTCACGGAATTCGGATGCGTTGGAAACAAATCGGCCATACGGGCACCTCATCTTGTGGATGGTGAAAAGTGAAAGACGGTTCCTTGATACATTAGTTGAAGTGACGCGTTGTCACAATCTTCATCGAATTTCTCGCGACACTGCCCTGAAGACCGGCAGCTTCGAGAAAACGACATCCCCCTTGTTTTTGAGCGGTGAGTCACCACGAGAGTCCTTGTCTCGGTGCGCACCCTCAGCGACCGAAGCTACACCATGATCTACCCTATACCTATTCGGCTGGATCGAAGCCGGCTTCAGGATCCATCAACCTATGGACGGAGTAGGAAGCGGGGGAAAAGCTCGGTTGCCGTTTGGCACCACCGGGCCTGTTGTGCGGTGAGGTCACCTAATCAGTTTCGTGAGGGAGCACGGTGTCACGCTCGATGCTCGATATCCCTGATTCCGCCATACGACAAGCCGACCGTTAGTCGTTCAATTACTTGACCAAAAGCTTCACGCTAATCGCGCCTCCGAGATCCCCTTCTTTGGCGCCCTCTTTCTTGTAACCAGAGACGTCCGTCTCCCCCTTCGGAACCCCATGGCAACCCAAGCAGCCTTTTCCATAATAGAGCGGCAACAGAACCCGCACGGCTTTCCCGCCGTCGACCGTCTCGCTCAGCGCCTTGTCGCCGTGTCGGGGATAGGATGCTTCGGCGAGTTTCGTGAGGAGGCCTGCTTCAAACTGATCGGCCTTATTCTTGGGATTCCGCAAAAGTCCGTCTTGTGTCGTCTGCTTGAGATAGATACCGGTCTTGGCGCTGAATTCCGCGGCTGCCTGCGTGCCGAAATGTGCAGGCGTGAAGCCTTTATACGCGAGGTCCTTCTGATTGATCTTCACCTGATTGTCGGCGACTGTTTTCTTGGAAGCCGCCACCAGTTCGGGCAACAGGCTCTTCGCGGTTTCTGGCACAGCGGCCGCCTTTAGGTTACCCAAATCGACGCCAGACCGCCCTTTGAATTTCTCGATCAACTCTTTTTCGAATACGTCAGGAGTAAACCCTTTGTCCTCTTTCCCTGCATCATTGATGAGCGGCTGATTGGCGGCGACGGTTCCTCGACCGGCATCCAACAAGATCGCCAACAGACGTCCACTTTCCACCAAATCGGGATTGGCCGACGCGGGAGTCGGCGCAAGACCGAGTGCGATGATGAGCAGAATCAACGCGAATGAGACACCACCCTTTGGGGAAACATTCATAGAACCTCCTTGTTAAGACACGTGGAATAAGGCTGCTTTCCAGAACACCTGGGTTCTGGCGAAGCCGCGCACCGGAAGAGTATGGACTCTACGTGCCATGCACACCAGTTATTAATTTCCCCCTCCTCTCATGCGCAGAAGGGACAGGCCCGTAACTGAGGTGAGCCGTGAGGGATTTAGGCTCTTGTTATGAGCACGACCCCTGGCACAGAGTGAACGGACAGCACTTCAAGCCCTGTGAACCAACGCCTTAGGCAGCGGCTGGGCATGCAGCATCAGACGAACCGTCCGACCTTCAGCGAGCACCCGGATGTACGGTATCGTTCCTTCGCGGGATGGGGAGCGCGATGCACGGATCGGATCGTCTTTCGGAGTGGTGATGGTGTCATCGAAGATGCGCCCTCCTCGTTGAAAGTGTGAACCGGGATGTCCTCAGTTGTGTGACCTATCAGTTCAGCATGAGCGGTCCATACAATGAAAATGAAGTATTATTCCGAGAAGCGCTGCCTCGGGCGAGTTCATTCAGACATGCATCAACTAACCGTCGCCTCTGGAATGATGAATCCTTCTATGATTGTGCAGTAGACTCGCCGAAACACCATCGCTGAGCCTGCTTGAGAGAAGGCAGCTGCAGACCGCAGCAGTTTTCCTTGCGAAGCCAAGCACCACAATTATGTTCGGAGTTCGCATGCCGTACGTGTTGATCATTCATGAAGTCGAAATCTATCCGGTGTGGAAAACCGTGTTCGACCGCGCGGCAGGGATCAGAAAACAGGCCGGAGAAATCAGCTACCAGCTCCTACGCTACGAGCAGGATGTCAATACCATCGTCCACTTCTCAGAGTGGCCCTCGTTGGACAATGCCCGGCGCTTCTTCGAATCTCCTGAGTTGGTGGAAATCCGAAGAACGGCCGGCGTCAAAGCCCCCAGTTTTATCTACCTGCATGAAATTGAGTGTGGTCGACTGTAACTTCACTCTCCCGCCTTCCCCGCCTTGCATCGTTCTTCTACTGGCGAAGGTCAGCCACTGGCTTGAAAACAGTTAGCTCTTCACCCGCTCCTCTGGTCACGAAGGCCGAGGTCGAGGAGATTATCGCGAAGGTGAAAGGCGTTCCTGGCTCCGGCAGGGAAGGAAGGATGCGCTGGTGTTGTGGGTTGTTACCGCCGCCGGTCTTGAGCGCGCGCTAATCGACCAGAACGCAGACGCCCGTCGCGGGACTGGGCGAGGAAGCGTGCGTGACTCGCAACGAAGAGATTCCATATCTCGGGCTTTTACGGGGGAAAGGCCAGGTGACGATTGAAGTCACCATGAAAGAATCAACTGACGATGAAGCGAACATGAAAGCCCTTGCGAAGGGCGCCTTCTCACGTCTTTAAGCAAGCACTAGCCCTGGCAGAACCTTTCTGCTTCTGTAGTGCAGCAAGAGGCCTTGGTTTCCTTCGCATCGACACCAGAGACGCTCTCCCTCATTCGCCACACAACAGGTTTCACGGCAAACCTTCCTCATTCGAGCCAGCACGGCGGACGAACCTGGCCAACGATCCCCTTGAATTACTCCCTCATCCCGCAACCAGAACACCAGGCCACGCTCTCACATCGACGGCTACACGCCGCTGCGCCGGAAATTCCTACAACGACACATAGCCCATCTCAGTGAGCGTTTCCGCTCAAGTCGCACCGTGCGAAACCGTTGAGTGGCCGGGCAAGGAGTTTATAAGGCTCACAGCGTGGTTGCCTTCCTCTGCTCTGAATCTCGTGTTTATTGAGAAATCAAGAATCGTATGAAAAGGGAGATCGATGGCTCATAACTTGCTCTCTTCTCCCCTCGCTTGATCTGTCCAAAGAAGATTTATGAATGTCGAAGGTGACGACCTCATTTCCGGAATATTCTCAGTTCCTGCTCCCCTTACTGGTGAGTGAAACAATGTGGTCCGATCCGACGACCCAGTACGTTTATCTCGCCACCCTCCGCCTTTAGATGCATGGCACAACCTCACGATCCCAACTATTCTTCATGAAGGGTGTTCCACAGCAAATATCAGCACTAGGTGGGAATACATCTACCACCTATGGGGGGGCTATATATGAGTCCTGCAGTCGCTCCACAAACCCAGCAACTTCAGCTCATCACAATAGACGGCCGCAAAGAGGATTCCCACCGCTCCTGCAAGGCTCACCCCCCCGCCGAACCGGCCCTGACAAAACGGCACACATATCGCATGATTGCCCTGGCTTCGGTGCACGCGTATATCGCGTTCCATCTCATTTCGTGGCATGTGTTCGGCATCGAGATCTGGGGCAAGACCGCAATGATGGGGGTGCCTTCTCTCGCCAAAGGCACCATCAACGCGGCCGCGATCATGGTCATCCTCATCTTAGTCTCGATCTTGCTTTGGGGACGCGGGTTTTGCGGCTGGGTCTGTCATATGCGCGGGGCGATCGAATTCGCCGACTGGATCCTGCGCAAATTCAAGGTGCGCCAGTATATGAACCTGCGCGAAAAAAACGTGCTGGTTAACACGCCTCATCGCTGGCTCTTGAGGATCGGCGCCCTATTTGTACTTCTGCTGCCTGTCATCATCCTCATTCACAACGTGGGGTTCTCCCCCAAGGTGAACGTCATGGCGCCGGTGCCCATTGCGGATTTGCCTGGCTATGAGGGTAAGGCGTTCGCAAAGACTGCATTCTTCAATTTTGACATTAAGCCGACGCGGAATGATTACCTGCTGGCATTCGGGTTGGCAGTGTTCATCCAATTCACCATGAGCATCGTACTGAACTTGCGTTACGGACAGGGGGCGTTTTGCCGGATCCTATGTCCCTACGCTCCGATGATGGTCCCACTCATGAACATTTCTCCGGTGCAGACAAAAATCACACGCGTGGCCCAGTGCACCGGCTGCCGGGACTGCAGTAATGCCTGCCCGCAGGGCATCGATGTCAGTCGAGAGATTTTCCATTTTGACGGGAAGGTGACTAATACTGAGTGCATCAAATGCTACGCCTGCATCGATGCCTGCGACGACAATGTCCTGAAAGATACGGCTGCGCCAGGCGTTCCGCAAACTGATCGATTGAAACCGTATGAAAAACGCCCCTGGCAGCAGGAGCTGGTCCGCAAAGATGGCCTCCTGACTAATTCCAAGCATATGCAGGTCTTCGAGCCACTCGGCCCGGTGGCCGATTTCACATCCATGATCGTGGCCTTGATTTGTGGAGGCATCACGTCGCGGTTCGGGGGATTCTGGTTTTACCCAGGCGCCATCATCTCGTTCATCGTGTTTAGAGAGTGCTGCTTGTACGTGAAGAAATGGTCGGCCACACGGAAGGAGCCAGCGCGCATCGCAACCGTTCAGTCAGAGACAGCTAAGAATGTTTCAGCTTCATGATGAACCCATGGTTAACAAGGAGGGCCGAATGAATACAATTACACGAGTGCACGATTACTATAGCCTGATCACCGAGTTCGCGACGTATCTGAAGGAAAAGAAGTCTTATTGGCTTGCGCCGGTCATTTTTGTCTTACTGGCATTGAGTGCCCTCGCATTTTTCCTCGAAGGAAGTGTTCTCGCTCCAGCGATCTACTCTGTGTTCTAAATTATGGAGCGCACGCGGTTGTCCGCAGAGAGCAGGCGCGTGCGCCCTGCCTCGGTCGTTCGACTATTCATCCAACCAGTACAATTCAACTCAGAGAACAATCTATCTCTTGTGGAACATTTACCGACGCTAACGAAGCAGAGCTGCCATGATGGCGGTGGAAAGCATGCCCACATTCAGAGTGGATCGTACGGCAATTCCGCAAGCTCAGTCATTCTGAAGGCATCCGTTCGTGCCCATGCCGCGAGAGTCATAGGGCTGGGCCTCTTTTTATTCGGCAGTCTCGCGTACCGTTCTGAGAATAGAGATGTATTCGGGCTATGGTCCTGGCCTTACCTGGCAATTGTCGTCATCTCAGGCGCACTGTTTTTGATGGCCGTTGCGCATTCCTGGACTCGTAGTAGGCAGCTGAATCTTGATACGTACCAACCCTCCATTGGGTCTATGTGTTTGGAATTGGCTGTTCTGATGTGGGGAACCGGATATTTCCTCAACGGCCTGGATGCATCAAGGAATTGGGGCCAGATAGCTGACTTGAACGTGTTCGGCTCATCGCATCCTCTGGCGGCACTTGTGTTATGGGGAGCGTTGCTGGTGGCCACACTTGGCCTGGCCGAGACGGTGGTGCTTCGTGGGCGCACTTCGAGAGCAGGTGCGATCATGCTGGCGATCTGGGTCACAGCAGTTCTCTTGCTGTTGATTGAAGGCGGGATCCGAGTATTCGCCATTGTGGCGCCAGAGTCACAAGGCTATCCCACCTACACAACGGCACTGTGGTCCCGCAAATTTGTCTCTTTGAATCAGGCGGGATTTCGCGACGCTGAGCATCCACGCCCCGCTTCGGGTGACCACCAACGACTGCTGGTGGTGGGCGACTCGCTGGCTTTCGGATGGGGTCTGCCCCACACAGAGGATCGCTTTGGAGAGCAACTTGCTAAACGACTAAATCAATGGACAGGGGTTGAGTGGACCTCACTGAATGCCAGCATAGGCGACACGCATACCCTGACCCACATCGAGTTTCTGAAAGCCATGCAAGGGCATCAGCCAGACGTAACCCTTCTTCTCTACGCCTTTAACGACATCGACTATCTTGCCCAAGTGACCCCTCGTGAAGGTCAAAGTGAGCATGCAGGTTCCCTTTTGGCACGGATAAGTCCAGTTCGCATCCTGTTAAAGAATTCATTTCTATTTCAGAGCATCTACATTCGACTAAGGCTGATGACATATGCTCCGTCGCCCGAGGACAGTGATCCGTATGGGAACGATGCCCTTTTGGATGAGCACTTTCGTGACCTAGACCGATTTGTTTCTCTGGCGTCTACCTCCAGTACCCTTGTCGCGATTGTGCCTTTCAATATCGGGGTGGTCGCGAGTAAGGATGCCAGCAGTCATTACAATCATTTCGTGAAGGCAGCCGTTGCTCATGGATTGCCGATCTGGCCTGCGGGCCCAGAGGTTTTCTCAGGGCATGCATACAAAGACCTTGTCGTAAATACACTTGACTCACACCCCAATGAGCGTGCGCATCAATTCCTTGCCGACCGCATCGCTGATCGAGTCCAGGTCGCATTAGAAAGACACCTGCAGACTCACGTAACATCCGAACGGTGAGACAGGAGTTACTTGCGGACAGCACGGCAGGAGGTCACAGCGCTGTGCGGGAGACTCTGAGGACAGCAACCGTTTCCAATACCGAGTCACCGGATTGGCTCGTTCCACGCCACCCCTACCTCACGCTCTCCTCGGCCCTCATCTCCAGTGCTAAAGCCTGGCGTGCTCTAGCCTTCAATTCACGATGCACGGCGGGCGGGAGCTCTTCCCCATCGGTCATAATGTCTCTCATCCTCATCTCTCAACCATTCGTGCCCTGATCGTGTTATAGCTATGCCCTCTTGAGCTCCATGTATTCTGTGACCCGTTGCACGCCTATCCCATCCCGAGGGACCTATGACGAGTCATCGCACCGATCTCAGAAGTATCGCCCGGCGCGCCATGATCGAACGCGGCCTGTTGCCGGACTTTTCCCCCGCGGCAATGGCCGAGCTGGCCCGCATCCAGACCTCCGCAACCGACCTGTCTCCTCAGGTGCGTGACCTGACACAACTGCTGTGGGCTTCGATCGACAATGATGATTCTTGCGACCTTGACCAGCTCACGGTCGCCACGCCACGTACCGATCGGTCTGTGACCATCCTAGTCGCGATTGCCGATGTAGATGCGTTGGTCGCCAAGGATTCCGCTTTGGATGCGCACGCTCGACACAATACGACATCGGTCTACACGTCCGGCGATATCTTCCCCATGCTCCCGGAGAAGCTCTCGACCGATCTGACGTCCCTCGGCGAAGGGCAGGACCGTCTCGCCGTCGTGGTGGAGTTCGTCGTCGCGGAGGATGGCGCAGTCCTCGGGTCCTCGCTCTTTCGAGCGCTTGTCCACAACCATGCGAAGCTGGCCTATAACAGCCTGGCCGCCTGGCTCGCAGGAACAGCGCCGATGCCGGAGCGAGTCACTGCCGTATCCGGTCTCGATGCACAACTCCGCCTCCAGGACCATGTCGCGCAGCGGCTCAAGACTCGGCGACATCAACAGGGCGCGCTGAGTCTTGAAACAATCGAGACCCGGGCCATCTTTGAAGGCAACGTGCTGACGGCTCTCAAGGTCGAGCAGAAGAATCGCGCGAAGGAATTGATCGAAGATTTTATGATTGCAGCCAATCAGGCGACAGCGGCCTATCTGAAGAGCCACGGCGTGCCTTCATTTCGTCGCATCCTGCGCTCACCTGATCGATGGCAGCGGATCGCCGAAATGGCGGCGCGCTGGGGCGAGGTGTTACCGGCTGAGCCGAACGCGCGGGCGCTCGAAGCCTTTCTCGTCACACGTCGGAAGGCCGACCCGCTCAGATTTCCGGATCTCTCCCTGGCGATTGTGAAACTCATCGGCCGGGGCGAATACGTACTTGATCAGTCCACGGACGGCGCGCCTGAACATTTCGGTTTGGCGGTGAAGGGCTATACCCATTCCACGGCTCCTAACCGGCGTTTTCCCGATCTCATCACTCAACGCCTCACCAAGGCGGCGCTAGCCGGCACGCCCCTACCCTATCGTCCGGACGAACTGGAGTATCTCGCGGGACACTGCACGGAGAAGGAAGACGATGCGGAACGGGTCGAACGACAAATGAGGAAATCTGCCGCGGCGCTGTTGTTGGAATCACGGATTGGAGAACGATTCGACGCCCTTGTCACCGGCGCGTCGGACAAGGGAACATGGGTAAGGCTCCTGGAACCTCCGGTCGAAGGCAAACTGGCAACCGGCAACGGCCTCGATGTGGGAGACACAGTGCGGGTGGAACTTGTAAGCACGAATGTCGAACGCGGGTTCATCGATTTCGCGAGAGTCGTGTCGTGAGGAGGCAACAGGAACCCGCTTCCGAAAGCATTGCGCGGCGCGAGACGCTATGTCTTAAGACCATGGCCAGGCCGTTGTTGGCTCAAGATCCACCTGAGAAGCGCCGATACGATATCTGGCAAACTACCCCTATGGAGCGAACATGCTGACAGCAATCGGCGATGTCATGCGGCGCGTGTACGAGCGCGGCTGGATTACGACACGAGACGGAAACATCAGCATGCGAAAGCGCGAGGGGAAGTATCTCTACATCACCCCTTCCGGTTGGCGCAAGACGATCGTGCACCCGGAACATGTCGTGCGGATCGAGGTGGTGAAGGATCCGGTGACGGGCCATCTGATTCCCAACGTCCGTGAAGGCCAGCAGCCGTCCGGTGAACTGTGGATGCATTGGAACCTGCAGCGCGACACGAAAAAGACACGCACCGTCGTGCATGTGCACGCCACCCACATCGTGGCTGCGATGTATGCGGGGATTGACTTGCAAGCGATCAGCGCCGAGTTTCCTGAAATCTCGCGCTATACCCGGGTGGGACCGACGGTCCCGGCGGTGCCGGCCTTGTCGCGCGAGCTGGCGGACGTGACTGCGGAATGTTTTGGACTCGAAGCGGACGGCACGCTGGCCTTCGACATCGTCGGCCCAGCCAACCATGGGGTCTGCGCGGTCGCGACCGACCCCTGGGCCGCCTACGAGCATGTCGAGCGCCTCGACCACATTTGCGAAATTGTCCTGAAGAGCGGGGTGATCAAGCCTGTGGCTGCGAAGACGCCTACGCGGACCAAGTAAGTTCGCACATGTCACGACTCACACCCCCGATGCCCTCCGGGCATCGGGGGTTTTGGGACACACCTGAACTACCTCGTCCAGTCCTCCGCTCCCGCACCGCAATGCTGAACCTTTCCTGGAATTCCCGCCCCGACTTTGTACTATACTGCCCTCATGGCTCCGCCTGCAGACCTGTCCTTCGCCGAGTCCCTCACCAGTGCACAACGCGCGAACTTCTATGAACGTCACAAGCCTCTCGCCGTGGGGATGATCCTCGCCGTATTCTTCCTACCCTTCGTTGGGCTCTTTGCTGGCGGCTTGCTCGGGGTGGTGGCCGGCGTGATCATCTCCATCGTGGCCTACTATCTCACGCCTTTTGTGGTGCACAAATTGTCGTGACAAACACCGAACCTGGTGCCCGTTTTTTTCTGACCCCCACAGACCGAAGGAGTTTCCTTGATGCTGACGCTCTAGCCCATTTTAGTAACCGTCTTCCTGGCTGAGCTGAGAGATAAGACCCAACTCGCCACACTCTTGTTTGCGGCCGATCCGCGTGCCAGCAAGCTCGGCCTGTTTGCCGCTTCATCTGCGGCGCTGGTACTCTCCAGTCTCATGGCCGTCCTGCTGGGCGCGCAGTTCTCTCAATACGTCTCGCCGCAGATGCTGAAATTCATGGCGGGCATCGGATTTGCCGCCATCGGCATCTGGTCCTGTACGATGTTCGGTCCAGCTAGGACCGACCGCCACCGACCAATCCGTTCCAAGCCACTCGTCCAACTGCCTCTCCCACCCTTCCTTGACTGGCTCTAGAGCAGCTCGTATGCTGAACTCATAGGTCCGCCTCTCTGAGCTTCGGTCTTGTGGGAGAGACACTTCGATGCCTGTCCCGAGACGTCGTCCCCAGCTGTCAGTCTTCCATCTCAGCATCGCAACGATTGCGTTTCTCACCGCCCTGTTCGGAGACCCCGCTGCCGCACAGGCTGACTCGTTCCTGCTGTTCGCTACGTATGAAGGGGTCATTACCCCCGTCTCCGCCGAATACTTTCACGATGCGCTCCAGTCTGCTCAAGAGAGCGGCGCTCAGGCTCTGATCCTCCGCCTGAATACGCCCGGCGGCCTCGATACCTCGATGCGGCTCATGATCAAAGACATCACCGCCGCCACCATTCCAGTGATCGTCTATGTGTCGCCGTCCAGCGGACGGGCCGCCTCTGCCGGCGTATTTATCACCATGGCGGCGCATGTGGCGGCGATGGCTCCCGGCACAAACATCGGCGCCGCCCATCCGGTTGCGATGGGCGGCACCGAGATGGATAAGACGATGAAGGAGAAAGTGGAAAACGATTCTGTGGCCTACATCAAAACAATCGCCGAGCAACGGGGACGCAATGTGGCTTGGGCAGAGGATGCCGTTCGCAAGAGCCTGTCTGTGACGGAGCGTGAAGCGCTGAAATTGAAGATCATCGACCTGATTGCAGAGGACCTGCCGGCATTGCTGAAGCAACTGGACGGCCGTTCGATTTTACTCCCAAGCGGCAAGAGAGTGCTGCACACGGCGGGGGCCTCCCTACGCGAGTTCCCGATGGGCCTCCGCCTGGAATTTCTCAAGACGCTCAGCGATCCGAACATCGCCTATCTGCTCATGACGCTCGGCACTGTCGGACTCATCGCCGAGTTGTATAACCCCGGCGCAATTTTGCCCGGCATTGTCGGCGCCATCAGCCTGATTCTGGCGTTTTATTCCTTACAATCGCTACCGGTCAACTACGCGGGCGTACTGTTGTTCGTCCTCGGTATCGTATTTCTTATTTTGGAAGCCACAGTCACAAGTTTTGGCCTACTCGCCATTGGCGGGATCATCGCCATGCTCCTCGGATCAGTCATGTTGATCAAGACCGATGTGGAGTTCCTGCAAATTTCTTGGACGGTCATCCTGCCGGTCGTGGCACTGGCTGCCGGTGTCACGTTCTTTCTGGTGGGAATGGGGATGCAAGCCATGCGGCGCCCTGCGGTCACCGGACGTGAAGAACTGGTAGGCATGGTAGGGATCGTCACAACGGCGCTTACACCGCACGGGCAAATGGCCGTGCATGGAGAGCTCTGGCAGGCCGTCAGCGACCTGCCGCTCCAACCCGGCGAGGAAGCCGAAGTCACCGGCATCCAGGGGTTGCAGTTGTCCGTCAAACCAGTGCCGAAGAAGGGGGTCTGATATGGGTCCGCTCGCAAGTCCGCTCTTGCTTCTCTTTCTCGTGGTCGTCCTGATTCTGATGGGATTCAACGTGCTCCGAGAATATGAGCGGGGCGTGATCTTTCGATGGGGCCGGCTGGCCAAGGGGCTCGTCGGGGGAAACGGTCCCGGTGTCGTGATCATCATCCCTTTCATCGACAAACTGGTGCGCGTCAGCTTGCGAACCGTGACCATGGACGTGCCGCCACAGGACGTCATCACAAGAGACAATGTCACCGTGAAGGTGAACGCGGTCATTTACTTCCGGGTCGTGGACCAGGAGCGGGCTATCATTCAAGTTGAAGACTATCTCTACGCCACCTCCATGATGGCACAGACGACGCTTCGTAGCGTGCTCGGACAGAGCCAGCTCGACGATTTGCTCTCGAAACGGGAACAGATCAACGCGGATCTCCAACGCATCATCGATCAACAGACGGAGCCCTGGGGAATCAAGGTCAGCGCGGTCGAAGTGAAAAATGTCGACCTTCCCCAGGAAATGCAACGGGCCATCGCGCGCCAAGCTGAAGCAGAACGCGAACGTCGCGCGAAGGTCATCCATGCCGAAGGTGAATTCGAAGCCTCCCGACGCCTGGCGGACGCCGCCGACGTGATCAGTCGTAACCCTGCTGCCCTGCAGCTCCGTTATCTGCAGACGCTGGTTGAGATTGCGGCCGAAAAAAACTCCACCACCATCTTCCCCATTCCGATCGATACCATTGCCCCCTTCCTCAAGAACTGGGGCAAGCAGGCAGAGCCGTAGCTTGCTGGGCCAGTCCGTTGCTCGCTGTCTATCACCCGCTTGATTGCTATGTGTTCACCTCACCCCTCTCTTCCGAGGCAAGACGAGGCTCTGCCTGCATCTCTGTCATGATCTACGCAGGACGATTCACCGCTGTGGAAGATTCTGTGAATACGTATGTGAGCCATCGAGATATTGCAATCGGCCAGGCATGCCATACCACTGAAATGCTTGTCGTTTGAATCAAGAAGATGTATGGTGCCTCGGACCGCTGACAACAAGGTCAGTGTGGGGCACGAATTACAATTCACAAGGAGGTTTCTCATGCCAAAACAACCAAGCGGGCGCGGGTCGGTGAAGATCGGAACGGCGGCCATAGCAATTAAGAATAAATTGAAGGGCGTCAAGATCATCGACTGGCATGAAGTCGGCACACCCCATCCGGAAGTGATCACCGGCACCGTGCAGACGGGCGTGGCAAACTTCAAGACCAATGTGGCGGCCTTGACCAAGCTGAAGGAATTGCGCGATCTGAATATCTTGATCCACGGCACTCCGCGGCCTGACATCGCCCAGATCAAGTTCACGTTGCGAGGCTAGACATTTCATGCAAGGGCCTGCCGGCAAATTCCCCACGTTGCAAGTGCACCCCGGCAGACGCTGCAATCTGCAGTGTCTGCATTGTTATTCCGACTCCGGGCCGGCGGTGACCGAACAGTTGGATATCAAGGTGCTGCGTGGGGTCGTGGCCGATGCGGCCACGATCGGGTACAGGGTCATGTCGGTGTCGGGCGGAGAACCGCTCTTGTATCCTGCGCTCGGAGAGCTGCTTCGGGGCGCGCATGTCGCGGGGCTGGTCACCACTGTGACGACAAACGGCATGTTGCTCGATCAACGGCAGCTGGACATCTTAGGGGCTGATTGCGACCTCGTCGCAATCAGCCTCGATGGTGTACCCGAATCGCATAATTTCATGCGCCATTCTCCTCGAGCATTCGACGACATGTGTGCACGGCTCCAGGGCTTGCGTACGTCGGGTATTCCATTCGGCTTCATCTTTACGCTCACCTTCCACAACGTGCACGAGTTGGACTGGGTCGCGCATTTCGCGGTTGAGCAAGGAGCCAAGTTGCTGCAACTGCACCCGCTAGAACCGGTCGGCAGGGCCACGCGCACGCTGGACGGTTCGTTGCCCGATGGCGAAGAGAATGCGGCGGCCGTGTTCGAAGCGGTTCGGATTCGAGAGTTGTACCAAGATGTCATGGATGTGCAGATCGATCTCGCGACGGTCCCGGCATTGCTCGAACATCCGACCCGTGTATTCGTGCGAGAGGCATCAGTCTGCGGCGAGCAGACTGTGGCAGATGTCGTCGCCCCGTTAGTCATCGAAACCAGCGGAGTGGTGTCCCCCCTGCAGTACGGGT
The DNA here is from genome assembly GCA_964493335.1 of uncultured Nitrospira sp. Lineage (GTDB taxonomy): Bacteria > Nitrospirota > Nitrospiria > Nitrospirales > Nitrospiraceae > Nitrospira_A. The sequence continues at coordinate 16,959 of CAZBNV010000005.1, forward strand.
TTCCCCGCGCCTGGTCCTGGGGCAATATCAAGGACATACCCTTGCCGGATCTGGCCGCATCGTGGCTGTCTCGCGACTATGCCGCGTTCCTGACTCTGTGCCGTGTTGTCTATGAAGAGGCCGTGGCCAATGACGATGAGCCGGTACTCAACTGGTATCAACAGGTCTACGCCGCAGCCGCGCGTTTTTCACCGGCGCAGGTTCGCGATATGATGATGCAGACCTGCTCTGATGAAACCGCTGGCGATCAGGGGCCTGCGAGCTCAGATCGTGTCGGTAGTGGGTCCTTCTGACCTTCCCGCTGCTTCCAACTCTCAGCCTTGTCTCCTCGCGCGTCGTTATCGTTCCGATGACGATCTTCTCGTTTCGGAACGTTCACGCGCTCGCGCCCGTCATTAGGAATGGACCAGGCCGACTTGGACACGTAGAATATTGTCGTTCGCACCCATCTCGGTTCCCTATCAGGCGCCAATAATGCCTGACGCCGATGAGGACCCTCTTGAACTCAAAGAAGGAGAACTCCATATGCCCCCCAGAAAGGCCATAACGTCTCCAACCGCAGAGTCGATTGCATCCTATGTGAAGAAGAACGCGGGACAGGTAAAAAAAATCCAAAAGCTTCGCCACGGCAAGGCCGAGAGCGTGCGGGAGGCCGATTACCACGGGCACCATATTGTCGTCAGAACCAGCTATGACATTGAAGTGGACGGGCGAATGGTTATGGGCCACATGGGAGTGACAAATGACGGAAAGGTGCACTATCACCCGGTCCCGAATATGGCATTTGTCTCCGCCATCGACATGGTAAAAAGCCTCATCGATATCTTCCCCGACGACTTTGCCACGACCGGCGCGGGCGCGATGGCAGGCATGAAAAAGAAGAAAGCCAGAATGACCCACCCTCATCAGTAAGTAGGAGCCTACGATGGCGATTACCCGACCGAATATCCTGACTAACCCGACGGCGAGGCAGCAGTACGCGCGCGGCGTCAACCTTCTGAAGAACGAGTTCACCGGTCCGACCACGACCAGCTTGGGCATTTCCGGCCCATCACGCCCGGTGAGCACCTACGATCTGTTCGTCGTCTGGCACCATACAGCCATGTCGACCATGACGCCACCGACGCAAGCTGATCGTAACGCAGCCCACCGCGGTCCTGTATTCTGTCCCTGGCATCGTTTCATGCTGCGGCAGTTGGAGCTCAACCTTCAACGTATCTTGAATGACAATACCTTCGGGCTGCCCTATTGGGATTGGGCAGCGGATGGCCAGAACACGGCGGCTCAGCAAAAAAAGTCGGCCATTTGGGGACCGGACGCCTTGGGCGGGTCAGGCAATCCCGTGAAGAGCGGCCCGTTTAAATTTACCGCCACTGATCCACAAAGTTTCCGTGTCCGGATCGAAGCGGACGTCAATGGACAACTCGTGCAACGAGATCACGGATTGCGTCGGGCGCTCGGGACACAAATCTCAACCTTGCCGACGAAAATCGACACTGGCAGCGCAGTGACACTCACTCCCTATGACGCATCGCCCTGGGATACGTCGTCATCGGGTTTCCGAAACCGAGTCGAAGGATGGGCTCCACCGGCAGCGCCCGCACTCCATAACCGTGTGCATGTGTGGGTAGGCGGAGACATGTTGCCGTCGAGCTCTCCCAACGACCCCGTCTTCTATCTGAATCATTGCAACGTGGATCGCATCTGGGAAGCCTGGTTGACGCAACAGGGAAGAAGGTACCTCCCGCTCCAAACCGCTCCGGCTTCACTGAAAGGTCATCGGATCAACGACCAAATGTCATCCCTCGTCTCGCCGCCGACGAAGCCGAGCGACGTTCTGGACATGAGAGCGATCTATGTGTTCGATTCGCTCGCCGTCTAGCGTAAGCCGGACGGCCCCCTTCAATCCGGTGACTGCGTTCTCGCGCAGCGGGCGCCACAAGCGGTGAGAAAGAGGGCCATTGGCTGATTCACTCACCGCTGCAACCCCATCACTTCCATCAGGTCTTCCACGACAGCCTTGTAGGCTGCGTCCCACAGACGAAGTTCTTGAATGCTGATAGCGATCGGAGTGAGAACTCACTAGGATCCGACGGTCCTCGGGTCGAATAGACTTCCACTGGACTGCATCAGAGAAAGGTTGCCCTTAATCTATGGTGATGGTGTCAACCACATTGTTCTGGTTTTCAGGGGCTCGCATCTGCATTTCGCCGGTCAACGTTTCGATAGCCAACGGAATCCCATTGCCGGCAATAGGCGTGATACCATGGCGTCTCGCCATGCGATCGTCGTGAATCGGCGGTGAGAGTTCAGACGGGCTCACTATAACCGGACGCAATGCATCTAAGTCTTGAGAGAAAAACGGAAATTGCCATCGCCCTCATGTTGGTCCTCCTGCTGGGGATCGGCTTCGTGGCGTACCGCAGCTCGACCGAGTTTATTGCCACGTTCGACGCAAGTGGTCCACAGCCGCGAGGTTCGAGGAAGTCTCCAGCGCATCCTCTCTCTCGTTGAAGAAATCGAAACCGGGCAACGAGGCTACATCATCACCGGCGAGAGCTCTTTTCTGGAGCCCTACCAGCGAGCCACAGACAAGATTCAGGAAAGGTTGGCCCACGTCAAAACTCTCACCGCCCACGAGCCTGAGCTGCGAGCGCAGATCGAAACCCTCATCAGTCTCGTCAACTCCCGCATCGCTTTCGCGGCTGAGTCGATCGAGTTGCGTCGATCCCGAGGATTTTCCGCGGCAAGAGAGGTCTTGCTCTCCGGCAAAGGTCAACAGGACATGGAACGAATCCGCTCCCTGATCGTCGACCTACGGGAGGCGGAGAAGGTCCAGCTATTGGAGCATTCCAATCGGACAACAGCCATTGCGCAATCGACGATTAGGGTGGCCGAATTCGGCAGCATCCTGGCCGTGGGCATCGTGCTGATCATAGGAACAGTCTATCGCGTGGGACTCGCGGCACGTCGTCGTACGGAGCAAGCCCTTCAGGAAAGCCTGGCGAAAGAAACCTTGGTCATGCGCGCGCTGCCGATCGTCATTTATTCGGCCAAAGCATCGGATGATTTTGCGGCTCTCTGGGTCAGTCAGAACATCGAAAAGGTCAGCGGCTTTCCCGGCTCCTCATTTTTTACAGACCCCGGGTTGTGGGCGGCTCGGCTCCATCCAGACGACCGGGAGCGCGTGTTCCGAGAATTCCAGCGTCTTCCTGAAACGGGCACGCTCAGTAGTGAATATCGTTGGCAGGTCGCCGATGGGACCTATCGCTGGTTTCTCGACCAGGCAGTACTTCAGAGGGCCGTCGATGGATCACCCAAGGAAACTCTTGGGCTCTGGATGGATATCACCGACAGAAAAGCCGTGGATGAACGGCTCAGGGAGATCAATGACCGACTGACCGCCCTCGTCCAGGCGTCGCCGGTGGGGATCGTGAGTCTCGATGCCGAAGGCCTCTGCCGGCTCTGGAATCCGGCAGCCGAAAAGATCTATGGTTGGCGAGAGGAGGAGGTTCTGGGACGTCCGCTTCCGACGGTGGCGCCGGAACAGTCGAAGGAGCATCGGTTCCTGCGAGAACGCGTGATGGAAGACAAAGCCTTCACGGATTTGGAAGTGGTGCGCTACAGGAAGGACGGCACTCCCGTCTACACCAGTCTCTCGACGGCACCCTTGCGGGACCCGAACGGCACCATTTGTGGATTGCTCGGGCTCATGGTTGACATGACGCAACGCAAACAAGTGGAGCTCCAACTCAATCAGTCTCGCGACCAGCTGCGGGCCTTGATGACGCGTTTGCATTCCGCGCGGGAAGAGGAAGGAGCGCGCATGCGCGAGAAGTCCACGACGAATTAGGACAAGCCATGACGAGTCTGAAACTCGACCTGTCCTGGGTCGCGAGACGACTGTCGCTTCCCGACACCTCCGACAGCCGCGCGCAGATGCTGGAGCGCATCCAGGGAGCCATGCGGCAACTGGATGGCACCATTCAGTCCGTGCGCGCAATTGCAACCGCATTGCGGCCGAGCGTGCTGGATGAACTCGGCCTCGCGGCGGCCCTCGACTGGCAGACACGTGATTTCGAGAAGCGGACTGGGATACGATGCGAATGGTCGATGCCGTCGGTGCCGATTCCCATCGGGCCGGATCAGGCTACCGCCATCTTTCGGATCTACCAGGAGATCCTCACGAACGTGGTGCGTCATGCTCAAGCTACCACGATCCACATCCGTCTGGACATCTCAGCCGGCTGGCTGGTTTTTGAGGTCTCTGACAACGGCCTGGGCATTTCCCCCTCAACGCTGGCCCACACCAATTCCTTAGGGCTGCTTGGTATGCGGGAACGGGCAACACAGTGGGGCGGCGAGCTCTCGATCCAGGGAACCCCTGGAAAAGGAACCACCGTGACGGTGCGGTTACCAGTCCTGGGAGGGGCCGCATGATACGGATTCTGATCGCCGATGATCATCCCTTTGTGCGCCGAGGGGTGACCCAAGTGTTGACCGATGAATTCCCAGGCGTCATGATTGGGGACGCCTCCACTGCCCCAGAACTGCTCGAACAAGCGGGCAAGCACCGATGGAATGTCATCGTGCTGGACCTGACGATGCCCGGCAGAAGCGGACTCGACGCCCTGCATGAGCTGAAGGCGGGTCACCCTGAGATTCCCGTCCTCGTACTGAGTATGCATCCGGAAGACCAATTCGCGGTACGGGTTCTGCGGGCGGGAGCCGCCGGGTATCTGACCAAAGAGAGCATTCCCGAGGAATTGGTCCAGGCTATCCGAAAAATCATGGGCGGCGGAAAGTACTTACGTCCTTCTGTCGCTGATCTGCTCGCCACACAACTCCAGCAAGGAGATGCCAACCAGCCCCCGCATACAAAGTTATCCGACAGGGAATTTCAGGTCCTGGGCTTGATTGCTCACGGAAAAACCGTCACGAATATCGCCGAGGAACTTTCCTTGAGTGTGAAAAGCGTGAGTACCTACCGAGCCCGCATCGTGGAAAAACTCCATCTCAAATCAACCGCGGACCTCACCCGCTACGCCCTCGAACATCGTTTAATCGTGTAAGGCCTTCTCTTTCCTCAATATCTTCCTCCAGTCTCTCGGCCTCTTCTAGCGCCTGTAGGGAAGATCCCACAGATGCGTCGCGTAACATCCGGCACGGGAATTGGGCCCTGACCGATCCCAGGCGGCGCTGACGTCGTGTCTAATTGACACAGACGATCAGAGGAGAAAGGAGGCTTCAATGACGCCTCAATTCCACCAGCATGCACAGCAAACTGAGCTCGAACATGTATCTCGGATCATTCCGGCGCTCGTCGGTGTCACCTTGCTCATGGGTGGTTTGCCCCCGCGGCTCTGGCCTCACCGGCTGATTGTCAGGCGGTCGATCTGTCCCGCAGCGGTGCCATCAAAGGCATCACAAGTTGGAAGGATACCTCGTTACCCCTCACCTTAACCGTTCAGCGAGATCTCTTGCCTGCTCTGTTTCTGGAGGCCGCACCCCTCTTGAGAAGCACCCGTTTCAACCACGGGATAGGTAGTGGGAATACCTGCTGGAGTCAGTCATTTCGCAGGAATACTATGGTCAATCAAGCCATGGTCAGATCTGCCGGCAAGGGTTCGGTGAAATCTATCACTCAGGTCATGAGGGTACCGGCGTTGCATTACAATGGAAAGAGACAGGTCCTCCAAGCACGAACGATGCTGCCGGAGGTTATCATCACTCCGCGCGATAGGACTTCGAGCATCATCGGACCTGTTCAGGAAAACGGAAAAACTGATCAATCCAATATCGCCAGCCTCCATCAGACCATGGCCATCCGACCCTCCTCCAGTGAATCTCTATCTTTGTTCGAGGGCCGCCCGATCCCTGCGACAGACGTGCTCAAAACCAGTTTTCGACTGCCAGTCAATGAATCCCTGCGCATGAACATGACCACAACGCAGGCCTTATATGGCGGAAATTGTGCAAGCGGATGTCCCTAGGCGGCCTGCTCAGCCAATCCGCCACGTTGTCGGTATAGGTATCGAGTCGATCATAACTATGTCTCTTGTCTACCCTGTAGCAGACATCCTTTCCCCTCTTACGACTGCCTCTACATTCATTCTATCTCCGATGCTCACGTCGGCTCCTGCCGACAGATCCACCAAACTTAATCTGACAAGAGATCTGGTCAGTCTCCGATACGTTCCCCCCGGGAGAACGTGTGAAGTGGATCTACACCGAATACCGTTAGGCTCCAGTCTCGGCAAAGCCCAGAATCGAGCCTCCACTCGTGAAGGAGCGCATCATGTCATGTATACGCTGCCGAGGGTTCCTGGTCATGGAGGCTAGCTGCCGGCTGGACATGAAAGGAGAGGAGCCGCCGCCGACAGTCCGTTGCGTCAATTGCGGCTACATCGATAATTCGGTGTTCCGAGTGAATCGTCTCAATTTGAATATGGCCAGAATCCTCGCCGACGATTCCGGCCTTCGTGCCGCTAGCCCGCCCAAGAAACAGCATCCTGCCCGAGGGGCACGACGCCTCGCCAGGGACCCATCATCACTCATCAATCCACACACCGCTCGACCATCGAAGGGAGATCGAGACCATGGGCAAGTTGAACTCGAATCTGTGGGGAATCGTTCTCGCCGGTGGAGAGGGTGAGCGCCTGAAAGGGTTCATTCGAGAACGTCTCGGCTCCGACGCGCCCAAGCGGTTCTGCACCTTCCTGGGCCATCGGACGATGGTTGAAGCGACTTTGAAACGGGCCTCTCCGACCATACCCCATGAAAACCTGGTGCTGGTGGGGACAGAACACCAGCGACAACACCTCTTCCGTTCTTTGGGGAATGAGACACCGGGAACGATCCTGCTCCAACCACGGGGGTGTGATACCGCTCCTGGGATTCTCCTGCCGCTTCTCCACATTCTTCATCGAGACCCTTGGGCTACGGTGGTGATACTCCCCTCGGACCAGTTTGTCCGCCCCGGACGAAAACTCATGGCCGCAGTTTCCGACGCAGCCGCCCATCTCACGCATGCATCCTCCGACAGCCTTGTTCTCCTCGGGGCGGAGGCCACCTACCACGAACCGGATTACGGATGGATTCAACCCGGATCCGAAATTTCGGCCAATGGTAGTCGGAAAATTCATCGCATTGACGGTTTTGTCGAAAAGCCCACCGAAGCACGAGCGGACCGGCTCATGAGGGGCGGTGGATTGTGGAATACCATGGTCATGGTGGCCCGCGCCGCGTCTCTGTGGCATCTCGTCTTGGACTTCGCACCTGACCTGGCCGCACGTTTTTCCCGCTTACAGAGCGCCATCGGTACCGACCGGGAACAAGACGTCATGAACAGGGTTTACCAGACGCTACCCCATGCGAACTTCTCCTCCATGGTTCTCGATCATTGTCCTGAACGACTGTTAGTGGTACCCATCAGAAATGTACTGCGGAGCGATTGGGGAAGAGGTGAGCGCATTCTGGAGACCTTGGAGCGCATCAAGGGGCCCTCTCTGTTGGCGCCGCCGCTGAGAGAGGCCGAGCAGGAGGCGGGACATGCCGCCGTTGCACTCACAATATAATGGAGAGCCTCGTGGTCGGAGGTGAAAAACGAGTCTTGGTGGTGGAAGATGATCATCAGGCCAGAGACCTGCTCGCCCTGATCCTCGAAAACGCCGGTTATCGGGTCCATGCCGTCGGTACCCCCGTCGAGGCGTTAGAGCAGATGAAGCGGAGCCAGTTCGAGGTGGTCATCATCGACTATCACATGCCTCGACTCAACGGGTTAGAGTTCATGACGATCAGTCACATCGTATGGCCCCAGACGCCGGTCGTGCTAGTCTCGGGCGATCAGCCGGAACTGTCGAATCTCGCGGTGCTTCGAGGGGCCTGCGCCTGGATTCCCAAGCCGTACGACCATGCGCTCCTTCTTCGGACAATTTATGCGGCAGCTCAGCAGTCTATGGAAGACTGAGCCGCCCGCAGACACCGCGTGGTGTCACCGGTTCGATATGTCTGCCTCTCCCGCATGCGCTGCCCACAATCATTCCCTACGATAAGCATTCATACATTTCGCACGTTCTCTTCACGAAAGGCTTGCCTGATTTCTCCCATTGTGGGATAAGCGCGTCGAACCGGTTTCGTCGCTCGTTACACGTAGGTCGTTTGGGGGTCGTTCTGAGTGACGCGTAGCGGTTCGAGAATGTGAATGGTTCGCCATGCGATCCGACAACAGGGTTACCTGAATCATACCGACAGAACTGGGGGCATATCATGGCGCAGAAAAAATCAGGCAAGGTCACCTGGTCGACGGCGGAGGGATGGGACGTTCGTGCTGCGGGCCCTATTCGCGCAGGGCGGCGCGCCGCCGCTGAGGCGCCGGATCCCTTCGTAGCCCATCTCACGGCGACGAGCCGCTGGGAAGTCGAACAGACCCTCGTGGCCACGCCGAAGGCACGTCGAGGAGAAGCCGCGCCGGCCCCGCTCACCTTGGATGTCGAAGGCAGCCCGGATGAAGCATACGTCGTCATGACACGGTACGCGTCCGGAGCGATTCGCTTTCATATGCCGACAGAACCGGCTCGGCGCGGCATGCGGCGAGCCACTCGAAGAATCTATCGGTTTTCGATTCCCGTGCCGGCCGCTTCCCTCGCCGACGCTGATGTCCGCCGAGGGTTTATCAGCGCGGCCATCAAAACCGTGGTCCTCAAGATCGCGGGCAAAATCGCCGACTTCGCGCTCTCGAAGCTCGCGTTACTCTGGGAAACCGCGACGTGGAAATTCAAAAAACAACGTGAAGGGTGGCTTTCCGTGACGGCCGAAGGCCTCGCTGGGGACCAGGGCCTGCCCGCTGCTGACGTGGAGACGCTGAGCACATCGGAACGCAATCTCCTCTTTCTCCACGGCACGTTTTCCAGTACGAAAGCGGCCTTTCACGGACTGGCGCAGACGCAGGGCAGCAACGGCAAAACATTCTTTGAAGACCTGCAGGACCTGTACGGCCATCGCATCTATGGTTTCGATCATTTCACCCTGAGCCGTACCCCCCAGGACAATGTGCAGATGTTGCTCGAGGCCCTGCCCAATCGCCCAACGACCTTTGACGTCATCACCCATTCGCGCGGAGGCTTGGTACTACGGCATCTGGTGGAACGGCGAGACCTATTTGGAGCGCTGGCGGATCGATTTGTCATCGGCCGTGCCGTGCTCGTCGCCAGCCCGAATGAAGGGACACCACTGGCTTCGCCGGACCATGTCACTCAGTACACCAACTGGCTGTCCAATGTATTGGAGCTGTTCCCAGAAAACCCATTCACGACGGGCATGGAATTCGTCAGTGAGGCCTTGTCGTGGATTGCTCATCGCATTGTCGGCGGATTGCCAGGCCTGGCCTCGATGGACAACAAGGGCGACATCATTCGGTTCTTGCAAGCCGCGCCCGGACCCCCGAACCAAGCCTACTCGGCGCTGGTCGCGAATTTCGAGCCGGACGCCACCGTGCTGCAGCGAATCATCGATGCGGGAGCCGATCTATTTTTTGCGTCGGCCAACGACCTCGTTGTGCCGACAGAAGGCGGCTGGCGCGTGGATGCGGGAAGCGGAGCTGCGGCCACCATTCCAGGAGATCGAGTCGGTTGCTTTGGATTAGGCGGGAACCTCATGCAGCAGAATCCGGTCAACCACGTGAACTTCTTTGAGGATCCCGGCACCGTGGATTTTTTGGTTCGCGCCCTGCGCGGGCAATCGCAGCCGGCCACGCCGATTGTCATCGAGCAAGACTTGCCGTCCGGCAAGCGCCGCGGCGCCGTTCGCGCAGACGGGCGGCCCACCATCGCGGCCACGCCCTCGCCGTCTCCAGCAGTGCCGATAGTCCAGGCAGTGCCGGCCGCTCGGATACTCCCCGCTGCAGTCTCCCTGACTCAGAGTCCCGAGCCGGACGACGTGTTTCAGATTGCCCTGATCGATTCGCATCCGGATGACCATGTGGCGGAACTCATCGCCACCTTCCGGAACGCGCGTGTGATGGAGACTTTACGGACTCGCCGCGAGAAGACCTCGTCACACAAACGATCCACCGTCGACAAGGAACATATTCAGTGGCAGCAGATCAAGGCCGCACAAGACCACATCCAGGGGTACATCCAGGGCAATCCAAAATTTCCGGCGCTGCCGGGTGAGCACGATCTCCAGCAATTTGGCGGCGCGCTGTTCAAAGCGCTGTTTCCCGGCCAAGTGCGACGACTCTACGATGCGGCGCGCTCGGAGCAGACAAGTCAACGGCTCAACCTCATCTTTACCTCTGATATCGACTGGATTGCCGATCAGGCCTGGGAATTCGTCTACGATCCCGATCGCCGGACCTTCCTTGCGCTCGAAGAAGTGAACTTCACGCGCAACGTCCTCACCGCCATTCCCGCCGAACGTATTCCGGCCCGGGGCGGACCCATGCGTATACTCGTAGTCGTGGCCCAACCGCTGGGGCTCGCCAAACTTTCGGTTGAGGAGGAAGCTGATGTCATCCGTAGCGGATTCCGTCGCTTGCTCGATGCCAACCTGGCTGAAGTCCAACTCCTGCTCGATGCCACGCCCGAGCTGCTGCATCGCACGCTGGAGGCCGCGACCGAGCCGTTCGATATTCTGCACTTCATCGGCCACGGTGAATATCGCGAGCAAGAAGACTGCGGGTATCTCGTCTTTGAAAACGCGGATGGCGGGGTGCAGGAACTGGATTCTTCAACGCTCCGTCAGATACTGTGCAGGCGCGGCATTCGCCTGGTCTGTCTGAATGCCTGCGAGACCGGGCGCGGGGGACGGGAAGATTTCAGCCGCGGCGTTGCTCAGGCCCTCATCGCCGGCGGCGTGCCGGCGGTCGTCGCCAATCAGTATCCGGTATTGGATGTCTCGGCGACCTCCTTTTCGCGCCATTTCTACTGGGCCCTAGCCATGGGCCAGGCCATCGGCGATGCGGCCCGTGAGGCACGTGTGGCGGTCAATTATTCGATTTCCGGGGAAGCCATCGACTGGGCCGTCCCGGTGGTGTTTGCGCGGAATCCTGCCCAGCGCCTCTGTCTGCCTCGGGCGGCAGCCGAGTATGAGCGAACACGCACCGCCACGGTTCGGCGACGCCGGCGCGCGGTGCAGGACCGGATCAAAATCGGCATGTGGAACGCCCATCGCATGATTCCTCACTTGCCGGAAATTTGTGACCGCCTCACGCAAGCACAGAACATCTATTCCTTCGAGACCGTGTCGTTCCCGGCGCCGATCGGCACCTGGCGACGCGAACAGGATGAAGACCAGGCATTTGTCGTCGCGGAGACGCTGTACGATCGATTGAAGACCAAACCCAGAGAATTGGGTGTGGACCGACTCGTGTGTATGATCAATTTTCCGCTCAGGAGCAAGGCGACGAAGAATCTCTATTTCTGGCGACGGGACGCGCTGTTCGTGGCCTCGACCTTCGGGGTGCTGGAACACCTGAACGAGAAGGACCTCACCGTCGAACGGATGATGGCCCACTTGGCAGCGGCTGTCGTGGCAGACCTCACGCCCCATCGCCGTGGTGTGGGGCCCGCCGACTGTCCATTTTTTTACAATGAAGACCGGGACGTGCGTTCGATCGCCGGTCGCCTCCGCCTCTGTGCTGCCTGTCGACGGCAGTTCAAGGCCAAGGAAGGAGACGCACACCTACAGGCCGTCGAACGACTTCTCGCGGCCTACCCCTGAAAGTGCCGAGCCTCATTCCGGCGGCTGAAATTGACGCACAGCCTTGAGGAGGTCTTCAGGTGTCCCGATGTCGATATACGTATCGTGGGGGAAGATCACGCTCTGCACCGGCACCCCTTCTTTGAGGGCGGCCTGCAGCACGACACCCATCGCGAGGTCTCCGCCGAGATCGTTGGCCTTGCTCGCCAACCTTCCCAACTTGCGACGGGTGTCGTCGGCGCGAAGGAAGCGATGCAGGAAGGCCGAAAAAGCCGGCGTCCAGACCGCGCAACACCAGCCGTGTGTCAAGATCGTTGAAACCGGCTTCATGACGATACTCCGCACACGACCATCGGCTTTGCAATCGACCATGTCCCAGACACGATGGTTGTAGACCCGATGCAATCCCAGTACCACCTCGGCCTCTGTCCGTTCTTGCGTCTCGATCAGCTGCCGATAGGCATCGTCAGGACCGAAGAGAATATCGGGGAAACCGAACGCCACGCGCTTCTGTTCGAGAAAGGGATAGGCCCGGTCGATGGTGTCGGGGGGTCCCAGTGATCCTGAAATGACGACATAGGCAAGCGACAGATCCAGCAAACGGCCGTCGCGAAAATAATTCGGAATGTCCCACTTACCGTCACGAATCACCACATAGGCCTTGGTGATGCCGGCAGCCCTGAACTTTTCCAGCAGATAGTGCGCCGCCACTTTGGGGCGCGGCATCCCGGTCTCCTTATCGACCACGAAGCCGACCGGAAACACCTCCTTGCTGCAAGGGAAGGGCTGTAGTCGCTTGGCGAGTCCTGCGGCCGGTACGATACCCACCACTTCCAGCTCGGTTCGCCCAGAAGGTTCACGCTGATTAGTCGAAGACATTGTCACGAGCGTCCCTTCGCGCTGTTCCGTATGTCGCCGGTGATCTCGCGATAGTACGTTTCCAGCACGGCGGCGCGGGCCGATTCAATGAGCACCAGTTGACGTTGATCATAGGTATTCGCGCAGTAGAGATAGTACAAGCCTGCCGCCTGTCCCCATTCGACATGGAATTGCCGGCCATCTGGCTCTTCCTTGGTGACCTGCTCCAGCACTTGCTTATCCGTAAGTTTCCTCCATGCCTGCTGTGCAGAACCTTTATGGTTCTCATACAAGGGCTCCTCGCCCTGCGGATGAGCCGATCGAAGCGCCGCCAGATCGAACGTCGGGGCCTCATCCGGTTCCGGTGATGCATTCCACATCAGAACCTCTTGCGGAGGCAGAACGCCAAGCAGATACAACGGGCCATCGTCCGTGACTTCCTCCACCGAGCGATACCGCACCGGCTCGGGCGGCGCGAGCATGTGGAGGCCGCGCGCCGCCAGTGCCCGTTGAAACGGAACGCGCCGGGCCAGTTGCCTCGTCTTTTCAAATACGATCACTCGGCCTTGCTTCGTCAACCCGGCGCGGAGGCGATCAAGCCGAACACCTAAACCGGTTCTCTGCTCAAACCGTTGCTGGGCCATCGCATCGGCCAAACGCTCGAAGGTGCTCCAGTCACGACTGGGCAGACCTGGGTCCTGCTCGGACTGCAGCAACGTGTGCGTCGCGATAACCAGATCAAACGCGCCGGCGAGTGCCTGCTGATCGATATCCAGACATTCAAAGCGCAGATTCGTGAGTCCCAACTTCTGTCCCCTCTGCCGGGCAAGGTCAATGGAGGCCGGGGAGCGGTCCACCCCGAGCACGGCACAGTTCGGATGTTGTTGCGCATAAAACGTGGTGAGGATGCCGATCCCGCAGCCGACATCGAGCACGGATGGCGCACCATGTAGATGGCGCGCGACTCGTGATCCGACTTGGAGATAGTATTCGTATCGCTGACTGTAGAGGGCAGGCACCGATCGTGGCTGGGCCGTCAGATCGTAGAAGGCGATTTCAGCGGAGGGACCGGCGGTCGCCAGCCGCTTGGCCTCGATGCGTTGGTGGAGCGTCGCAAGTTCTTGCGGGGTCAAGACCTCTCTTTGCCAGGCGAAATAGTCGGCGTCGGACTCCACATGCCGAAGCCCCCACCAGGCTAAGTGATCGTGAAGCGACGCTTGTATCTCGTCATTCGTATCGCAAGGCACAGAGTCCTCTCAACGAGATACGCCTCACGTTTCACGCCTTACGGCCTTTTCAGCATAATGGCGTCTTCATAGGCCAGCGGCACCGGATGCGGATGCCGTAGTTGCCCGCTGCCGAAGACGACATATTTTTCGCACGTGAGTTGTTCAAGGCCGATCGGTCCTCGCGCATGCTGCCGCGTTGAACTCAATCCGACATCGGCACCCAAGCCCAGGCTGTCGCCTGCGTTCAAACGCGAGGAGGCGTTGACCAGAACGGTCCCTGCGTCGACCTCTTTCGTGAAGCGCATGGCCGAGTCGTATGATTTCGTGACGATGACACAGGTATGGCTTGGACCATGCGTCGCGATGTGGTCCAGGGCTTCATCGAAGCTTGGCACCATCTTAATGGCCATGCTCGGACCTTGGAACTGTTTGCTCCAATCCTGATCCTGGGCCGGTTTGACGGCCTTGTGGCCCGTCATGAGCATCTGCCCCATCAATGAGACGGTCTTCGGACAACCGTACACATCGATCTTGAATTCGTCGAGCAATCGAAGAATCAACGCCGACAGGAGCGGTCTGGCGATACCTTGATGGACCAGCAACGTATCCAGCGCGTTGGCCGCAGCGGGTAGCTGTACCTTTGAATTCACCACAATGTTTTGCGCGAGCGGAATCTCGACGTCATCGTCGATGTAGACATGGGTGATGCCGCCGTCATGGCACAAGATCGGCATCTTGGCCTGTTCTTGAACGACCTTCCGAAGCCCGGCGCCACCACGGGGGATGATCGCGTCCAATGCCTTTCCCGATTTGATCAGCTCCAGCGCCGCCTCTTTCTCCGGACGGTCGATGATGGTGCAGGCGCCGGAGGGAATGCCCGCCTCTGCGGCCGCGCGGTTTAAGCACTCGGCGATGGTCTGCTGGGTCAATGTCCAATCGGGTGAGCCGCGAAAGACGCAGACATTGCCCGATTTCAAGCAGAGGGCCAGCGCGTCGATCGTCTCCAGCGGCGCCAGTTCGGAGACTATGCCGATGACCCCAATCGGAACACGAACGCGACTGACCTGGAGACCGTTAGGCTCATCGTGACGGCCCATGACCTCGCCGAGAGGATCGGGCAGGTCGGCGATCCGGTGCAATCGATCCACCATCGCCTTCACGTCATCAGCTGTCATGCGAACTCGCGCCACCGCGTCCCGCACGCGCTCTCGATTTTCATATCCGGCCATCGACTTTCCGACGGCGTCCACATCCTTCTCGTTAGCGGCTAAGATGGCCTCTTCCGCCTCCGCGAGGTTCGTCGCCATCGCACTCAGGGCCTTGTCCCGCACGGGACCCGATATGAGAGCGAACGGACGCACAGCCTCTCGCGACAATTTCAATAACTTATCGAGATACAGTTTGACCGGAACTTCAACCATGGTGTTCCTGTGTATTGATCTGGTGAATGAGGTAACTTGGTGCCGGCGACAGGCGGCCCGTCACTCAACAATATCTGACTGATTACTGCCGGGCGGACTATACCATGCGATTTTTTTGCGAGTCAAAGACAGGACCCGTCGCCTCCCGCCGGTTCTCGTGAAATGGCGCGTGAGGAAGGAGCTGACGAACCTGCGCACAGTGGGAGGCAGCGAGCCAGCGGCCCAGCCAGGCCCAGAGCAGCATGAGCGGGACGAGAGCCCAGGCGATATGGGTGGTGGTCACACCGAGGACCTTGATTCCCGATACCAACCATCCGGTGGAAGCGTCGCCTCCGCGTGAAACTGTCGTATCGATGAAATTCTTTGCCTTGTATTTTTCTTCGCGATTCACCACCGTGAACAACACCTCGCGAGCCGGTTTCGATAACGCATACTCCCCGACTCGCCGCAGGACGGAAAAACTCACATACACCACCAGGCCTGGCCATAGGGCGATGCCTAGAAAACCGACCAGGCTGATGAGCGGAAGAAACAGTAGCGGGGCGATCAATCCAAACCGGCTGACCAGACGGTTCGTGATGAGGATCTGGGTCAGCCAGGTGAGGACGTTGGTCGCAAAATCCAGCGTGGAGAAGAACCGCGTTCGGGCTTCCGGCGTGGAGAAGTGTTCGGCCACCAAACGCACCTGTTCGAGGTAGAGAAACGTGGCAGTCATGGTCAAAAGCGAGAGATATCCGCAGATACCGAGCAGATAGGGCGACGTCCACACCAACCGAATCCCAGCCAGCAACCTGCCGCCCAACGGTTCCCCGATGTTCTCCCGGTGGGACACAGAGCGCGTACGACTCCAAGCCTCCAGTTTGTAGATACATCCGGTACAGGCCATCAAAAAGACTGCCGAGGCCAGCATGAGCACAGGAACCGGGAGCAGATAGGTCAGGCCGGTGGTGAGCAGGGGGCCGAACAACGCGCCGGTGCTCCCCCCTGCCGCAATCACGCCGAAGAGACGCGCGCCCTGCGCCGGCGTGAAGAGATCAGCCATGAAGCTCCAGAAGATCGACACCACGAAGAGGTTGAACACCGAGAGCCAGACGAAGAATCCGCGCGCGACCCACTCGATGTACAGTTGGCTGGTCATCAAGAAATATAAGGCGATGAGATTGGCGATGAAGAAACTGTAGACCGCGAGCAGAAGGCGGTAGCGAGAAAAGCGAGCCGACAGCCAGCCGAACAAGGGCGTCACCGCCAGCAGAGTCACAAACGTACCGGTCATCATCCAGGGCAGATTGTGGACACCCCCCTGAATGGCCATTTCATCGCGCACGGGACGAAGAATGTAGTAACCACAGAGGAGGCAGAAGAAATAGCCAAACGACCAAGCCAACGGCCGCAGTTCCTGCGGCTCGGCCTGTATGAATCGGGCAACTGAACGACGCAATCGCTCCATGCGACTCCAACTGAGGATCAGTGTATCACCGGCAAGAGGAAAATTTGCTAGAATGCCGCTCGAGCCGACTCATGCCGCGGCTAACCCAGCATGTGCAGAGCGCGTCAGCCCATGATTGATCTCCGCAGCGATACCGTCACCAAGCCTTCTCCTGGCATGCGCGAAGCCATGGCGCGCGCCGAGGTGGGCGACGATGTGTATGGGGAAGATCCCACCGTGAACCAACTTCAGGCACGCGGCGCGGCACTGGTCGGAAAGAAAGCCGCGCTCTTCGTGCCGTCCGGCACGCTGGGGAATCAACTCTGCCTGCGCGCGCAGGCGGAACCAGGACGTGAAGTGATCGTTGAGCGTCACTCACACATCGTGCGGTATGAACAGGGCGCGGCGGCGGCGCTAGCCGGTGTGCAATTGCATGGGGTACACGGTACGCAAGGGCTTATGACGGCCGAGCAGATTGAGGCCGCCATCCGCCCCAAGGATGCCTACAGCATTCAAACCGCGCTGATCTGCCTCGAAAACACTCACAATGCGGGCGGTGGGACAATCTATCCGCTTTCATCTATCCAAGACATTCGCGCCGTGGCTTCCAGCCATGAAGTTCCCATGCACCTGGACGGAGCTCGACTTTTCAATGCCGTGGTGGGCTCGGGGACCTCTGCAGCGGACTACGCCCGGCACTTTGAGACGGTCACCTTCTGTCTCTCGAAAGGACTTGGCGCGCCGGCCGGTTCGTTGATTGCCACGGACGATGTAGGATTATTGGACCGCCTGCGACGGTTCCGCCGAATGTATGGGGGCGCCATGCGCCAAGCCGGTATCCTCGCCGCTGCAGGGCTCTATGCGCTGGACCACAATATTCAACGCCTGGCAGACGATCATGCGAATGCGCGGCGCCTCGCCGCGCTGCTGCAACAGATTCCTGCCATCTCTATCAATCCCGATGCGGTCGAGACAAACATTGTGTTCTTCGATGTGCACAGTTCGCAGCTCTCAATGCCGGACTTCGTCGCGGCGCTCAAGCGGGAAGGCCTCCTCCTGAACGCTGTCGGCGGCAAGACCTGTCGCGCGGTGACACATCTGGACGTGTCGGCCGATGCCATCGAGCGCGCGGCCGACATTGTGGCGCGTGTGCTTCACTCATAGCGGCCTCCTCGCATTGACAGGCCGTCGGCCCCCTCCTAAAATGCCCTCACACCGGACAACACTGAGAGGTAGGCGTGACGCTCGACGCGGTATCGTTTCAACAGATCAGCCGGATTCTCGACCTGACCGATGCCTTGGGCCTCAATCGCGAGTGGGTGGAAATTCCTCTCTCCCCGGAAACTCCCGGCGTAGTCCGCAAACTCCCCAATGGAAAACTTGAGATTGTCGTCGACGCCGAGCAACCCTTCGACCAGTGGCTCGGCACTCTTGAACAACATATTCGACGTGTGCAGGCCACCTGACACGTTCTAGGACATAGCGACTACCCATGGAACCACACTTGGCCGCTTCCTCGTCTCAGTCTTCGCCAAGCCTTCCTTCATCCGAAGAATTGAAGGCTGAGCTGCTCGACATTCCTGAACCTCCGGAAATGCCCCCGGCAGTACCCCCGCCCGGCTACGACGATGCCCTCGCCGTCGCAGTCAAATACGTACGCGCGAAACGCGGCGGCGATTTGGTCGGTATCATTCTCGTGGGGTCCGGGGCGCGGCGCGCCGTGACCGCCCACAGCGATATCGATCTCATCGTCCTGGTCAAGGGACCGGCTAATGGACAGGAAATGATTCGCGTCGCCGACCGCCTGGTAGACATTCGCTACGGCGAGCACAAAACCGTCTCCGAGGATCTCGACTATTCTCCCCGGCTGGCGCCCCTGCTCCGCAAGGGGCGGATTTTGTTTGACCATGAGGAGATTGCGGCTCAGGTGATCGCCAAAGCCGCGCAACGGTTCCGCCAGGGTCCTCCGGCAGCCAGTCTCCATGAACGCATCCGTCTGAAAGCGGACTGTTTCCATTGGCTGGGCAAAGTCGAAGATCTGCGCGACAAACCCAACACGGCCCAATACCTCCTGCAGGTCTTTTTCGAGGACTGTCTCTCGGCATTCTTTCGAACCCGGGGCCTCTGGCTCACAGCGCCGGTCGATTCGCTCCGCTTCATGGCTTCGCGCGATCCGGCACTCGGCGACCTGGCCGGTCAATTCCTCAGTGCGGCCACGCTTCACGAACGACTCATGTGCGGTCGGCGATTCGCCGACGCCTTGTTCCATGACATCCCGCTTCCACCGCGCGTGGATTAACAGAGACCAATCCTCTACGTTCAACTGCAAGCATCCGTTGGCGTTCCTGTCCCGGCATGATACCATCGGCGCAGAATCAGATCAGTGCCATGCTGAGTGGTTCACGCGCGCTCAGCATCAGGCATCCCACAGCCGCATCATCAGAGAGGGTCAACTATGGAACTCGGATTTGTCGGACTCGGCAAGATGGGGATGAACATGGTCACGCGTTTGCAGCAGGGGCGGCACCGCGTCGTGGCCTACGATCGCGCTCCAGAAATTGTGAAGCAGGCGGAGAGCAAGGGTTGTGTGGGCGCCTCGTCACTGAGCGATCTCATTTCAAAATTGGCGGCTCCCCGCGCCGTCTGGGTCATGGTGCCGTCGGGAGCGCCGACTGAAGAAACCGTGCAAGCCATCGCGGCCTTGCTCCAACCGGGCGATACCATCATCGACGGAGGCAATACCCGATTTCACGATGACACACGCCGCGCCGCCGAGCTGAAGAAGAAGGGCATTCACTATGTCGATGTCGGAACCAGCGGCGGGGTCTGGGGGCTGACGGTGGGCTATTGTCTCATGGTCGGAGGCGAGAATGAGCCGGTTCAACGATTGAGCCCGATCTTCCAAACCTTGGCGCCTGAACAGGGTTGGGCTCATATGGGCGCGCACGGCGCCGGGCACTACGTCAAAATGGTCCACAACGGCATCGAATACAGCATGATGCAGGGCTATGCCGAGGGCTTCGAACTCATGGCGAAAAGCGAGTATCGCCTCGACCTGGCCAAGATCGCCGATGTGTGGATGCACGGCAGCGTGGTCCGATCGTGGCTGTTGGAATTGGCCGTCGGCGCCTTGCAGCAAGATCCAAAACTAGAAAAGCTGAAAGGCTATGTGCAGGATTCCGGCGAAGGTCGCTGGATGATTCAAGACGCGATCGATAAGGATGTGCCGGTTCCGACCTTGACTGCGGCGTTGTTCACGAGATTTCGATCGCGGCAGGAAGAATCCTTCGCGGAAAAAATGTTGGCGGCTTTGCGCAACGCCTTCGGCGGACACAGCGTCAGGCGCTGACACCTCAACCACCGGAAACTCAGATTATGTCCTCTCCCACAACTCCCGTCGACATCAAGCCCCTCCCCGAGTCGGTCACTCCGGTCGAGCCGTGCACGCTGATCATTTTCGGCGGCTCGGGTGACCTCGCGCGACGGCGCCTCATCCCGGCCGTCTATAACCTGCTCCTCGACGGCCTCTTGCCGGCCAAGTATGCGGTGATTGGATTGGGCCGCAAGCCGATGAGCGATCAGGACTTCCGTAATCTGGTCCGAGAAGGGGTGATCAAGCATTCGCGGCAAGCGTTGGTCGAGGACACCTGGCAAGCCTTCGAACCTCATCTATTCTATATCCAAGGTGAAAACGACGACCCCAAGACCTACAGCGCACTCCGTGACAAGGCCGAACAGGTTGAGCGCAGCATGCAGCTGCCCGGCAACCGGATTTTCTATCTGAGTATTCCACCGAGTTCTTTTGCCTCGGTTTGTGAAGGGCTGGCTCAGGCAGGTCTGGCAACTCCACCGGTGGCTGACTCACCCTATGCGCGCATCATCGTCGAAAAGCCCGTGGGACGTGATCTGGCCTCCGCGCAGCAGATCAATGAAGTGACCGGCAAGGTCTTCGACGAATCCCAGATTTTTAGGATCGATCACTACCTGGGAAAGGAGACGGTCCAAAACCTCATGGTGGTCCGCTTCGCCAACAGCATTTTCGAACCCATCTGGAATCATAAGTACATCGATCATGTCCAGATTACCGTCAGTGAAGCGGAAGGCGTCGGGACGAGAGCCACTTATTACGAAGAAGCCGGCGCCCTGCGAGACATGATCCAGAATCATCTGTTGCAACTGCTCTGTCTTGTCGCGATGGAGCCGCCCTACTCCCTCGATCCCAACGTCGTTCGCAATGCCAAGATGGAAGTGCTGCGCTGTCTCAGGCCCATTGTCGGCAAGGATGTCGAGCAGTATACGGTTCGGGCGCAATATGCGGAGGGCCCTGCGCATGAGGGACCGATACCGGGATACCGCCGAGACAAGGGCGTCAATCCGAATTCCACCACGGAAACCTATGTGGCGGTGAAAGCATTCGTCGAAAACTGGCGCTGGTCGGGGGTGCCGTTTTACCTTCGCACCGGCAAGGCCCTGCCCAAGCGAGCCAGTGAAATCGCCGTGCAGTTTAAGGACATTCCGCAAATTTTGTTTAATGCCAACCCCGCCAACCCTCAACCGGCGAATGTTCTCACCTTACGGATTCAGCCGGACGAGGGCCTGTCTTTGCGCATCATTTCGAGAGTCCCCGGCACCCGCGCACAAACCCATCCCGTGGAGATGGACTTCCAATATTGCGATGTGTTCGGACGCCCGTCCCCGGAAGCCTACGAACGATTGTTGCTTGATGTCATGGCCGGCGACGCCTCTCGATTCATGCGTCGCGACGCCGTGGAGGCATCCTGGGCCTGGGTGACCAAGATCCTGGATGGCTGGGCGCAGCAGAAACTGCGCTGGTTGCCAGAATACCCCGCGGGAACCTGGGGCCCGGTAGAAGCTGAACGAATGATACAGAATGATGGCCGCAGCTGGCGAGTGCTTTAGACGGAGGCTAAGAAACCTGGCTGAGGTGTTCTTTCGACCCACCTGGAGATCTCGCCCGCCAAGTCTTGGGATCGCAGAGTGCTAATCTAAGGCAACTGCTTTCGAATCTCCTCCTTCTTGCCGATTCCTCCGATAAACCGCACAAACAGTCCCCGCTCAAACAGGGCCAGCGCCGGCAACGAACTGATATCGAGTTCAGCGGGAATCTGAAAGTTTTCCTGGACGTTCATCTTCACGATCATCAGCGCCTGTCCTACCTCCTGTTGCAACTGCTCCAGCTGCGACAAGAGTGCGACACAGTGACCGCAGCTCGGTTGCCAGAATTCGACCAACACCGGTATCCGGGCCTGCTCGACCACCCTGGCAAAATCTCGATCAGTGACATCCGCGATCATGAACCTGCCGAGTCCGAGGCCCTCGGGTGAACTGCCGCAGGAGAAGAAAACAGCTGTTCGTAGAGCAACCGGCCGAACTGTTGATAGCCGCGCGTGGTCAGATGGAGTCCGTCATTCGAGTAGGGTTCGGCCAGTAAAAGTGAGTCCGGTTCGGCTGTGGCAGTGAATAGATCGAAATAGGGCACACCTTTCCTCTCCGCATAGTCTGCGATCAATGTATTCAAACGCTGCCGCCGTTGAATATGTTCGTCGATCCAGGAGACGGCATCAGGATTGTCTTGGCCCACCTCGACACGAATGGAGGGTACGGTCACAGGAATAGGCACAATCGAAGCAGCCCTTGCCAGTTCATACATCTTGGTGAGATTCCGCATGGTCTCGGAAGGATCGGCATTCCATCCCAGGTCGTTCGTTCCTCCGAGAATGATCACGGTCTGAGGACGACGACTCAGCACCGCAGAACGAAACCGCAACACCATTTCGCCGGTCACTTCACCACAGATCCCACTGATTTCCACCCGTGCTCGGCTGCCAAGAAGTTCCTGCAATACCTGTCCATAGGGCGTCTCCTCCGCGTGAGGATGTGCGGGACTGGGTGTTTGGTAACCGGCGGTGAGACTATCACCAAAACACAAAATGAGCGGGGGGAGCTGTGCAAGATTCATGGCAGAATTCTAACGCCTCGCAGGACGCGACGCAATGTGAGACTCACCTAACACCCGACCTGAGCCAACAGGGACTTGAACCGGGACTGCGCGGAGCGGCAATTTTCTTGACGAAGAGAGGACCTCAAGGTACGACTGGACCATATGGAATCTACTCAGTCTTTCGAGGAGAGAACTCCCATCGTACCCTTCGTAAAAGAAGGCGTCGATCCGGAGGTGACCGCGGTCAAGCAGTTACTCAAACTGCTCGACAAGGCGGCCAAATCCGCGCGGACGTACGGCACGAAAAATCCTGTGGCGCAGCGATTTTTTCAGCAGTTTTACGACGAGCTGACGCAGCATCTCGAGCATCACGCCCGCCTCGCATTTCTCGTGCAACGCAACCAATTATTCTTCAGAGACGAAGTCGTCTACGAACCTGAACGTGATGCCACCGGGGATAGCTTCGCGTTCACAATGTATTCGGATGGGATTCGAGAATTGACGTTCCACCAAGGGCTGACCCAAGCCGACCTCTCGTTTTTCCTGGATGCCTTGTGGGGAACCTCTTCTCGCGACACAGGATCGGAAGTGGAACAGAACGACGAAGACGACGACGACATCGTCACGCGCTTATGGGCGAAGAACCTTTCCAGCATCACCCTCGTCACCGCGGAAGAACTGGTCCGGTCCTCCGGATTCGGAGCCGATGAACTCGAATTGCAGACTCAGGGCTACATGAATCTGTCGGTGACGTCTCTCCGCGAGCTCCTCGACGGCGAACGGGCGAGGATGTCCGGTAACAAGGATCGTAGCGGCGGCTCGCCCGGGAGCGAAGGGAATGGCTTGCCGGAGGGGGTCAGCGGGGCAACGGGCACCGGCACCGCCAGAAATCAGCGCTTCCAAGCCAGCGTCGTCGGGTATGAAGTCTCTCAACCCGAGCTCGATGCCTTAACACAGGAAATCAAAGCGGAAACCGCTCGCGATGCCACCCTCTATATCCTCGATGTCTTCACCGCCGTACTGGCATCCGAACAATCCGCCGCTGTGTTGACCAAACTCTTTGAGGTGTGGGATGGCGTCCTTGATGTACTCCTTCGCAACGGGCAATGGACGGTACTCGAAACCGTGTTGACCTTGCTGCAAGATGTCGAGGCGGTTCGTCCGGATCTTTCGGAGCCCCACAAGCGGCAGGTCGTCGGTCTGTTCGAAGCATTGGCCAGCCCAGAACGATTGAAAGCCATCGGCACCTACCTGAACCGAACGCCCCATGCGAAGGCCGAAGGTCTGCTCACCCTTCTGCTCATGATGAGCAAGGAGACGGTCCCTGGACTCTGCGCCCTCTTGGCCGCTTTGGAGGGGCCGATGCATCAGGCCATCGTGATGGAAGCGTTACAAACGATTGCCAAAGACAACGCCGATCCGATCGTCCGAGGCTTGACCGATAAGAGACCAGTCTATGTGAAGAACTTGCTGACGCTCATCACCCGTTGGCACGATTCTCGTTTCGCCGATGCTGTAGAAAAAGCGCTTCGGCATCCGGAGGCGGCTGTGCGGCGCGATGCCCTTCGGCTTCTGGCGATGCTACGCCCGTCCGGCAACGGGAACAAGTTGGTCGCCTTGCTCGGTGACGGTGACGAAACGGTTCGTTTGACGGCTATGAAGGTCCTCGCCAGCGGACAATTCAGCGCGACCTTTTCTGTCTGGGCCCCCTTCGTGACGGCGGACGAATTCCATGACCGGTCGTCGGCGGAAAAACGGGCGATTTACCTGGCCATGAAACAGACCGCCGTCGATGAAGCCGTCCCCTACTGGCAAGGATTGTTGACCGAGTGGTCCTGGACCAATCGAAAGAAAAAAGAAGAGCTGGCCCTGCTTGCAGCAGATATGCTCGGGAAGCTGGCGACGCCGGCGGCGATTGCCGCTCTGGCACTCGGCCAGAAAAAAGGCGGTACGGCCGTCCGACAAGCCTGCACCACCGCCCTCTCCGTCGCCGGTCGCCAGCATCGGCAGCACACCCCATCGGCCGCAAATTCCTGATTGCGAGGATACCCTAGTGAGCGATTCACCTTCTCCTGCCCCATCAGGTCCGAACGCCGACGGGGCGCATCCCATCCTCACGCACGAGCGGTCGCTCGCGAATAAGATCGCCAAAGGTTCCGAGGCCGGCGACATCCTCGATCAGCAGCTGGCCATGCTGGGCATTCAGCTGGTGACGCAGCTGAACGTCCTGATCAAAACGTCACGCATTCACGGCCGCACGAATGCGGCGCTCGACAAGCCTGTGGACTCCATGCTGACGTTGGTAAGAACCCTGGCTGCAGACCACCCCGTCGTGCTGCGGTTGCAGAACGACTTCTTGTTTCTCGGGGACAGCCATTTAAAAATGAACTCGCAGCAGATGGCGGTGTTTTCAAGCATTATCGAAGCGCTGAATAAATGGCACGTGGGGGGCGTGTCGTTCGCGTCGACTGCAGAATCAAAAGACTTACGTGATTTTGCGTACCTGTTTGTCAGCCTCGACCCCGAAAAACATACCCTCGACGATTTGCAGGGGGCGCTAAAGACTGCAGGGGTCAAAGGTATCGAGCTGGAAGAACCGCGTGTGCTCAACCTTCGGCATCTCGACCAGGGTCAGTCGGCGGATGGCGCCCATGGCTCAGGCACAGCGGCCTCGTCCGGCGACTCTGACAATCCCAAGCAAAAGGCCAAGGCGATGGCCAAAGGCGGATATGCGCGGGCGGCTGCAGCCGTCGGTGATTTGGCCCAAAATACCCGCGCCGGCGGCACGGTGAGCTTTAAACAAGCCAAGCGCGCGATTCAAAACATCGTCGAGTTGATGATGCAGGATGAGTCGACACTCTTGGGGCTGACGAATCTGCGCTGCCATGACCAATATACGCACAACCATTCCGTCAACGTGTCACTCCTCGCGATGGCGTTGGGGAATCGAGCGGGGTATCCGAAAGTCGATCTGGCCGACCTCGGCTTGTCGGCCCTCTTTCACGACGTCGGCAAGTGCGCCATTGCCTTGGACCTCCTGAACAAGCCCGGAGAGTTTACTCAAGAGGAGTGGGCCATCATGCGTTCACACCCCACGGAAGGCGTTTTTACGCTGGTCAAATCGCGAGGCATCAACAATGTCCCGGCTCGGATGGCGGCGGCCTCGTTTGAGCACCATATGAACTATGATTACTCCGGCTATCCGAAGCTATGCGTCCCCTGGACGCAGTCGGTCGCGAGCCGGATCATTACCATCGCCGATTGTTACGATGCGATGACTTCGTCGCGGGTTTACCGTCGGGAACCGATGTCGCCGTCGAACGTGCTCAAGTTCATGTTCGGCAAGAGCGGGCAATCCTTCGATCCCGTACTGCTGAAGCTCTTCGTCAATTGCGTCGGTATCATTCCAATCGGGAGTCTCGTCAGACTCGACTCCGGCCCCTTGGCCGTGGTGTTGAAGCCGGCCAAGGAGAAAGAACATGCCGAACGCCCCACCGTGAGGGTGATCACGGATGAGGCGGGCGATCCCGTGGAACAGGGCCCCGAACTCGATCTCACCGAGCGGGATGGAGCCGGGATCTACAGGCACAGCATTCTACAACTTGTCGACAACGCCGAGTACCACTTCGACACCAGCCGGTACTTCGTGTAGCTACTCTGAATCACCGCACAACTGCGCTCCCCGGGCTACCTCTACCGCTTGCTCTCCGGGGGTGGCCACTCCATCTCTGTCTGCCTGCCACAGTAAAAACAGGCCAGCCGATACTTCGCTTTTCGGCGCGGGTTCGGCATCGAAATAAACACCACCGGCGTGTCATCGAACGGACAGACCGGTTGCTGATGCATGAGATGTTCGTCGGCCATTAACTCCAGCGCGGCGTTGTCCCAGGGTGGAGTCAGTTGTTCGGAGCCGGTGACGGTGGTCTGCCAACCGCAGCGCTCGCACTGCATATGGAAGGTTTTGACTCGATCGCGCGTTTGGGACTGATCGATGGTTTCGACCGGGCCCGGGCATCCGGCTTGCTCACAGTTGATCGCTTCATGTTGGAGCGCCCTGACAAATAGGCGATGGGGCTGCTGCCGATCCAAAAGCATCCTACACTCCTTTCCAGCCGCGAGGGTCGACGGAAGGCTAGAACAATGGGATGAGATACGACCCTGCGTGGCTTATAGCTGCAGGCCTCCTCCCTGTCAAATCGCACGCTGGACATCTGTGGCCCCTTCTTGACACGATATGCGTGGGCGGCTATCCTCCCAAAGTTTGTGGCAGAGACAATTTTTTCGGCGAAAGGAGTCCTGAGATGGGTGTGAAGTGGCAAGGAACAAGCCGGCTTGCGGCAATCGTCGGCATTCTCGTCGCAGCGACCCTTGGCGTGATCTCGACGAGCCCCGCGGCAGAATTCAAGATGGGGGTCATCGATCCCCAGGTGGTCCTGGAAAAGAGTAAAGCCGGCAAGCGAGCCCTGGACGGGTTGCGGGAATATGTGGCGACTCGCCAGAAGCTGTTGTCTCGGGATGAAGAAGAGTTGCGCAACAGCGAAAAGCAGCTCAAAGAGCAGGCCTCCAAGCTGAGCGAGACGGAAAAGAAGGACAAAGAAACCTCCTTCCGCAGCAAGATTCAGGACTACCAGAAGCGTGCTCAGGAGTTTAACCAGGAATTGCAGGGCAAGCAGAAGGAACTCGTCGACGACTATATGAAGAAGATTGCGGTGGCCACGCAGACGGTCGCCGATAAGGCCGGCTACCAGTTGGTGCTGGACAAGGGCAGCGAACAAACGGTGAAGATCGTGATCTTTAATAAGGACACGATCGATCTGACGGAGCAGGTGATCAAGGAGTTCGATCGGACGAACAAGTAACGACTACTCGCTGAGTAGATCCCGCTGAATGTGCTCCACCAGCTGAACAAAGGCTGGTGGAGCCGAATCCACCGCCTCACTCACCAGGTCTACATCCCGTCCTAACCCCACACCGAGCCCCAGCGCAGCCGCATGTTTGACCTGTCGCTGATCCCCGATCCGCCTCCCCTGAAGCTTTGGCCAGGTGCCAAACGTGCGCAGCAAGGCAATCGCCACCAGATCCACGGCGACCCGGTCGCCGCTACAAATCAACAGATCGGTCTGCGCCGCAGTGCCTGACGTCGGCCCCCCCTCGATCATGGTCATAGTGCCGTCAGCTACCGTCAGCGTGGGATGCACGGCGAGATTCACCTCAGCGATGCGCTCGTGCCAGTCTCCGGTCCAGAACGTCACGGAGGGCCGGTAGCGCGGATGCACGGCGCCCACGAAGTTCTTCAAGCTGCAGGAAAACTCCGCGAACCGGTGCGTTTTGATCACCGGCATGTTGATCACCACGTCGGCGTCGTACACCGGCCGAGAAAAATAGAACTGCCTGATGGCGATCGCCTCGGGCGGTTCAAGCCGCACCCACGGTTCGTCTTCTAAGGCAAGAACCCTCGCTCCCGCCGCCTCGGCCGCCGATCGCATTCCCGTGCTCGTCAAATTTGCAGAGGTCGGCAGTCGGATGATCCCCGATCCATCCGCCACCACGACCTCGGCGGCACCTGTGTCCTTGACCAGCTCCGCCATCGCACCGACCACCTGTGGATTGGTGGTCGAAGGGGGTGGTCGATCGTTCAAGACGTTGGGCTTCAGCAGGACACGTTTCCCGCGCAGGCCTAACCGATCGACCCCACCCAACAAATCGATGGCGCGTTGAAGCATGCGGCCTGGATCTTTGCCGTGCACGATCGCCACCAGCGATTTTCCATTCCGCTTGAACGGATTCTCGGGAATGGGCCTAGGCGGGACCAAAGGGCCGTCTGGATCAAAGAGCAGGTGACCCAGCACGTTGCGCGGCGATCGCAGAATGGCCGGGAGCAAGAGGAGACCAAACCCGGCGTTGTTGAAAAGTTCGCGCCTGGAGAAGGGCATGACTTACGGGCGACGGCCCTTCTCAATGGGATAGCCCGCCCCGCGCCAAGCCTTGATTCCGCCATCCATGGAGATCACGTTGGTATAGCCCATCTGCCGAATGCTATCCGCCGCCAGCACCGACCGATACCCGCCTCCGCAGTACAAGACGATCGGCTCGTGCTTATTCGGAATCACCGTTTCAATATCCCGTTCAATGACCCCTTTACCGAGATGGATGGCCCCTGCCGCATGGTCCTGCTCATATTCGTTATCCTCACGCACATCGACGAAATGAAATGATTCGGCGCGATCCCGTTTAGCCTTTACGTCGGAGACAGTGCATTCGCGCACGCGTTGTTTGGCTGCTTCGACCACGTTCAAGAACCCGGGGTTATGTTTCACGAGCACATCTCCATCTAAAATAAGGATTGTTGAGCCTGAACGCGTCGGAACGTCTGCGGGACCGGTGGATCATCCAAGGCGAAACCAGCCCGCCGACACCCGAGCTCAAACAGTTGTTCAATACAACGCCAGTAGGTCCCGCTGCCATGATGCCGGCTGAAGAATGCGGCGTCATTCAATGAGCCGCCGCGTACCTCTCGAATGCGATGCATGATTTTCGCGATGCGATTGGGAAACGCCTCGCGCATGCGTTCGAGAAACACGGCCTCCACATGCCCCGACAAGCGGAGCAAGCTCCAAGTGGCGGCCGTCGCACCGGCAGCTTTGGCGCGCGACAACAACTGAGGTATGGCATCGTCGTTCAAACCAGGAATGATCGGCGCCACCGATATTGCGGTCGGGATGCCGGCCTCCGACAAAACACGCATGGTCTCAAAGCGTTTGCTGATGCTGGGTGCTTGCGGTTCCAGCACACGCGCCATGTCGTCATCGGCAAAGGCCATACTGAAGTAGACCCGAATCCAGGCTTCCTCGTGAAGCCGCTTAAAAAGATCCAGGTCGCGAACCACCACCGCCCCTTTGGTGATAATGCCGACAGGGTTCCGGTGTTCGACACAGACTTCGAGACAGGCTCGCGTCAGACCGAGCGTTGATTCAATAGGCTGATAACAATCCGTATTGCCGGACATTACAACCAGCTCGCCTTTCCAGGACGGTTTGGCGAACGCCTGTCTCAAAAGATCTGCCGCACGTCGCTTGAGCACGATCTTGGATTCGAAATCCGTTCCTGCGCCGAACCCCCAATATTCATGAGACGGCCGGGCATAACAGTAGGCACAGGCATGGAAACAGCCTCTGTAGGGATTCACGCTCCACCGAAATGGGAGATCGGGACTGTCGTTCCGGCTCAGGATCTGTTTGGTGTCGTCTTCAAAGAGCTCGAGCTCGACGCGCCGCGGAGGCTCGAGACCATCACGCTGTGTGGTTTCAAACGGATTCGGTGGATTGGAGACGAACTTCATGACCCGTATCGTGCCGCCGCCTCCGGTCATTGTCAATTGCCTTTCTTACGCTCATCTCATCCCAAACGTTGACCCATTTCATTGACTAACCAGGCATCCGGTGTTAGATTTCACGCCGCTTCAAAGGGGAGAGAGTATGTACGATCTTCGTGTATTGCGGGACAACCTTGACGCCCTGCGTGACCAGTTGGGGCCGCGCGGCAAGGATGTCGCGTGGGAAGATCTCCGAAAGCTGACGGAGGATCGCCGCACCCAGACGGTCCAGGTCGAAGAGCTGCGGCACCAGCTGAAGAAGGGATCGGAGGAAGTCGCCAGGCTGAAGCGGGACAAGCAACCTGCCGACTACGAGACGGCGTCCATGAAGGCGCTGGGAGAAACCATCAAGGGACGTGAAGAGCAACTCCGCCTTGTTGAAGAGCAGCTCGCGCACATTGCGTTGAGAATTCCCAACACGCCGCACACCTCGGTTCCCGTAGGCCAACAGGCTGAAGACAACCTGGAAGTGCGTCGATGGGGCGCTCCCCCGAAGCTGACGGGAACGGTACAGACCCACTGGGATCTCGGCGAAGCCTTGGGCATTCTCGATTTTGACCGCGCCGTTCGCATGGCCAAGGCTCGATTTGCCGTCTTGACCGGTATGGGCGCGCGACTCGAACGCGCGCTCATCAATTACATGCTGGATGTGCACACGACACAGCATGGCTACCGCGAAGTGTTGCCTCCGTTGCTGGTCAATCGCGCCGCCATGACCGGCACCGGACAGTTGCCAAAGTTTGAAGAAGATCTGTTTCAGCTGCACGACGAAGAACTCTTCTTAATTCCAACCGCCGAGGTACCGGTCACCAACCTGCACCGGGAAGAAATCCTGGCCGAGGAGACACTGCCGGTCCGGTATACCGCCTATACGCCCTGCTTTCGGCGCGAAGCAGGATCGTACGGCAAAGACACGCGCGGACTCATTCGACTCCACCAGTTCAATAAAGTTGAACTCGTCGTCTTCACCAAGGCGGAGCAATCCTACGAGGAGTTGGAACGGTTGACCTCTCACGCTGAGGCTATCTTACAGGGGTTGGGATTGCACTATCGCGTGATGGCCCTCTGCAAAGGAGACATGGGATTCTCATCTGCCAAAACCTATGACATCGAAGTCTGGCTACCTTCGCAGCAGGTCTTTCGCGAAATTTCCTCTTGCAGCAATTTTGAAGCCTTCCAGGCGCGGCGCGCCAACATTCGCTGGCGGCCGAAAGCCGGGAAGAAAGATACGAAGTCTGAGTTCGTGCACACGTTGAACGGATCGGGTTTGGCGGTCGGAAGAACCATGGTTGCCATTCTCGAAAATTACCAGCAGCCTGATGGTACGGTGGCCATACCAGCAGTACTTCAGCCCTATATGGGCGGGATTCAGAAAATCGAACAATCCGCATAGTGGACAGTTCTCGGCCCGGTGTGGAGGGGTGACGGAGTGGCCGAACGTGCCGGTCTTGAAAACCGGAGATGGGGTAACCTATCCGCGAGTTCAAATCTCGCCCCCTCCGCCATATCAACTCATAGGTTCAGATGTTCCTTGCTGTCTGCGTGTCCTGTACCAGAGCGACAGACCTTTTCGATTAGCCCCACTCTCTGCCCCACGCTTCTTCCGCTTATCTCCTCTGGGATGAACTGAAATCCGAACAACTACGCACTTGCGAGACCACCTAATGGCATGGTTGACTAAAAAAGGGTGAAGGTGTCTGCTTTGGTTGTGCCCACCCAGGGCGGCAAGAGGTCTCGGCATCCTCCTGGCGGGATCTGCCTTCACCCACGAACTTATATATTCATAGATATCTAGTAACAATGGCGGGCGTCGGCGATCGCAACACTGAATCATTTGCACAAGCTAGATATTCACAACATATTGATTTTAAATAATTTAGTCGCAGCACCTGCGGTCACTTCAACTCCATTCCTCATCCCCCTCTTTGGTTAGTACACCATCCCCTCCTCCACGGTATTCTCACTACCCCTCTGGCTCGGTATTGTTGGGCATGTGCAACTCCCTACATACGGTGAACGTAGCGGCGAGTGGATCCACAAACGACCCCCCCTTTCATCGGAGGCGCTATGCATAAACAAATCGGCCGAATTGGATCGGTGCGCCGAGAACTTCGTGGCAAAGCCTGCCCCTTCTGCGGAGGACACAAATACCAACTGTTGCTTCGTTCTCACACTTCACCCGGCACTGAAGGTCTCCTCGCTCGGTGCAGCCAATGTCAGCGCGCCAAAGAACTCGACGAGGAGCTCGGTCGTATTCTGTGGATGTAGTCACACCAATTGATTCAGAGTCACTTCTCACCTGAGACACAACGCCGCGAGGGTCCATGGCAAGCTCTCACAGGGTTCTCTGCACACGAACTCGTCAAAAGTCACACGCTCTGCGCATGCTCCTGACCAGCGGCGTCATTCGATCGGCCGCCGTTGATCCACCTTGCATGGCGACATCACAACTCCAGATAGGTTCGCCGCGCATCCTATCCCCACAGAAGCCAGGGTACGCACGGCTGATTCGCGCCACAGACCGCGCACATCGCATGGGAGTGCTTGCACATTGGCATAGCTCCTTTGTCGATATTCTCAAAGAATTCGGGAGAAGATAGTTCGCGCTCCCTGCTCTCCTCCACTACCGCGCCGCCTAAGACTCCTCGGCTCGTCCTATGCTGAAAAATCAATGAGAATCACTTGAGTGCGCTCCATGCTCTGGGTTATGATCCCCCTTCTTGTTGAAGAAAAAGGGGGATCATCCTCCAGACATAGCGTACGACCGCCCAGCATGCGGTCTACAGATGACAGATTACGGAGAGGTGGCCGAGCGGCCGAAGGCACCGGTTTGCTAAACCGGCACAGGTCAAAAGCCTGTCGCGGGTTCAAATCCCGCCCTCTCCGCCACCATGCTTAACCAGCAGTTTCTCACCGAGCAGCCCCACATAGGTTCCGGTCGCCGTCAGCTCATAGCCCCGGCCCCGAGCATCGTCAAAGGGCGTACAGACCAGCCGCCCATCCAATAGCTTCCGCAACATCTGCCGCGCCTGCGGGACGTGCTTCCCTAACAGCGCTTTGACATCGCTGACCTTCGCGAGCAGTGTCCGCTCCAGGCGCGTCGCATCCAGTGAGGTCACCCGCAGCAGCGCATCCAAGCCCGCCAGCTGGGCGAGCACGGCTTTCTTCTCGGCCTCGACCTGATGGAGTTCCGTCCAGACCCCTTCGGTCGCCTTGCCGGTGGCCACGGCGTCGACCAGATGCTTGATGCGCGACTCGACCAAGGCGAGGTGCCGTTCATGTGCAACCCGTTGATCGGGGACATGGGCCTGTCCGGCCCGCAGTTCCTTGAGCGCTCGCGCCACGGCCTCGGCAATGATCCGCTCGTCGAGCAGGTGCGACAGCGCATGCAGCAGGGCGCTATCCATGATGCCTTGGTTGATTCGTAAATCGTTCGTGCAGACCGTTCGGCCCCGCCCGTGGTAGTAGGCGCAGGTGTAGACGTTTTTCCCTTCGGTCTTTCGCCGCAGCTGGCAGACGAGGGACCCGCCGCACACGGCGCACTGGGCGATGCCGCTCAGCAGATATTGCGAGCGCAGATCGGCCCCTGAGGGACGCCCCAACAGCCGCCCGCCTGCCGTCCTGGCGTATTGGGTCTTGGAGGCCGTGAGCTTCTTCTCCACTCGCGCCCAGAGGTCTGGCGGGACGATCCGCAAATCCGGCGCGTCGATGATGGCCCACTCCGACTCAGGCCGACTCAGGCCGACGGATCGAGGCGCTAGTGCCGTTGCGGACGACCGCTTTGGTCTTGTTCCAGACGATGGTGCCGCGATAGAGGGGCCGATGCAGGATGGCGCGAATACAGCTCCCGCCCCAGCCGCGCCGATCCCCACGCGGGGGTGGCACGCCGTCGGCGTTCAAGCTCTTCGCAATCGTGTGGATGCCGATCCCTTCTGCGGCGTACATTTCAAAGATGCGCAGGATCACGGCCCGTTGCTCGGCATTGATCTTTCTGATCACGTGCTGCCGGGTGCCATCCGGCCCGCAGACATCGACATTATCGTAGCCGTAGACGCTGCACCCGACGACGTGCAGGGCGCGCGCTTTCTGGAGCAGCTTGTCGTGGGTCCGCTGGCCCGTTTTCTCGCGTTCAAATTCCCCGCCGAAATTCTTAATGACGGCCATCAATTTGTCCGTCGCCGTGTCCATCTTGCGCTGCTGATCCTCGAGGTAGAACCACACCTCGACCCCGGCCTCGATGAGTTCGAGCAAGGCAAACTGGGTGCGGACCTGCTCGCGCCCGAGCCGGGACTCTTCCGACATGATGAGCACCTGAAACGGGGGCTTCGGCTTCAACGCATTCATCAGCCGCAAGAAGCCGGGGCGCTTCATGAACTCCGCGCCGCTGATCCCATCGTCTGAGTAGATGTAGTCGTCGGCGACGGTCCAGCCTTTCTTGAGCGCATAGGCTTTGGCGTGCAGGATCTGGCGGGCGACGGATTTCTCTTCCTCGTTCACGCCGGTCTGCTCAGTGGATTTCCGGGCATAGATGGCGGCGATCATTATGCTCCTTGTGGCCTCTTTGGCCATGATGGAGGGGGTGGTTGCGGTCGATTCGTCCATTGTTGAATGAGGTCACCGACTGGTCCGTCTTTTTGTGTCAATTCAGCTATCGTGATTGAATAATCATTGATTGCATCCAGGAGAAAGAAGTCATTCTCATCATCATCTTTCACCTGCTCGGATGGCCGGTTCCAACTTAATCCGTTTTCGGACGGCTCAACATACAGGGCTTTGATTCGCTTTTTATGTCGATCTGTGGGCCTTCTCTTGGCTTGTTGGGCGGCAATCTGCTTTATTTCCTTCCATGCTTCATTAAACTGCCACTCTTGGTCCCCGGCGGTATGCATGGTTCTAATCAAGCGAGTAATTTTATCGTTCTTGCGTCCCCTCGTCACACGTGTCACGAGTGCCCATTCCTGTTTGCGAACATGGTCTTTGCAGGCATTCTGGATTCGGTCAAGAGATACGGTTTTCCCTTTTATTAGTACGTCCACAAGGAAATTTAGGAGAATGCGGGATCGCCCTAACTCTTCCCTCCCAAAAGCAGTTAAGACGACGCTCGAAGCCAATTGTCGTTCATCATACAGAATAGATGCCGATCGCAGGAGAACCCCGCACTGTTCCAGCGCATAATAGGTGCCCTCCAACAAAAACTGGGCGGAGACTACTTTTTTCATTTGATTAACTCCCCCACCGTCACCTTGAGCGCCTTCGCCAGCCGCTTCAACGTGTCCAGCGTCAGGTTGGTCATCACGCCTGTTTCGAGCTTCGCGATAGCCGATTGACTAACAGCGGCCCGCTTGGCGAGGATCGTCTGGCTGAGCTGGCGCTGGGTCCGTAACCGCCGCACGTTTTGAGCGAGTGTCATGGGACCTATTATGAATGGGACTCATATAAAACTCAAGGAGCCTACCCTATGGACCGCCTTGATCCGCAGTATTTGACGAAGCGTGAAATAGAGCGCGTTGAAGACGCCTTGAGCTCAGAGGACCTCGAAACGATGATCGCCGTCGTTGACGACATTGTCCGCCGCCAGCTCCAGCGTCAACAGACACGGGCTACGGCACGAGCTGCCGCGCCTGCCGCGACAAGCTGAGAATCATTTCCACCACAGCACGCGGCGGGCGCGTCGTCGCACCAGCCGAATCCAACATCGCCGCCCTGAGCGCCGGATAGGACGCGATGCAGCCGCACATCACCATCCCCACTGCCCCCGGTACCACGTCGAGCTCCTGGTGCGTCTCAA
The DNA here is from genome assembly GCA_964493335.1 of uncultured Nitrospira sp. Classification (GTDB taxonomy): domain Bacteria; phylum Nitrospirota; class Nitrospiria; order Nitrospirales; family Nitrospiraceae; genus Nitrospira_A. Next base: position 52,715 of record CAZBNV010000005.1, read on the forward strand.
TGTAGCGCAGCAGCCGCACGTGCGTGTCGTCGATCTCAGAAAATAAATCAGTCCACGTCACCAACTCGGTGAACTCCTCCCAACTCAGCTCATCGGTGTCCATAGGCCCTCCACATCAACTTACTATCGGTTGCTCTCGGCGGCCCCTGTGGCGGGGGGAGGAAGAAGGAGTGAACAACTTCTCCCCCCGCCGCTGGGCAGGGGGCGACCTCCGTCGGGTAGCCGCCCCCCACAGTCGTCAGATCGTCCGTGCATCCTTGCAGTAGACGACACTTTCTAAATTCCTGACGGACACATCGACGTTCTGGATCAACCGAATCTCGATGGCGTTTTGCGCCCACGCGTCGCCACCGATGTTCGTCGCGAGGATTTCCAAGCTGCCCCAGAAGCCGACCATGATGTCAGCCCAGTTGGCGAAAAAGAACTCGCTGAGATCCGTGCCCCCGCCCTTCGTCAAGTTGGTCCTGAGTTGGGTCGTCGTGAACATCGGATGGCCCAACATTTCTTCCATCAGGCGGTCGGACATGATCGGTGGCATCACGTAGGCTCCAGCGGGATCACCGTTCCACTGTGGAATCCGCAATTTCTTCAACCGCCGTTTGATTTTGGGATTGAAGACGTAGCCGAAGGACCCGCTCGCCTTCATCGCGTTTTTATCTTCTAAAACACCTTCCACGTCGGTCACCAAATCCCAATCGAGGTAGCCCCCGTCGGGGTCGGCAATCGTGAACAGCGGCATGTTCGGCGTGTCCGCCAATCCGACCGGCTCCGCCGCCCCCGCCCCGAGCAGAATCACGCGATCCAGCTCGACCCCGGCCAACGAGCCGAAATCGTTTCGCACGATCGTTTCGATGTTCGGATTGCTCAGGGCCTGCAGCAGATTGCTATGCTGGCTGCGGATCGCCATCGTCCTCGGCTGCATGCTGATACTGCCCAGGCTGATGTCGCTTTTCGGGATGGTGGTGTTCTGGGCGAGCCAAAACACATTCGCTCTCGTCAATTGTTTTGAGATCGGCACCGGCGAGCCCCGCAGGCCGTGCAGCTGGGTGACGCCCGCCTGCAGACAGACCGCATTCGCCGACATCACTTCGATGAAATCCGCTGCGGCTTCCACCGGCACCACGAATCCTCCACCGCCGCCCCCCAGACCGGTATCGAGCGCCTTCGTCGTCGCCTCTCGCATCACTTCTTTTTCGTAGTTGGCGTCGATGTCCTTCCAGATATCTTTGCCGCCGCTCTGCGCGGCGAGCCCCACAAACGCCTTCGCGAGACTGAATTTGTCCTTCCCTTCGTTGACGCCGGGGAGGCTGACGCCCGCGCCGCCCATCCCCAACTTTCGTTTCCGGTTGTAGGTTTCGATCGCCGTCAAGCGATCCATCACATTCCGAATGCCATCGTCGATGCCGTTCAGGCCTTCCTCAAGTCGTTTTTGAATTGGGTCCATTGGTCAGTCTCCTTCGCAGTATGGAAAATCTTAATGCGTGAAGATTTCCTCAAGCCCAGCGATACCCTGCTGAGCGAAGGGGGCGTTCCTGACCGTCCGGCCTTGGGACCCCCATCGGCGAATGAACGCCAGGGGTCCAGCGGGGCGGTCGGGGCAGCTACATCTACAAAATAAACACGCCGGGCATCCGCGCCCCACCGTGGGCGAGGTACAGGGCTCCGGCGACCGCGTTAATGACATCGTCATGCCCATGCGGGCCGTGATCGATCGAGTCTTTTCCACCGCGCGCCGTGTGCCGTTCGAGTGCGCAGCATTGGGCGATGAGGCGCGGCTGATCGAGCAGGTCGACGGTCCGGCTGTTCAGTAAGGGCAGCAATTCCTTGTAGAGTTCTGAGCGCACCTTGTCGGCCACTTGATAGCCCACGCCTTGTTTACGGAATAACTCGCGTGGAAATTCCCCGCCGTACCGATCACCTACGACCGTCGAGATCCGGTAGAGGCGGAGGCACGCGACGAAGTCGTCGACCACTTGCTCAGGGGAAAACGGCGGACGGACTTCGCGGGTGCAGTCGAGCACGACGCGCCCTGACTCCGCATGGGCAATCGCCAGCGTCATCGCGTCTTGGCTGCCACCGCTCGGATCAACGAAGGCGTGATAGATCAGCGTCGGCAGCGGCGCCAGTTCGACGACCCCTGGCAGCACACAGGCCTCGACGACCTCTTTCGCGATGAACACGTCGACATCTTTTCGGAATAGCCCGCCGTATTCTGCGCTGGCAGAGGCCTCATCGTCGGCATAGGCAGCATCGATCACCGCTTGCGGCACCGACGGATTCATCGTCCGCGTGTCCGCTGCCCAGACGACCACCGGATCGCCGTCTTGGCCAAAATGCTGCTTATAGGCTTTCCACAGTTCGCCGCGTCTCGAATACGGCGTCGAGATCAGCAGCAAGAGCGCATGCGGGACCGTCGCCATCGCCGGACGCAACGCCGTCAAGATTTCCGTATCCGGGGAGGCCGCGTCATCCGTCGGCCAAAAGGCAACCTCATCACAGATCGCGCTGACCACGGTATAGCCTCTGATCGCTCGGAAGCTCGCCGTGTGGATTTCAATCGTGATGCCGTTCGTGAGTTCGAGCGCGTCGTTCGTCTCGTTGTAGATCAGTTGAGCCAGCATCGGGACGGCCCGCAGCAGGCCGCTGATGTACCGCTTCAACACCCGCGCTTGGCGTCGATCAGAGGCAATGAGGACGACGACGCCCCATTCCCCTGGCGAGAGGATCGCTGAGTAGTCACGGCAGGTCGCGAGGAACACCGCAATCAATGCCGCGATGTAGCTTTTGCCGCCGCGCCGTCCGACGACGACCGCCGCTTCACGCGCTGGCGTTGTGAGGAAGGTCTGGCGTCCTGTGCAACGGTGCGCGAGCGCCAGCTGCTCAGCCGTGAGTGGCAAGCCAAACAGCACCGCGAGAAAGGTTCGCCATGCGGCCCAGGTTTGCCCTGTAAGTAATGACCCGAACAGGTTAGGATCCGTCGTCGCGTTGAGGATGGACAGCGGACGGCGGGTTACAGCCAGACCCATGACGATGCTCCTCGTGATCGATTAGCGCAGGAGGCCACCCCTCGGCTCATGGAAAACCGGTGGGCGACCTCCTGCGGCCCCCAGTGGCACGGCTGGGGGGCTTGTTGAGACCAGGTGAAAAACCCGCCGTCCTGCGTCTGAGGCATGCGATTAGGGGTGGACCTGGGCCTAGCACCGGAACGGCGGTTTTCAGGGGCGGATCTCATTTGTCCCTTCCTGGCTGCATTCAGCTTGTTGTAAGTATTGCTGCAACGATTGGATGGGCCGAGCCCGCCGTGCCAGCCCGATGCGCGAAATCATGCCGGTAAAGCAATTAATGGCGGACATCCACTTCGTTTCGTCAATCGCCTTCCCATCCAACAGCTGGCGCTCCACGCTCTCGATCCAGAGTTCTAAGCAGACGAAGCGCCATAACAAACTTTGTTCCTGGTAAGACAGCACCTCCGCCCCGCCCAGGTCCGCCGCTAGCTGGTTCCAGCGCCCACGCAAGGCCCGCACGGCTCCATAGCGGCCATCGAGGGTTTCCAGGGTCCCTGGCCGATAGTTTTTGGGGAGGGTCGTCCGTTTTGTGCTGCGTTGCCCCTTCTTCCCCGCCATAGTCCTACCCTTTCTCCAGCCTAGAATGATGGTTACGGAGAGGACTCTCTTGCACCATAGGCCCGCGAACCGCTTGATCTGCTTGAACTTCCTCAACCAACATCTGCGCCAACAGCGACACCAGCGCCTCGCGCACCTCTCTCGGCAAATTTTGGGGCGATGTTGGCGGCTTCCTCATCGTCTTCAACGCCTCTCAGCTCCTGGCGACGCGGTGCGACGCGCGCGGTGGTCGTCGGAGCGCGTTGCACTTTCCGCACGGCTGCTGCATGCTACCGTGCAGGGCGGGTTGCATCGGCCCCCCTGCACGAGGTGGTGTAGGCTTGGTGTTGATAACCGGCGCACCCACGCCGGAGATCGGAGAGCGCTTGGACGACGAACCAGGCGCTCTTTTTTTGTCAATTTCGCGTGCGCGCCGCGTGCGTTTTCGGCCACTCCTCGAGAAATCCCTGAAGGAATCCAAGCGGTTTGCGCATGCTAAGGTCAGGTCAGTACAGATCAGGTCAGTTAAGATCAGTTCAGAGCAGAACAGTTCAGAGAAGAGAGCGGAGAGTTCCCGAATCGGGTAGTTCATGAACGACGCTCCTTGAGGCGCTCAGGCGGCAATTCGCTCAGCTTGCCGACGACGCTGAGAATATCCGTGACCTTCGAGGTCCAATCCCGCTGATGCAGCGGCTTCCGCTGCCTGCCGGATGCACTCACCAGGCCCTCCGTGCTCGTCTGCACGCGGACGCGAAACCAGAATCGGCGGAACGCGTGCAGCGTGAGGCGATTGGGGCGCTCGCCTGTGAAGTCGCTGATCGCCCGTTGCCAGCTCGCAAATTTTGACCGCGGGCGCACACGTCCGGAGTGCCCCAACGTGCAGTACCCCATGAGACGGACATCAAAAAACTCCCCCTCTGTGACGATGCGGAACACAAACTCGGCAATCACTGTTCCATCCGAAAATTTCGTCCGTAGCTTGACCGAGACGATCACCGCTTCGTAGTCGCCCTCAGTGATGGGCTTTTCTGCGGGCTCATCCGTCCAGGGAATCAGGATATCGTCGTCGTCGTTCTCCTCACGGCGCTGGTGCCGTTTATTCGACCGTGGCATCGCGCGCCTCCTATTGTTCAGCGTTCATGCTCAGTCGTTTTAGAAAACGGCGGCAACGCTGGCAGCGGCACCACCAGCCCATTGCCGGGCACCTTCACCGCGACCAGTTCGCCAGACGCGACGCGGTCGAACACCTCATCGAGGCGCAGCATCAGCACTTCGGCGACCTCTTCCGGTAATAAGTAGCGATACTTGGTCCTCGTTATTGTCATCGTGCACCTCCTCCACTACGTCCTGCATCGCCAGAGCCTCGGCCAGCGTCAGCTGTACCGGACTCTCCACGAGACCCGGCAACTCCGCTCCTAGAGCTGGCTCAGGCGGCTTCCATCGTTTACGAGGGAGAGCGGGCACGGCTTTCACTCCTGTGTCGTGACGGGTTCTGCTTCGAGCGTGTCCTTGTGATACGCCATCTCCAGGCGGACGATCTCAGCGAAGCGCTCCTCCAATTCCATGCGACACCACGCGATGAATCGCTGCACATGGAGGATGCCCACCCGTTGCGCGGTCGGCGTGCCTTTCTGCGTCCTGCGTACTTCTTCATAAAGCGTGGCGTAATACTCATCGCGGCCTTCCGGTGTGGCGAAGGCAACGAGACTCAACGGCGGGATCACGAATTGGGTGCCGACAGGCTCGCGCATGGCACGGAAGGCGACACTGATCAGTTGATCGTTGTTGGTCGCGGCCCAGACGGCGACGAGATCGCGAATTCGCAGCGGCTCGCCAGCTCCACGCGCTCGGCGGCGCAATTCATCATAAGCATCATGTGTGTGGGTCATCAGTAAGTCCTCCTGTGAATGAGTCCTTACTGAGGAGTGTAGGGCGGGCAGGAACCAAAGATTTACACTAACAGCATAATGTAAATCTTTTAATTTAAGGCAGGGTCAGAGCTTTGAAGGGCGGTCAGGACGCATAAAGGTCCATCCCATGTCGTGGCGTTCGCCGCGCAGCTCGACCGTTGCATAGGCGATTGCACGCACTTTGCGAAGCTGCCGCTGATCGAGGAGGGCCTGCTTGATTTCCAGGTAGGGCACGAGGCCCTGACACCGTTGAATGAATCCCCGGACTGTCCGCAACGAGTAGGTCACACCGTGGTCCTTCTCAAGCATTGCCCGAAAATCATCTTCAAGTGAGAGCCATCCTCTAGCTCGCTGAGACGGCGTGTAGCCGCGCCAGAGTTTGAGAAACGCGTCGTCGATCTGTTGTTCGGAGAGGCGGCGCGTAGGTCCGCCCTTCTTGACTGGGACGCGCCCAGGATGCCTGGCCTGATACTGCCGATCAAACTCCGCTTTGCAGGCGCGGTAATCGTCAAGATCAGGAATGAGCAAATATCCTGGCGGGATCTTCTTCTTCGGCATGGGTGCGTCTCCTTCGTGACGCCCTTCGAGAAATGGGGCCGCAGCCGGTGAAGGTGCCCGGCCTTTCGGGTTGCAATCCCTAGCGGCCCCCAGTAATCATACAAAATCTAAAAGGCAAATAAAAATTTCAGCCGTTCTTCCCTTTAAGTCACACTTGGAAAGATCACCATTATTGCGCTAGGCTCATGTCCCCTTCGAGGCCCCATAAATATACAGGCTGAGGAAAGGAACTGGTTCAACGATGACAGTAAAGAGCGCACCGCCTTCAATATCTGACACGGCTTTTGATTGTCCGCATTGCGGTGCGTTCACCACGCAGCATTGGATGACTCTGTATGGAGAATACCTAAAAGGTGACATCAGAACGCCACCATTAGGTGATGAGGAAGCGATAGAGAGGATACGAGATTCACCAATGAAGGATGAGCACAAGGAGAGTTTAATCGAGTACTGTTCGAACATGAATAGTGGCAGGGTTTTTCTTCAATATTGGGAGAAATCCAAATACTTAAACCACCAAGCAGGTAACGTTTTCCTGAGTGAATGCTTCAACTGCAAGAAGTTTGCAGTTTGGGTTCACGACCAGCTGATACATCCACCAGCGAGGACTGGTCCGCCCCCGAACGCCGATCTCCCGGCTGATGTGCTTCGAGACTACGAAGAGGCAAGTCAAATCGTCACTCATTCACCGAGGGGTGCTGCGGCCTTATTGCGGCTCTCCATCCAGAAGCTGTGTGTGGTTCTTGGGGAGAAAGGCAAGAACATCGATGATGATATTGGAAGTCTGGTTAAGAAAGGCCTCAGCCCCACGGTTCAAAGGGCGCTTGATGCGGTACGGGTGATCGGGAATGAGGCAGTGCATCCTGGCACCCTAGATTTAAAAGATGATCCCGACACAGCAACGAGCCTATTCAAACTGGTGAACATTATTTCCGAGCAGATGATCTCTAACCCGAAGCATATTGATGAAATCTATAACAGGCTACCTGAAGCCAAGCGAGAAGCAATTGAGAGGCGAGATGGAAAGACCTGAGCTCATACCGTACTGCAATCTGCTAACGGTGTTGACGACTTGACGCGCCCTCGTGATCCCTGATAATTGTGTGTCCACGGCTACGCGGCGAGTGCCACGGCCCGCAATTCGAAGCGGAGCGCGGCGTTTAGTGATGGTTCAAGACCGCCCTCTCCGCCACACTAACTTGAAGAGTTGATTTTTCTTCGGTGATCCTGTAGACAGAAACCCCTCTCGCGAATCCTGCCTGAACGCCGAGGTAGCTCAGTTGGTAGAGCACAGCCCTGAAAAGGCTGGTGTCGACAGTTCGATTCTGTCCCTCGGCACCATATCTTCTTCAAAATATTAGTAAAATTCAGCTTCATTCGGTCTCTTCAAAAAACCCAGATTTCAGCATTTTTCAGTCTATTTCGCCCGAATGGTTGTCCAAATGGCTGTCCAAAACGGCCCACGATTTGACTCTTCACGTTTGCATAGCTGATAAGAAGAGATCCATTTTTTGCCGCTCCTCACCACTCGATTTCCTGAGCGGACATACCTAACCGAAAGTTCAAAACCCTCCCAGTTACACTCCCCCGCTAGCGTCATCCAGGAAAACCTAATCGGGCAAAAGGTGACTATCGAACTTCGCGGTGGCCAGTTATTAGCTTGGGGACTAACCTAGGTACATATTTAGCTAGGATGATTTCTTCAAGCTAAAAAGGTATTCTTCGGCGCCAATGGTCGATTGTCATCCCGTGAGACTAATGCCGGTTCCTATTCACTTGCACACCTCCCTCTCGCTGCACACCGAACATGAGTAATGACTTCTTCTCTAAACCGATTCTCAACTCTCCCTACGAATATCCCTCGCGTCATTGGGAACTCGATGAGCAAGGCCAGCCGACTCATCAAATCATGGAGAGTCGCCGTCCAGCCGAATTCATCACACCGATTCCCAAGCCCAAAAAACGAAAAACCTCAGAGAAGCAGTCCTCGATGGTTTTTGACGAGGGAAAGGGGCTCTCCACACAAGAGCAGCAGTATGACATCACGGCCATCATCAATGGGGTACGCAACCAAGTTGAGGCATGGCGAAAATTGCAGAACTTGAACGACTAGCAGGTCACCCCTGAAACTGCTCGCCTACTCCAACACTGGCGTCATCACAAGTTGAACACCCGACCATTCTTTTGCCAAGTCGAGGCGGCTGAAACTGCAATCTGGCTGACGGAAGTTGCCTCCAATACCAAAGCAGGAAAAGGTTTTCTTGAGCACCTCGCGAACGCCAACAACGACGCCAATCCAGGATTAACGAGACTGGCGTTGAAACTGGCCACAGGAGCGGGCAAAACCACGGTCATGGCCATGCTGATCGCGTGGCAGACAATCAACGCCGTGCGGCGCCCCAATAGCAAGAAATTCACCCGCGGGTTTCTCGTCGTGACGCCTGGCCTCACCATCAAAGACCGCCTGCGCGTCTTGCAGCCGAATGATCCGGACAGTTATTACGCAAGCCGTGAATTGGTGCCCAATGATCTGCTCGGCAATGTGAGTCACGCGAAGATCGTCATCACTAATTTTCACTCGTTCAAATTGCGAGAACGAATCGAAATCTCAAAGGGTGGTCGTTCGCTGCTCCAAGGGCGAGGCGAAGAGCTGCAGACTCTCGAAACCGACGGCCAAATGCTCCAGAGAGTGATGCCCGATTTGATGGGCATGAAGAACATTCTCGTCCTCAATGACGAGGCGCATCTTTGCACCGAGAGAAGGCGGGAGCAAAAGCCGATGATGAAGACCTCAAAGGGGATGAAAAGAAAGAGGCCGAGAATAACAGCGAGGCGGCTCGCCTCTGGATTTCTGGCCTAGAAATCGTCACACGAAAACTCGGTGTCACGCAGATTGTCGATCTATCGGCCACACCATTCTTTCTGAGCGGCTCGGGCTACGCGGAGGGCACGCTCTTTCCCTGGACCATGAGTGATTTCTCCCTGATGGACGCGATTGAGTGCGGGATAGTGAAATTGCCTCGAGTCCCGGTGGCGGACAATATCCCAGGCGAAGAGATGCCCAAGTTCCGCAACCTCTGGGAACATATCCGCACAAGGATGCCAAAGAAAGGCCGTGGAAAGGCCGCAACCCTCGATCCCCTCAGCTTGCCCGTCGAGTTACAGACCGCCCTCGAAGCACTGTACGGCCACTATAAGAAGACATTCGAACTCTGGAAAGAGAGCGGCATGCGGGTGCCGCCCTGCTCTATCGTCGTCTTCAACAATACCTCCACGTCCAAGTTGGTGTACGACTACATCTCGGGCTTTCAGCGCGAGAACGAAGACGGGTCTAGCACGTTAGAAAACGGACGGCTTGAACTGTTCCGGAACTTCGACGAGCACGGGAATCCGCTTCCGCGTCCGAACACACTCCTCATCGACAGTGAGCAGCTCGAATCCGGAGAAGCGTTGGATGACAATTTCCGTGGCATGGCGGCTGATGAAATTGAGCGCTTCCGACGTGAGATTGTTGAGCGCACGGGTGATCAACGGCAAGCTGAGGGGCTCACAGATCAAGACCTGCTGCGGGAGGTCATGAATACGGTCGGCAAGCACGGTCGTCTAGGCGAGTCGATCCGTTGTGTGGTCTCTGTGTCGATGCTGACTGAGGGATGGGATGCCAATACTGTGACCCATGTGCTGGGAGTGAGAGCGTTTGGCACGCAGCTTCTGTGCGAGCAAGTTATTGGTCGGGCGTTGCGTCGGGAATCCTACGATCTGAACGATAAAGGTTTCTTTGACGTCAGATATGCGGATATCCTCGGCATCCCGTTCGATTTCAAAGCGAAGCCGGTGATAGCTCCACCTCAGCCGCCCAGAGAAACCGTCCACGTCAAAGCGATGCGCCCCGAACGGGACGCGCTGGAAATCAGCTTTCCACGTGTCGAAGGCTATCGCGTCGAACTACCTGAAGAGCGACTCACAGCCAAGTTCAACGAGGATTCAATTTTGGAACTGACACCAGATCTTGTTGGCCCTTCCAAAACGAAGAACGCCGCAGTCTACCAGTCCTTGTGCGCGTGACGGCTCAGCGTCACCCCCCTCACACTTCACGAAGTACGATACAGGCTTGCATGTGAGGAGTCCATAACCGTGACGGCGCTCTGGTGGCTAGTGGGAGCTGCGATCCTGGTTCCGTTCCTCAATTCCTGATCGGCGTCCGACCACCCACGTTTCAGACCGATGATCGGGCCTGTTCGCTACGGACTGCGCAATGAATCAGTGACGCTCCAGACATCGGACGGGCTCACGCTGCACGGCTGGCTCATTCCGGCGTCCTCCGACAGTGGCCGTTCAGCTCCTGAATCATCGAGCGCACCGCCGGAAACCTGCGGCACCATCATTGTGGGGCAGGGCTATCCGTTTGACAAAGCCAACGTTCTCCACCATGCGCTGTTCCTCCATGCCCGCTTCCATCTCCTGCTCCTCGACTTCCGCTACTTCGGGAACAGCGATGGCGTCTATACCACAGCCGGCTTGCTGGAGACCCAGGATGGCACCGCGGCAGCGGCGTTTCTGCTCGCGCGCCACCCAGAGATCAAAGCCAGCGTGGCCGAAAGCGCCAACGCGACGCTTGAGGATCTGATCGGCAGCCAGTCCCCTTTTTGCCTGAGCAGCTCAAATGGCCGCATGTCGTGCTCACCGAGAGCTCTACACCAAACTGTTGCTGGGCGTGAACGTAGGTGACGCCGCCCCGGCAGAAGCCGTCCGCACGCTGCGCTTTCCGTTGCTGCTGATTCATTGAGAAGCCGATTCGCAGATCCCCGTGGAACACGCGCACCGGCTTGCGACCGACGCAGATCCCAGCCTCACGGAGGCTTGGCTCGTGCCGGACGCGAATCATGGTCATGCTCATGCGCACGAAGGCCCTCGTTACGAGGTCCGGATACTTCGAATGTGTTACTCGGCACCTGCGCGAAAAGTCCAGCCTGCGTGGGCTATAGCTGCGAGCGAAGCGCAAAGGGCCGGTTGTCAGCGGTGCATCGCCGACAGCAGACAGCGTTGAACCGCTCGCCGTGAGCTACCGGCCGGCGCGCGACGCCCAATCCAACTCCAACAGGACATAATAGAGCCCTCCGGTCAGTTCGGCCATCGCGGGATAGTCCAAAGTCTCCGGGCGATCCGTGCCTCGGTGATAATGCGGGTTCCGGTAGAACGCCGTATCCGTCAGCATGACCGCTGGATAGCCTTCCCTCCAGAACGAACGATGATCGGACAAATCAACGCCAGGAATCCACCAGGGGCCGGTGAACGTCTCCACCGGCAAGGTCGCGTGAGACTTGAGGCCATCACGAACGCGGGCCTGCAATGGTTCTGATGCAGAATTGCCCACGACGGTGATGAAGTTACCCGTGCTCGGATAGCGCCACCGGAGCCAGAACAACGGGAAAGACTGGCTGTCTTTCTCCTGCGAATAGTACCCGACCATTTCCAGACAGATCATCGCCTCGACCCGTTCTCCACGTTCTTTCAGACTGCGGGCATACACGCGGCTGCCCATCTGCCGGCTCTGGAAAAACGGCGGCTCTTCCAGTGTGAACGCGACAAAGCGCACCGTATTCCGAAAGCGCGTCACCGCATGCAGGCGCGCCAGCTCCAGCAGCACGGCGATGCCGCTGGCATTATCATCGGCGCCTGGTGTTCCTTCCACTGTGTCGTAATGGGCGCCGACGATAAGGATACGGTCTGGCTCCTCCGTCCCTCGCCGTTCCGCGATGATGTTGCGATAGGTCCGTCCCTTGACCTCGTACGGCTGGAAGGCGACAGTATAGCCGGCTCCTTCAAGCGACCGCGTCACGAAGTCGGCTGCGGCCGAGAGATTCGCCTCATCGCGATAGCTCCGCGGCCCGATGGTCTGGGCTAATGTCCGCACAATCGCTTCGACCCGCTCGCGGACATCGGAAGCAACGGCAACCGGTTGGCCGGATTCCACGGCTGTCACGCTCTGGCACAGCATCCAAGCCCCTAAAAGCACCCACCCTCCAAGTAGGAGACGCAACCCCACCCAGTCTACCCTTTTCCTTCGCTTGTCGTTGCGCACGCGTTTGTCACAGGACCCAGGGCCACGATCGCGCCGCGAATCGCCTGTGTCGCCGTCTGATAGGGCTCGCCCTGACGCTGCCATTCATCGATCAACTCCCGGGTCACGACGACGGGTGGACCAACCACGAGCGAGACCGGATTCCGACGCGGCCACCAAGCCCCGACCGACCAAGCCTGAAAGACGCCCTCGATCCGGATCGGAATCACCGGAATGCTGAGCTCACAGGCGAGGATGCCGATGCCGGACCAAGGGGCCTGAGCATTCCATCAACGGAGCGCTGTCCTTCAGGACAGACCAACACACCTCGGCCCTGTCGCAGGACAAGCGCCGGGGGCTTGAACGCCAGCACGAGCGACGCCTCCATCCCCACCGGGAAGACGTGCCCGACCCGGGCCACCCGGGATATGAAGAAGTTTCGGAAGTACGCTTGCCACCCCATGTAGTGAATCGTGTCAGGAAGAGCACTGACCGTGTTCATTGCATCATCTTTCCCGACCGATCGCTCTTCTCGAACCATTGATAGAGCGCGGGCAACACGATCAACGTGAGCAGTGTCGAACTCACCAGGCCGCCGATCACAACGACCGCAAGCGGCCGTTGGACCTCCGAGCCGATGCCCTGTGCAAGCGCCAGGGGTGCCAACCCCAGCAACGTCGTCAGCGTCGTCATCATGACCGGACGCAGGCGCTGAAGACACCCTTGCCGAATCGCGTCTTCGCTGGTGAACCCCGCCTGCCGCATCCCGTTGATGGTGGAAACCAGTACGATTCCGTTTTCGACCGCGACGCCGAACAGCGCGATAAACCCGACCGATGCTGGGACACTCAGGTACTGCCCTGTCAGCCACAACCCGAACACGCCGCCGATCAGGGCAAAGGGAAGGTTCGCCACGATCAGCGCCGCCGAGCGCACAGAGTTGAAGGCAAGCACAAGCAGCAGCGCGATTATGCCGATCGTGACCGGCACGACGATCCGGAGGCGCGCCATCGCGCGTTCCATCTGTTCGAATGCACCGCCCCAAGTGATGGTGTATCCGGAAGGCAACTGGAGACGCTCCGCGAGCTTGCGCTGTCCCTCTTCGACGATGCTGCCGGGATCGCGGCCCACGACATTGAAGCCGACGAAGATCCGGCGGCGGACCCGTTCGCGGCTGATCCGCGCCGGCCCCTCGCGCATCTCCACCTTCGCTAACTCGCTGAGTGGAATCGGGGCACCCGCGGCCGAGTTGACCAAAATCTCGCTGATCTGGCGGATCGTGCTCCGATGCTCCTCAGGGAACCGCAGGATGAGCTCGAACCGGCGCTCATTCTCATAGACCGTCGTCGCCGGTTTGCCGCCGATCGCGCTTTCAATGATCGCGCGAATGTCAGCCACATTGATCCCGTAGCGTGCGATCTTGCGCCGATCAATATCCACTGTCAGGTACGGTTGCCCCGCGATCTGCTCCACTCTTAGATCCGTCACCCCGTCGACCGTTCTCATCACGGCGGCGATCTGCTCCGCTCGTTCCTTCAAGACATCCAGATCGTCTCCGAACAGCTTGATGGCAAACTCCGTCCTGACCCCAGAAATCAACTCGTCCACCCGCTGCTGGATGGGCTGACTCATCAAAAATGACATGCCGGGGAGTTCGGCGAGCCGCCGGCGCATCGCATCGACCAGCTCGGCTTTGGTCCGGGCTGTCGTCCAGGTGTCCCGCGGGTGCAGCAGGACGACCGGATCGCTTTCATTGGGCTCTTGCGGCTCAAGACCGATCTCCGACCGGCCAATCTTACCCACCGCCAGGCGAACCTCCGGAAATGTTCTCAACGTCTGCAAGGCGCGTTTCTCCAATGCGATGGATTCGGGGAGCGACACCCTGGGCAGCCGGATGATCATCGGCGTCAGCGCGCCTTCCTCCAGCACGGGCATGAACTCTCGGCCCAGGTACGGCACAAACACCAGCGCCACACCCAACTGGAGGAGGGCGCCGGCCAGCACCAGTCGCCGATGGGCAAGGGCCCATTGGAGCAGCGGCTCATACCCCGCCTTCGCCCACCGCACGATCGGCATCTCCCGCTGGTCCCCGCCGCTTAGTCCCAGCGCACACAGGACTGGTGATACGGTCAGACACAACACCAGTGAGACGAGTAACGCGATGATGACGGTATAGGCCAACGGGGCGAACAGCTTGCCTTCTATGCCTTCCAAGGTTACAAGCGGCAGAAACACCACGATAATAATGAGCATCGCAAAAGCAATCGGACGCGCCACTTCCTTCGAGGCCTGCAGCACCAAGTCCCAGCGAGATCCGGGCAAACCGTCGGATGCGGAGAGCCGACGATACACGTTCTCCACCACCACGATCGACCCGTCGACGACCATCCCGATGGCGATCGCCAGCCCGCCCAGCGACATGAGATTGGCCGACAGGCCGAGGTCCTTCATGATCCGAAACGTACACAGCGGTGTGAGAATCAGGGTCGCCGTCACGATCAGTGCGCTTCGAACATTGCCGATCGTGGCGAAGAGGACCACACCTACCAGGACAATGCCCCCCAGCAAGGCCTGGCGGACCGTGTCGAGGGCCGCCGTTACCAATTCGGACCGGTCGTAGAACGGCACCAGTTTCAGCCCTCCCGGGGGGATACCGGCACCATGGATTTCTTCCACCTTGGCCTTGACGGACTCCACGACCTGTCGCGCGTTGGCCCCGCGGTACATGAGGACGATGCCGGCCACCACTTCGCGGTCTCCGTTGAGGACCGCGGCGCCGTGGCGGATGGCGTGGCCGATACGCACCTCGCCCAAGTTGCGCACATACACGGGCGTGCCGCCGGCCTCCTTCACCACGATATCCTCGATATCCGTGACGCTCCGCAGCAATCCCAGTCCGCGCACGATCGCCCGTTCGCCGTGTCGATCCACGACATTGCCGCCGGCGTTGGCATTGTTCTGCGCGACCGCCTCGAACACCCTGTCGAGCGTCAAGTCGTACTTCCGCAGCATCGCCGGCTCGACGATCACCTGGTACTGCTTGACGAACCCCCCCAGCGCATTCACGTCGATCACGCCAGGCACCGTCCTGATGAGGGGACGAAGCACCCAATCCTGCAGGACCCGTTGGTCCGTCAATGCCGCCTCGAGCGCTTCGGGATTCTCCGCGTTCACCGATGGACTGTCCAAGTAGTACTGATAGATCTCACCGAGGCCGGTCGTCACCGGCGCCATGATCGGGTCGACGCCGGGTGGCAAGCTCGTTTTGGCTTCGAGCAGGCGCTCGAGGACGAGCTGGCGAGCGCGTAAGAGGTCCACATGATCTTTGAACACCACCGTGATCTGGAGAGGGCGAATTTCGACAGCGAGCGGATTTCGGTGAGGTCGGGCAAGCCGGTCATCTGCAGCTCGAGCGGGATGGTGACGAACCGCTCGACCTCGATCGGAGACAGACCCGGCCCTTCGGTCAAGATCTGCACCTGGATGTTGGTCACATCCGGGAACGCGTCGAGCGGCAACTCCCGAAACGCAACCAGCCCAGCCGCGGCCAGGATACCAGCCAGGATCAGAATGAGCGGCCATCGTCGGAGCGAGAAAGCGATCAAAGCATCGATCATTGCACGGGCTCGATTTGGAATTTTTCGAATTCGGACTTGAGAACGAAGGTGCCGGCGGTGACGATCAGCTCGGCCTCCCGCAGGCCGCTCAGCACCGCGACAACCTGATCGGTTTCCGCGCCGAGGACGACCGGCCGCTTCTCGAACCTCCCCCCGTCCAGTTGCACGAACACATACGAGGACTCACCGCTCCGTTGCACTGCCGCGACCGGCACCAGCACGGCCTCCGGGTCCGACGCCGCATGGACCCGAACCGAGGCGAACATCTCCGGCTTCAGCAGCTTCTTCGGATTGGGAACCGTCACGCGCAATTGCATGGTACGCGTCGCGGGATCCAACACGTCACTGATATGGGTGATCGTGCCGGAAAAAACCTGGCCCGGGTACGACGTCGCCCGCACCTCGACAACCTGCTCGCGATGGATGAACCGCACGTCTTTTTCCGGCACCTTCCCGACAACCCAGACGTCCGAGAGATCGGCCACGGTGAAGAGCTTCTGCATCGTCTCCACGACCTCGCCGCGCGTGATATTGCGCATGATCACCCGCCCGTCGAACGGTGCGCGGAGGGGGACATCGGCCTTGATCGTCTGTTCTCGATCCAGTCTCTCGATCTCCTCCCGTGGCACGCCGATGAGTTCGAGATGGTTCTTGGATTCGCGGACTTCGGCTCGTGCCGTCTTCATGACAGCCTCGCGGCGTAGCAGCTCCGCCAGACTCACGACCTTGTGTTCGTACAGGTTCTTGGCCCTTTCAAAGGACAACTCCGCTTCGTGCAATTTCGCAGCGGCCTTGAGATACGCCCCTTCCTTCAGGCCCATGTCCGTACTGTGCAGCCACATTAAGAGCGTGCCTTTCTTCACGTCCTGCCCGACGTCTACAGAGACCTCCACCACCCGCCCGCGGATCAGCGTCGTGACCTCGGCCAACTCGTTCTCATTCGGTTGGACCGTGGCGGGAAATTCCCGATGGAGCCGGAACTCGCCCCTTACGACTGGAGCGGCGCGTATGCCCGCGTGAGCCACCACGTCCGGTTTGAGCGTGACCACGGTCGGGGGGTCGGTCGCGGGCACCGATTTCCCAGCTATTGAGGGACCCGGTTCCTGCTCGCAGCCCTTGATGAGATGGACTGCTCCCACTGCCACCCCCAGCATGCCGATCAGCAGCCATCTCCGCCGAAGGAATCGCATCACCACCGTAGCCTTACCCCTGTCATCGCTCCGGTCCGGAGCCGCCATCACGGCGTTCACTCCAGAGCGATCGGTTCCCTCCTTCACGCGACGGCTCATGGATACTTAGTCCCGCCCCCTTGGCGCTCCACGCTCGGATTCACAATAATCGGCACGTCAAGCTTGTCCGGCACGATGATCATTTTGGCGTTTGGACTCTCGTACAGTTTGAACTTAAGATAATCCGGCGTGAGCGTTTTTGTGATGATCTCCTGCGCCTGAGATTGACCGGTGGCGCGGATGCGCAGGCTCTCCCCTTCCCCCTCGGCGCGGATGCGCAAGGAATCCCCCTCGCCTTTTGCTTGGATCCGGGCAATCTCCGCGTTTCGCTGGGCGATGACCAATTCAAACTCCTTTTGCTCCTTTTCCTGCTCCTTCGCTTGCTTCTGCTCGATAGCTTTCAGCACCATCTGGGAAAACTCGATCTCGGACAAGGCCACACTGTATACGTCGAGGTGCCGCCCTTTGAGGGCCTCCACCATCACCGCTTCGATCTTGTTGCCGATTTCGCTGCTCCGCTCGGGAAGCGTCACCATCGTATATTGAGCGACGACACCCCGTACCGCCGACAAGAACTGCGGCTTCACCAACTGCTGATACCAGTTGTGTCCCACCTCCTGGGCAAGAAAATAAACTTCGTCCGCAATCGGCCGCATCGTGATCGCCGCAAACACCCTGACCGACAGATCGTCGGCGGGCAGAATATCGACTTTTTCCGTGAAACTTTGATAGCGGACATCGTACTCGAACACGTTGTTCCATGGCGTGCGTGAACAATACCAGTTGGGCGGTGCATAGGTTCTCCTTGTGAAAGTGTTCGTCCTCTTGCTCCCCCCCGCCAGTTACCGGCGCTCATACCGGCCGGCGCTCTCGACAAGCGCGGCCGCCTTCTGGTGTAGTGCCACGGCCTCCTCCCGGTAGTAGCCGGCAATGGCCATCTGATCCTGCGCCGGGTCGAAGGAATCCATGTCGATCACAACCGGCTGCACGCAGCCGCTCCCGGTGAGCAGGCACAGCGCGATCCATATTCCAACGAGATGAAGAGGATTCGTGCGCCATACGGGTGTCATAGGATCCTCCGCCATTTATCCAATTCGATCGAACGATCCCGGGCGGTGGCGGCGACCCGAGACTGCCGTCGCCGCAGGACGGGGAATGATTCCATGGCAGGCCGCACGACGCGTGGCGCCTCGCTCGGACCACGTAATTCTCGGACGTGGACTCGTCTTCTTATTGCCACGTGAATGTTCGTCGCTTCGGCCTCGTCACCTGCTTCTTCCTCAATGGTCCCTTTCAGCCTGCGCATGAACTGCACCAGCAGGGACAGGACCAGGAGCACGGTGACCACCAGTTGTTCCCGGGTCATGGCCGTCCCTCCTTCTTAGGCCCTGCCACAAGCGCCTCTTCAGTGCCGATCATGGCCACGATTCGTCGAACATGACAGTCCTTCAAGACCCCACAAGCCCGTCTCGATCTCACGGACCGGTGAAGGGTGCAGGATCTCCGCCCTTCACGCCAAAAGGTTGGGGCGTATGGGGTGGATGGCGGGGAGGGCAACCGGCCGACAGCAGCATCGACAATATTATTATGGACAGCAACGGAAGGCGTCTCTTCATACTTGACTCCTTGGCGGTCCGGCCATGCCCGTCTCACGGTTCATAAAGACTTCTCTGCCGTCACGACGAACCGCCACGCATAAACGCAGGCCGTGGTCTCATCCTAGTCACCCGGTGGGGCTGACCGTTCCACTCCCCGGCAGGGACCGAGCACCGCCATAAACACGATGCCGCGCCGCATGGCTCGCGCATTGGCGGTGATGCGAGGGCGCTCGCGCCGCGCGGCAGGGTCTGCTTCCATGGCAGGCCGTACAACGCGTGGCAATTCGATGGGGCCACGCAATGCCCGGATGGGGATCCGTTTTTTCATTGCCACGGGAATGCTCACCACTTCGGCCTCATCACCATGCGCTTCCTCAACAGTTCCAATCAGTCTGCGTATGAACTCCACCAGCAGGGCCAGGACCAGGAGCACAGAGATCACCCATTGTTCCGGAGTCATCGGCGATCCTCCTTCTTCGGACCGGCCGGCGGCTCTTCGCCCGTCCCCGCAATGGCGTCGCGCATTGAGGTGTCCGCCTGCACGTTCTTCATGCGGTAATAATCCATGATCCCCAGGTTCCCTTGGCGAAATGCCTCGGCCATGGCCTTTGGCACTTCGGCCTCGGCCTCGACCACCTTCGCGCGCATCTCCTGTTCCAGCGCCACGGCCATGGCGCGCCGTTGCTCAGCTCTCGCCTGGGCGATTTGTTTGTCGGCGTCGGCCTGATCGATCTGCAGTTTTGCGCCGATGTTCTCACCGACGTCGATATCTGCGATATCGATCGACAGGATCTCGAAGGCCGTCCCCGCGTCCAGCCCTTTCGCCAGCACATGCTTCGAGATGTGATCGGGATTCTCCAGCACATTTTTGTGGGTCTCCGCCGAGCCGATCGTGCTCACGATCCCTTCGCCCACCCGTGCCAGCACCGTCTCCTCGCCCGCGCCGCCCACCAGCCGGTCGAGATTCGTCCGGACCGTCACGCGGCAAATCGCGTGGAGCTGAATGCCGTCTTTGGCGACCGCGGCAATGCGCGGTGTTTCGATCACCTTGGGGAGAACCGACATCTTGACCGCTCCCAGCACATCGCGCCCGGCCAGGTCGATCGCCGCCGCCCGCTTGAACGGCATCGCGATATTCGCTTTGTCGGCGGAGATCATCGCGAGGACGACGTTCACAACGTTGCCGCCCGCCAGATAGTGGGCTTCGAGATCGTTGAGCGGAATGGTAAGTCCGGCCTTCACCGCGCTGATGCGCGCGGTCACCACCGTCCCAGGCGGCACGCGCCGAAGACGCATCCCGATCAGGGTCAACAGCCCGACGTAGGCGCCGGATGCCCAGGCGGCGATCCATAACCGAAGCGGAATCAGGTACAACAGCAGCGCCGTGCCCGACACGACCAGGATCAAGGTCGTGAGGATCCCCACCAGGCCGGTTTCTATTTCGTTCATGACTCACTCCTTTCAGGATCTTGATCGATGCGCCGAACGACGATGCGATTCCCCTCGACTCGCAGCACCTCGATGGGATCACCGGCTTCGATGAATTCGCCTTCCGTGATGACATCCACGCGCTCGTGGTCGAAATGGGCGATCCCGGCCGGCCGCAGCGTCGAGGCCGCGATCCCTCGTTTACCGAGCCAGCGGCGATCGGCCTCCGGCGCGGAGGCATAACCGGCCTGTGCCGGCAATTCAGTTTCCAGGATCAGCCGCCGCCCGAACGGCAGGCGTGGAAGGACTCGCAGCAGCGCGAGCGCCAGCACGACGGCCAACAGTACGGCGACGATCACCTGCCCCAGCGCATAGAGGACGACGGCCCAGGTCGCCCCTGTCCCGACGAGGCTCAGTCCAAGTCCCCCGAGAAGCGCCACAATGCCTATCGCCCCGAATAGTCCGAAGCCCGGCAGAAGAAATATTTCGACCACCAAGAGGATGAGCCCGATACCGATGAGCAGCACTTCTTCCCATCCCGCCAGACGGACCAACCAATGGCCCCATAAGAACAGCCCGAGGCTCGTCAGCCCGACAACGCCCGGCACCCCGAACCCGGGGCTCTGAATCTCCACAATGATACCGAGCATCCCGACGGCGATAAGGATCGAGCTAACAATCGGATGCGTAAAAATCCGCACCAGCGATTCTGCCCAGGTTTCCGAGGCGCGGCGAATCTCCGCGTCGGCCAGTCCCAACAACTCAAGTACGCGTTCCATGTTGTCCGCGCGAAAGTCGACAAGCTTGTGCTGCAATGCTTCTTCAGTCGTCAGCGTCAGCAGTTTCCCTTTCGCGATCACGCCGGAAATCTCCACATCCGCATCTACCATCGCTTCAGCCAACTCCGGCGGTCGTTTGCGGCTCTCCGCGGTCGCCCGAAATTCCTTCCGCATATATGAGACCGTCTTCTCCTCCACCGGCTGGGCGGGAGCCCCCGGTAAACCGATCTGCACCGGCGTCGCCGCCCCGATCGTGCCGCCATCGGCCATCACGATTGTTTCGGCGGCCAGACTGATCAGTGCGCCCGCCGAGATCGCGCGCTTGTTGATGAACGCGACGGTCTTCACCTTGGCCCGCAAGAGGGTATCTCGGATCAGCACCGCCGCATCCACGCGTCCGCCGAAGGTGTCGACCTCCAGAATGACCGCTGTCGCGCCGACGCCCGTCGCCTCTTGCAACACACGCTCGACGAAAGGGGCGAGCCCCAGATCGATGACGCCCTCAATCGGCACCACATAGACCACAGGCCGTGCAAGCGCGGCGAACGGCGCGCCAGGCATGACCAGGGCGAGCACCCACAGGAGGGCCAGCCCCCATCGCATCGCCCAGCCTCTGCCCGCAATCGCTCTCACTGCAGACGCTCCCTTATCCATCCTCAAGTTTTCACCGATGGGGCATTGGCAACCATCTCCTTCATAAATGCGGGTACTCGGGTGCCAGGGCCCGCACATACGCGATGACATGCACCATGTCCTCGTCGGCGATGCGGCCTCGCCAAGAATGCATCGGGCTGAATAGCACGCCGTTGGAGATGGCAATCAGGAGTTCGAAGTCGGTCTTGGCGCGAGACCGTGCGGTATGAAGATTCAGCGGCCGCACGATCAGGCCTTGCGCGTCCGGCCCATCGCCCTCGCCCATCCTGCCGTGGCACCGCAGACCATGTTCCTTGTACAACGCCTCGCCTCGGTCGGGATGTCCCGGCCCGACCTGCGCCGCGACCCATGAATTTGCTAGGACGACGGTGAGCACCGCTATGATGATACCGAGTTTCTTGCGCATCACTTCCTCCACGCCTGTCGGTCTGGTGATCTCTTCACCCATTGCAGGCGCGTCGAAGGGGAGGGTCCCGTCACCCCCGCTCCGCCGTGCCGCCACCCCGGCTTGATGCCCCTGGTTCGTGCCCCCTTCGCGTGAGCAGATGCTTCACCGGACAGTACCCGAAAGCGCCAGTGACCACAGCGAGCAATCCGATCGTCTCCGCCACCTCCTCGGCCCAAAACGGGATGGGAAGCGTGAGTCCCAGAGTCATCAGCGCTACTCCTCCGAAAACTCTGCCCCATCGTTCCACGGCACCGACATTACGCATCATGGCTTCGTCTCATATCCCGAACATGGATCAAACTTCCCATGTACGGCGCTTCTACTGAAACCGCGACAGGCTGATCACTCGCGGGCCTCGTGGATCTCGTCCATCACGATCGCTTCGGCTTCAAGCCAATCCTCCAGATCATGGCCCTCTCGATAGCCGCGCTGTTCCCACAACTCGTGGGCTTTTTGCGCAATTCGGTCCCTCATGCCGTTCGGCAGCTCAATAGCTGTTCCCATCGCGCCTCCGGCAAGGGTCGCACGGGCCTGCGAGGCGCCCTGTTGCGTCGCGTTTGTCTTCGGATTCTTCACGTCCTTGGTTACGTTTGTCTTGGCCATCACGTCATCACCTCCTCAAGTATCAATTCGTTCTCACTCGACTCATGTCACTGCCGTTCCTGCTGCCGGAACACCAGAACCGAACAAGGGGCGTACAGCACGACGCTGTCGGACACGCTCCCCATGAGATACCGTGTGTCGCCGGTCAACCCGCGAGACCCCACGACCACCAGATCAGGCTGCACGGCCTCAATGAGCTTCAGCAGCTCACGGGCCGGGTGACCGGAAACTACCGTACCGTCGGCCAGACAGGCCTGTGCGCGGATTTTTTCCACCACGCGGTTCACGCTCTTCCGCGTTTCTTCCTCCACCTGCCCATGAATCTGTTGCAGCCGCGCCGCGTGGTCCTCCGTCAACGGCGCCTGCCCGTAAGGCAGCGGGGGTATCACCGACGCGACCGTGACCCGCGTGCTGTCAGGCAACGAGAGCCGAAGCAGAAACTCAGCGGCGGCCTCCGCCTCCTGGGAGCCATCCACGCCGATCACGACATGCCGTAACGCTGCAACCGACTGCTTGACCACCAGCACCGGACAGGACGCATACAAGACGATCCGGCGCAACACGCTCCCCAACTGACACGGTTGGATATCTGAGCGTCCATGGGCCCCGAGCACGACCAGATCGACGCGGCGCCGATTGGCGGCCAGGAGAATAGTCTCGGCCGGACGGCCACGGAGCAATTCGTAGTGCACAGCCTGCCAATCCGACGACACCACCCCCCGCTTCACGCTCTCCAGCACCGTTTCCCCGCGATCCTCCGGCAGTTCCAGTGCGGCCAACCCTGTGGGGTAGGGCACTCCGAATTCGCACACATAAAGCATCGTAAGGGTAGAGGCTGTGCGCATGCGGAAGCGCTGGACGAGTTCGAGCGCCATGCGGGACGCGGGGGACCCATCTGTGGCGCACAACACATGGAGTGAAGAATCGGTTTTCATAGAGTCTTGCACTTTCGTCGCACAGGAAACACCCGCGTAGACGGATCATCCGGACGCATCGCCTCTTACAAATGTTCCAGCCGTTTATCCCCTTCGAGTTTTCCGAACAAGTCGTTGAGAGCCGCGCGGACGGCTTGGTTGATCGGCTTTCGATCGTCGTCCATCCCGCCTCGGCTCACCGCGCCGATCGCTTTGCCCTTGCCGACATACTCAATGAGCGCTCTGCCGTTGCGAGGATCCCGCAGCACACCGTCTACCTTGGCGACATAGACGTGATTGAACTTGAAGGACACGCTCGGGTCGACGTATACGAACAACCTGAGCGTCATTGACAGATCGGCCGGCACCTCATTCACAACCTGTCGAAAGGTCTTGCGGGCGGCGAGGTAGTCGAGGACGGCCTGTTCCCATTGAGGTTTGGCTCGGTCGAGAGAGGGCAGTTTCCCGGTCACATAGTTTTGGAGGCGAGGGTCCGCGATCATGGTCGCGCTGGGCTGCACCAGATAGACGCCCACCTCGGTGATCTCGACTCGCGCCGAAAAGGGCAATGGCTGGTTTGTCGGCACAACAGGAGTCGGCTCCAGGACGATGTGATTGCATGCAGCCAGAACATACCCAAGGACACACAGCGCAATCAGGTGAGCTCCGGCGCCGCGATGAGATCGATGTGGTCCGCGCATGGTTCGTTCCATATCCATCCTCCCGATCATCCAGCAATCTGTTGACAATGTACCCGTTTGCATCGTTCCATTGCGTAAGCCGGCCTGACTCCGCTCCGTGTTGAAGGAGGGTCTGTCCGTGATGGGCGTTGAGCCGTCTTGCTTCTGGGCTCCCCGTCCCCAGAGATCTCGATTGTTCGGTCCCTCCTCCCAAGGCCGAAGCCGGGAGCAGCGTGGCCGGCCGCTTCAAATCGAGGACGAGCCCCATAAATAGGCCTCGTATGTCCTTCTTGTTTCCACCCAGGATCGTTGCAGCAATGTCGCAATAAGACAGTGCAGCAAGCATGCCGGTTGCAGCGCGAGCGCGAAATGGTTGGGGCACAACAGATAGAACAAGGTGGCAAGCGCACGATCGTCACCAGGCTGAAGACGTGCGTTCAACTCTGTGGGGAGGGAAGCGTCAGCCATGCTGTGCGGCCTGACGCCAAACGCCCCAGACTTCTGGAAACAGTCGTAAGCATCATGTTGAGCAAGATGCCTTCAAATTCTGTGCGCTCATGCACCATGCCCGTGTGCCCGCGCACTGCGTTATTCTGTTGTTCCTTCCTGCGACTTCCCTGTCCAAGAAATTAGATGTGAGGGATGATCTCTTCTCTTGTCTGTGGACCAATTCGTCCTTCTAAAGAACTTCTTACTGGCGCAGACTGCCCCGTAAACCCCATACCAGGAGTGACGGCATTTCATACTGTTCCGGATTGCGATCCGCACGAGATCTTGATCGCACTCGCCGGGCTAGGACATGACCGGCTGCGGTTTCTTGGCTCCCCAGCCCGTTCCAGTCGCAGATCTATACAATCCGCGAGACGTGACCTCCGCGGCGCTACCCGTGATCGGTATCGACATTGCATTATGACGCGTAGTCCTCGCCAGCACGTATGACCCATCACGATGTGGCCACCCTCTTCGCATGGTGTCCCGGCTTTCTCCGCAGTGCGCTGGTCGTCAACGCCCAGGGCCGGTCGGTCGGATCTGCCGTCATCGAAGTCTCGAATCCGAACGATGCGCATCGGCTCATTCAGACTATGGATGGAATCGAGATTGCCGGAGCGGCAATCCGCGTCTCCCGATTGGAAGGCCCGCCTCAAGAACGCGGTCTCGGGCATGAAGTCGAACCATCGGCGCAGAAGACTTATGCCGCTGGCCGCACAGCCTGAATAAGGCGCACATAGAGCCCTTTGCCTCTATTGAGCAGGGCTATGAGGGGCCTTGTACCGCACCGAAGACTCAAGCACAATGCAGATCCATCTATGGTGATAGAATCTCACGAGCCCGGTCGGAAGATTCGCGGCGAGGTCACTCAACAACCCTGCACACAGCAGCGTCTCGTCGACCACCTGCATGACGCGGAGGACCGTCCTACGGGCACGCTCCGGTGCGTCGAATGCAAAGCGGTGGTTTCCGACCCAGAAAATACACCCCACCTCTCAGCGGGCAGCGCATAGCGAGTCGTTCAGAGCTGTCGGCTGTTTGCTGCGAGCTCGTGTCTAAAAAGACGGCCTCACTCCGGCTCGACCGAGAGAACGACCGCCGCTTGGCCGCGATACACAAGCAGCAGCGCCGAAGCCTTTGGCTCCAGCTTTTCTGCGAAGCGAAAAAAAAGAGGCCGCAGAAGCGAAGAGGTGCACATTCGCATTCCATATGAGCCTTATGAGCCTTCCAGCAGTCTGCCACTATTGCGGCAACCGTGGTGACGTAGATCGGCGAGTCGCGTGGGCCTGCTCTGCGCACCGCGCCTGAGCAACGGGGTCCACAACATGTCCGCACTGCACGCAACGCCAGCCCCAAACCTCGACCGGACCGCTGTCGAGCAAGACTTCGGGCAGTTGCTCCGGGACCAGCAATCCCCCGCAGCGGCGGCACCCACCGTGTTCCTTCCGCTTCTCGTCGGCTAACTCATGTCCTATGCCTGTGCCTCCATTTGAGCCGGTCGGCGTGAAAGTTGCCGGCTTCGCCAATCTGACGCGGTAGATTCCCGGTTTCTCTTGGCTGAGTTGGACCCGTCCCTCTCGGCTCAGCCGGTTCACTTCGGAGAAGATTTGGTTCCAGGTGAGACCCGGACAGACCGTGATCAACTCCTCGAACAAGCAGCCTGTTCCTTAGGCGACCACTAACGCCTCCAAGATTTCTTCCGCCGCCGTCGCTTTCCGTGCCATGGCACTCCCTCCGGTCGCAGCCTCTGAACGATCTCGGGTATCAGAGGAACTATGCAGATTGAATGCCGGAAGAACGGGAACGCTCATCAACTCGGCCTCTGTCGGTCCACGTCAAAAAACCAGCGCATCGCGAATGCGGTTCCTGACTCCGCTGTGGACTTTTGACTCGAAACCCGTGCGGGGGATGGCGCAGTGGATCGGTCGCCGGTTAAACCTGCGCATCCGTTGAAAACTGCAAACTCAGCGCCTGTTGGCATGAGAACTGCTCCATCGGATGACAGGGCAATTCATTCCAACCAGGGAGGCAGGTCATGGGGAATCGTGTGCGCCAACTCAGTCTGTGGGGAGTTCCCGTCGCGCTGGCGGCGATCACGGCTGCCGGTCTGTCTGCGACATGGGTCTCCGCAGCGGACAAGCCGATGCTCGCGGACCCGACTCAGTTCGAGGTCGAGATCACCGAGACGGAGAAAGGATTTGATGTCAAGGGCTGGGCCTTTAGCGAGCACCCGGTGAAGGTCATCGTCCGAAACAAGAACCACGTCACCCATGGGTTCACATCACCTTTGTTCAACGAGATTCCCGTACGCATGGAAGGAAAGGGCGTCGAAGTCCGAGGGAAGCACTTCAAATCCTTCCATCTCGAGCCAGGGAAAACGATGACGCTCCACTTCACGGCGCCCGCAAAGAAACATTCTGAGACCGTGCAGCCCGAGCACCAGTGGTATATGGTGTGGTGTGATATCCATCCGCAAGCCAAGGGCGAGCTCCATATCGTCGAAACACATGGTGAAATCGGCGGTGGATGAGTCGATGACCGGCTAGGCAACACATGCTGCAGTCAGCCGATAGCTTTCCTGCGACGAAACCTAGACAACGGAAGCTCTGGTGTGGGATCTCACATCCCCGCCATGGCTTCCGTCTCGCCACGCTGGCGCCCAGCTGTTTGCGATGCAGGACAGGAACTGACAGGCCACGGGGTGTATAATTTCGTGTGGTCTGCTTGGGAGAAAGTTCACAGATTCGGCTTCAGAGGGCATCAATCGGTCATTACCGGCTCGTGAGCGCCATGAGCAAGTCCGTATCTCATATCATTCAAGCCGTGTCCGCGCTGTCGCTCATCGCCTGGATTGTGCTCTCTCCACGCGTCGGCGCCACGGAGACATCCCGGTTCAGTGCCCAGGAACTGGAAAATCAGCAGGCGAATTGGACACCGCAAGACGTGGTGATTGACCGTAGCCACGATACTGAGGCAGGGGTTCTGTTTGTCCTAGACAATCCCACCACCCGGACCCATGCTTTTGAAGCTCCTGGCGTGCTTGAACAGATCGTGGCCGGGAACCGTGAGGTCATCACCAGAACCTTACGGATTACGGTAGCGCCCGGAGAGACAGTAGAAGTCGGAGTCCGCTTTGCCCAGGGCGAGACAGACCCGGATGCGCAGTGCGCGGATGGCGCATCGTGCTACCTGCCCGCACGAAAGGTTCATCGGTCCATGCACATGCGCGAGGCGTTTGTTGAATAGTGAGGCGCCGCAACGCGGGACACAGGTGATTCGGGCGCCGAGAGAGAACGGCGTGCTATTGCGTTTCCTGAAAGGAGCGCCAGTTCTGTTCAGCGGCCATTCGTGCCACACGCTGGAGTTGCCAGGCCAGAGTCGTCCGGTTGAAAGCCCAGACGGCCGAGATCGGCAAGCCGGCTTCACGCAGCGCAGACGCTGCATACTGATGGCAGGTATGAAACACATGGTAGGACCGGACAGCGGGATAGAAGGTGGATCGACTCAGTGAGGCAATGGGTTCATCACCGGAAACGGTCCCTCTCAGGTGACGGCGCAGTCGCCGAAATCCCTCCGCGCTCACATGAACGACGAACAGCTCAGAGGGCGGCTGCGGCGTACGATCCGCCCACACCTGCTCATCCTGCCCGACCTCGACGACCCCCTCGGTCGGCCAGAAGAGCGCCCGCAGGATTCCGCTCAGCCCTCGCCGGGCTTCCACATACCAAGCGCGCTCGGCATAACCCCATTCTTCGAAGAGCGGAGAGCCCATGTCTGATCGCTGAGGGCTGGGAGGAGAGGAAGACCCCGACAAAAACATCTGAGCGTCCCGCTGTTCGCTGCTCGCCGCCTGCTCCTTGCTCAGAGGGAAGGCGATCATCGCGTGCCACGTGTCGAGAGACACGTAGACGGTCAGGGTAGGTGCATCCGACGGAGGCGGCCAGAGCTCCGGGACTGGTGACACGCAGCCCCAGAGCAGCGCGCAAGTGACCGGGAGGGCAGCGACCGCCTGCGACCTGTGCGCGTGAGTCCTGGCACATGACCTCATGTTCGCGTCATCCACCCGTGGCGAATCAACCATTTCTGGATTTCGACACCGATGAAGACCACCGAGGCGAGGGCCAGACTGACCAGCAATTCATCCATTTCCAGTGGCTCCGTCTTGAAGATCGGATTGAGCGCGGGAATATAGATGGTGCCCATCTGCAAGGCGAAAGTCAGGAGCACGGCGCCCAACAGGGGGCGATTGGTCCACGGTCCCAGCGTGAAGAAGGACTCGCGCTCCGAGCGAATCGCCAGCACGTTGCCCATCTGCGACAAGGTTAAGACCGTGAACACCATCGTCTGCCAGTGGGCATGGCCGGTATGATAGGCCCAGGCCTGCGTGATGAGCGACACGCCGCCCATGAGCAACCCCACCCAGATGATGTCCTGCCACATCCCGTGCGCGAAAATGCTCTCGTTCGGCGGACGAGGCGGCCGCTGCATGATCCCCCGTTCCTCCGGTTCCGCCGCCAGGGCCAGACCCGGCAAGCCGTCCGTCACGAGATTGATCCAAAGAATATGGATAGGCAACAGCGGTATCGGCAATCCCAGAAACGGCGCCAGAAAGATCGTCCAGATCTCACCCGCGTTGCTCGTCATCGTATATTTGATGAAGCGGCGGATGTTGTCGAAGATGCGCCGCCCCTCGCGCACCGCCGCGACGATCGTCGCAAAATTGTCGTCTAGCAGGATCATGTGCGAGGCTTCGCGCGCGACATCCGTGCCGGTCACGCCCATGGCGACGCCGATGTCGGCCCGCCTGAGCG
Source organism: uncultured Nitrospira sp. (assembly GCA_964493335.1). GTDB lineage: Bacteria > Nitrospirota > Nitrospiria > Nitrospirales > Nitrospiraceae > Nitrospira_A. The sequence goes on from CAZBNV010000005.1 coordinate 82,096, forward strand.
CCGGGGCGTCATTCACGCCATCGCCCGTCATGGCCACGAACTCACCTTTATCTTGGAGGGCCTTCACGATCTTGATCTTCTGCTCCGGCGCAACCCGTGCGTAGACTCTGATCCGTCCGACGCGCGCTTCGAACTCCTCCAGCGATAGTCGCGCCAGTTCCTGCCCGGTCACGACCACATCGTCGTTCGGCATGATTCCCAGCCGGGCGGCGATCGCGCGGGCGGTGGCCGGATGATCGCCCGTAATCATCACCGGTGTGATGCCGGCTAATAGGCAGAGTTTCACCGCCTCATGCGCTTCCGGCCGCGGCGGATCCAGCAGGCCGACCAAGCCCAGAAAGATCAGGTCGCGCTCGGCTTGATTCGGTACCAGATCGTCCGGCAATCCCGGCCATCTCCGGAACGCCACTGCAAGCACGCGCAGGCCATTGGCGGCCATCCGTTCCGCCTGTTCAAGAATCGCCTCTCGCTTCACGGGAACGGACTCCATTCCCAACAACACCCGTTCACATTGCGCCACGACCTGCTCCGGTGCGCCTTTGGTATACGCGATAAGACCTTCGTCATCCCGGTGGAAAGTCGTCATGCACTTGCGATCCGAATCGAAGGGCAGCTCGGCCAGGCGGGGCGAGGCAGTCTGCAATCCGTCCTTGTCGTAGCCGGCTTCACGCGCGGCGACATAGAGCGCCACTTCGGTCGGGTCGCCGACCACGCGATCATTGTCCTGACGCACGGCGTCGTTGCTGAGCGCCAGAGCCTGGCCGAGCAACTGTCCAGTCTCGCCGAGTTCTCCCACCCGCGGCACCCGCGCCGAGACTTGACCGGCCGCAGCGACTTGCTCGACCTGCATCTTGTTCAGCGTCAAGGTTCCGGTCTTGTCTGAGCAGATGTAGGTCACGGACCCCAACGTCTCGACGGCCGGCAGTCTCCGGATTAAGGCCTGTTTCTTCACCATCTTGCGGGCGCCGAAGGCCAGCGATACCGTCACGACGGCTGGGAGCGCTTCAGGGATCGCGGCGACCGCCAGGCTGACGGCGGTCAGGAACATGAGGATCATCGACTCGCCGCGGAGTACGCCGACGAGAAAGATGATCGCGCAGATCGCGAGGGCCGCCAGGGCCAACCGTTGGCCGAACTGCGCCAGTCGTTTCTGGAGCGGAGTTTTGACCTCCTCTTCTTCCCGCAGCAGCGTGGCGATCTTGCCCAGTTCCGTGTGCATACCGGTCCCGACGACGAGACCGGTCCCACGCCCATAGGTCACGAGCGTCCCCTTGTAGGCCATGTTGAGACGGTCGCCCAGCGGGAGTTCCGCCTCGGTCAGCAACGTCCGAGCCTGCTTCTCCACCGGCACGGATTCGCCGGTGAGCGCCGCCTCTTCGATTTTGAGCTGGACGGCTTCGACCAACCGCACATCCGCCGGAACGCCGTCGCCGGCTTCCAGCACCACGACATCGCCCGGGACGAGCTGCGAAGCCGGGATCGTCGCCGGCTTGCCCTCGCGCAGCACCTTGGCGTTCGGGGCCGCGAGCAACTTGAGCGCGGCGACCGCCCGCTCCGCCCGGTATTCCTGGACGAACCCGATCACCCCGTTGAGCAACACAATGACCATGATGGCGATCGCATCCGGCGGCTCGCCGATCATGCCTGAGATGATCGCCGCAGCAATCAGGACGAGGATCATGAAATCGGTGAACTGGTCCAGCAGCATGCGCCAGGGACTGCGGGTGCGATGCTCTTGAATGGCGTTCAGCCCATAGGTCGACAGGCGCCGGGCGACCTCGCCCGCGCCCAATCCCGTGTGCGGATCAACGGTCAGTTGCTGCGCAACGTCCGGAGCAGTAAGCACATGCCACGCCACTGGAGCCACACTAGGCGCCTCTGAGGTCGGCCCCTGCACGTTGTCAGGTCTCATATCCGTCTCCTCTGGAACTCACATTGAACCGCTACCGACCGCCCCATTACCCACCGATTCGATACAATAACCACATCCCCAAGCCATAACCGAGGATCTACAAGAGACTGTCCGGCTCAATGAGGATGTAGCGCTTTTCCGCTCGATAGATGATCCCCATGACGCCCACGCTCATTAGCAGAATACTCACGAAGGCCGTGACGGCGTGGGTCGGCTCCACCTCCGCCAGCAAGGGGCCTTTCCCATACGCCATATCCGCCAGCAACAGAATCGCCATATTGAAGGCATTATTCCCGAACAGAGTGCCCACCGCCAGGTCGAAGGCACCCATGCGCACCGCCGCAAACGCCGTGACTAGTTCCGGCAGCGAGCTTGTGATGGCGACCAGCGACGTGCCGACAAACGTGGTGCTGATGCCGGTCGCCTCCGCAATCTCCTTGGCCGATTCCGCAATGGGGCCGCGACGAGAATGCCCAGGGCCGCCAGCGTGAACCCCGTCACGGCCCGCTTCTGCGTGCCGGCCATCACAGGACGGTTCAATGGGGATACTTCGGCTTCCACCACGCCCTCGAGTTGTTGCGCTCGTCGCCGTACATCTTCCTGTCGAAGCACGACACGCATCCCCAACACGTAGATCACAGGGATAGCGATGGTGCCCAGGCCGACATGCCACAACGGAAGCGGTTGTTTGACCACGATCAGCAACCCCGCCAGTCCCGTCAAGATCACCGCCAGGCTGGCGAGCAGCGCTTGCTCCAAGGCCGCTTGTTGCCAGATCCGCTTCTGCCGGTGCACCGCGTCGAGCAAGGCCAGGTCAACATGTTGCTGAGCCCCGCCCCGAGCAGATCGCCGACGGCAATATTCGGTGCGTCCAGGAGTACCGCACTGATCGCGGTAAAGACTTCCGGCAAGGAGGTGGCCCCCGCCAGTAGCACCGCCCCGATCCACAGTCTGCCGAGACCCGTGTGTTCGGCAATCCGGTCGCCGTAGTGGGACAGCTTGGTTCCAGCTAGCACGATCACGACCGCGCTGAGCAGGAACAGCCCTATCGGCATCAGCATAGCGCAGCCCCTTCCAACTCGATGCTCATCGTCTTCGGCTCCTGACGACGAGGACCGAACAGGGTGCATGCCGCGCGACTTTCCGGGAGACGCTTCCCAACAGGTAACGATCGAGCCCCGTGAGCCCTTTCGAGCCCATGACAATCAGATCCGCGCGATGGCGCTCCGCGGCACGGAGGATTGCTTCAGCCGGAGCCCCATCCGCGAAGACGTGATCGACGGCGAGCCCTCGCCGCGCGAACCGCCGCCCCATCCGCTCCAGCATGAGCAAGGTCCGGCGTTTGCGCTCACGCATCGCCCGCTCGACAGCCTGCGTCAAGTCGACCCGCCCCATGCCGCTGATGCGAGCCAACTCACGGTCCGCATCCTCTTCGACATGCAGCAGCATGACGCGTGACCCGCGCGGAAGGCGCAGCTTGCAGAGAAACCCCGCGGCACCCTTGGCATCCGACGAAAAATCCATCGCGAGTACCACCCTCATCCCTCGATCCCGGCGGTCTCGTAACCGACCGCGCACGATCAGGATGGACCTGGGCGCTTCATTGAGGAGCAGCTCGCTGACGCTACCGAGCAGGAACCGCATAAGACGTGAGGAGCCATGGGGCCTCAGGATGGTGAGATCCGCCCGCGTGCGCTCCGCGGTGTCCAGCAACACCGGCCCCGGCAACCCCGCTTTCACCACTGGGCGCACCCGCAATCCTTGCGCACGGAGGGGCGGCACAAGACGGTCGATCAGCCGCCGCGCGCTCATGGCCGCCTCCTTCCGCCAGTCTACGAGGATGCCTTGCTGTCCCGGAAAGCGAGGCGCCATATGCGGCACCTTGATGACATGCACGATCGACAGGTCGGTGCCACGGGGAAGCCGGACAGCCTCCAAGAACCGCGCGGCCACGTGGGCATCCTGTGATTGATCGACTGCCAGTAGCACCTTCATCCTGTTCTCCTCCTTGCACGGACCGACTTCTTCCCATGGCTCCTGTCTTAGCGGCTCACACGCGCGGCTTGTGTGCCCAGCTCCATCTTGGCGGAAAGGACCCGCAAAATATGATCTCGCGTGAGCATGCCCACGAGCTGCCCGCCCTTCGCGACCGGCACCTGATTGACATCCTCGCCTTCCATCGTCTGTAACGCTTCCAGGATCGGCGTCTCGGGCGCCACCACACGCAGCGTCGCCAAGGGCGTCATCGCCTCCCCGACGGATACGTCCGTCCACCGAGATTGCGGCACCGCTTTGATCTGGTGGAGGGTCACCAATCCATCCAACCGGCTGCCCTCGGCCACCACGACGCACCGCTGTCCCGTCTTGAGAATATGCTCCTGCACCAACTCGGCCAGACTCATCCGACCGGACACGATCGGACAGTCCCGCGCCATGACGTCTTCAGCTCGCACACCGGTGAGCACGGAACGTATACTCATTTGCAGCACACTCTCCTGCGCCGCATTTAGCAAGAACCAGCCGATGAAGGCCAGCCACAGTCCGCTAAACCAGCTCCCGGTGACCAACCCTGTCCAGATTCCCCCAAGAATGATTCCATACCCGACGAGCTGCCCGGAGCCGGCCGCGATGCGCGTGGCCTTCGAGAAGCTTCCGGTAAAGTGCCAGAGGACCGCCCGAAAGATCCGGCCCCCGTCGAGCGGGAAGCCCGGCACGAGGTTGAACAGCGCCAGTATTAAGTTGATCGACGAAAGCCACGCTGCCAGCGCCGCGACGTGCTCGAATTGGTCGCCGGCGAAATGCGACACGAACCCGAATCCCACGGCGAGCAACGCACTGGCAATCGGCCCGGCTATCGCGATCTGGAACTCCGTCAGTGGACGATCCGGCTCTCGCCCGATTTGCGCCACGCCGCCGAACACAAAGAGCGTGATCGCACGGACCGGAATCCCCTTGGCCAAGGCGACGAAACTGTGCGCCAGTTCATGAAGGAGGATTGAGGAGAAAAACAGGAGGCTCGTCAGAATCCCGACCGCATAATGCTCGCTCTGCGTCCACTGGGGATGCTCTGACGCAAACCGTCCGGTCAGCGAAAACGTAATGAGAAAAAAGATGATGAACCAGGAGTAGTGAACGCCAATGTCGATCCCGCGGATGGTCGTCAGTTTCACGGACTGTCCGATCATAAATCACCCCCGTCGCGTCACGAAAAGATGTTTCCCCGGACAATACCCCACCGCGGGTGCCGACGGAGAGTGATCCGATGGCCTCCGCGATTTCTTCAATCCAAAAAGCAACAGGGACGACGATTCACAGCGTCATCAGCAGCAGACCTCCGACGACTCTGATCCGTCGTTCCAAGGCGCCCACAGTGCGAACATCGCGTTCACCCAGGTATTCATTCCACCGTGTCAGGCATGCCTTCCCATGGAGAGGCCCTCACAAGGGCGATTCGCTCACCGGACATTCTTCTTCCGGCCTCTCAACAAGACGAGAACCCCGGCGATGCCGATGATCACCGCCCGAATACCGAGCAGCATGAACGAGTCCATCTCAAGGCCTCCTTCCTCTCAGAGGTCAGGCGAGCCAGGCGTGGCGCCATGGGCTTCACCGATGTCACCCGACCAGGCCCAGCGCCAGAGAGGGGACCAGATTGAAGATAACCATGGCGATCTTGCATCGCCATGCCGATGTCATGAATGCCATCGAAACGCCCTGGCGACAGGTTGAAGCATCGGCCGTTCCACCGATGCAACCAGTCGTGTGCGACGGGCACAAGCAGACACCACCCAAGGAGGACGCCATAATTGAGCACGGCACAGCAACGTCTCACGCAGCGTTTCGAGAGTCATCCGTGCTCCTTCTGGTCGGCGCGCCGGACACTGTCCGCCTGTTCCACTGCAACCGCAGCCAGGTCTCCACTTCTACGACGACATACACGGTCACGCCCGCCGCCAGGACCAGCCCCCAGGCGGGCCCGTCGATCGGAGCCGTGTGAAACAACCGGTTCATGGCCGGAACATAGGTCAACAGGAGTTGTAGCGTGGTCATGACGGCCACCCCGCGCCAGATCCAGGGATTGCTGAACAGGCCGACATGGAACATGGTGCGCTCCAACGAACGACAGTTGAACAGGTAGAATATCTCCGCTATGACGATCACGTTCACCGCCGCCGTGCGGGCCGCGAGGATCGAGTCGGTCCGATGCAGCTCCCAGAGAAACACGCCGTAGACGCCGGCCAGCATCAAGAACGACACCAAGACAATCCGTTCGATCAGCACGCCCGTCAGGATCGGCTCGCCGGGATCGCGCGGCGGCCGCATCATGATGCCCGGCTCCTTGGGTTCGAAGGCCAGCATCAGTCCCAGCGCCACCGCCGTCGTCATATTGATCCAGAGAATTTGCACCGGCAGGATCGGGAGCACCGCTCCGAACGCAATCGCCGTGAGCAGGACCAGCCCTTCCCCCATGTTGGTCGGCAACGTCCAGACGATGAACTTCGTCAAGTTGTCGAAGACGCAGCGGCCTTCCTCGACGGCCGCTTCGATGGAGGCGAAGTTGTCGTCGGTCAGCACCATGTCAGCGGCTTCCTTCGCCACCTCGGTCCCGCCCCGCCCCATCGCCACGCCGATATCCGCCTGCTTCAAGGCCGGCGCATCATTCACGCCGTCGCCGGTCATGGCCACCACATGGCGCCGCGCCTGCAGGGCCTCGACCAACCGCAACTTCTGTTCGGGCGAGACCCGCGCGAAGACCGCCGTGCGGTCGGCGGCGTCCGCAAGCTGCGCTTGGGGAATCGCCGCCAACTCCTGGCCGGTCATCGCGATCAGTTCCCCGTTCTGGTGATCTTTCCGTCCGTCCAATCCGATCTGCTGCGCGATGGCCCGGGCAGTAAGCGCATGATCGCCCGTGATCATTTTAACCGCAATCCCCGCTTGCTGACAGGCGCGCACGGCCGCCACGGCTTCCGGCCTCGGGGGATCCATCATGGCCTGGAGCCCGAGAAAGGTCAGGCCGACTTCCACATCGCGCTCCGTCAACGTCGCCATCCCGGCCGAAACATATTTGCGTGCCAAGGCCAGGACACGGAGCCCTCGACCGGCAAAGGCATCCACCTGACCGAGCACGGTCTGAGTATCAAGCGCCTGCTCCGTACCGTCCGCCACACGCATCCGCTCGCACAGGCGGATCGTTTTCTCGACCGCGCCTTTGAGATACAGCACCGAGTCCCCGCCCGATTCCACCCGATGCAGCGTGGCCATAAACTGCCGCTCCGACTCGAACGGAATCGCATCTACGCGCGGGAACTGCCCGTGGAGCCGGTTCAGATCGATTCCGGCTTTCTTCGCCGCCACTAGCAGAGCGCCTTCGGTCGGGTCGCCCACGATGGTCCAGCGCCCGTCGCACTCAATATGCTGGGCATCGTTACAGAGCGCCCCGGCCGCCAGCAGTTCGCGCAGAGCCGGGGGCAATGCTAAGTGCTGAGTGCAGGGTGCGGAGCTGTCGGATCGAGAATCGCTTCCCTGAAGTGATGTCTCAGCACTCAGCACTTGGCACTCAGCAGGTCTTTCTCGGATTTCCCCGACCGGCTCGTACCCGGCACCCTTGACCTCGAACGAGCGGGCTCCGGCCCAAAGGGCCTGAACGGTCATTTCGTTTTTCGTCAGCGTGCCGGTTTTGTCCGAACAGATCACGGTGGTGCTGCCCAGTGTTTCCACCGCCGGCAGCTTGCGAATGATTGCATGCCGCCGTGCCATCCGGCCGACGCCGAGCGCCAAGGTAATCGTGACCGCAGCGGGCAGCCCCTCCGGAATTGCGGCCACCGCCAGCGCGACCGCCGCCATGAAGATTTCGGTCGCCGGCTGTCCCCTCCAGAGCCCCAAGGCGAAGGTCATCCCGGCCAGGCCGAGGATCGCGACGGTCAACATCTTGCTGAAATATGCGAGTTTCTTCGTGAGCGGTGTCGCGATCTCCGTCACCTCGCCGATCAACTGATGGATACGCCCCAACTCCGTGGAAACACCGGTGCCAACCGCCACGCCGGTCCCCTGTCCATAGGTAACAAGGGCGCCGGAAAAGGCCATGTTCTTTCGATCCGCGACGACCGTCTCGGGCGGGAGCACCTGATCGGCCTTTTCCACCGGGACGGACTCCCCAGTCAGCGCCGATTCGTCCACCCTCAATTCTCGGACTCTCGTCAACCGCAGGTCCGCTGGCACCTTGTCGCCGGACTCCAACAGCACGACATCCCCCGGCACAATGGCCTCGGAGAGAACCCTGACCGTCTGTCCGTCCCGCCGGACCCTGGCTTCGGTCTTCATCATGGAAGCCAGGGCGTCCAGCGCCGCCTCCGCACGGGACTCTTGGATGAACCCCACGATGGCATTGACCAGAATGACACCGAAGATCACACTCGCATCGACCCACTCGCCCAAGAACGCCGTGACGACGGTCGCCGCCAGCAGGACATAGATGAGCGGATGATGGAACTGGAGGAGGAAGCGAATCAGCGGGCCATGGCGCCTGAATTTTGGAAGGACGTTCGGGCCGAATCGTTCCAGCCGCCGAGCCGCCTCCTCGGATGACAGGCCTTTCGCCAGGTCGGTTTCGAGCAACAGCACCACCTCGTGGGTGGGCAGATGGTGATGGCTGCCCATCGAGTCCTGTGACTGCGCATCACGTTCGCGCTGAGCGTTCTCCATTGTTCCTCTCCTTTTGTCTTTCACGAGGCGGTGACTCCTTCTTGACCGGTTGCTAAAGCCCCCGCCGACCCATTCTTTCCCTCAAAGGAATGTCTGGCTTCCAACAGGGCACGGAGCCGGAAGGAAGAGGCCTGATCGGTAAAAAGCAATAACGAGTCGTTGGCCTCCAGCACGGTGCTGCCGTCCGGGACGAAACACTGCCCCTTCCGCCCGATCAGGACGACGAGCGTGGACTTGGGCAGGCCGAGATCGAGAAGCCGTTGACCGACCGCCACGGACGATTCGGGGATGGTCATTTCGACCAACCCGCTCTTGAGACCGGTCGGCGCATCCCAGACCGGCGAGGCGTCGAGACGCCGCGGCAACGGCGCTTCCACCTTGAGCCAGCGCGCGACCAGCGGGATCGACGTGCCTTGGAGCAGAACGGATGTCAGGACAATGAAAAAGACCAGGTTGAACATCATCGTGGCCTGCGCAATGCCGGCGAGGAGCGGAAACGTGGCAAGAATGATCGGCACGGCTCCGCGCAGACCGACCCAGGCGACCATCGTCTTTTCGCGCAGACTGAGCGCGGTGAACGCCAGCGTCAGGAACACCGCGACCGGACGAGCGACGACCATCAGGAACAGGGCCAGGAGCAGTCCCGTTCCGGCGACGGGCACCAGTTGCGCGGGAAACACCTGTAGTCCGAGCGTCAGAAACATGGCGATCTGCATCAGCCACGCCAGTCCGTCATGAAACCGCGTGAGGCTGCGCTTGTGGAGGAACTCGCTGTTGCCCATCATCAGTCCGGCCAGGTACACCGCGAGAAATCCGTTTCCGCCCAGCCAGGCGCTGCCGCTGTAGGTCAAGAGGACCAGGGACAAGGTCAATACCGGATAGAGTCCGTCATATTCGAGCCGCAGCCGGTTGATCAGCAACACCATCACCTTGCCGATGCCGTACCCGATGGCGGCGCCGAGCACCATTTGGCGCACAAACATGGGAAGCAAGTCGGTCACCGACGTGGAGGCCCCCGTGAGCAGACTGATCAGCCCGATGGTGAGGAACACTGCCATCGGGTCGTTGCTGCCGGATTCAAGTTCGAGCAGCGGTTTCAACGGGCTGCGAAGACTCACATGCCGTGACCGCATGACGGCGAAGACGGCGGCCGCGTCGGTCGAGGAGACAATGGCGCCGATCAGCAGCCCCTCCAACCAGGACATCCCGAGGATCGTCCTGGCAAACAATCCGACCAGCCCCGCAGTGATCGCCACGCCTAGAGTCGAGAGCGCCACACCCTTCCCAAGCTGCGCCCGAACGGTGGCCCACTCCGTATCCATGCCGCCTGCAAACAGGATAAACGTCAGCGCCACCACGCCGAGCGACTGGGCCAGCCAGGGATTATCGAAGTGGATACCGCCCAGCCCATCGGACCCTGCGAGCATCCCGATGAGGAGGAAGAGCAATAGGACGGGAACCCCGAGGCGGCTGGACGCCTTGCTGGCGATCACGCTCAGCAGCAGCAACCCCGAAGTCCCGAGAAGCAGATATTCAATAGTGAGCGTCATGAGCTTGTGCGTCGCCGTTCGTGGCGATCACCAGCGGGGAGGAGCTGTGAACCGTTTCTAAGGATCAGAACAGGACAACCGGCTCGGCCCAACAGCGTCTCCGCCACACTTCCCAGCAACATTCGGGACAGTCCTCGTCGACCTTGGGTGCCGGCTGCAATCACGTCGGCCTGCCACTGCGCAGCCAGACGCAGGATGACCTCGACCGGGTCGCCAGGAGCGGACATACTCTCTGTTGCGATGCCGTTCCGCTGTAGTTCCCGGGTGAGGATCCTCAGCTTGCGCTGTCCGAGCTTGTGGGCCATCCCCTCATCCGCCGCGTGCACGAGACAGACCTGTGCCTTCAGCCGTGCGGCCATCCCGGATACATAGCGCAACGCCGCATCGGCGCTGGGCGAGAAGTCGGTGGCCACCAGTAACCGATCCAGGCTGACCTTGGCATGATGTCGAAACGAATCTCGCGCCACGACTTCCTGCAACGTTAACACGGGACAGGAGGCTTCCCGCACGACCGCTTGCGCGGTACTGCCGAGCCGCAATCGATCCCATCCGGTGTGTCCGTGTGTTCCCATGACGATGAGCCCCGCATGACAAGCGGCCGCGGACTCCAGGATACAGTCGCTGGGACCGCCGAAGAGCAGGCGGGGTTGTGCATTGATTCCAGCGTCCTTCGCCATGTTCGTCAACCGTCCCAGCTCAAGCAAGGCGGAAGTTTTGAGGGAATTCAGGGACCGGCTCTCAGGAGACACCTGCGATGATTCGGACACGGTCTTGATCACATGGACAATTTCCAGTCTGACGCCGTATACGCTCGCAAGTTTCAAGGCGTAGTTAAACGCCCGCCGAGCCGGTTGCTGAAAGTCGGTGGGCAACAACACGCAGCCCGTTGTCCTCCTCGACGCCATTCGCATTCTTTTACCCATTATGATGAACCATTCTTCCTGGCCGCCGCTTTTCTGCGGGCAGCGATCATTTCACCAGGCGCTGTTCGATCGCCAAGACCGCTTCCGTGGTGCGTACCACGGCATCCGGATTGAGCGAAATGCTGTCGATGCCTTCCTCGACCAGGAACCGAGTGAACTCCGGATAGTCGCTGGGCGCCTGCCCGCAGATGCCGATCTTCCGACCTGTGGCCTTGGTGGCGCGAATCGCCATTGAGATCATCCGGGTGACGGCCGGATTGCGCTCGTCAAACAGCGGGGCCACGAGGTCGGAGTCCCGATCCACTCCCAAGGTCAGTTGCGTCAGATCGTTCGAGCCGATGGAGAATCCATCGCACAACTCCGCGAACTCTTCGGCGAGGATGACGTTGCTGGGAATTTCGCACATGAGGTACACCTCCAAACCGCGCTCGCCGCGCCGTAATCCGTGCCGCGCCATTTCGTCGAGCACCCGACGGCACTCGTCAATCGTCCGGCAGAAGGGGATCATGATCTTGACGTTGGTCAGGCCCATCGTCTCCCGCACGTCACGCAATGCACGGCATTCCAGGGCAAAGCCTGCCTGGTAGCGTGCATCGTAGTAGCGGGAGGCGCCCCGGAAACCCAGCATGGGGTTCTCTTCGTTCGGTTCGTACCGACGGCCACCAATCAGGTTGGCATACTCGTTTGATTTGAAGTCGCTGAGCCGGACGATCACGTCCTTCGGATAGAAGGCTGCCGCGATCATGCTTACCCCTTGTGCCAGCTTGTCCACAAAGAACTGCGCTTTGTCGTGATAACCCAGCGTGATCCGGTCGATCTCGGCCTTCACGGATGGATCGTCGAGACGTTCATAATCGAGCAGGGCAAGCGGATGGGCTTTGACGGAGTTGGCGATGATGAATTCCTCGCGGGCCAGCCCGACCCCGTCGTTGGGGAGAAATGAGAGGCGAAAGGCTTCTTCCGGATTGGCCACATTCATCATGATCGCGGTCTTGGGGCGGCGCAGGTCTTTGAGGCTCACCCGGTCGACCTCGACCGGCAACCGGCCCTCGTACACATATCCGGTCTCGCCCTCGGCGCATGAGACCGTGACGACCTGGCCGTCTATCAAGCGTTCCGTCGCGGCCTCCGCCCCCACAATGGCCGGCAGGCCCAATTCGCGACTCACGATCGCGGCATGGCAGGTCCGGCCTCCGCGATTCGTGACGATGGCCGCGGCCCGTTTCATGATGGGCACCCAATCGGGGTCGGTCTTATCAGTCACCAGCACGTCGCCCTCACGAAAGTCCTGCATCTGCTGAACATGCTTGATGACCCGGACCCTCCCCTGGCCGATTCTGCCGCCCACGCTGCGCCCGCTGACGAGCACGCGGCCGCGCTGGGTGAGGCGATAGGTTTCGATCACATCGAGATCCCTCTGCGACTGCACCGTCTCGGGCCTTGCCTGCACAATGAAGAGTGCGCCGGTGCGCCCGTCCTTGGCCCACTCCATATCCATCGGACTGGCGACGCCGCGTTTGGCGCGATAATGGTCTTCGATCACGCAAGCCCAACGGGCAAGCGTGAGGATTTCATCGTCCGTAATGGCGAATCTCGCCCGGTCGTCGGGAGGCACCGGCACATTCTTCACCATCTTGCTCCCGCCCACATCGTAAATCAGTTTGAACTCCTTACTGCCCAGGCGTTTACTTAAGATAGGGCGGTAACCATCCTTGAGCGTCGGCTTGAAGACATAGAATTCATCGGGGTTCACCGAGCCCTGCACGACGTTCTCACCGAGACCGTAGGAAGCATTGATCAAGACGGCCTGCTCGAACCCCGTCTCCGTATCGATGGAGAACATGACGCCGGCGGCGGCGAGGTCCGAGCGGACCATGCGCTGGACCCCGATGGAGAGGGCAATCTTCCGATGATCGAAGCCTTTCTCGACCCGATAGGCGATCGCGCGGTCGGTAAACAAGGACGCGAAACACCGCTTGCAGGTGTCGAGCAGCGCCAGCGGCCCCTGCACGTTCAGGTAGGTCTCCTGCTGCCCCGCGAAACTGGCATCCGGCAGATCCTCCGCGGTGGCGCTGCTCCGCACGGCGACATCGACCGGCTCCTGGGCTCCCTCGCCCAACCGGGCGTAGGCCGCGAGGATCTCACGCGCGAGCGCGTCCGGCAAGGTCGCCGCGAGCATAGCCTGGCGGATGCGGCTGCCCCGCCGGCGGAGGTTGTCCAGATCCTGCGCATCCAAGTCCTTCAAGGCATCCGAAATGACCGCCGCAAGTCCGGCCTCGCGGACAAACTCCCGATAGGCCTGCGCCGTAATTGCAAACCCGTTCGGGACGTTGATTCCTTGGGCGGCCAACTCCCGATACATCTCCCCCAATGATGCGTTCTTGCCCCCGACGACCGGCACATCCTCGATGCCGATGTCTTCGAACCAGCGCACCAGCACATCCGGTGAAACGAGACGAGCCATCATGATTTCCACCTCACTTCGTTCAGTCCCAGATTCCTCAGCGTTCCCTTCATGGCGACCACCGCGCCGAACAGCAGCAACGCCGCCGAATAATAGACCCACAGCAGAAAGAGCACCATTACCAGAAACGAGCCGTACATGAGACTGTAGATAGACAGCGTCTGCAGATACAGACTGAAGATGTGCTTGGCCGCTTCCCACAGGAGCGTCAGCGTGATCCCTTCGATGGCGGCCTCCCGCCATGCCGGGAGGCTTCTCGGCACATAGCGATAGAGGCCCGTCGAAACGGCGAAGACGAGCACAAACGGCAGCAGATAGGAGAGCATAAAATGGTTCACGAGCAGCTCCTCAAAGTTGAGATTGCCGATCCGGGAGGCCTGATGAAGCAGCATACGAAGAATCTGCGTCACGAGAAACGAGAGCGTGAAGAACAATCCGACGACTCCGAGCAGCCCGAAGGCCATGGCAGGGGTGCCCAAGGCATGCCGCAAATGGGCGGTGCCAAAGACAATGTTCACGGCGTCGTCCACCTCGTAAAACACCAGCAACCCGAACCAGACAAAGGAGATCCCGGCTACCCAGCGCACGGTGTCTTCCCCCGCCAACCTCCCTACCTCCATGGCCAATTGATCGCCCAACTCCGGCATGAAGCCCTGCAGTAGCCCAAGCAAATACTCATGCCCCATCATCTGGTGGCGTAGTCCGCTGGCCAGCGAGAGCAGCAAAAACACCAGCGGAAAAAACGACAGCAGGGAGAAGAACGCGAGCGACGCGGCCAACGTCGTGCAGCCATGATGCCAAAAGTTCCACGCCGCTCCTTGAAACGCTCGGAGGACGGACATCGTGCGAGTCGCCTGGGCAGGGAACTGGGGCGTCTCCTCCATGGCACCTTTCACTGGGTGGGACCTGATGGGCTGTGCCCGGCATGCGCATGGTCGATCCACGTTCTGCATCGAGACGATTGACCGGTCCTGCCTGCATGCGGTCCTGCCCTGGGTGTCTTCTCCCCACGCCCTGTACCGAACGTGTGATGCACGCTCACCCCTCCACCTCTGGAATGATCACGCCGTGCGGGCTGCGTTGCCCATCGAGCGCCTGGATTTCTTCCGCGCTCAGGAGCCGCGCTCGCGGCACCTCCAGCAATTCGGCCGCTTCAGCCAGCACGTGTGCCCAGCTACAGCGGTTGAGGAAAAACAGCCCCGACGTGTTCAAGGTCCCACCCTGATTGGTGTACCCCAGTCCTCTCGTGCGCGGTCCCGTATGGAGCGGCCCGACGACGCCGAGAATCGCTTCCGGCCTCGTATGAGTCAGGAACACACGCGCGTGAATCGTGGAGGGAAACAATCGTTCAACCAGTGCCGGCGACGCCTGATGCGCCCGTTCTCCCTCGTGGCGTGGATGCCGGAAGCGGCCCGGCTCAAGCAGGTACGCGACGACATGCGGCACCTCACGTTCACGCAAGCGCCGCGCGGCGGTCAGAATCTCCCCGAGTTGATAGGCCCCGACCGCCGTGAGGACGATCCGCGCGCGATCCGGTTCATAGCTCGCCCAGTCCAATCGCATGCCGCCGTCGCCGACGAGACATCTGGCTTCGGCGTCCGTGAACAGATCCGGAATCACGTCCGCTTTCGGCACCACGAGGGTCCAGAGCTGTCCCTGCGTCCGATAGACCTGCTCCATGACGGCCGCGGCACTGTTGAAGTCGGCCGGAAAGACCACGCGCGAGATGTGCGACGACTCACCCAACATCGCTTCGGCCATGCTGGGATCTTGGTGAGATTGCTCATTCTTGCCGTTCTCCCAGGTATGGGACGTCAGGATCAACGGGATGGACAGCCACTGTTGCGGGCGACCGGCTTCCTGGCAATGGTTGGCAAAGATGATTTCTTGTCGGATCGCTCCATGCATCTTGCTCCCGAATGCTTCGTAGGTATGGATCAGATTGATCCCGCCCTTGTTGGCCAGAGCGGCCGATGCGACAGCCTCTTCGTTCAACGCGGTGATCACTCCGCCCTGTACGGATTCAGGAATCCCGGGCTCGGGGTCCGTCACCCGAAACTTCAACAGCTCCAGCGTCTTGAGCAATCGGTTCGAGCGCATCTCGTCGGGATTGCCGACGCGAGGGCGCAGATGCGGATTCGCGTGCACCAGCGCGGTAAACACCTCATCGACCGCTGCCATCGGGGACGTTCTGGTCCAGCGATCCGGATGAGGCCTCCCCTCCACCGACACGGACCGGAACGGTGGCGAAGGATGTTCGTCCACGGAAGCCGAACGATGCGCCAAGGCGTGGTCGCGTTCCTGCGGACGGCCAGCGTTCTTATGGTGCTGAACTGCCCTGACGGCATCGCCAAGTTCCGTCGAAGCCACCCACAGGCGCTTCGCGCCTTCATTGAACAGCGCTGCCGCCCGCGCGTCCATGCGCGGGTTCGCCATCAACGGCAGATTATGCGCCAGGTTCGTGCCTTCTCCGGGAAAGCCGGCTCCCTTCGGCGCGAGCGCAATGCCGTAAGGCAAGCGAATCGGGTACGTGCTCTGTCCCGATCGGATTGCTTCGACCGCTTCCTCAATCCGGCGTTCCATCTCGACAATCGCCCACAGGAACGCCGCGGGATCGCGCCCGTCGAAAAGGATCGGGTCGAACCCGTTCAGTGTCAGGTGGTCGCTGAACCAGGCCGCGCCGCCCTGTTGGGACATGGTTGTGCGTTGATCGATCCGCCGCCCGTTCTTGATCATGATCGGCATGACGAGACCGGAATCCTCGGCGCGCCACCAGCGCGGCGCCCAATCGCTGCCCCGTTGTTCTTCAAACGCGCCATCGGAGAGGAACGCCACCAGCCGTTCGCCTGGCAAGGGCATGTGGACGTACTGCAATCGGCAAAGCCCAGATAGCCGCCTTCCGCCAGCCCTCCCGCCGTGTGGGCGTTCAGGTGACTGCCCAGCGGAGAGTCTTGACGGCCATCCTCTCGAAGGCGATAGGCATAGAAATCTCGCACGTAGCGGGTCAGCCCTTCATCGGTGACGGAATACCTGACCGCATGCGCCTCCGTCATATTGCCGACGAGCAGATTCAGGGAGTCCACGGCCGCCACGCAGTGCCCCTGCCCCATCAGCCAGGCGCGTGTGTGGCCGGTCAGGACGTTGGCCGCCAGATACGCGGCGTAGGCCGGCACCATGTTGAGCGAGCCGCCGGTATGGCCATCGGGTTGTGGGATCGCATAGGTGGCCGCTCGCTCCGGCATCGTACGGTGAAAGGCCGTGTCGAAGACCGCCACCATGGGCACATCGAAACCCAGTACGCGCTGGGCAGCGGTGATCCCAGCCAGACACGCCGGGTTGTGCAACGGCGCCAGCTCGCCGAGCTGCTCGATCTCAGCCAGGACGGTCGCGTCGATGCGGACGGGTTGCTGAAAGTTGGCGCCCCCATGAACCACGCGATGGCCGACGGCCTCGACCGCACACCGCTGGCAACGGTCAAGCACCCACCGAACAGCCTGGTCGTGGTCCCGAATGTCCGACCGGACTTCCGCGTCCGACAGGGAACCGTGAGCCGGCCGCAGCCTCGCCTCACCGCCGATGCGATCCACCATTCCGCTGATCATGGTGGTCGACGTCTCATCGCGGATGTCTACCACCCGGAATTTCAGGCTTGAACTGCCGCAGTTCAATATGAGGATACGCACGCGGTAAGCCCTTTCTCCCGAACGCGCTGAGGCTGCCTCGGATAACCCGTAGAGGCACATAGCTCCGGATCAGAGGGACGGTGTTCCGCTAAGCAAGCGTGTGAGCTAGGGCCCTTTCCGTTCCCGAAGCGTGAGTTGTCCCTGACGGGCTAAGTCGATCGACATCCCCAACACTCGGGCCGCTTCCTGCGGCGCGTGGAAGCCGGTGGAGTTTTCCGCCTCGACGAAGTCCAACAGGAATTGGGCTTGGCGCTGAAACCCTTGGGCGGCGGAGACGCCGGGGCCGCTCTCTCCGCGTTCACGCGCTCCCTTGAGGTCGCCGATCAAGGCCACCACTGCGTCCATGGCTCGATTTCTCAGCTCGAACGTCCGGTGCTGGACGGTCTCGACCCGCGCTTTGAGTTCAGCCTCCGGCCATTTGTGGCACGTTTGGCAGGCGCGGTTGATGTTGAGGAGCGGGCTGCGCACATGGTGATCGCTGACCTTCATCGCGCCTTCACGTTTGTAGGGCATATGGCAGTCGGCGCAGGACACGCCCGAGCGGGCGTGAATCCCCTGGCTCCATAGTTCGAATTCCGGATGCTGAGCCTTGAGCGTCGGCGCGCCGCTGTCGGCGTGGGTCCAGTCCTTGAACCGGGTCTCTTCGTAGTACGTGAGCATCTCATCGGCGCGCAGACCGTTCGCCCAGGGAAACGTCAACCGCTTCTCTGGCCCCTTAAAGTAATACTCCACATGGCACTGGCCGCAGACAAACGCGCGCATCTCCTGACGGGTGGCCATGGTATTGGGATCGTAGTTCTTGATGCCGTCGCGCGCCTTGAGCGCGCGTAGACCTTCGATAAAGGCCGGTCTGGTGATGCGAAGCTGCATGGTGTCCGGTGCATGGCAGTCGAGGCACGTGACGGGATGATTCACGAGCTTTCTCGCCTCGGCATACGGCAACTGGTTCATCTTGTCGAACCCCTTCATCAGGTCGCCCTCTCCGAGGGCCATCATCGGCGCATAGGCGGACGAATGACACTGGAGACAGGTGCCCGGCTGCGGCACGACAGCCTGTCGTCCGGTATAGGCCTGGTCTTCCAACATGAAGGCATGACCGCGCTCCTCGCGGAAATCATGGGCGAATGCATAGCCGGCCCACAGGGTTTTCAGTCGCGGGTCTTCTTCGATCTTCGACTGGGCGACCACCGAGCGGGGATCAGCCTCCGTGGGCGTGCGCGGCACCGCTTCGCTCCCGCCGAAGCGCGTGCGCACTTGATCGACCGTCCGGCGGTATGCATCGAATTGAAACGGAAAGTTCTTGCCCCACTCTGCCGGGTCCTCGGTCCGATCGGTCAACTCGACGACGCGGACGAACGTGTTCTTGGCCTCCTGCTGGCGCTGGAAAATGTTTACCAGGAGCGCGGCCAGGGCAAAGACGACACCCGCTGCGAGTAGCACAAGCAATAAACGCTTCGTCGAGATTCGGCCCTTCTCATTCATGGCGCCCCCGCTCCTTACTGGTGCCCGACATTGTGATGACAGCGGACACAGGACAGCTGTCCCGCGCGGTCATCCGACACATTGATGGCCTGCACGATCTCCGCGTGACACTTCATGCAGGCCTGATCGGCGATGGCCCGCATGTGCGGCTTGATCTGAATCTCGTCCGGAAAGTGGCCCGTGGTAAAGGCCGCCGCATGAAGAAACCCGTTGAACGCTTTCGACGCATATTTGGGAACCACCCCCTCCGGCGTGTGGCAATCGTTACAGACCGCGACCATCCGATGACTCGATTTGATCCACCCGTCATACTGTGGATTCATCACGTGACAGTTGACGCAGGCCTGCGGATCGTCGGTGAGATAGGACGCGCCTCGGGCGTACACGAAGGTGTACAGCCCGATCCCCACGACGCAACCAAGCGCAGCGGCGAGGAACCATCCGGCGGCACCCGGCGAAGTCTGTTGAGAGAAAGGCGTCATGCGGCGACCGTCCGTCTCCAGTTCGCACAATGTCCTTCCGCAACACCCGCGCGGAAGTTGACCTGCCAGGCCGGGGCAGCATGTTCTGTTCTCAGGATTTCCTTCACGTCTGCCTTCCCCGCACCTATCATAGAAACAGATTGCTCCACGCTCGGACGCGACTCCTCATCTGATCGGATGTGGCACTCATTCGTGCATCAAACTCCGCATGCGCAACTTCCATGCCTTCATGATTCATCCGTACGCATTCGGCTTAATTGCTTAACTTCAACGATACGACCTTACTCAACTTCTCACTCTCCTGCTCCCATCACCCTAGCCGTGCACTCTGTAGCAATACACCACATGGTTAAGAGGACGGCTGTAGATGTTTGCCTCTTTCGGTTCGTTTCATATCTACTCACCATCCCATCACTGTCATCGCATGCGCCCGGCACCGGCGGGCTCTCGTAATGCGCGAGATTATTGTGCCCATCCAGTAAGGCAACCTTGTAGCATTCCGCCAAGCTCGGATAGTTACACGCCGTGGCGAGGAAATCGTCCAACCCGCCGCGCAGCCCCAAGACAGCCTGACCAAATGGATCAACTCCGTCGCGTCGGTGCCGGTCACATGCACCCCACGACGACGCCGGTCTTCCCGATGAAAGAGCATCTTCAAGAGGCCGCTGTGGCCGGGATTGATCGGCGCCGTCATTTGCAGCAGCGGGACGCTCGGCGCCATGAGGGCCAGGGTCGGCGATGTCCGTCGTACAGCGTGGCCGCCACACGATGCGCGCCGTGCCCGAGTGGGCGTTCGACGCCCACTCGGGCTCTTCCTTTTGGCCGGCGCCTCCTTAGGAGCCTGGCCTGAGACGGATCTGGGAGTCGCCATCGTGAACCCCCGTTAGGCAAATACCGGCACCTGCCGTGCAAGCTCCGGAACCGGGTGTCGGGTGAACGGCCGGTCAAGGCAGTGCAAAGGGAACGCCGGAGTCTTGCCGATGCGGCGGATCGTTTCTACGATCCGTTCCGGTTTGCCCCAGTCGCTCCACAGCACACCGGTCAGTTCCATGACCGCCACACGGTCCGGCAGCCGTTGCAGGAAATGCGAAGAAAAGTTATAGGCCGGCATCACCTGATAGATCGCCTCCAACGCGGCGCGTTCGCCCGGACGGTCCCAGGCGGACGCCAGCCGCTCAAAGAGGGGCATCATGTCGGGGAAACAAGCATACCCGGCTTGCCACAACGTGTCCGCTTTGGCCGCAAGGACCAGCGTGTTCCACAAGGCGCCGCCCCGGAGGGCTGCATCCGCCAGCTCAGCCGAAGGCTTCTCGAGGAATGACGACATCGCATGGACCGGGTGACCCGGCGGCCCGGTCAATGCCGGGCCACGTTCAATCCATCCGTACTCAGTCTCTAACCGATCCGGCTGGACGCCCAACACGAGCATCTGATCCGGGGTGGCGTCGACAGACGCGATCGCGTGGCGCACGGTATCGAGAAATCGGTGTGCCGGAAAAATGAAGTGATCCGACGGATGCACCACAACCGTCGCCTGAGGATGGCGACCCCATACGTAGGACAGCGGCAGGAACACACCCGCCGCCGTATCGCGGTTGGCGGGTTGCAACAGGAGTTTGCCGATCGGCCGCCCGCGCAATTGGGATTCCACATCGGGCCAATGGTGGTGAGCCGCGACAACGACGGCGCAGTCCGCCGGCGAGAGCTGCGTAACACGGTCCACCGTGTGTTGAAACATTGACCGAGTCCCGACGAAGGCGCAATATTGCTTCGGTCGAGGCCGCCCCAACCATCGCTGCACCAGAGGCTTGACCCGTTCCCCTTCCCCGCCGGCCAACACGATATTCCACACCATCCGGCCCGCATCTCTTTGATCGGTCATGATCGTCGTCCTTTCCCTGGCGCTTCCGCCGGTTTGTTGTGTCTGGTCACCTGAGCCGTGACTGGAGTTGGCCGGATCACTCGTCGCTATCGACGCCGGGGCCGCGTCACGGCCACAGTTCCCTCTGGTCCGGCTCGTCGATTGGCCATCACCGTTGCATCGATCCACTCGCCGCAATTCACGCAACGCCGCGAGAGCAATGTACCTTCATCGAGGATCCTCGGCAGCAGACCATCAATACAGCCTGGCACCATGAGCCCGTTGCAGCGTGGGCAGATGTGCTGCCCGGTTGCCCCTGTAGACTCAGATTGCGTTTGGCTCATCGGGATCGTACCGCCTCGACCTCCATTGCTCCGCGCGCTGGGCCGGCACGCGGCGTCGAATTCATGGCCGCATCTCTCGCGACACCGGGCGACTGCATGTTTCATCTCTCACCTCTTTCTAGTCGTTGATTCGGTCATCAAGGTCGGTTCCGAAATTCGATCTCACCCGCCGTGCCGGCCGACTTTACCAGCGCCACACCGGGATGCCTGCGCCTCCCACGCCATGTTTTGGGATCTCACCCCGCCTGACGTGAACATCAGAGTGCAAGCTGGTAGTGGTGCGTGAACCAGCCACTCTCCCTTCGACTCGCTCCCAATTGAGACGCCCCGCCTTGTGTGAACCCGGCGACAGACCGCCACGATGAGTGGTTATCGAGCCCGTCCCATGGAGTTGTCCTTCATGCACGACCACAGGCGGCCTGCCCTGCAGGGGCGGGAAACCAACCCGATGGTCTATCTCTGCCCACGCGGGTGCCACGAAGAGGCCGACACCGAGCCCCAGCGGAGACAGTATCCTCAATCGTTGCATCGTGACCATGATGGGGCCTCCTGTTCGGTTGTGGATTTCTTTCTCTCTCGACAGCCCCACGATAGCAATCAATCTCCGCATTGAAAAATAGATAATTCACGCTAGAGCCATCGGTTATTTCGATGTATACTTCCCAGCCATGGAATGGCTGAACTATCACCATCTCTTATATTTCTGGTCGGTCGCTAAACACGGAAGCGTGAGCAAAGCCTGTGAAGAGCTCCGTCTGGCTCAACCGACCATCAGCGCGCAGATACGGGCCTTGGAGGAAGCTCTGGGCGAACGGTTGTTCGCTCGATCGGGGCGACACTTAATCCTGACGGAGATGGGGAGAGTCGTATTCGGCTACGCAGAAGATATCTTTTCCCTGGGACAAGACTTGATGAACACGGTCAAAGGCCGTAGCGGCGGGCGATCCATGCGCCTTACCGTCGGTATCGCCGATGCGGTGCCGAAGCTGCTCGCTACCCGGATTCTGAAGCCCGCGTTCAAACTCTCCTACCTCGCACGCATCGTCTGCCTGGAAGGCACACTGGACCGGCTCTTGGCCGACCTCGCGATTCACAGGCTGGATCTCGTCATCGGCGACACGCAGGCGCCTTCGACCGTCAACGTCCACGCCTATAGCCACTTGATGGGGGAATCCACCATCACCCTCTTTGCCACAGCGAAGATCGCAACGCGCTATCGCCGGAACTTCCCGCAGTCATTGGAAGGCGCCCCGTTCTTATTGCCGACCTCTCACGCGACACTCCGCCGGCTCTTAGATACCTGGCTGGTTCGCAAGGAACTTCACCCCAACATCATCGGAGAATTTGAAGATAGCGCGACCTTGAAGGCGATCGGTCACGATGGGTACGGGATCTTTCCAGGATCGACCGTCATGGAGAAGGAAATTTGCCGGCAGTATCAGGTGCGCGTGCTGGGCCGAGTGGATGGCGTCAAACAGCGTTTTTACGCGATCACGGTGGAGCGTAAGCTGGAGCATCCCGCTGTGCGAACGATCTTCGAGGCAGCACGCCGGGAACTCCTGACCTAGGACCCCTGAACAACGGACGATGGTATGCGCCTCGATAGACCGCGCGCCCTATTCTGACCATCCAGTCCGCGGACCGTGCGGTCGCGGCTCATGAAGTGCTCCATGCATGGAGGTTCTGGCCCCGTGGGGGCGCTGTGAACCGGTGGGTCATAAAGGGGTGCAGGCGTGAGTATTGATTTGATACGGCACGGGTTCGGACATCGGGAAACGCATCACGCTGGCACACGATCCCCTCGAAAAGATGCGGTGCCGAAGGTACGAGGTCAGTGACGCGAATGGCGACAGCGCAACTGCATTCACTCGGAATCTGTGCCACGCACAGTGGTTGCGTGCGGGTCGAGTCGCGATCCGCATGAGTCTGCACGGAACCAACGTACGGGCGTGAGACTACTGGGGGATGACCTGGCGGGGCAGAAAAAGCGATTCTCCGTCATCGGATTTCCACGGCGGACACGATCATGAACGATAGAGCGACGCATGGGCGATCCCGCGGATCCCATAGCGCCGGATGCAATACTCCGCGGCCAGGTCCTGTGGAATCGCGTAGGTGGCGGGTACTCCGGCATCGTACAGAAAAACGCCGTCTCGAACACCACCACCATGGGCATCTCGGCGCCGGCTCGCTGAGTTGCTCGATCTCAGCCATGACGGTCGCGTCGATGCGGACGGGTTGCTGAAAGTTGGCGCCCCCATGAACCACGCGATGGCCGACGGCCACGACCTCACACCGCTTGCAACGGTCAAGCGCCCACCGAACAGCCTGGTCGTGGTTGCGAATGTCCTGCTGGAGTTCCGCGTCCGACAGGGAACCGTGCTCCAGCCGCAGCCTCGCCAGACCGCCGATGCAATCCACCATTCCGCTGAGTATGGTGATACGACGTCTCATCGCGGATGTCTACAATCCTGAACTTCAGGCTTGACCTGCAGCGGTTCAGGACGAGCACCTACATAGTGTCTTCTGTGCGTACAAGCGGAACACAATGCCACCCATGATTGTTCCCAGCCACTTTGCGCTATGGTCTATGTGGTGAAGACCAGCGTCACAGCGCCACCGGCCAATGCCACACCCAAGCCCAGCGCCACCCGCCAGGCCAATGGTTTGCCGCCGAACCAGGCGGCAAGAGCCGCTTTGGCGATCGTGTTCGTCATCGCCGCCGCCGTGATCGCGGTCGCCGCGGTCCGCGTATCCAATCCCTCCTGGTGAAACCGAGCCACCGAGAGGGTGATCGCATCGACATCGGTTGTCCCGGCCAGCACACTGGAGGCATAGAGTCCCTGGTCGCCGAGCACGATCTGCGCGCCTTTGGCCACGACAATCACGACCGCATAAAAGAGGCCGAACTTCAACGCCGTGCCCAGTTCGAGCGGATTATAATAAAGAACAGGGGGCACCTCGTGGAGAATCGCACGCGACTTGAGATAGAACAGCAGCGCCGTCCCATAGCCGCCGAGCGCCATGATCCCCAACGGCCAGATCAGACTCGTGAGCAGATTGGGAGCGACGACTCCGATCACGACGAGCATACGCAGAAACATGGTGCTCGACGCCAACACCGTCGCGACGGCGGCGAGCGCAACCATCGGCGGTGATTCCCGCGCCCGCGTCGCCAGGCTGATCGTGACGGCCGTGGAGGACACCAGTCCCCCCAGCATGCCGGTCGCCAGCAGACCGTGACGCGGACCGGCAATCCGCATCGCGATGTACCCGAGGAAACTCATCCCTGCGATCAACACGACCATGAGCGCCACATGGAAGGGATTTACGACATTGAAGGGACCGTAGGTGCGGTTGGGCAGCAACGGCAGAACGACCACCGCGAGCACCACAAACTTCGCCGTCGCGTACAGATCGTCATCGGAGATGCGGGCCACCGCCTGGTGCAGCGGCTCCTTGAACGACAGCAGGGCCATCACCACGCCGGCACTGGCGACAATCAGGAGATAGCGGTCGCCGACAGGCAAGGGAATCCCCGGCGAGAGAGCCAGAACCCCCAGGAGAAAGGTGATGAAGGCGGCCACTTGCGTGGTGATCCCCGGGTCCGCGCTTCGGCTCGACTCTTGATACTGCGAGACGGCCAGGAAAACGCCGATCACCCCCATGGCACCCAGCATGGGCCACATCCCCATCGTATGTGCGATAAATGCGGAGAGGGCGCCGGCCAACGCAATGAGCGGAAAGGTCCGAACGCCGCCGACGCCGGGGCCTTTCTCCTCATCCCTGGACTGCTGGCGTTGCAGGCCGATGAGCGCTCCAGCGCCCAGCGCGATCAGAAACCCCCAGAAGATCTCGTCAAAAGCCATCTCATGATTGCTCATCCAGGCTAGACCGCCAGAACTTCCAACATCAGGAACTCCCCTTTCATCTGCGGATGGAGAT
Source organism: uncultured Nitrospira sp. (assembly GCA_964493335.1). GTDB lineage: Bacteria > Nitrospirota > Nitrospiria > Nitrospirales > Nitrospiraceae > Nitrospira_A. The sequence continues at coordinate 107,444 of CAZBNV010000005.1, forward strand.
CGCAGCGAAAGGGATGACTTCCGGGGCGCTCCGTCGTAAACCGGATCACCAGCGTTTTCCCGGGATCCACATAAACCCCCTCAATACCCTTGCCATAGGAGGCGATCCCTTCGCCTTCCGCATGCACCAACAAGCCAAATAACATCGGCGAGGTAAAGCCGTGCCGGATGATGTCTTCGTTTCGGAGGACGATGATAGTGGATAGCCCGGGCCGGATCGGGGCGGGCTTGGTCAGGAGGAAGGCCGAATCTCGAATGACGATCTCAATCCGTTGCTCTTGCGCCACCTCAGTGGAGTCAGTGGCTTGAACCAGACCGGCTTGGAATACAACCAGGCACGCGAGCGCGACGAGCCCTCGGCTGAAAACACTAGAGATCTGACCTGTTCGTGTCATCATGCACCACCCTCCTCTCGCCTGTATGTGACTATCTTTCGTCTCATCGTCTGGCCGTATAGGATGTCCCCGGCCTTTGCCTTTCGCTACGTCCGTATTCTCCCCCCCACGGTGAAAGAGCTACAGTCGCTTCTGCCGCCCCTTATAGAGGACAAAGAGCCCCACCAGCCCCCCAAGGACCGCTAACAATCCCAGAAACCCTAATCCCTCCATACAACTCCCTTTCTCGCCATTGGCCTTTCTTGTCTGCCGCCTGTCAGCAAATGCGAGGCAATTGCTCCCCCGACAACAGATCGAGGATGCGGTGTGTGCCCAGCACCGTGCGCAACACCACGATCGAAGGGCAGTCCTCCGTGACCGTGCCGATCCGAACCGCCTGGTGGGCGACCTTGTGCCGACGCATGGCGGCCAACGCCTCATCCACATGCGATTCCGGCACGACGGCAATAAACCGTCCTTCGTTCGCGACATACAAGGGATCGAGCCCCAGCAGTTCGCACGCGCCGCGCACGGACTCGCGCACAGGAATGAGCGATTCTTCAATGGTCATACCCGAGTTCGCCCCGACAGCGAGTTCATTGAGCGCACTGGCCAGGCCGCCGCGAGTCAGATCGCGCAGGCAATGGACAGGCACTCCACTTCCCAGCAGGTCCCGCACGACCCGATGCAACGGCGCCGAGTCGCTTTCGATTTCGCCGGTGAAGCGCAACCCTTCACGCACGCTGAGGACCGCGACGCCGTGAGACCCCAGATCTCCGCTCAGCAAGATGGCATCACCTGATCTCACCTCATCCGGCCCGATCCGAATACCAGGCGGCACGACTCCAATCCCGGCGGTGTTGATAAAAACCCCATCGCCTTTGCCCCGATCCACCACCTTTGTATCCCCGGTCACGACCTGTACCCCCGCCTCTTCCGCCGCCTTGGCCATGGACTCCACCACGTTCTGCAGCGTCTCCATGCTGAGGCCTTCTTCCAGGATAAACCCAGCACTCAGATACAGCGGCATGGCGCCGCACATTGCGAGGTCATTGATCGTCCCATGCACGGCCAAGCTCCCGATGTCCCCGCCGGGGAAGAACAATGGAGATACCACGTAGGAATCCGTGGTAAAGGCGAGGGTGCCTTCGGCCACCGGCCAGGTCGCGCCGTCATGTAATGGCGCCAGCATCGGGTTGTCAAAAGCCCGGACGAATATGTCCCGGATCAACTCCTGCATGAGGCGCCCGCCCCCGCCATGCGCCAGCTGCACGGTCGCGCTTCTCACCGGCACGGAACAATGCAGGTGCAGCGCTTGGTCGTCTGCCATGGAATCCTTTCTCCCATTTCCTTTCGCTATGCCGATTACCTCTCGCCTCTCGCCCCGTGCCCCGCACCCCGTCTGTAGCGGTAATACGCGGCGCAGGCTCCTTCGCTGGACACCATCGGCGCGCCGAGCGGTTGCTCCGGCGTGCAGCGCGTGGCAAAGGCCGGGCAGTCCGGCGGTTTGAGCAAGCCCTGCAACACCAGACCGCTCCGACAGTCGGGATCTTCTGCGCCCACCGAACCGGCTTGGGCGAGCGCGTCACGAAATCGCGCCGCCGCATCGAAGCCGGCATAGGCCGGCGTGAGTCTCAGGCCGCTCTGAGGAATGTCGCCGATGCCACGCCAGGCCCGCAGCGTTGGTTCGAAGACTTCTCGCACGGCCGCTTGCGCCGCCACGTTGCCCTCGCGGCGCACGGATCTGCTGTACTGGTTCTCGACGCCCGCCCGTCCTTCTTCCAATTGGCGAACCAGCATCGCAATCCCTTCCAGGATGTCGATCGGCTCAAACCCCGTGACCACGATGGGCACGCGATAGCGTCGCGCCAGGTCTTCGTACTCTTCATAGCCCATGACCGTACAGACATGACCGGCCGCCAGAAAACCCTGCACGAGACAGCCGGGAGCGGACAGAATGGCGTCCATCGCCGGCGGCACGAGCACCTGGGCCGCGAGCAGACTGAAGTTGGCGAGACCCAGGCGCCGCGCCTGGATCGCCGCCATCGCGTAGGCCGGCGCGGTCGTCTCGAACCCCACCGCAAAACATACGACCTCACGGTCAGGGTTCGCGCGGGCTAACGCCAACGCATCCAGCGGCGAATACACGATGCGGACATCTCCCCCCGCAGCCTTGACGCCGAACAGATCCCCCTGCGAGCCAGGCACGCGCAGCATGTCCCCGAAAGAGCAGAAGATCACGCGCGGCAACGACGCGAGTTGGAGCGCCTGGTCGATTAAGGCGATCGGCGTAACACAGACGGGACAGCCCGGCCCATGCACTAGGGTGAGGTTCGGCGGCAACAAAGCATCGAGACCGAACCGCACAATCGCATGGGTTTGCCCGCCACAAACTTCCATCACCGTCCATGGACGGCGAACCGTCTGCTTGATGCGATCCGCTAACGTCGCCGCAAGTGTGCGGTCTCGGTACTCGTCAACGTATTTCATGGCCTCTGGCCTCTCGCCCATCGAGTTGCGCCATCAATTCTAATGTTCGTCGCGCCGCCGCCTCATCCAGTTTGCTGATGGCAAATCCCACATGCACGATCACATAGTCTCCGACGTCCGCTTCTGGCACGAGCGCAAGCGAGACCTCTTTCATGGTGCCGCCGAAGGATACCGTCGCGGTACGGAGTTGGTCGTCCGTGATACTGAGGACTTGCCCCGGAACCGCTAAGCACATTCCTATTACCTTCTGTTTGAAAAGTGAGCCGCCGCCACGACCGCCCGTCCAAGAGAGAGTCCCACGTCATTGGGCGGCACCTGGCGACGTGAACTCGGGAGAGGCGAGCAGGCATGACTCGTGTGGTCTTCTTGTCGTGACCACTTAGCGTAGCGCATTCAGCTCCTCGTACCGCACCGCCACCGTCTGCCGGAGGGCCTCCCGGAGCGTCTTCCCTGTGAGCTGCCGATGCGCCAGCTTCCGCAGGCGTGCGGCAAGGTCTGCATCGCCCAGGGCCCCTTCCGCCCACCGTGAGAAATCCTCTCGACGGTCGTGATACTCCAAACTTGCACACGGCACCGTCGGGACGAGCTGTACGAACTCATACAGGCTGGCCGCTTCCTGCTCCACACTCGCCTGCGCGTCCCGAAACCAGAAGCGCTTGCCAGGAGGCAGCGGCCCCTCGAGATACTTGTAGAAGTGCCTGATATGCGGGACCCGGCGGAGAGCCGGTCGCAAGCGGGCCACTTGGCCGTCACACAAGAGTATCTCGCCGGGAGGAATCTCCGCGAAGTTCACCTCTCGAAGCCCGCATTCTCCACAATGCTCTTGCACCGCCCGGACCGCTTCAGGCTCAACAAGTCGAGTCGCCAGGCAATGGTGCACTGAACGGAGCACCCTCGGATCAAGGCGATCAGGTCGATACGAAACGAAAGCCCGTCCACCTTGTTCCAACAGAGGGACTACCGTTTCCGCCGCCTCTCCCCCGCTCGAACCATCGTTCTCGGCATCGCCGAACGCCATAAGATTGTGTGCCGAGAACCCGCAGATGGTCAGGAGCCGCTCTAAACCCGCTCCCTTTGCCGCTCCAGGCGGCAGCACCATCACCGCCCCTTTGTTATACTCGACTGCCGCCGTGGGCGCTGAGCACGCCCCACACTTGTTGGTCGTGCGGCACCTAGGTCGCCGCGATGGCCAACCCCCGCTCGAGTGGGATCTTGGCCTCCACAAGCGCTTTCACGAGGCGCTCCTCGAGCTGCCCGAATGGCAAATAGACCTCACCGGTGGCGGTATGCACCAAGACCGCGCCATTCTCCCACACCACACCGGTGCACATGTCGCCCAGACGACCAAGTGAAACCGTTTCAAACCGCCGGCCTGTGACAAGAAACAGCGCATAGCCTGCCGCACGGCATCGCTCGAGTGCACATTCAAGTTCACGGGGCACCACCCCATTCACGGCAAGCGTTCCATCAAAATCAAACGCCATCACACGACGGTACATGTGTCATCCCTCACATCTGCCAACTTTTCATGAAGCTTTTCCGCTCCTCACTCCTCACGCTTCACTTCTCACCGGACCCGTGTGCCGCCACGATCGCCTGGCCCAGCGAGAGCCCCCCATCGTTGGGCGGCACCTGGCGATGGCTGTAGACGGTAAACCCCGCTCGCGCCAACCGGCGACGCGCGAGCCGAAGCAACAGGACATTCTGAAAGCATCCGCCGGTCAGCACCACACGCGGCAACGCAGCTTGTTCCGCAATCTGACCGATCAGATCCACCAACGCAAGATGGAACCGATACGCGATCCGCTCGAGGCTGCTTCCTTCACGGCTTTCTTTTATAAGCGACTCGATCAGCGGTCGCCAATCTGCCACCCACATGGCTTGGTTGCCGTCGTTTCGCATGACGGCGAACGGGTAGCCTGTTTCATCACCGGCAGCATTCTTTTCATACCGTTCCGCCGCGAACTCCAGAGCCATGGCCGCCTGCCCTTCAAAACTGGCTTCATCACTCCAGCCAGCTATCGACGACACCGCATCGAAGAGTCGTCCCATGCTAGTGGTCCAGGGTGAGGCAATCCCTCTGTGCAGCAGGGCCGCAAGAGCGTCGCCTTCCTTTTTCACAGATTGCCGGGCAGCACACGCTTCAACGGCTCCCTTCTCTCCATAGGTCTCCCAGAGGACTGAGAAGGCGCAGCGCCAGGGTTTACGCATAGCCGCCTCTCCGCCAGGCAGGCGAAACGGTCGAAGATGGGCGAGACGCCTGAAGCCTGGATACCCCGCGATGAGAAATTCGCCTCCCCAGATCGTGCCGTCGGAACCATAGCCGCCCCCGTCCCAGGCCACGCCCAGCACCTCGCCGTCTAAGTTGTGCTCGGCCATACAGGCGGCGACATGCGCATGATGATGTTGCACCCGAACGAGCGGGACCGCGTGGCGCTCGGCGAATTCCTGCGCGAAAATTGTCGACCGATAGTCTGGGTGAAGATCGCAGGCTACCACTTGGGGCTGGACAGCAAGCAGCCGTTGCAGATCATCGACGGCGCGGCGAAACGCCTCGAAAGCCTCCAGCGTAGACAGATCGCCAAGGTGCTGGCTCAGCATGACCCGATCGCCATACGCCAACGCGATCGTGTTCTTGAGATGGCCCCCGACCGCGAGAATCGGGACCATCGCGCTCCCGTTCGTAAGGGGCGCCTGCACTCTGATCGAGCGAGGCACATAGCCCCTTGCTCGCCGGAGTATCAGCGTTTCGCCCTCCACCACCCGCACGATTGAATCATCGACCGGCCGCGCGATCGCTCGATCGTGAACGAGGAACGCATCCGCGATCCCGGCAAGTCGAACCAGCGCCTCTTGCTCGTCGATCACGATGGGTTCGTCAGAGCGGTTGCCGCTGGTGGCGACTGCCGGACCTTGCAACTCCGTCATCAGCAGATGGTGGAGCGGGCTGGACGGCACCATGGCACCGACGAAGGGGGTGTTGGAGGACACCGATTGGACCAGCCCAGAATGATTGCGCTGCCGCAGCAGCACAATCGGCGCTCCCGGAGAGAGCAGCAAGACTTCTTCTTCCGGAGCAACACGGCATGATTCTCGTACCGCGGAAACAGATGGAAATAAGACCGCGAAGGGTTTGTCCGGTCTTGTCTTGCGGAGGCGCAACCGTTGCACGGCTGTATCCGAGCAGGCATCCACCCACAGCTGAAATCCGCCGATTCCTTTGACCGCAACAATCCCACCCTGTCGAATGATCTCGCAGGCCTGCTGCAAAGCTTCCTGTTCACGAGCCACCTCGTGTCCCTGGACATCCCACAAGGCCAACCGAGGGCCACAAGCCGGACAGGCGATCGGTTCGGCATGGAAGCGACGGTTCGTCGGATCTTCGTATTCGACTCGACAGCTCATGCATAGCTCGAACCGGCTCATCGTGGTGTTGGCGCGATCATAGGGAATGTCCGTGATGAGGCTGACGCGTGGGCCACATTGGGTACAGGTGAGAAAAGGATAGCGATAGCGCCGATCCATTGGATCGCTCAGCTCACGCAGGCAATCGGCACAGATCGCGAGATCGGGCGGCACCACTAGGCGCCGCGCGCCCGCGCCTTCACTGTCTCGAATCCCGAAGACAGTCTCTCCCATCGGGCTCGCCGGTTCTACGGTCAGCCGATCGACCTTCGCTGTCGCTGGCGCTTCCGTCTTCAGGCGCACGAGAAATGTCTCTACGGCACCAACCGGCCCCTCCAGTTCCAGGAGCGCACCACGAGAGCTGTTTGTGATCCACCCGGCCACGCCAAGTTGTTGCGCGACACGGAAAGTGAACGGCCTGAATCCAACCCCCTGGACCGTTCCCTCCACGGTGACACGCAGGCGAACCACGGTCTCTTGTTTCATTCTTCCACCACCACCTCGTGAAGCACCACTTCGGGGACTGGCTCCGCATCCAAGTTTGCCGACCCGCAACCTGGGCAACATTGCAGCAGCGCTTTCATCTCGCAGGCAGTCCCGCACAGCCGGCAGTGGCCGGTGACGGGAACCGGCAGAATCTCCAGCATGGCCCGCTCAGCAACCGTCCCCTCTGCGGCCGCAGCAAAGACCGACTGCAACGCCGCCGCATCGTGCTCGAAGAAATGAGACTGCGTGCTGACCTTGAGCCTCACGACCGACGGTCTCGCAGAGGGAGCCTGGCGGAGCGCCTCCTCCACCATCTCGACTACTTGGGCCATCAGCTGCCACTCGTGCACGAGAGCCCCTCCAACTCATGCAAGACTCGCTCGACAACCTGATCCAATACTTCAGCAACCGCCGGAGACAGATCGTTGCCGGCCGTAGTGTCACCAACCTCCACCCCGTAGACGATCACGCGGGGCGGAAGGAGCCCCAATGTACGGCCCAGCTCAATCGCGTCCACCGCATGGAGGACATGCGTCGAATGAGGAAACAGGTCCGCTGAGATCGGCCCGGCAGACGCATCGAGACGATGGATCGTTCCCGCAGGCTGGCTGCTCCTTGCCGCATCGATCAGGATGACGGCTGAAGCCTCTGCCATCAAGTCCAGCACATCGAGACCGGCCAACTCCGCTTCAATCACGTCGGCGCGGTCCCCCACCAGGGCTTTCAATCGCCGCGCGGCTAGCAGCCCCGCCGCATCATCCCCCCTGAACAGATTGCCGACTCCGATGATGCGCACGGGGTGTCGTATTCCAACACTTGTCATGCGTCACTCGTCACGCTGTATATCCAACTTCAAAAAATGCGTCGCGCAGGAGATGCAAGGGTCATAGCAGCGGATGACTTTTTCGCATCCCATAGCCGCTTGCTCATTCGAGAGATCCAACACACTCGGCAGATAGGCCCGCAGATCCTCTTCGATCCGGCGCTGGTTCTGCGAGGTGGGCGGAACGATCTTGGCTTCGCGGATCAGGCCGTCACCATCCACCCGATACCGATGATAGAGGATTCCTCTCGGCGCTTCGGTGCAAGCCATGCCGGTGCCGGCGCGCACGGTCACCGGGACCGAAGGGCTGGGTGGCGGTTCGTACCTGTCGATGATCCGCAGCGTCTCCTCGATCGCATACAGGATTTCGACGGAGCGGGCGACAATCGCGTGAAACGGATTCCGCAGAGGCAGAGACAGTCTCGTGTCCGCCAATACTTGCTTCCCCAGGGGCGACAGATGGTCGTGATTGAGGTTCAGGCGCGCCAACGGCCCCACCAAATAGCTGGCTCCGTTGAGTCTGCATTGGAGCGCCGTAGAATAGGGCGCCTGCTCTTCCCTGAAATTGTGCTCGAACTCCACTGCGGAAATCTTTACGCCGCCACTGGACAGGATCGGTCCCTCGTTGAAGGGATACTCATCGGGAGGACGGAGCGCGACAAAGATATAGTCCTGTGCAAAATCAGGATAGTCTAATCCCGCAACCCAGCGGACGGTCTCCACCGCCGCGTCACGTGCCCACAAGAGTTCTTCTTTCAGACCCTCCAGTTCACGGCGTAGCGGCACGCGCGAAAACCCACCGACCTTCACCGAGACCGGGTGCACGGAGCGCCCACCCAGCAGGGTCATCAGGGCATTGCCGGCTTTCTTCAGCCGCAGGCCACGGGTCACGATCTCCGGATGGTCTTTGGCCATCGCGATCGCGCTGGCATAGCCGAGGAAATCCGGCGCGTGGAGCATGTAGATGTGGAGCGTATGACTCTCGATCCATTCGCCGCAGTAGATCATCCGCCGCAAATCCCGCAGCGCCCCCTCCACGCTCACCGCGAAGATCTGCTCCAGCGCATGGACAGCGCTCATCTGGTAGGCCACGGGACAGATGCCGCAGATCCGCGCCACGATGTCCGGGACCTCGTCGTAATGCCGGCCTACCAAAAAGGCTTCGAAGAACCGCGGCGGCTCGAAGATCCTCAGCTCGACATCCTGCACGATACCGTCCTTCACGGTGACACGGAGCGCACCTTCGCCTTCGACGCGTGCAATCAAGTCGACCGCGATGGTTCTGGTTTTGGTTTCTTTTGACTCACTCATACTTACAGACTCACATGCACATATGGTTCGACAAGGGATGCTTCACGCTTCGTTGCGTTCCCACGCCTGGCTTTCCTCCCTGAACGGTTTCACCGCACCGTTGATGCCGCGGAACCGGCGCAATACCTCAACCGGAATGAGGTTGAGTCTCTGGTGAAACTCTTTGGCCAGCGAGGCCGTATTCGGAGGGAGTCCGGGACCTTCATGCATCTCTTCGGCTGGGCCGAAACAGCCGTAACAGTCTCGGCCCATACTCGGACAAATCGCGCCGCACCCGGTTCGAGTCACCGGCCCGAGGCAGGGGATCCCCTTGGCGACCAGCACGCAGACGATCTCACGGCGTTTACATTCAATGCACACACTATGTGTCGGCAGCCGTGGCTGCACACCGGCTAATAGATCGGTGAGCACCCGGAGCAATTGTGCTTTGTCGATGGGGCAGCCCCACAGTTCGAAGTCGACGCGCACATGTTCCGAGATCGCCGTCGAGGTGCTCAGGCTCTGGATGTACTGCGGGCTGGGATAAACCGCCCGCTTGAACGCGTCGACATCCGCCCAGTTGCGCAACGCTTGAATCCCGCCCGCCGTGGCGCAGGCGCCGATCGTGATCAACACCGTGGCTTGCTCTCGCACGGACAGAATCCGATGCGCATCCTCCGGCGTGGTGATGGAGCCTTCCACCAACGCGATGTCGTAGGGACCCTCTCTCATGTCGCTGGAGGCTTCGGGAAAGTAGGCAATGTCCAAGGCCTGCCCTAACGCGAGCAGATCATCCTCTAAATTCAAGATGCTAAGCTGACAGCCGTCGCACGAGGCGAACTTGAAGATGCCGAGCTTGGGCCGCGCGGCCTTCTTCGTCTCCCCTGTATGGTGTACACGTTGGTCCATTGTTATCAGACGCCTTCTCTGTGTTCCGGTTTGTGTGATTCGTCTGGTTTGTTTGAGGGAACGAGATAAACCAGACAAACGAAACACACGGTCCCTGGTTTCACACTCCCACCTGTCCCAACCACGGCGCGACCCGATCGTAGCGCATCACCGGGCCGTCCTTGCACAGAAAGTATGGTCCCATCTGACAATGGCCGCACAGGCCAATTCCGCATTCCATATGCCGCTCCAGTGAGACATAGATCGCGGTCGCCGGGATCCCGCGTTGCATCAAGATCGGCACGCCCAAACGCATCATGATCTCCGGTCCGCACATCAAGACGATCGTTCGAGCGGGATCCGCCCGGACTTGTTCGAACAATTCGGTCACGACGCCGATATGATAACGCCATGTCTTGTCGGGTTGGTCGCTCGTCAACAATACCTCGGTATCAGGATGCCGCCGCCACGCATCAAACCGCTCGCGATAGAGCAGGTCGTGCGGCGTCTTGACCCCGTGCAGAATCTTCACGCTTCCATACTGGGTGCGCCGACGGAAGATATATTCAATGGCGCCGACCACCGGCGCGCAGCCCAGCCCGCCGGTCACGATCACCACGTCGTTGCCCTGCGCGGCATCGAGCGGCCATCCTTGCCCGAACGGCCCGCGGATGCCCAGCTCGTCGCCCTGTTGCAATCGCGCAATCGATTTCGTCACTCGTCCCACGACGCGGATCGTATGGTCCAGGCACTGTGGTTCATCCGGGTCCGAGACGATCGAGATCGCCACCTCGCCGACCCCGAACAGATAGACCATATTGAACTGACCGGGGGCGAACCGAAAGCGCCGCCGCACCTCCTCATCGACGAAGCGCAATCGATACGTGTCGATCCCCTCCGCTTCCCGGATCTTGCCCACAATGGTGGCCGCATGGATGAGATAGGGGTTGGCCCAGGGACTGTCGACAGTCGGTACAAATGACATCATGGCTCCCTATCTACGAGACCTGGCTTCATCAGCCGTCCCTCAATACTTTCAGCACCGCTTGCACCATCGCTCGGCCGTCGCCGAACAGCATGATCGTCTTGTCGGCGGCGAACAACGGATTAGGAACGCCCGCAAAACCAGGACTCAGGCTGCGCTTGATCACCACGACCGTCCGAGCCTTATCCACATCGAGGATCGGCATGCCCGCGAGGGGGCTCGTGGGGTCGGTTCGTGCCAGCGGATTGACCACGTCGTTTGCCCCGATGACGAGCGCCACATCCGTCTGCTCGAACGTGGGATTGCTTTCGTCGAGATCTTTCAGCAACTCGTAGGGGACATTCGCCTCCGCGAGCAGCACGTTCATATGCCCAGGCATGCGTCCGGCCACCGGATGGATGGCGAATTCGACCTCGATGCCACGGCCACGCAACAGTTCGGCGAGGTGCGCCACGCTATGCTGGGCCTGGGAGACGGCCATCCCATAACCAGGCACGATCACCACCCGGCGCGCGGCATCGAAGAGCCAGGCGACTTCTTCCGGCGAACCGGCTTTCACCCGCCCCGTATAGATCTCCTCATCCTGCCCGCCCTTTTTCGCAGGCGGGGCGCCTCCCACCATCACATCCGCCAGTGATCGGTTCATCGCCCGACACATGATCTGGGTGAGAATGAATCCCGACGCGCCCACCAGCGACCCGGCAATAATCAACACGTTGTTGTTGAGCACAAAGCCTGTCGCAGCAGCGGCCAGCCCGGAGCAGGAATTGAGCAAGGCGATGATCACCGGCATGTCGGCCCCCCCGACCGGCAGCACGAGCAACAACCCGAGCAACGACGAGACGGCCACGACGAGCCAGTAGGCGGCATGATGTGCAGGTGTCAGCAACAGCCAGAGTCCAAGTCCCCCAGCGGCGATGGCCAGTCCGGCGTTGATCGCGTATTGGCCGGGAAACCGAACGGCGCTCTCGGTGATGAGTGCTTGCAACTTGGCAAAGGCCACGAGACTGCCCCAGAACGTCACCGCGCCGATCACACCGGAGGCGACTGCGGCCGCGGTGAAATGGCTGAGCGTCGCGATGGCCGCATCCTGGTTCTCCAACAGCCCGGCTCCGGCCACAAAGACAGACGCGCCGCCGCCCAACCCGTTCAGCACGGCGACCATTTGCGGCATGGCGGTCATCTGGATCTTCAGCGCCAGCGTCGCGCCGATGACCGATCCAATCAACAGCGCAACAGCGATCGTCTGAAAGCCCAGAATGCGCCGGTCGAGCAGCGTTAGTACGACGGCCAGGAACATTCCCAGCGAGCCCAGCACATTCCCACGGGCCGCCGTGCGCGGATGCGCGAGCCCCTTCAGCCCCACCCCAAAGAGGACCGAGACGCCCAGGTAGCCGAGATTGATGAATGCGGCGTTCATGATACCCTCTTCGGGCGAGGTCTGAACATCGCCAGCATCCGATGCGTCACGAGAAACCCGCCCACCACATTGATCGTGGCAAACACCACGGCGACAAATCCCAGCGCGCTCATAAGGATGTCTTGTTCGGACCCGGCAGCCAGCAATGCCCCGACGAGCGTAATCCCTGAAATCGCGTTCGCTCCTGACATCAGCGGCGTATGGAGCGTGGGCGGCACTTTCGTGATGATTTCGAATCCCGCAAAGAGGGCCAGCACGAAAATCGTAAACCCGATCACGGCGGTCTCCATCACGCATTTCCTTCTTCGGCGACGTCATGATGTGTGGCACGGAGCAATGCGCCGATCCTCGGATGGACCACTGCTCCACCTCGCGTCACCAGCGTCTCGCGCGTGATCTCATCCGCCACATCCACGCGCAAGAAACCGTCGTTGCACAGATAGAGAAGGACATTGGCAAGATTCCTTCCATACATCTGGCTCGCGTGCAGCGGCACCGTGCTCGGCAGATTGGTCGGTCCCAGCACGGTCACCCCCTGATGCACCACCGTTTCATTTGGACGGGTCAGCTCACAGTTGCCACCGCGGTCAGCCGCCACATCCACAATGACCGAGCCCCGCGCCATTCGCGCCACCATGTCGGCCGTGATGAGCATCGGCGCTCGTTGGCCAGGAACCGCCGCGGTGGTCACGACGACATCGCTCGCGGTCACGATAGGAGTCAACAGTTCACGCTGCCTCCGATAGATGGCCTCACCCAAGGTCTTGGCATAGCCGCCTGTCTCCTCGGCCTCGCCGACCTCGACCGGCACCTCGACGGCCTTCGCCCCCAGACTCTGAATTTGGTCCTTCACTGCCGGACGCACATCGTAGGCCGACACGGCCGCCCCCAAGCGACGTGCCGTGGCGATCGCCTGCAACCCCGCCACACCGGCGCCGATGATGAGGACCCGCGCCGGTGGAATAGTTCCCGCCGCGGTCGTCAGCATCGGAAACAGCTTCGGCAGGCTGGCCGCCGCCAGCAGCACAGCCTTGTAGCCCACGATGGTGGCGAGCGAGGAGAGCACATCCATGCTTTGCGCGCGGGCGAGCCGAGGCATCAGTTCCATGGCAAATACGGTTACGCCCCGCTTCGCCAACTCCAAGGCAGCCCGAGGTTGCACCAGGGGGTCGGCTAAGCCGATGACCGTGTGCTCGGGACGGAACAGGGGCAGATCGTGACGGCCTATGTCGGGATTGGCGCCCAGCGTTCTGACCTGGAGCAGGATCTCTGCCGAGGCGAACAGCTCAGAGCGATCTCTCGCCACTCGCGCGCCTTTTATCCGATACGCCTCATCTTCGAATCCCGCAGCCTCTCCCGCTCCGGATTCAACCAGCACATGCAAGCCGATCGTGGTGAGCAGCGGCACGTGAGCGGGAATCAACGCCACCAGCGTTTCCCCCGGATACGTCTCCTTCGGCACTCCAACGACGGTCTGCTTCGAATGCGTCATGCTTGGCTCGGCTTCTCCTTGGCCTGAGTCGAAGGCTTCAGCAACGCCGGCAGCTCTTCGGTCAGGTCAATCCCGACCGGGCACCAGGTGATGCACCGGCCACAGCCGACACAGCCGGATGTCCCGAACTGATCAATCCACGACGCGAGTTTATGCGTGAGCCACATGCGATAGCGGTCCTTGATCGTCGGGCGAATATTTTTTCCATGGATATAGCCGTGATCCTGCGTGAAACAGGAATCCCACAATCTGGTGTGCTCGGCGCGTTGGTGCGTGAGGTCGGGCGTCTCCTCAACGGTATGACAGAAGCAGGTCGGGCAGACCATCGTGCAATTCCCGCAAGCCAGGCAGCGGCTCGCCACGTCGTCCCAGCGGGGATGCTCATGGGCGTCATACAGGGCCTGTGGGAGATGCGATCGGTCCAACTGCCGCGTCTGGCTGCGGGCGCATGCCCCAATCTGCTGTTCGGCCTCACGAACTTGTATCGTCGAAGCCGACGCGAGCGACAGCTCACCCAGCACCTCCTCGCCCGCCACACTGCCTGCCTCCACCACAAACACCTCATCCAATTCGGTCAGCGCCAGGTCGAAGCCCGCTCGTGCTTGGGGACCAGTGTCCATCGAGGCGCAGAAACAGGTGGCCAGCCCGCGGGTGCAGTTCACCGCAATCAGAAACAGGCCCTCACGGCGCGCGTCATAATAGGGATCCCGGTAGGCGTCTTTCAGAAAAATCTGATCCTGGATGGCCAGCCCGGCGAGGTCACAGGCGCGAGCCCCTATGATGGCAACTTTCTCTTGCAGAGGAAGCGTCGGGCGAGCGGAGAATCCGTTCGTGGTCCGTTCGATCTGGAGGAGCGGCTCGCGTGGGGCAAAGATCAAAGGCTTGAGCGATTGCGGCCCGTGCACAACACCGAATATTTGGTGTGAGCCGGTGTTCTCTAGCCGATAGCGTCCCGGGTCCTGCTCATCGCGCCAGCCGACCGGCAGATCCGACACCTGCCGGATCGTGTCCCACAGGACCGCCCCGTCGCGGACCGTCGGACCGACGACGCGATAGCCCCTGGCCTGCAACAGATCGATCAGCCGCTGCAACGAGGATGTCGGCAAAAGCGCTAGGGCCTGCTCACTCCCGAACTTCATGCATCTCCTTCATCACGATCTCCTCCGCATCCAACACAATCGTGTCGGGCGACTCGATCACGGCAGCGGCTCACGTGCGTCTGTCGCTGGCATGTGTCCCTGTCATCCGGCCCAGCGTGACGAGCCACGCATACCACAGAGGATCCAGGAAGATCATGCCGCCGAGAACCGTGTGCCATTCTTCATGCTGCTCCTCTCGTGAAGTCCAGACGATGACGGGTACACCGTTGGCCGCTGCAACACGATTATGGACCGCGCGTTCACGAGATAGCGCGGAGCGGTCGGCCATTCGGCGCCTGGCTTGCACAATCATCCGAGCTGTCGAACCTTGTACACGACACCTTGCCGCCGCAACCGCTTCATTTTGATCTGAGGACATTACATGAACGCCGCGCCGGCAGATATGCACAATCATCAGCAGCAAAAGCAATGCCTTACTGGCTCCGCAGCAACCGAGAGGAGACTTTCCTGATGTTTCATGTAACTCGGTGTGTTCACCATGAGACAAGAGGGACATTTAGCCCCAGCGATGAAACTGTACGGGGGCAGAACACCGCACTGGGACAAGGACCTTGCCTAGCAAACTACGCCGCCATTGGATAAGTTGTCCGGCTGTGCTCATGTCTCTTCCCCCAACACCCAATGGCAGTTCAAACGAGAGCGCGGTTGCTGGTTCAACAGTCCTTGCTAGCGGCACATTTAAAGTAGCCGGTCGTCCATTTAGTTACCCGCGCTCACCGGCGAAAACTCACAAACAATTTCAGTTCGTTATAAAGATCAAACGATGTCCCGAAAAGGCTGGTATGAGTACGGGCGAGATGAGCAACCGACACTCGCGCCGAAGCGCATCTTACTCAAGCTCTGATCTGTCATCGTTTTCTGGGAAGACACCAACCTCTCCCGCTCCCCAGTTTTGGCCATCTGTTCGACAACCTCCTGAGGGTGTTACGTTTCGATTAAGCTATCTGGCCAAAAATCCTTTGTGCGCGAATGCACTTCAGTGCGCCCACGCACAGACCCTACGCTCACCCCACGATGACACTCACCTACCACAGCACCTACTTTTCAGAATTTTGTTTATACTTCTATGACTTAGATCAACAGCCTACCATCACGGCCCATGGGTCCTGTTCTTGCTGATGATTCCTCTAACATCACGTCCCACTACAGTAGGATGGGTCATGGACTTCCTTTTTCCGATCATTGCAGCGGGGGCACCACTCCTCGCAAGCGGCCTGATCGTTCTGCTCGGGGCCACACTGGGCGAGAAAAGCTCCTCTATCGGAGTCAGCGCCCTGGCGCTGTCAACCTTCGCGGCACTAGCTTCTCTGTATCATGTCGTTCAGGGCGAGCCTCTCCTCCTCACGTTTTCCGTATTGCTCCCCAGACCTCTTGCCTACACGGTACTGGTCGATCGGCTTGCCGCCGTCATGATGGTCCTCATCACCGGCGTGAGCCTGGTGATCCACGTGTATTCACAGCGCTACATGCAGGGAGACCAAGGCTATGTGCGCTTCTTCAGTTTGCTATGCCTGCTGACCTTTGTGCTCTTGAGCCTGGTCACCAGTGGAAATCTGTTCTGGCTCTTCATCTGCTGGCACTTGGTCACGTGGTTATTGGTCCTCCTGCTCTCCTTCAATGAAGGCAGTTTTGCAGCACGCATGGCGGGGCGAACCACGTTGCGGGTGCAGGGATTCGGTGATGCGGCCTTGCTCGTCGGCATTCTCCTGATCTACGCCAAGTTCGGGACCTTCGATCTGACGGAATTGTTCCGTGCCATCCAATCGTCTCCTGCGCCTCTTCTTTGGGCTGGAACGGTCTTTGAAATCAACTCCATCACGGCGATTACGCTCTTGATCTTGATCGCGGTTATGACAAAATCCGCCCAGTTCCCGTTCCACGTGTGGCTGCCGGGCACCCTCGAGGCGCCGACTCCCGTCTCGGCCATGCTCCATGCGGGGATCGTGAATGCCGGAGGATTTCTCGTCAACCGCTTGGCCCCGCTGTATGGCATCGCCCCGATGTCGCTCCATCTGATGTTTCTCATCGGAGGGCTGACCGCGTTGATCGGGGCCACCACGATGCTGACCCAACCCAGCATCAAACGAACGCTTGTCTATTCCACGATGGGACAGATGGGATACATGATCATGGAATGTGGCTTGGGGGCCTTCGCGCTCGCGGTGTTTCACCTCTGCGCCCATGGACTCTTCAAGGCGACACTGTTTCTCAATTCGGGAGCCAACATTCAAAAAGCGCGAAGCGAATTCAAGCTTCCGGAGCATGAGCCCGTGGAAAAAGCGACTCGTTTCTCGTTGGTAACCTGGGCGACCGGTTTGGGGATCACGTTGATCCTGCCGTTGATTATCCTGCTTGTCGCCCATGGCCTGGTGCACATCCCCCTGTTCGAAGCGCAGGGCACCTTGATTTTCTTGTTCTTTGCCTGGGTCACCTCAGCCCAAGCTATCTTCAGCCTGTATCGCCTCAATGCGGTGGCTTCGTGGAACGTGTCCTTGATAATGGTGGCGACGCTCACCCTGATCGGCCTGACCTACCTATGGGCCGGCGAATCCTTCACCCATTTCCTCTATGCTGAACCGGGACAGGCGGCAGCCTATTTTCAGGCAGCAGCTTGGCCCGCCGGTCTCTTCGATACGTTTGTCGCCCTCGCGACCGTCCTCGTCGTCGCGGTGTGGATGCTCCTGTACGGCAAGGCCCATGGCATGCAGTTCTTGATCCCCCGCTGGCTGGACACCATCCAGACCCGCGCCTATGTCGCATTCCTCAACGGCCTCTACATTGAGGATATCCTACGAGCCTGCGGAAGCCGCGCTCGGCGGACGAAGATTCGACCACACGAGAGAGACATGGCTAAATCGGAGCCCTGGTGATGACAGAGCATCGACAGATGTTCATCGATGCGGAGCGCATGGGGTTGCGCTCCTACGTCCAACTGGCGGGAGAGGTCATCGCCCAATATCGGCCGATGCGGACCTTCATCCATCACAATCCATTGCATGGACTGGAAGGTCTGCATTTCGACGAGGCTGTCAAGCGAGGGGCACAGTTCTTCGGCGGGCGAAGCTATCTAAGCAACCAGGTCTTTCGCCGGCATTTCAAGAGCGGGCGCATTCGTCCGGAAGATTTGCAAGCCATCGTCGAGCCTTTTGCCGCCGACACACAGATCACCTTTGCCGGGCGTCCGATGTCGCATCTGGATGTGTTTGTGGCTTCGATGATCCTTGGCATCGCTGAGCCTCACGCCCATCCATCCGATCCGCCGTACCCCGAGGAGCGAAAGATCGTCCCCAAGATTGAGTCGTGGCTCACGACTTTGGGCGCGAGAACCACACATACTCCCGGTCCGTTAGTGCGATGGGAGTCCGTGGAATTGCCTGTCCGTGAAACCTGTGCGACCTGGTGCGATCGGACATTCGGCACGACAGTTGTCGATACCATGAATCGTGAAATGGTGAAGTGGTGCAGCGCCTTCCTGGATGAGGGGAAAGCCTCCTTGCCGATGCCGGCACGGGAGCAGACGTTTTACCGGGCCAGGAAATCCCTCGCCCAATACGATGCGAGTCTTCGACTTATCGGCATCACACGTGCGGCGCAGAAAATTGCCGCCCTCTCCAATCGTCCCGAAGAGGCCCTCTTGGAAAGCTTGTCTATCTTGAAGATTCCCAAAACCGCCTGGGAAGAATACCTGGCACACCACTTAGCCGCCCTGCCGGGCTGGACCGGGTATATCAAGTGGCGCGCCGATCAGATCGGTTATCCCTGGCAGCAGCAGTACCCGATCGATTCGGTGAAGTACCTGGCGGTCCGCTTGTGTTACGAACGCGAACTGATCGATCGAAGCTGCCGGGATGAACTCGGCATTCCTGGAGACATCGACGCCATCCGCAGATACATGGACAGCTACCCCCACGCCTACTGGTTCCGCTGCAAATGGGTTGCTGGCCGTGATCGAAGCGGCGAGAGACCGCATCCGCGCCATCATCAATCGGCAACCGCTGCTCGAACAATTATTCGATCGGGGGTGGGTGACGCTCGTGGCATTGGAACCCCAGGACGGCACGTTCTATCATACGACGGCCTGAACGAATGGACATGGATACAAGGAGGGTCGCATGATCAGCTTAACACTGCATCCCATGAAAGAAATCAAGATCGTGGTCCAGGGCGAACACGCGAAGTTTATCACTGACCTGCTGGATCGGGTCGGCGCCACCGGTTACACGATCATCAATAATGTATCGGGCAAAGGCCACCATGGCTTTCATGAGGGCCATTTGCTTTTTAACGACACCAGTAGCCAGGTGATCGTCTTTACGGTCGTGCCGGACGAGCGGGTCAAGCCGATTCTGGCGGGCCTGGGACCACTCTTCAATAAACATTCCGGTGCGATGTTTGTGACGGACGTGGCCGTCAGCCGCCGTGAGCACTTTGTCGCCAAATAAGAGGGCCGGCCTCCCTCGACGGTTCGCATCCTGACTGGGTATACTGCCCACGCGACCATAAGAGTGTTTCGATCCTGTGCGCCGCCTAACTGAGTACCAACGCCTATGTCTTCCTCACGTCGATCACGTCCCAAGACGGCCGCCCCGGCGCAATCGGAAGTCGCTGTGGGGGAAGTCTTGGTGTGGCTCAGTGACTGCATCCATGGCGGCCTCTGTTTTGTGTCCCACGGCATCGTGATCTTCAAAAACGCGCAGTTCGGAGAACTGGTCGAGGCGTCTCAACCGGGGTCGAAGCTGCCGCTGGGGACGCGCCTTCTCGGTGAAGCGATGGCCTGGAATCGCGAACCGCTCGGAGCTCGTGACACAAAAGAGTATTGCCTGACGGATCGGCAAGACGATCCGCTTATCTACGAATGCCGATTCAATGTCGTGCCCTATCGCGGCGACAAGGGCGTGCTCATGGTGCTGGAAAACGTCACGGAGCGAACGCTGCTGTCGCAGGAAGCCTCCCAGGTAGCCCGATTTCAGTCGGTCCTCGCGCGGATCGGGACGCTGGCGGTGAGTGGGACCGCAGTCCAAGAGATCATGAACGAGGCCGCGCGCTCGACGGCCGAGGCGTTGGGCGTGGAACTCTGCAAAATCCTCATTCCTCGTGAATCGGATGAACATCTCTATCTCGTTGCCGGTGTCGGCTGGCGCGAGGGGCTCATCGGTACCTTGACGGTGGAGGGCGGCACGAATTCTCAGGCAGGCTTTGCGATTCGGAAACGGCAGCCGGTGGTCGTGCGGGACTTGCGGACAGAAACGCGCTTCGTGCCGTCGAGGCTCCTGTCGGAACATGGCGGCATCGCCGGCATGGGCGTGCCCATGATGGTGCAAGATCGGGTGTACGGGGTCATGGGCGCGCTATCCAAGTCCGTGCGGGACTTTACTCCGAAGGAATTGGAGTTTCTCTGCTCAGTCGA
>CAZBNV010000006.1:0-113773 GCA_964493335.1 uncultured Nitrospira sp.
TGCAGCTCAAGGAAGCCATCAATACGATGGTCGACCAGTTACGCAGCTTTGCCGCGGAGGTGACGCGAGTCGCCCGCGAGGTCGGCACCGAAGGTAAATTGGGTGGGCAGGCGCAGGTAAGAGATGTGAGCGGCGTGTGGAAAGACCTGACGGACAGCGTGAACCTCATGGCGGGAAATCTGACGGACCAAGTGCGCAACATCGCTAATGTGACGATTGCGGTGGCGAACGGTGACTTGTCCAAAAAGATTACGGTGGACGTGCATGGCGAAATTCTCCAGTTAAAAGAAGCCATCAATACGATGGTCGACCAGTTGAGAAGCTTTGCCGCGGAGGTCACGCGGGTGGCCCGCGAGGTGGGCACCGAAGGCAAGCTGGGCGGACAGGCCATCGTCCCGGGTGTCGCAGGGACTTGGAAGGACCTGACCGACAGCGTCAATTCCATGGCTCGGAACCTGACGGCCCAGGTGCGCAACATCGCGGAAGTGACGATCGCGGTGGCGAGCGGCGACCTCTCGAAGAAAATCACCGTGGACGTGCACGGCGAGATTCTCCAACTCAAAGACACGACGAATACGATGGTGGACCAGTTGAACGCGTTTGCCGCGGAAGTGACGCGGGTGGCGCGGGAAGTCGGAACGGAAGGCAAGCTGGGCGGACAGGCCGTGGTGCCAGGGGTGGCAGGCACATGGAAGGACCTCACCGATAGCGTGAACGCCATGGCCAGCAATTTGACGGCCCAGGTGCGCAACATTGCGGAAGTGACAATTGCGGTAGCGAGCGGCGACCTCTCGAAGAAAATCACCGTGGACGTGCGCGGCGAAATCCTCCAGCTGAAGGACACGACGAATACGATGGTGGACCAGTTGAATGGGTTCGCCGCGGAAGTGACGCGGGTGGCGCGGGAAGTCGGAACGGAAGGCAAGCTGGGTGGACAGGCCGTGGTGCCGGGCGTGGCAGGAATCTGGAAGGACCTGACCGACAGCGTGAACGCGATGGCGAGTAACCTGACTGTGCAGCTGCGCGATATGTCGACCGTCGCCACATCCATCGCGAATGGAGATCTGACGCGACAGATTACGGTGGATGTGCGCGGAGAGATTCTACAAATCAAGGACGTCATCAACCGCATGGTCGCCCAGCTCAGCGCCTTTGCCAGCGAGGTCACGCGGGTGGCGCGGGAGGTCGGGACGGAAGGCAAGCTTGGTGGCCAGGCCATCGTGCCGGGTGTCCCGGGAACCTGGAAGGATCTGACTGAGAGCGTGAATCTCCTGGCGGCCAATCTTACGACGCAAGTGCGCGCCATCGCCGAAGTCGCGACGGCTGTCACGCAAGGAGACCTCACAAGGTCCATTCAGGTACAGGCGCGCGGCGAGGTGGCTGAGCTGAAAGACAACATCAACGTCATGATCCGGACTTTACAGGCGACGACGGATCAGAATACTGAGCAGGACTGGCTCAAGACCAACCTGGCGAAGTTCACGCGCATGATGCAAGGGCAACGGGACTTGGCCACGGTGGGAGATCTGCTTCTGACAGAACTGGCGCCCTTGGTCAACGCGCAATACGGAGCGATCTATCAGCGTGATACAGCGGACAAACCGTTGTTGCGGTTGCTGGCGAGTTATGCGGGTGGGGGGGAGGAGGCGGTGCCGGATGAAATGAGGGTGGGGGTCGGGCTTGTCGCGCAATGCGCCCGGGAAAAGCGCCGCATCATGCTGACCAACGTCCCTTCGGACTATATACGGATTCGCTCGGGACTGGGCCAGGCACAGGCGCGGAATGTGATCGTATTGCCCGTCCTGTTCGAGGGCCAGACCAAGGCCGTCATCGAGCTCGCGACCCTGTCAGAGTTTACCCCGACCCATGTCGGGTTTCTCGGACAATTGACCGAGACGATCGGTGTGGTGGTCAATACGATTGAAGCCACGATGCAGACAGAAGGCCTGCTGCAACAGTCGCAGAATCTGGCCACCGAGTTGCAGGCCCAACAAAAGGAGCTTCAGCAAACCAACGAGGAGTTGGCCAAGAAAGCGCAACAGCTCGCCGAGCAGAATGCAGAAGTGGAAATGAAGAACAGGGAAATCGAGCAGGCCCGGCATGCGTTGGAAGACAAGGCGCGAGAGCTGGCATTGGCGTCGAAGTACAAGTCCGAGTTCCTCGCCAACATGTCCCATGAGTTACGGACCCCTCTGAACAGCATCCTCATTCTGGCCCAACAACTCGGGGAGAACCCGGACCGTAATCTCAGCTCCAAGCAGGTGGAGTTCTCCAAGAACATTCACGCGGCGGGCGCCGATCTTCTCAATTTGATCAGCGATATTCTGGATTTGTCGAAAATCGAATCCGGCACGGTCACGGTCGAGCCGGAGGAAGTGCTCTTCATGAAGGTGCGCGAAGCGACGGAGCGCAGTTTCCGTCACGTCGCCGAAGCGAGGCAGCTGACCTTCAAGATCGAGATCGATTCACAGTTGCCCCGCAGCATAGTAACCGACTTCAAACGATTGCAGCAGGTGCTGAAGAACCTCCTGTCCAACGCCTTCAAGTTTACGTCTCATGGCCAAGTCACGTTCCGAGTTCGGCGCGCCGTGACCGGCTGGAGCCTGGATCACGCGGTACTGAGTACGGTCCCGACCGTGGTGGCCTTCGAAGTGAGTGACACCGGCATCGGCATCCCTGTGGAGAAACAGAAGATCGTGTTTGAAGCCTTTCAACAGGCGGACGCCGGTACGAGCCGCCGCTTCGGAGGAACGGGACTGGGGCTGGCCATCAGCCGTGAATTGGCCATGTTGCTGGGCGGCGAAATTCGTTTGGTGAGCGCTCCGGGCGAAGGCAGCACGTTTACGCTGTATTTGCCGGAGGCCTATTTGGGCGCGACGCCGGAACTCATTCCTCCCAAGTTTCAGTGGCAGGAACAAGCGCCTTTGCTGGTGCAACAGGCTCATCGCCTGGAAGATATTCCGGATGACCGGGAAACCCTTCTTCCCGGCGACCCCACCGTGCTGATTGTCGAAGACGATCCGCACTATGCCCGTGTGCTCTTGGCAGCCGTCCGCGAAAAGGGGCTGAAGGGTATCGTCACGGCCCATGGTCGATTGGCCTTGAGCTTGACCAGAGAGTACAAGCCGGTGGCCATCACACTGGATATTTTTCTGCCGGACATGCTGGGCTGGACGGTTCTCAGTCACCTGAAGCAGGATCCCGAAACCCGGCACATCCCGGTGCAGATCCTCACGGTGGAGGAAGAGCGGTTGCATGGTTTGGGACATGGCGCCTTCGCCTACATGATCAAACCGACCACCACGGAAGACCTGGGTGCGACCTTCGGGCGGCTGGTCGATTTCACCAAACCCAGACGCAAGCAATTGTTGCTGGTCGAAGACAATGAGATCGAGAGCCGCAGCCTCTGCGCACTGTTGAGCCACGACGAGGTGGACATCGTGCCGATCAACAACGGGACAGATGCCTGGAATCTGCTCTCCCAACGGCATTTCGACTGTGTCGTATTGGACCTTCGATTGCCCGACATGTCCGGCTTCCAGATTCTCGAACGTATCCGTGAACATGAGGCCTTGCGGAACCTCCCCGTCATCGTCTCGACAGGCAAGGACTTGAGCCAGGAAGAAGAACTCCACTTGAGGGAGCTGTCCCAAGGGATCGTGTTGAAAGGTGTGCAATCGCCGGAACGGCTGCTGGACGAGGCGACCTTATTCTTACATGTGGTGGTGGCGCAATTGCCGCCTGAAAAGCAGCGTATGTTGGAACGGGTTCGCCAGAGTGACGATGCGCTGGTCGGAAGAAAGGTCTTAGTTGTGGATGACGACATGCGAAATATTTTCGCCCTGACCAGTCTGCTGGAGCGTCACGGGATGGAAGTGGCCAGCTGCGAGACCGGACGAGAAGCGATTCAAAAAGTGGAAGAGGATGGCGATCTGGATATGGTCCTGATGGATATTATGATGCCCGAAATGGACGGGTACGAGACCATGCGCCAAATCAGGCAGAATCCCCAGCATCGGCTCCTGCCCATTTTGGCATTGACCGCGAAGGCCATGAAGGGCGACCGGGAACGTTGCCTCCAAGCCGGTGCCTCGGATTACATCGCGAAACCGGTCAATACCGATGAACTGCTGGCGCTCCTCAGGATTTGGCTCTTTGGCCGCAAGAAAGCGATGGGTCAACTATGACGGTCCTCCGCCCGAGAGAACGTATGCATGACCAACAGCGAAAGGCGCAGATGACATGAGCTATTCGCCTTTCCCTCGTCGAGCCTGCGCGTTCTACCATCAGTCGTCCGCTCTTCGCTTCCCTGTTCCTATGAGTCGCCATGCGCACCAATGCGTCCTGTGAAGGAGTCGCCCATGACCGACATCCAGGCAAAAATCCTCTTGGTGGATGACGACGCCAGAAGTCTGATGGCGATGGAAACGTTGCTGACTGGTCCAGGACGGGTCGTCATTACGGCGGATTCGGGGCAGGAGGCGCTGCGCCAGGTGCTTCGCCATGATTTTGCCGTCATTCTGCTCGATGTCCGCATGCCCAGAGTCGATGGATTCGAGGCTGCCGAGTTAATACGACAGCGCGAGCAGTCGCGCCATACGCCGATTATCTTTTTGTCCGCCGTGGATAAACTGGACGAAGATGTATTCCGAGGGCTCGCGAGCGGGGCCGTGGATTACCTGTTCAAACCGGTCGTGCCCGAGGTGTTGCAGAGTAAGGTGTCCGTGTTCGTCGATCTTTATCGCATGCGCGAGCGCGTGAAGCTCCAAGCCGTTAGGCAGGGGGAAGAGCGGTTCAGCCTGCTGGTGGACAGCATCAGAGACTATTCGATTCTCCTGCTGAGTCCGCAAGGGACGGTCACCAGTTGGAATCCTGGCACCCGGCTCGTCGAAGGATACGAAGCGTCCGAAGTGATCGGCCGGAACCATGCCGTATTTTTTACCGCCGAGGATATCACGCGAGGCGATCCTGATCTGGCCTTGGAAATGGCTGCCGCCGCCGGTCAACATGAGGCCGAAGGATGGAGGGTGCGCAAGGACGGCTCGAAATTCTGGGCCAATGTCGTGATTACGGCCATGAAAGATGAGGCGGGAAAACTCAGCGGCTTTGCGCGTGTTGCGCGGGATCTGACGGAGCGGAAGGCCGCGGAGGAACAATTGCGAAAGATCGCAGTCGAACTGGAACAGCGCGTCAGCGAACGGACGCAAGAATTGCGCGATTCCCAGTTGCGACTCCGGGACCTGGCGACGGAATTGACCTTGACGGAACAGCGCGAACGGCGTCGGTTGGCCGGAGAGCTGCATGACTATCTGGCGCAGTTGCTCGTGCTGATCCGGATAAAAATTCGGCAAACCTCAGCCCATGTCAAGGACGCAGTTCCCACATCCCTGCTGATGGAGGCCGATCGGGCCATTATCGACTCCCTCAACTATACGCGATCCTTGGTGGCCGAATTGGCCCCGCCGGCATTGCAGGAGTTCGGACTTCTCGAGGGGTTCGGATGGCTGGCGGAGCAAATGCAGAATCATGGCCTGACGGTCACGGTCAAGAGGAACATTCAACATGTCGTGCTGGATGACGACCAGGCGGTGCTCGTGTTCCAATCGACGCGTGAGTTGTTATTCAACGTGTTGAAACATGCGAGCACCAACCAGGCGGAAGTCACGATCGATAAGAATGGCGACGGCTATCTCGTGGTCACAGTGAAGGATGAAGGTTGTGGGTTCAATCTCGATGAGGTGATCGCACAGAAGGACGAACGAAAACGATTCGGGCTGTTCAGTGTGCGGGAGCGAACCGAAGCCATGGGAGGCCGCCTCGAAGTGATCTCAACCCCTAAACAAGGTACCTCAGCGGCATTGATTGTGCCCTACTGGCCTGCTGTGCCTGGCCAGGCGGCGAGGTCGAATTCGCCGCCTACTCCGGCAGGACCGGTGATGACGAATGGGGCAGAATCGATTTTGGCCCCTGATTCCCATGGCATCGGCGAAGGGGTGTTGTCAGCCGGCACTGATTCCGCTCAAGACAAGGTGCTGCGCATTCTTTTGGCCGATGACCACGTCATGGTGCGACAAGGCTTGCGCAGTATTCTGGATGGCTATCGCGACATCTCAGTGGTGGGCGAAGCCGCTGATGGAGAGGAAGCCGTGGAAATGGCCCGGTTGCTGGGCCCCGATGTCATCGTGATGGATGTGAACATGGCCAAATTGGACGGCATTGAAGCCACCCGCCAGGTCAAAGCAAGGTGGCCCGGCATCATCGTCGTCGGTCTCTCCGTGTCCACGCGGGGTCAAGTCGAATCTCTGCTCTTGGAGGCGGGAGCCAGCTGTTACGTGTCCAAGGAGGCAGCGGGTGACCAACTCTATGATGCGATCGTCATGGCAGTGAGGCAGGACTCGGGCGCCCGTCAGACGGTGGAGCCGGAGATTGTATTACCGACTGGCGAGCATCCGCCCTAGTCCATAGCCTCTCTTGTCAATTCGCTCCTCACCCTAGCCCTATGTACGTTGCGTACTGAGTGGATCAGCCCTACTGTGACCGAGATGGGACCTCGTCATGACGATCAGAACAATCCCGGACGATGTCAGGAGGTTCATTCAGGCCAGCATCGATTCCGTTGCACAGTTGGAGGCGCTCCTTATTGTTCACGAGTATCCCAATACTGAATGGACGGTAGAGGCTCTGTCGGCGCGCCTGTATATCCCGCCCGAACAGACCTCGGCTGTCATGTCCCGTCTCTCCGAGAATCGATTGGTGATCAAACATCATGCCACTGCAGGGTTCCAGTATCAGCCAGAGTCGGAGGATCTGAGGAAAATGGTGGATCGGCTGGCCGAGGCTTATCCCAAACACCTGGTGCCGATTACCAGGCTCATCCATTCAAAAGAGGGTCTTCGAATCAGAGAGTTTCCAGACGCGTTCGATTTCAGAAAGGAGCGATCCTAGTGGTGCCCTTCATTTATGGTCTCTGCGGCATCCTGGCCTGTACCACGGCCTGGCTCCTTTTGCGAGGCTATGTCCGTAGCGGCTATCGTCTGTTGTTTTGGACGGGGCTGTATTTTTTGCTGTCCACACTCAACAACGGAGTTTTGGTGCTGGACAAGCTCGTATTTCCTCATCTCGACTTAAGCCTGTGGCGCCACGGGTTAGCGTTTATCGCCGTCGTGGTGCTCCTGATCGGTCTTATCCGGAGCGGAGAGTGAGCCATGGATGTACTCGCCGCTAAAAGCTTCCTCCTGGGCGGCGTGGCCCTTGGTTGCTTGGCTGCGTCACTGTTTTTCTGGAAGTTCTGGCGGGTGACAGCCGATCGATTCTTTCTCTTCTTTGCACTGTCGTTCGGAGTTGAGACGTTGGGCCGGTCGGTATTAGGTCTTGTTGTTCTGTCGGAGGAAACCGAGCCACTGATTTATTCCTTTCGGTTGGTATCCTATGGGCTGATCATCTTGGCGATCGTCGACAAAAACCGAACGCAGCCCCAAAGAACCTAGCTCTATCCCTTTAGAGACAGCTCGCCCCTATTCCTGGCGGCGTGGATGGCCTGGTACAGGTCTTCAATAGCGGCATCCTTATTTAAAAAAGCGGTAGCACCAGCTTGCTTCATGGCCGTCTGTACATGTTCTTCATTTTGCACCGACAGCCCGATGACCATGACAGCGGGGAACGTGTTCTTGATGTGACGCGTGGCTTCGATGCCATCCATCTTGGGCATATTCACATCCATCAGAATGACATCCGGCTTGGTTTGACTGGTCAATCGGATTGTCTCCAGACCGTTGCCGGCCTCTCCGACCACGTGGATGTCCACATAGTTTTGCAGGGCGCCGCGAAGCCCCTGGCGCACCATCGCATGGTCATCAGCCAGGAGGAGGCGAATGTGCGGGCGGAGTGGAAGTAACCTGTTGGGAGGCGGGTTGTTCGACTCTGCCGTAACCGCCTGACCGGCGTCGTTTACGCTCATCGCAGGCTGCGGAGGGGTCGGGGCTGCTCCATCCGCCTTCGGCATGGTCGGCAGGGGCAGTATCAGGGCCGCCCTAGTTCCCTGGCCCGGAGCAGAGGTGAGTTCCAAGCGCCCACCTAGCGCCAGCATGCGCTCGCGTATGCTGAATAAGCCGAAACCGGGGACCGAGGTGGTGTGTGTGGCGGGGTTGAGAGCCTCAGGATCAAACCCGGCCCCTGCGTCTCGCACCTCAATGCGCAGTTCACCCTCGCACCGCTCCAACTGCACTGACGCCCTACCGACGCAGGCATGTTTGGCCGCATTCATCAAGAGTTCCCGGACGGACTGGAAGAGGAGCACGAGGCGATCGGCAGGCAGGCAGAGGTCATCGTTTCGAGACAGGTCTACGGTCACGGTCAGGTCATACCGTTTCATCTGCTCGGCGAGCCAGGGCAGAGCGGCCAGTAGCCCAAACTCCTGCAAGACAGGGGGAGCCAGGTCGGCGACCAGCGTTCTCGTGTACGTGAGGGACTGCGTCAGCACGTCCTCGACTTCCTGAATCAGCGCCCGCATGGCTGGGGTGAGGTTGTGAATGCGTGCGGTTTGGGATAGTTTTAATTTTCCCAATACCAGCATCTGTGCCAGATGGTCGTGCAACTCAGTCGCCACCCGCTGGCGCTCGCGTTGCTCGGCCAAATTCAACTCCGTGGCCAGGGCCCGCAGATGTTCTTGTGATCGTGTCAGCTCGGCGGTCTTTTCCTTGACGGCTCGCTCCAAATCCACGCTCCACCGCCGCAAGCGCTCTTCAGCCTCCTGACTGTCGGTCATATCGAAGCTCGCCCCAACATAGCCGATGAATTCCCCTCGCGCCGAGAGGCTCGGCATACCGACCGAGCGTATCCATCGATATTCACCGTCGTGGCGAAGGAAGCGCACGGATGCTTCGAATCGCGCGCGCTGATCCACGGCCTTTAGATAAAGAGCGATGTATTCCTCGCGATCGTCCGGATGGATATAGGGGGCCCAATTGAATTGTTCCACCTCTCGCTGCTCGCGAAGGCCCAGAAACTCGAGATAGGCACGGTTGACGAAGTCGCATCCATCGACACCATTCGTCCAAATGAGCACCGGGGCACTGTCCGCCAGGGTTCGGAAGCGCATCTCGCTTTCCCTCAGACGGAGATCGGCTTCCTCGCGTTCCTGCAACAGGCGAGCCTTTTCCTCGGCCACGGCGAGCATTTCATCTCGTTGTCGCGCGAGTTCGGCGCGTTGATGGTACAGTTCGAGGAAAATGGTGGCTTTGCTCTGCAGCACGTGCGGTTCAATCGGCTTATAGAGAAAATCCACCGCCCCGGCTGTATAGCCACGGAAACGGCGCAGGTTGTCCTGCGGGCCGGCGGTCAAAAATATGATCGGGACATGCCGGCTGCGCTGCGAGCCACGCATCAACTCGGCAAGTTCGAAGCCATCCATGATCGGCATCTGCACGTCGATGAAGGCGAGCGCAATATCGTGGTGCAGGAGGAGTTCCAGCGCGTCACGACCGGAATGGGCCTCCAGCATCTCCACATCGTCTCGTTGCAAAAGGCGTCTCAACGCCAACACATTCGGTTCGTTGTCGTCGACCAGCAGCAATTTTGCGCGGCTATTCGGCATTCGTTCCCTCAGACGGTTCGCTGATGCAAGAGTTGCGCGATATCAGTCAAACTCATACAGCGTGCTTGGGCGCAAGCCGCGAGTGCCGCCTCGGGCATGACCCGTGCCTCCGCCGATTCAGGGGTTTGTACCAGCGCCATGCCACCGGCCTCGCAGACGGCGCGGACGCCTTGCGCGCCATCGTGGTTGGCGCCTGTGAGGATGACGGCGAGCAACCTGTCGCGATAGGTATCCGCGGCGGATTCGAATAACACATCGATGGAAGGGCGCGAGTAGTTCACGGGCTCGTCGCTCGAGAGAGACAGGTGACGGTCGTGCTCCACCAGCACATGGTAGTCGGGGGGAGCAAAATAAACCGTGCCGCGGAGAATTGGCTCCTTGTCCTCAGCTTCCTTCACCGTCAGCCGGCAGGTGGATTGAAAGAGCTGGGCAATGCTGCTGTGTTTCTCGGCCGGCACATGCACGGCGACGAAAATTGGGACAGGGTAGTCGGGCGGCAAGGACGGAAGAATGTGCGAGAGCGAAAAGATCGCACCGGCCGACCCCCCGATCACAACCGCCTCGGTGTCGCGGAGGGTGATGTTCGAGGAGACGGAGATCATGCGTCGCTCCTTTGATAAATTCGCTCGTCCGGAATAAATTCAGTGAACGCGTGGCGATGCGCATTGAACCGCAAGCTCTCCCTGGCGCCCGCGCCGAGAAAGCCTTTACGCACCAGGGCATCCTTGAAGAGGCCGACGGCGCGATCCTGCAAAGGACGATCGAAATAAATGAGCACGTTGCGGCAGGAAACGAGGTGCATTTCAGAAAAGACAGCATCGGAGACCAGGCTGTGGTCGGAGAAGACCGTGCGCCGGCAGAGCGTGTTGTCGAACCTCGCGGCGTTGTAGGCGGCGGTATAATATTCCGACAGTGAGCCGGTGCCGCCGGACAGTCGATGATTTTTGGTGAAGAGCGCGATGCGGTTCAAGTCATACACCCCGGCCTTGGCTTTCGCGAGCGCCTCGGCGTTGATGTCGGTGGCATAGAATAGCGTGCGGCTCTCGAGCCCTTCCTCACGAAACAAAATCGCCAGTGAATACAGTTCCTCGCCCGTACTGCAACCGGCGACCCAGACTTTCAGGGAGGGATAGGTTTTCAGATGCGGGACAACCTTCTCGCGCAGCGCCAGAAAGTAGCTGGGGTCGCGAAACATGTCGCTCACCTGCACGGTCAGGTACCCAAGCAGCTGCGGGAAGACAGCCGGATCGTGGAGAACGTTGTCTTGTAGTGACGAGAAGGTTCGGCAGCCCATCCGCTCGCAGGCCTGATGGAGCCGGCGTTTGAGGGAAGCCCGCGAATAACCTCGGAAGTCATAGTGATACGCGGAATAAATCGCCTCGAGCAGTAATTGCAATTCAAGGTCGTCGGTCTTGTTGTCGGTGTCCTGTGTCATCGGGGCATCCAGACGCGCACCAGCGAGAGCAATTGGTCGACGTGCAGCGGCTTAGCCATGTAGTCGTTTGCGCCGGCGGCCAGGGCCTGCTCCTGATCATGTTTCATCGCCTTGGCCGTGAGGGCGATGATGGGCAGGGTGCGCCATTCGGCACGTGCCCGGATGGCGCGCATGGCGGCCAGGCCATCCATCTCCGGCATCATAATGTCCATGAGAATGAGATCGATGGGACGTGTGCCGTCCTCTACCGGCTGCTCCAGGACCGCCAGACATTCAAGACCGTTGCGGGCAATGTCGATCGTGGCGCCATGCGGTTCCAAGACCGCGCTCAGCGCAAAAATATTCCGCACATCATCCTCCACGATCAGAATGCGCCGTCCTTCCAACACCGCACTGCGGCTGCGCGCTTTTTCGAGCATCGCTTGCTGTTCCAGGGGAAGCGTCGAGACGACCTGATGCAGGAACAGGGTGACTTCATCCAGCAGCCGTTCGGGGGACTTGGCGCCCTTGATGATGATGGAATGCGAGTATTTGCGAAGACGCTGTTCTTCATCCGTCGAGAGATCGCGACCCGTGTACACGATGACCGGTGGAAACGCGTACTGCTCTTCCTGCCTCAAGGTCTCGAGTAGGGAAAACCCACTGGCGTCAGGCAGGGTCAGATCAAGAACCATGCAATCGAAGGTCTTGTCGGCGAGCTGTTTCAGACATTCGGCTGCGTTTTCGACGCCGATCGTTTCCACGTCCGGCGAGCCGAGCAAGCGTCGCAGACTCTCCCGTTGGGTGGGATCGTCTTCTACGATGAGCACTCGCCGAGGTTTTTGCGTGAGTCGGCTCTCGAACTGTTGAAATGCGTCGATGAGTTGCTCTCGCTTGACGGGTTTGAGGATGTATCCGACCGCGCCCAAAGAAAGTGCCGTCTGCATGTGGTCATGGGCTGAGACCACGTGTACCGGGATGTGCCTCGTGCGTGTGTCGTCTTTCAAACGGTCGATGACAGAGAGACCGGAATGGTCGGGCAACCCAAGATCCAACACCACGGCGCTCGGTACATAGCGGGTGGCGAGCGCAACCGCTTCGGCGGCGGTGTGCGCGAGGAGGACCTGAAAACTGAGTTCATGCGCAAGGTCGGCGAGAATACGTGCGAACGGCTCATCGTCCTCGACCATCAGGATCACCCGACGGCCGCCCGTCAATCGCTCCCGGTCGTCATTGATTCTGGCCTCGGCGCCATTCGAAGGCAGAGGGTCAGACCAGGTTCCATTCGGTACGGCCGCGACGACGGAGGATGTGGACACCTGTGGGGCCCGGCCCTCGGTAAGGCGGGGAGGCGGGGCAGGCGCTGTATAGGTCTGGGGTAGGAGCAGGGTAAAGGTGCTGCCTTCGCCCACTCTGCTGCGCAGGTGAATCTCGCCTCCGAGCAGTCGCACGAACTCACGCGAAATCGACAGTCCCAGCCCTGTGCCTCCATACTTGCGATTGGTCGTGCCATCCGCCTGGCAGAAGGGTTCAAAAATAATGTCTCGCTGCTCCTCCGGAATGCCGATGCCGGTGTCGCTCACGCTGAAGGCGATGCGGCCGTCAGAGGACCGAGACACGTCGAGCGAGACCTCGCCTTCCTCCGTAAATTTGATGGCATTGGAAAGCAGGTTTTTAAGGACCTGTTCGAGTCGTTGCCGGTCCGATTCTAAGTATTCCGGCGTTTCGGGTGACCGGCGCATGGTCAGCCGCAACGCTTTTTTCTCGGCCTGCGGTTGAAACAGCGAGCGTAGACTCTCGATGAGGCGCGCGATGGGCACTTGGCGCAGATCTAGATCGAGGCGCCCGGCCTCGACCTTGGCAAGATCGAGCACGTCATCGATGAGGGCCAAGAGGTCGTTCCCGGCCGCTTCAATGGTGGTGAGGGATGTCACCTGATCGGACGTGAGATTGCCGTCCGGATTATCGGCGAGCAGCTTCGCGAGGATGAGGGACGAGTTGAGGGGAGTCCGCATTTCGTGCGACATGTTGGCGAGAAACTCGGACTTATACCGGCTGGCCCGCTCCAATTGCCGAGCCTGGGTCTCCAGCGCACTGTTCGCGTCATGCAGGTCCTCCTTCTGAGTCTCGAGCAGCTGGGCCTGCCCTTCCAGCTGTGAGTTGATCTGTTCCAACTCGGCTTGCTGCTGTTCCATGTGGGCGTGGGATTCCTTCAACGCGCGGCTTTGCTCTTCAAGCTCTTCGTTGGCCACGCGCAGTTCTTCGCTTTGGACCTGAAGCTCCTCGGCTTGCCGCTGGGTTTCTTCCAGGAGGTCCTGGAGGCGCGTGCGGTATTGAGCCGACCGCACCGCGACGGCGATCGATTCCGATACGCGAGTGAGGAGGTCGATGTCGGCCTGTCCAACCCGGTGAAAGAATCCCAATTCCAGAACCGCTTTGACTCTGCCGTCTGCGGCGACCGGCGCAATCATGAGATGGCGTGGCGCACTCCTGCCAAGACCGGAGGCAATGGTGAAATAGGTATCCGGTACATCATGCAGAACACAGATACGTTGGTCCTTGACGGCTTGACCCAATAACCCATCCCCCGGCTCGAATCGCTCAGGCAGGGACGTCCCTGCAGCGACAGCGTGGGTTGCAAAGCGGCGAAAGCTTGCTCCGTCTTCCAGAAAGATTGCCG
This sequence comes from uncultured Nitrospira sp., assembly GCA_964493335.1. Classification (GTDB taxonomy): domain Bacteria; phylum Nitrospirota; class Nitrospiria; order Nitrospirales; family Nitrospiraceae; genus Nitrospira_A. The sequence goes on from CAZBNV010000006.1 coordinate 13,687, forward strand.
CCGCCTGGGCGCCGAGGCACCCCGCCATACAATGTAAAACGTTCTCACCCAGGCTGCGAAGGTCCTGTTCTCCGATCATTCGTTCGCTCAGCAACGTCTGAGCCGACTGTATCCATTCTTGTTCGCGCACCGCGAGTTTATTACGGATGAATTGGAATCCGAAGACAGCGAGTGCCCAGGCCGTGGCAATTCCGATGCTTCGGTTGATCCCGGAAAAACCAGGATCCGCACCGATCGGGCTCAAGAAGTAACCGATGACCGTCAGCACAGTAACTGCCGCCGCCACTCCCACCGGCGAGGAGGGATGCCAGGTGAGATATGACAAGACCACCGGCACGAGATACAGTGCCCACACCGCAATGCCCAACGGCGTCGAAAGGTCGGTCACAAACACGGCCGCCATCGAGAGCGCGACGGCGGTATACACAAACGGCGTGGGCGTGCGTTGAAACCTGGTCATCGTGTGCTCAGCATTCCCGGCAGACGGCTTGGATAGTTTGGTACAGGTCCTCGACCGACGGCCAGGAAAGTTATGGTCATGGCCGTGGCCGGTCTTAGAAAGCGCATCAATACATGGGAATCCCTCGTTGTGGAGGGAAGGACGGCTCCGGTCTCAGGACGCCATGCCCATGAGGCGGAACGAATACCTGTATACATCCTGGATACAGGATGTATGGCGAACTTTTGTACTGCGATTCAGACATGCCCACCCACTAGGGAGACCCCTAGTTTGCCTCCTGCGGCTGACGGAATGTATTCGACTCAGGTTATTTAGGAATGGAGGGAGGCGGCAACTCAGGGGCGGCGCTGTCCATGACGCGCACGGCTCGACCTTGCTTATCCAGCTTGAGGGTAATTCTTTGGCCCACCGAGAGATTGATGAAGAGCTCGGGCTTGACGATTTGAAATGCTACTTCTTTCCCCACATCAGTGGTCAGCGTGCCCTTCTTGTCTGCCAGATTCACCGTGCCCAGCGTTCCGGAGACGGTGTCATAAGCCTCAGCCGTTTCGGCATGTACTGGAGTGAGCCGGTGGATTTGAAACTCTGTCAGGGTGCCAAACAGCAAGCCTGCCGTTATTCCTCCCATGACCATTCCTCGAAGAACGGTGTGGTTTCGGCCCGATTGTGTGGGATCGTCCATGGTGACTCTTCTCCTTTTCTAAACGCCTCTCCTGGCGGCGCGATTTACTTTGGCGAACCTGGCATGAGAGGCGGTTGCGGAGTCGATGGCGGCACCGGCACAGGATCCGTCGGTTTCGGGGGAGCCGTAGGGCCAGGGCCTGGTTGCGGCATCGGCGCCGGCACCTCACCCAGCGATAAGCTTGCATTGCCGAATAAGATGCCGCAGATACCCAGGGTGGCGAATATCATCCTCATCAAAGTCTCTCCTTTTGCGCTACGGCCGGGACTCGTGGTGTCGGCTGCGCTCCAACGAGTTTACTGTGAACTTGCTCCGGATGCCGCAGGCACCGATTCCACCACCATTTTATGACAGATCTCAGCGCATCGCCGACATTCCTTAGCACAGTCTCCACAGAGCGGATGATGCGGGGCATGTTGTTCACAGACGCCCGCGCAGACTTCACACAGTTCTGCGCACAACGCGCACATGCGCAGAGAAAAGGCGGAGGCTCGGCCCATCCATTGCGCCGCGAGCAAGCAGATGTCGGCGCAATCACGACAGAGCCTGATGCATCGCGCCGTCAAATCTTGCGCGGACGCATGCGACATGCCGATCATGTCGTCTCCGCACTTGTTGCAAACCCGGGCACAGGCCAGGCAGGCCTCGATGCAGGCTTCCATATGCTGCCCTACTGAGCGTTCGGCGAGATGGGAAGATTTCATTGGCGCACCTCCGCATTGTCAATCCACTCATGGACTGTACGCACCCTAGGCCACTTTCCGGTAACTGGGCACTAGGGATACCTCTCGGCCCCCCATCATGATGACTAGGGTAGTATCTAGCTAGAAGGGACCAGAGCGATTGGTTATGGTGCCCTACCTGGCAAAGGCAGGTCGCAGTCTGTGAGTGATGGAATTAGCCGTTCTGATCAAGCGTAGCTTCTTGAGAGGGCCGAAGAAGTTTGGAATCTAGCGTGAGGGATTCACCGGCAGTGCTGGAACCGGGACGAAATTGTTGGCGTCGCGAAGCGTTTGAAAAGGCCGCCTTTCTCATCGATGGCGAGGCGTATTTTCACGCATTCAGGGCCGTGGCGCTCCAGGCGAAACAGTCCATCTTCATCATCGGCTGGGACGTGGATACCCAAATCGAGTTGGTGAAGGGGGAGGACCAGAGCTCCGGCTTTCCCAGGCGGCTGGGCGAATTTCTGGTCGCGCTGTTACGGCGTAAACGAAAGCTCCGAGTCTATGTCCTCAATTGGGATTTTGCGATGATTTACGCCTGGGAGCGTCAATGGATGCCGACGGCCGAGCCTGGATGGAGCCGCCATCGCCGGTTCTCATACGAGGTCGATGGCCAGCATCCCCTTGGAGCCTCGCACCACCAAAAGGTGGTGGTCATCGACGACACGATCGCCTTCGTCGGCGGGCTGGATCTGTCCAAGTCTCGATGGGACACGTCTGCCCATGTGTCTCAGGATCCCCGAAGAATCAATCCCGATGGGACACCGTATGCTCCCTTTCACGACGTGCAGATGATGGTGTCGGGCGAGGCTGCGGCAGCCTTAGGAGATCTAGCCCGAGGTCGGTGGCTGAATGCGACTGGCCGGCGGCTCGGTCGTTCGGAGCGTCGCGCGGTGAAGGAGCTCTGGCCCCCTGCATTGCAGTCCGATATCGCTGACTGGGAGGTCGGAATTCTCCGGACGCAGCCCGCCTATGAGGCGCAACCGGAGGCTCGTGAGATCCAGCACGCCTATCTGGATGCCATTAAGAGCGCTCGCCAATCTATTTATATCGAGTCGCAATATTTCACCGCCCATGTCATCGGCCGGGCGCTTGCGGCTCGGCTGTCAGAACAGAACGGACCGGAAGTGGTGCTGGTGCTTCGTCACGACTGTGACGGGTGGCTAGAACGTCAGACGATGGATGCCCTCCGAGCCCGGGTGCTGAACGAGATGGAGATGGCCGATCACTATCACCGACTGCGTGTCTATGCCCCGATGGTTCCAGTCACCGAGGGCAGAGATTATGTTGTGGTGCATAGCAAACTGCTCATTGTGGATGAGGAATTCTTATGCCTTGGCTCGGCCAACGTGTCGAATCGCTCCATGGGATTCGATACCGAGTGCAATCTTGCGATCGCGTCCGACGGACGGCCGGAGGTCCGGACGGCGATCGCGGGCCTTCGCAATCGATTGCTCAGTGAACACTTGGGAGTCGCGGAGAGCCTCGTGAAGGAACACATCGCGTCTTGTGGTTCACTGATCGGGACGATTGAGGCGCTTCGCAATGGACGGCGAAGTCTAGAGGATGAGTGCTTCGGTACCAGTCGAGAAGGGGCCGCTCTGATTCCAGAGCATTTGCTGATTGACCCTGAACGGCCGATAGCCGCCGATCAGTTCCTGGACAGTGTTATGCATCGTCGGGAACAGGGTCGGATGGGACGTCGCTCGCTGGCAGTGGCCTCAGTATTGGCGGCCACATTGGTATTGGCTGCCGCCTGGCGCTGGACCCCATTGGGCGACCTGGTAACAGTCGAGGGTATTCTCGAATCGGTGCAGTCCCTGGGCCGAGGACCGTTGGGATGGCTCACGCTGTTGAGTAGTTATATCCTGGGAGGGTTGCTCGTCTTTCCTCTCACGCTGCTGATCGTCGTGACCCTCGTGGCATTCGGGCCCTTGGTGGGTCCCCCAACCGCTCTCGTGGGCTCATTGCTCAGCGCCATGGCCATTTTTGGCCTCGGACGCCTCTTGGGGAGATACCGGGTCCAACGGCTCGCGGGACGTCGTATGTCTCACCTCGCTCAACGCATTGCCGAACGTGGGATGTGGGCGGTTCTGCTGGTGAGACTTCTGCCGATCGCCCCCTTTTCGACGGTGAATCTGGTTGCCGGCGCCACGCCTATCACTCTGCGGGACTATGTCCTCGGCACCGCGCTCGGGATGGCACCCGGAATTGTGGTCATGGCGATGTTCATCGATCGTCTTGAAGCAGTGGTGCGAAGACCGACTCCTCTCGCCTTTGTGGTGCTGGGGTTTCTGATTGCCGGTGCGTGGGCCTGTGCCTGGTACCTGTCGCGGCGATTACAACAAGGGCGGCATGACGCGCTTCCCGCCGATGCACCCAGCTCGACTGTCACCGCGTGCCCATGAGGAAGGATTGATGCTGATGCACATGCGGGTTGCGTCCTATAACATCCATCGCGGGTTTGGGCGAGATGGGCGGTACGAGCCGCAGCGCATTCTTCACGTGCTGCAGGAATTGGACGCCGACATCATTGCGTTACAGGAAGTCGACGTGTTGGGGCCGGATACGATTCAAATCCTGCCCTGGTTGGCGACTCAGATGAAAATGACGGCGATAGCTGGACCGGTGCACTCGCGACCTGAAGGTGACTATGGAAATGCCCTGCTTACGAAATTTCCCGTCGAGAAGGTGAGACGATGGGATCTTTCGATTGGAGCCCACGAACCGCGCGGTGTGCTGGATACGGACATGGTCTGCAACGGGCAGTCCATTCATGTGTTGAATACTCATCTGGGATTGTGGCCGTTAGAGCGGTCCCAGCAAGTGCAACGGTTACTTGAACTGTTGGATGTAAGACACCATGACCTCACGATCCTGATGGGAGATTTAAATGAATGGTGTGCCTGGGGAAAGTCGCTACGGATATTACGACGGGTTTTCGGCCATCCAACGGCGCCTGAGACCTTTCCCGCCGCATGGCCGATCTTGGCGCTCGACCGGATCTGGGTGTCGCCCGCGCCAGCCCTTATTGGAGTTCAGGCGCACCATACAACATTAAGTGAGGCGGCGTCTGATCATCTGCCCGTGAGGGCTGAAATTTCAATTGGGTCGGAACGCAAGTTCTGACACAGGTTTAACTCCGGGCCATCACCGGCACCTCAGAAGTCACTGGAAGCTCAATTGAATAGTGGCCATGCCCGAGATAGCTCAGACGCAGCTGTCCGACTCGGCTCAACCGGTCTACTTCTGAGAAGACTTGATTCCATGTCAGTGTGGGACAGGCCCGGACCAGCATGTCCAAATCACATTTCTGGACAGTCGTGAATACATCCAGAATGATGTTAGCCGTATCATTCTCAGGCCTGCTCGATGTGCTGTCTTGCCGTGAGATGGGACCATCAATTCTGTGTAGCTTCCGGAACTGCGTGGCGCAGGCTGGGCAATAGGTGTGGGTCAGCTGGTACTCACCGCTCGATAAGTGGTGGGCCCTCAAAAAGGCCTCCAGAGTATCCCACGACTCCTCCTCACTCGCGGCCTGCACATGCTCTCTGACCCTGTTGCATACACAGCATATAGGGATGACGATGGCGGCGTTCATGAGCCCCTCCCATTGATATCAACTGCGCGGATACAGTGGTAGTACGGATAGTAAAAAATTTGACCAGTGAGGAAAACTAGGTGTCCTCCTAGTTTCTCTGTAGGTCGTCGTTCGGCCCCCGCGAGGGACGATTGTCATTCAAATCATGGTGCCTCGCTATAACAAGGTTGGCACTGGATGATGCGAGGGTTGAAACGGCGACATGAGTCCGACAGACTGGCTCTAGTCAGAAGGCTCTCGACCACCGGCGGGCAGGGTGTATCGTTCCTCAATCGCGGCGCGGATCAGCCGGCGGCTCTCGGGAGCCGGTACGACGTCTTGCTGTTCTATCTCCCGCACGTGATCCGCTAGTGTATCATCCTTGATACACTCTCTTATCCAGGCAGAGTAGTGATGGTTCACGAGATGATGGGTCCATGTCTCGTCATCCACCCCTTCGCCGATCTGCATGAAGAGTAGGAGGTTCTGGGCCCGCAGATTGAGGCTGCCTGTAGGACCCCTAAAGTAAAAGCTCCGGTTTGGCGGCAATTCGCCTTCGGCGTACTTCCGTCGGTGCCGGCGGCGTTCCATCGTACTCGGGGCGATCTCCAGCAGGAAAGGAGGTTCCTGCGAGGCGCGGTTCCACATCATCGCGCGGCCTGGCTCGAGGTCAGAACCTGCCAAGGCTGGGGCGGCCTGGTGAATCGCGGAGCAATAGGTCCCGATCGTCTTCTCTGGCGATTTTCCTAGGGCGAACACCATATCCGCGGTCTCGAGTATTGAAGGCTCAATCTGGTCGGGATGAACGGTGACGTAGATCATGCCGGCTAACTCTTTCGCAAGGGCGAGTGCCGTGGGATTGCCGTCCGTAGGGAGCAGGTGGTGCGTTTCGTCCACCAGCATCCAATGCGGCCGGCCTCTCTTTGCGCGGAGTTCTTGGAGCTTGGGAAGCAATCCCAAAAAAAATGAGGGTCGGTCTTGTAGAGGCAGGCCGACGAGATTCACCACGACGTGGTTGTGGGGATTGGCCAAGGCCGTCAGAATTTCAGTGAGGCTAGGACCATCCTGCGCCGTACCGAGGACGATCGCCTGGGGAAAGTTTTCATAATCACCTTCCGGATCGATGACGCACGATTGATAACCTCGTTCGACGAGCCGCTCAAGCAGGCCGGTGGCGAGTGTGGATTTTCCGCTGCCGGAGGTCCCGGCAAGCAGTAGATTTTGTCGCGCCGGGTAGAGGTTCACGTCGTCGCCATTGTCCCGCTGTCCGAGGAGGATTCGATGCCTCGACACAGATTGTTCCGCAACCTCCAGGTCGTTCTCCACCAGGTCGTTGATGAGCTCGATGACGCCGATGCCATGGTCTCCGGCGGTAGTACGATCCGCCGTTTCTTTCAGCATAGGCACGGCGTTCGCGACGGCGACGCCATATTCGGAGAGCGTGAGCATGGCATGATCGTTTTCTCCATCGCCGATCGCCGCAATATTGTGCGGTGAGAGTTCCAACTCTTTGAGCGCGGCCGTCAGCCCCGTGGCTTTGTTGACCCCTGGAGAAAGCACCATGACGGCGCCTTTATTGAAAATAATGCGTAGCTCCAGGCCGAGGTCCCGGATGATATCCAGAATGACGGTTTCATAAGGCACGCGGGTGGCGACGATGGAATGTCCGATGCTGAGATGCTGCACTCCTCGACGCTGCACTTCGTCCAGGAAGGCCGGGCGAGGGGCGGGGGCCAGCAGGGTAATTTCCTTGGTCGCGGGACGGTACAAGACCGCCCCGTTTTCCGCCACCACGCGTTCGCACAATGTGACCTGAGGAAAGATCTCCAACAGCTCCGGCAAGAGCCGACCCGTCACCAGAATCAATTTGCGACCGGATGCCACCAGGCGATCGATGGCGTCGACGGTGTCCGGAGTGACGGTTCCGTCGGAGGCCAAGGTTCCGTCATAGTCGGCTGCTAACGCTAGATACCGCATCTCGCACGTCCCTCGCAAAATGTAGACCAACGCTGTCTCGGTACCGCTGACCCTATACTACTCCACCCCCCTGGAGAGCTAGGAGGTCTCCTAGGCTGGTTTCGCGGCAGACTCTCTCCACCCCGCGACCCAGGAGTGCTGCAGAAATGCGGAGATCATGATGGAAGAAATCTGACCGCTATGAAGATTGGTAGAGCAGGACCGTCACCATAACAATGGCGGGTGAACAGAGGCCAGCACATCGGAAATGATTCCCCCCAGGGCTCCGGTGATACTATGCCCGATCTTGTTTGATCGGGCTCAAGTCGCTCGTCGCAGGCCCGTTCAGCACTGTGCCGAATTTATCGAAGCGCGACCCATGACAGGGGCAGTCCCATGTTTTTTCGGTGTGGTTCCAGGCCACGATACAGCTGAGATGCGGGCAGACGGCGGAGCAGGTATGAAGGGTTCCTTGCTCGTCGCGGTAGGCGGCGATTTTTGTAAGCCCCTCCCTCAGCACGGCTCCCTGTTCGTTGGGAATTTTCTCTGCACTGTCCACGTCGCCACCGGTCATCCAGTCGGCATATTGCGCCGCGACGTTCAGGTTTTCGCGCATAAACTCTCCGGCGGCGCGAATCGGCTGGCGGGACGGATCATACAGGGATGTCCAGGCCGACTCGCGGCCCATGATCAGATCGGTAATCAAAAGACCGGCGATGGTCCCGTGAGTCATCCCCATGCCGGAGTCACCAGTCGCAATGTACACATTGTCCGAATCGCCGGGGTTCCGGCCGATGAAGGCCAGGCCATCCACCGACTCCATCACTTGTCCGGACCATTGAAAGTCCACTGTCTGCATCATAGGGAAGCGCTCGCGTGCCCAGGCCTCGAGTCGAGCATACCGAACCTCAGCATCGTCGGCTTGTCCAGCCTTGTGGTCCTCGCCGCCGACGATGAGGACAGCCTGCTCGCCTCCCTCTGGCAACGACTGCCGATGGATCCGCACATAGTGGTAGGGGTCGAGCGTATCCCATAATAAGGCAGGTTCAATCGATCCGACCGGTACGACCGCTCCAATGACGTAACTGATGTAGGCCGCCTGCTTCGTATGAATCGTCAACATATTGTTGATCGGAGTATTGGTGGCGATGACGACGGCATCCGCAGTCACCACGCTTCCCTGGCTCGTTTCCAGTTTGATCTTTTGACCGCTTTCGACGGTGGTGACATGCGCATCGCTGAAGACGCGCCCGCCACCTGCCTGAATGGCCTTGAGCAAGCCGGACACATACTTCACAGGATGAAATTGAGCCTGCCTCGGAAACCGCAGGCAGGGCCCGGTCCTAAACATCTTCCCTGGCAACCGGTCGAGTCGCTCGACACCAGTGAGGCCGGCCCGTCTGGCAGCCTGCCATTCGTCCTCGATCAGGTTTCGGGCATCATCGGAAGGGGCAAAAAGATAACCGTCCAGCCTCATAAAGTCGCATGCGATCCGCTCCTCCAGGCGTATCTTGTCGATCCAATCAATGGCTGCCGTGTGACTCTCGGCCGCCAGTTGCGCGCCGGGCTTGCCATGGAGACGTTCTATTTCGACGTAGCGATCGTCGATGGCATTCGAGAGGTGCGCCGTCGTCCGCTGCGTCATACCTCCGCCAGGCTGTCCGGCGTCCAACAAGATGATGGACTTGCCCTCCTTCATCAGGCGGTAGGCCGTCGTGATTCCGGCAATGCCCGCACCCACAATGCACACGTCGGCGTGAGCTCCTACGACCAGTGGGGGCATGGCCGGCGCATCCTGTGACATCCAGAGCGAAATACTTTGTCCAGACTCGTTGTTCATCATGATCTCCTTGCGTAGAGCCCTGTGCCGGGGGAACAGGGGTATTGGTGTGAGCCTAGAGGAGAGGGTGGAGAATACAGCTAGGCATGGACCTAGTTTTCATGATTCCGGATTCGGCCGCAGGGCCGGAGGCTAGGGATTATCCGAGTTGGCGGCGAGGATCTCTGTCGGTATTTTGTGGCAGCAATTGTGCTCACGTACCGCATGGAAGTGCAGCCGGTCACATGATGATCTGTCCCTATGACTGCAACCCCTGTTCCGACCCATCCTGTCGGCACGATGGGTGCAAGCAGGTCAGCGAGGCGGCGCATATGATCTGCGACGGCTGTGGTGAACCGGTGGGTTGTGTCAATTGTGTTCATCTGTGTGTGGCCTGTGTCCGTGTCTCCGACAAGTCTTTATCCCTGTTGAATAAAAATAAGAAGGTGTAGCCATGCCCCGATCACTCTGGAAGGGCTCCATCAGCTTTGGCCTCGTCAATATTCCGGTCGTCCTCTATTCGGCGGAGAACCGGAACAGCTTTGATCTCACCCTGTTGGACCGGCGTGACATGAACCCGGTCGGATTTAAGCGCTACAACAAGGAGACCGGCAAGGACGTGACGTGGGATCAGATCGTCAAGGGATACGAATATGAAAAGAGTCGGTATGTGGTTCTCACGGACGAGGATTTCCGCCGCGCGAATGTAGAAGCCACGCAAACCATCGACATCGTGAATTTTGTCCGAGCCGAGGACATTGCACCCACCGCCTTTGAAACGCCCTATTACCTGGCGCCGGACAAACGAGGTGAAAAGGGTTATGCGCTCCTGCGCGAGACCTTGAAAAAAACCAGCAAGGCCGCGATTGCCACGGTTGTCATTCGCACGAGACAGTATATTGCGGCGCTTATGCCTTGGAGCGACATGATGGTTCTGAACACCCTGCGGTATGCGAATGAGCTTCGGTCCAGCAAAGACTTGGAGATTCCGTCCAAGAGCTTAAAGGCCGCCGGTGTGACGCCACGCGAGCTGGAGATGGCCACGAAGCTGGTAGAGGAAATGTCGGATGCCTGGAAACCCGCTCAGTACAAGGATACCTATCATGACGATTTGATGCGGCTGATCAATAAGCGGATCAAAGCCGGAAAAACGGAAGTCATCACGCCTCCGTCAAAAGACCGGGAGGAAGAGAGGCCAGGCCGCGCCAAGGTCGTAGACCTCATGGCGCTCCTCAAGCGAAGTGTGCAGCAGCCCAGAAAAGCAAAACGGCATACGCCCAGGGGCGAGCGACATATCAGTCGCAAAACGGCATGAATCGAGCCATGAAATCTGCCGCCCTCACCATTAAGAAGGCCGATTCACATCGATCCATAGAGGATTCTGTCCGCTCGGCCAAGGCCGCAGGTCTGCGCTATGTCGTCGACCTCGCGCCAGGAATCGCTCGCCAGGGACAAGGCAAGAAGGCCTCCTACATTCGCCCCAACGGCACCATCGTCAGGGATTCAGGTTGCCTGAAAAGGATTCGCTCCCTCGTCATTCCACCCGCTTGGACAGACGTCTGGATTTGCACGGATCCCCAAGGGCACCTGCAGGCGACGGGCCGGGATGCCAGAGGCCGCAAACAGTATCGTTATCATCCCCGTTGGAACCACGTCAGAAATGAGACCAAATACGATCGTCTGCTCACCTTCGGTCGATTCTTGCCAAGGATACGCAGACGAGTGGCCGCAGACCTAAGACGTTCCGGTTTGCCACGAGATAAAATTTTGGCGACCGTCGTGCGACTGCTTGAAGTCACGTTGATCCGTATCGGCAACGAAGAGTATGCGCGGACAAACGAGTCTTTCGGCTTGACGACGTTGCGGGATCGTCACGTGAAAGTGAAAGGCTCCACCCTACGATTTGAGTTTCGAGGGAAAAGCGGAGTCCGTCACAGTGTGGACATTACCGACCGGCGCTTGGCCCGCATTGTCAAACAAAGCCAGGATCTCCCAGGCTATGAACTGTTTCAGTACCTCGATGAGGAAGGGGCGCGTCGTTGCATCACCTCCAGCGATGTGAATGGGTACTTGCAGCGCATCGCGGGTCAAGAATTTACGGCGAAGGACTTCCGGACCTGGGCCGGCACGGTGTTGGCCGCACGGGCGCTCAAGGCATGTGAAGACCAATGCGAGTCTTTCACCAAGGCGAAACGAAACGTCGCCGCGGCGATCGGGGTGGTGGCCCAGCAGCTGGGCAATACGAAGGCCGTCTGCCGCAAATGTTATGTCCATCCTGAAATTGTTCAGGCCTACCTGGACGGAACTTTGGTGAATAGTCTCACCCGGACCATGCGACAGGAATCGCCTCGATCTTTACGGCACCTCCCCCCAGAAGAAGCGGCCGTTCTTGGCTTTCTGCACGAGCGCATCCTGCCTTCAGTCGAGACCGCCGGAGGGAAATCATTATGAAAGGGTCGGCCACAGAGGTCGCGTCGGAACATCCACCTGACTATCGGGAGTCGGGGGGGGGCCGGAACCGACTCGGGGCTCAAGTTATACATGAGGGCGTGCGATTCCGCTGTTGGGCCCCGAAGCCTGCGCAAGTGGAGGTAGTCCTTGAACCTCAAGGAACAGTTTATGCCCTGACCAGGGAGGCCGATGGACATTGGGCTGCAGTCGTACCCGAAGCAACGGCCGGCATGACATACCGATATCGCTTAGACGGAGGGGAACTCTATCCGGATCCTTGCTCACGGTTTCAACCCGAGGGGCCCCATGGGCCGTCATTGATCGTCGATGCTGAGGCTTTTGCTTGGAGGGATCACGACTGGCCTGGCCTTACCATGCACGGACAGGTGATCTACGAACTGCATATCGGCACCTTTACCCCTGGAGGGACATTTGATTCTGCCATCAGTCGCCTCGATGCGTTAAGGGATCTCGGCATCACCGTCATTGAAGTGATGCCGGTCGCGGAATTTCCGGGTCGATGGAATTGGGGATATGACGGGGTCGGTCTTTATGCGCCGGCGCATGTCTATGGCGACCCTGAGGCTTTGAAACGATTTGTCGATGAAGCGCACCTGCGAGGGCTGGGTGTGATTCTCGACGTCGTTTACAACCATCTGGGTCCGGAGGGGAATTATCTGCCCGCGTTTAGCGATGATTACTTTACCGATCGCTATCCCAACGAGTGGGGGCAGGCGATCAATTTCGACGGACCTGGCTCTCAGGGAGTGCGGGAGTTTTTTATCCAGAATGCCTGTTACTGGATCGAGGAGTTTCATATGGATGGGCTCAGGCTGGATGCCGTGCATGCGTTCCATGATGCCGGTCCCGTTCATGTCGTCGCGGAACTGTCCCAAGCGGCCAGGAAGGCGGCGGGAAAACGATCCATCATCTTGGTCGCCGAATGTGAGGCGCAGTGGGTCTGCACCATTCAGCCGGTCGCGCAACAGGGGTGGGGATTGGATGGAGTCTGGAGCGAGGATTTCCACCATACGGCGCGCGTGGCGGCCACCGGGCGAAGCGAAGGTTATTACACCGACTATCGCGGCCGGCCGCAGGAACTCATTTCATGCGTCAAACGGGCGTTTCTCTATCAAGGGCAGCGATACCAATGGCAAGGCAAACCCCGGGGGACGGTCGTCGCGCGGGAGCCCGCGGAAGGCTTCGTGTTTTTTATCCAAAATCATGATCAAATCGCCAATCAGTTACGTGGAGATCGACTACACCAAAAAACCAGCCCGGGCGTCTCTCGCGCCTTGACGGCGCTGCTGCTATTGGCCCCCGAAACTCCGATGTTGTTCATGGGGCAGGAGTTCGCGGCTTCTGCGCCATTTTTATTCTTCGCCGATTTTCCGCCTGGTGAACTCGCCGGGCAGATCCATCAGGGAAGGAAGGCGTTCCTGGCCCAATTCCCCAGCTATGGATCGCCGGACGCACAGGCAGCCATTGCTGATCCCTGCGATCCGGCCATCTTCCAACGTTCCAAACTCGATTGGTCAGAACGAGAACGGCATGCGGAGTGTTACAGATTGCATCAGGATCTGCTTCGGCTCCGGCGTAAAGATCCGGTCATCGCCCAACAGGCGCGGGACCGGGTGGATGGCGCCGTGCTCGGACCGTCGGCATTCGTACTGCGCTATGCCGGACAGGAGGGAGATGACCGGCTGCTGCTCATCAATCTTGGCGCAGATTGCAATTATCGTCCGGCCCCTGAGCCGCTGCTGGCTCCGCCAGCTGGCCGCGCCTGGTCGTTCGTCTGGTCCAGTGATGCGCCGGAATACGGTGGGCCGGGAGTCATCGCGCCCTTGACCGAGGAAGGATGGGTCATACCGGGCGGGTCGGCTGCTTTCTATGCCGTCCAGGGCCAGGAACAGTGATGGGACAGACAGCACCGGCGGACAGGAATTGTGATGACCCTATTGCAGGCCGATAACATGATTCTATCGTTGCCCCATGATCGCCTTCGGGACAGCCAGGATCTGCTCTCCAAGGAATGGCTGGTGACGAATGGGCTGGGCGGGTATGCCTCCGAGACGTTGCTGTGCGCTCCCACCAGGCGATATCACGGGATGTTCGTGCCGGATCTCCCGTCACCATGGGGGCGGACGGTGATGATTCCTCGTTTGGACGAAGCAGCCATTGTTGATGGAAACTCCATCCTGCTGAGCGGCGTGGAGTTCAAAGACGGACGCTTGGAGAGCGACCTCCCCCAGGTGCTCGGCGACTTTACCCGCGAATGGCAAACACCGGTGTGGCGTTGTGTGTTCAAAGGACGCCGCCTCGAAAAGCGGATCATCATGCCGTACGGCCATAATTCAGTCTATGTGGAATATCGTTTGCTGGAGGGTGATCCGGTCCGGCTTCATTTGCGCCCGTTCGTGACATTTCGAATGCTGGATGCGCAGCTGCACGAGGCCCGGCGGCCTCCCTTTCCGCTCACGGTGCTCGACGGGCGTTACGAGATGCATCTCTGTGAAGGCGCCCCGCCGCTCAAAATGTGCCTGCGGCCTCACTGTGGGCAGTTCATTGCCGACTCGCTCGTGAGTGCGGGCGTGTCGTACCGGGTGGATCGTGATCGCGGCTCTGAACATATCGAGGATCTCACAAGTCCTGGATATTTTCGCGCGGACCTGACCTCCGATCGTCCCATTGCCTTTGTTGCGAGCACCGAGACGTGGGAGCTACTCGAGTTCAACTCGGAGTCGATCTTTGAAGCGGAAGCACAGCGGCTAAAGAAACTGCTGGCTCCACGACACGATCAGGGCAAGGACGATTTGGAAGAGTTGTTGACCCTCGCGGCGGATCAATTCATTGTCTTTCCTGGTTCGCGCCTGGAGGAGCAGGCACTCGCGCGGGCGTCCGGTGATGAAGCACGTACGGTCATCGCAGGCTACCATTGGTTCACCGACTGGGGCCGCGATACCATGATCAGTCTGGAAGGCCTCACGCTTTGTACCGGCCGCCACCGCGAGGCGCGTTCGATCCTGCGCACATTCGCCAACTATATTCAGGATGGATTGCTGCCGAATCTTTTCCCGGAGGGGCAGCGCAAGGCGCTCTATCATACGGTGGATGCGACGCTCTGGTATTTTCATGCGCTGGATCGGTATCACCGGGTCACCGGCGACAGCGAGATCCTGATCACCCTCATGCCCACTCTGAAATCCGTCATCGAGCACCATGTGAAGGGCACCCATTTCGGCATCGGCGTCGATTCGCACGATGGCCTATTGCACGCGGGAGCCGAGGGTTATCAGCTTACCTGGATGGACGCGAAGGTGGACGGATGGGTCGTCACGCCTCGGCGCGGCAAGCCGGTAGAAATTCAAGCGCTGTGGTATAACGCGCTGCGTTGCATGGTGCAGTGGGGAGAAATGGCCGGGGAGCACACCCATCACTGGGAGGATATGGCGGGACGGGCCAGGCACTCCTTCAACAATCGATTCTGGCGACAGGACGGCGACTACTTGTTCGATGTCATCGAGGGCGAGCAGGGGGATGACAGCAGTTTTCGTCCCAACCAGATTCTCGCGATTGCCCTACAGCATCCGATTTTGGAGGAGCAGCGATGGCGCGCAGTCGTCGATGCCGTGGCGGACAAGCTCCTCACCCCGATTGGCCTGCGTAGCCTCTCGAGAGACCATCGCGACTACAAGCCGATGTACTTCGGGGACCTTCGAGCGAGAGATGCCGCGTACCATCAAGGCACGGTCTGGGCCTGGTTGATCGGACCCTTTATCGATGCCTGGCTCAAAGTGTACAAGGACGCATCAAAGGCACAAGGCATGTTGGAAGGATTCCGCGCCCATTTGCTGGAAGACGGAATCGGCACGGTCAGCGAAATTTTTGATGCAGAACCTCCCTACCATCCCCGCGGGTGCATCGCTCAAGCCTGGAGCGTGGCCGAGGTGTTGCGGGTATGCAGAAAAACGCGACAGGCTAGAGAGCACCCGTGAGCAGATCGATTCTGCTCTGAGTCGGGTTGGATGCACCGGACGAGCCATCACATACCGCATGTGCGGATCGGCACTTCAGGATGGCACTACCAACATTGGCGCGGTCCCTACTATCCACCGAGCGTCCCCCCGCGGGCCATGCTGAGCTACTATGCGCGAGATTTCGATACCGTAGAAGTCAATAACAGCTTCTACCGCCTGCCTTCGACCACCACCTTCGACACGTGGAACAAATCCACTCCGGCCGGATTTTGCTTTGCCGTGAAGGCCAGCCGCTTCCTGACTCATCGCAAAAAATTGTTGGATCCCGAACCGGCTCTCGAGCGACTCATGGAGGCGACCGGCGGATTAGGCGCCAAGCTTGGTCCGATCTTGTTTCAATTGCCGCCCAACTGGCGTTGCAATCCGGATCGGCTCAAGGACTTTCTCCGCGCGCTTCCGGCAGGGCGACGGTATAGCATCGAATTCCGTGACCAGAGTTGGCATACCCCCAGGGTCTTCGATCTGTTACGGAAGCACAATGTTGCATTCTGTATCTACGAACTGGGCGGCATCCGCTCAGTTCGGGAAGTGACCGCTGATTTTGTCTATGTCCGGCTACACGGTCCTGGAAACAAATATCAAGGCGACTATTCGACCTCGACGCTGAAAAATTGGGCGGTCCATGTCAAGCATTGGACCTTGGCACACGGTGATGTGTACGTCTATTTCGACAACGACCAGGCCGGTTATGCGGTCAAGAACGCAGCCGACCTGCGTCGTATGCTCGATGCTGGATGACGCAAGCGATCAGTGCGTGGCCGCACAGCCTCCGCGCGGTTGGCCCAACGCGAAGTCGCGCGGCGAGCACCCCAGCACCCGGCATACGTCCTCCTACCTGTAGACGATGCACCGCGAGCCGACTCGGTCAGGGCCTGCGGGGCGGCCGTTTCGGCGAGGAACTCACCTTCCGACACTAGACCGAACGATCCTCTTCCTGCCGCACGCAACCTCCGATGACACCCAGCGGGCTGCGGGAAAGCTCGATTTTTGCACAAGGCGCCGCGATCAGCTCATGAGCCGGCGATCCCTCGCGTATTGAACGTCGCCCTCGGCCGGAGCTGATCGCGCTTCAGATTCGCGTCTCGCGACTCGCTCGAGTATTCATTTCTTCTCAGTCGGCGTCGGCTGGTAGATGCCGGCTTCGTGTTCGAAGCTCATCACGCCATAGATCAAATAGCCGTTGTAGGCCCGCGCCGTTTCTCTGGCCCACCCCATCGTCAGCATCATGAGCATCGCGCAGAGCGACAAGGCGACGAGTAACAGAGGAGACAGTCGATCCTTACCGCCCTCCGCCTTGGTGTCCCACCAGGGCGGCCGGTCGTGAAACGACCGGAAGAAGTAGAGCCAGTTCATGAGTCCGAACATGACGAGGAATGCCATCGCGAAATATTTGTTGGGCTGCATCTTGCCGAAGGGAAGAATGGCGCGGTCCGTCAGGGCATGCAAGCCGGGAATATGTTGAAGGTGGTAGGGGATTGAAAACACGATGCCGGCCAAGATCACGACTGCCAAGGAGGCCGGCAGCACGATCCGGGATGAGCCGTTCCGCGAGGGACGTTTCATCTCGCGCAAAATGTAGACGGTGCCGAGGACGATCAGCAGGCTGTAGAAAAGCGCTACGAGATCGAAGAGCCATGAGCGACCTCCGAGCATGAGGGTGTGGAAGGCCTGCGGCTGTTCATAACGGATCCGCAGGAGATATTCATAACCGATTACGGGCATGAGCAGCAGCGCGCCAAAGCCGATGGTGAAGCAATAGCCCCCTGCCCAATCATAATGTCGCCGGTCCTCTGGTGTCGTGGCGCGCAGGAACCCCACGGCGCAAAGAGCTGAGAGACCGAATCCCGTCCACGTTAAATTCCCGAACCACCGATGCAGGTGCAAGTGGATCATCGTGGGATTGAACAGCCGATCCCACAACGGCTCCAGGGGACGGGGCGTCAACATATAGGATGCGACCATGTCGATGACCAACATCGCCGTCAGCGCGCATCCCGCCGCGAGCCATCCAAAGAGGAGGTGCAGCCGTTTACGCCCAGGCCCGGTTGCCGCCCAGTCCCAGGAATAAAACCAGGCATAGGCGAAAATGGCTTCTCCCAAGAACATCGCGGCTTCGAGCAAGAGAGGCCAGAACATGATGCGGAACAGCGTGGACCAAAAGCGCGGCCAAAAGATATTGAGCGCAAAGATGAGCGTCACTCCGAAAAACGACACGGCCGCCGTGGTGAGGATTAAGGTGAAGGCGATCGTGCGAGCCAGCCGGTCATAACGTGTTTTGCGCGTCAGCCATCCGACCGTTTCCGTCGCCACCCCGATGAGAGACGATCCGACAATGAACGTCGCAAAGAGCGCATGGGTCAATGCCACCACGCCGATGGCGACCTTGCCGTAGTGCATCGGAATGTCGAGGGCTTCCAGAGTCATCGTCGTTCCATTCGAATGCCGCGCCATGACGCGACAGCCCGGTTACTGTGCTTGCCGGTCGGCCGCCGGTTGCTGCAGTTCGTCCTGAAGGGAGATGATGCCGCGCACGGTATCAGGCCGTCGGGCAGTTTCCCGGATGGTACCCATCGTCAGATAGATCAGCAGGGATACGATACCCATCATGATGGCAGTGTGCCGAACGATCGGCCGATTGAGCTGGGCGGGGGAGCCGTTCATGAAGCTGGCGCGTGATCGATAGACACACCAGATGACCAATCCGGCCAACACAAACGTCAGAGGTCGGCGCAGGCCCGGCGAGGTGGCCGTGACGACGATCAACAACGCGATGCCAGCCGCAACGGCCATGACTCCGCCGGTCAACGGAGGGCGCGTGGGCAGTGTGAACCGTAGCATGACCAAGCCACCCAGAAAGAGCGCCCCGATCAGGACAAATTGCGCATACAGATACCCACGATAGGCTCCCTGCGTCAGTTGAGCATACGCGAGCGGCACGGTGCCTTCGATCCGCCACGCATAGAGCAGGCCCGTCGCCGGTTGGAGTATCAACGACAGCAGGCCGATCAAGAGCCCCGTTTGCAGGAAATGGGCATAGTACGCTTCATCCGGCCGCCCCGCCTGTTTGCTGAGCCGCCATCCCGCATAGCCGGCGATCACAAAGCCGGCCAGCACGAGGTTGCCGATGAATCGATGGAGGACCAAGGGTATCCATGTTGGATTGAGGAGCCGTTCCCAGGGACCTCCGGTCGTTCTCGGGGTCAGCATGGCGGATCCCATGCCGTCGAGGATGACGACCCAGATCAACAGGAAGAAGGCGGCAAAAAACCCCATGAGGATGTGAAGTTCTCGGTTCTCTCGCCTGAAATAATCCCAATAGTGATAGTAGGGGTACAGCATGGCGAGCATCAGGATGAATGAGCCGATGGCCGTCAGGATGGGCCATCGAAACTGGTTCCATACCCACATGGTGGTCAGGGGAAAGAGCCCGATGGACAATTCGACCATAAAGACCGCCAGCACGGTGCTGATGCTGAAGGACACGATCGTGAATCGCGTCATGCTGCGGGAAAAGTCCGCATAAGAAGGATTGATCCGGTCTGCCGTTTCCAACAGGGGCGCAAGCATCATGAAGCCCACTGTCAGCCCGGCAATCGCAATGTGCAGCAGGCTGAATAGTCCGATGACCAGGCTGTTTCCGATCAGCGGGAAGCTGATTGCTTCAAGATCTTGTCCGAATGCAGGCACGATCACCCCGTTAGTGTTTCGGCGTTACGGCGCTATGGTCGACCTACAGGGTTGTCCGGCCCCTGCAGCGTTTTGACGTAGGCGACGACCGCCCATCGTTCCGCGGCCGAGAGCTCCCCTCTGAAGGAAGGCATCGAATCTTTTCCTTCCGTCACCACCGCATAGAGGTCGTCCGCCGACCGTCGTTGGACATGGGATGCCTGTAAATTCTTGGGCATTTCCCGTAAATATCCTGCCACCCGGCCATCCCCCCCGCCGCTTGGACCATGACAAGGCACGCAGTTGATCTGAAATACCCGTTGCCCCGCAACCCGTTGGTCGGCCGGTATGACTGGAGAGCCGGGTTGGGCGGCTCGGCTCTGCAGGGGGATGCTCCCGGGTGGCGAATGCCTGCGGGGCGCTTCTTGGGATTGATACGATGCTTGAGTTTCCATATCTTGAGAACAGGCGTTGAGGGAACAGAGGGCGGCAAGAGCGCAGCCAAGCCACAACCAGACCCCATCGGTCGCACGCTGCTTTACCGCGACAGGTCCCGGCGGCCGGGCTGGTTCTTTCACGAGCGACGTGATTTTCAACGCACCGGCTTCATTGAGCAGGGTCTGAACGACCGCCGGCTGTGTGGCCATGGCGTCCATGTCGATGAACAGGGCCACTGCTCCGTCGTCGATCCGCGGATCGCGAGGCGCCGGCCTGCCTCTCACTCTGAGTCGAAGGAGCATGACGACAAATGTCGTGAAGATGGCCAACAGCATCATGTTCTCAAACGCGATGATGCCCACGACGGGCGGCGCGACGATCGGTTTTCCCCCGGTCATGAGCGGATAAAAGAGGGCCGTGCCCACCGTGAAAAATATGCCGAGCCCGATCCCGGCGAGCCCGCCGAGTATTGTGAGCCCATAGAGCGGCATGCGGGGAGGCTGGCTGACCTCGATTCCGTGTAACGGTAACGGTGAGATGACCTCGATGCTCTCCAGGGGCACTCCGACTCGCTGAAGCTGTTCGACGACCGGCTTCAGAGGAGTCGAGAGGGCGAAGAGTGCCACGATCTCATTGCTGACGTCCGCCATGGACCAATCCCTCCTTCTCCTCCCATATGGAAATGATGGGCACGAATTTGACGGCCAGGACATAGAGCAGCACCGCGAGAGCCAGCGACCCCACGACGATGGTCATCTCGACCCAGGACGGGGCATAGCTGTCCCAATTGAAGGGCAATCGGGGATAGGCCAGCGGCGGGACGATGAGCAACACGCGTTCGATGTACATTCCGATGTTGATCAGCAGCCCGATGAACATGACGCCCAAGGGCCAATGGCGAAAGGCCGGGAGGGTGAGCGTGATCAGGGGAATGACATAGATGCAGCCCACCATGAACCAGAACGGCCCGGCGAACGCCCCAGTCAGGAGGGCGTCGACCACCCACCTATGGTCGGGGATATTTCCGTACCAAATGGTGAGCAGTTCGGCAAAATACAGATAGGCCAGGCCGAGGGTCGTGAGGAGCAAGAGCTTCCCCATTTTGTCGAAGTGCTCCCGTCCGATATAGTCTTCCAAGTGATAGATTTTTCGAAGTACGTACATCCCGATGACCACCAGTCCGACTCCGGAGTGCACCGCTCCCACCACGAAATAGGGCGCGAAAATAGTGGAATGCCATGCCGGAACCAGCGAGACGCCGAAGTCCCATCCCACGATCGAATGGACCGACACCATCACCATGACGATCAAGGGGGTGATGATCCGCATGGCGGTCTCCAGGACCTGCCATTGCTGCTGCGTGCCTTGCCATCCCAGGGAAAGCGCGCGATACAGCGGCTTTCTCCAGCCCTCGATCCGGTCGCGCATCAAGGCGAAGTCAGGTATGAGCGGGAGGTACAGATAGATGGTGCTGGCGGTCGCATAAGTGAACACCGCCATCGCATCCCACATGAGGGGGGAACGAAAATTCGGCCAGATCTCACGCTGGTTGGGATAGGGAATCAGGTAGTACCATCGCCAGACCCGCCCCAGGTGATAAAAGACGAACAGTGTCGCGATCATCAAGGAAATAAACGTCATCAGTTCGGCAATCCTGGTAACCGGCCGTCGCCACTCGGCCTTGGTGAGACGAAGCACCCCTGAAATGAACGTGCCGGAATGGCTGGCGCCGACCCAGAAGATAAACGACGCGATGTACACGCCCCAGAACACCGGCGGATGCAGATTGGTCTGCCCGATGCCGGTGCGGAACTGATAGGACCAGGCCCCGGCGCCGGCGGCCACGAGACAGGCCAACGCTCCAACCAGGAGAAAGTAACTCCAATGAGTCGTCAGGAGCGGTGCCAGGAGATCCCGATTGATCTTCGGAATCTGGTGCTCCTCTGCGGATGCCGGTGTCGTCATGGTAACCGCTTCAAATAGGTAATGGCCGGATGGGTGCCTAAGTCCTCCAGGAGGTGAAATCCCCGGTCACTGCCAGCTAATTGCGAGACTCGGCTGGCCGGGTCGTGACGATCGCCGAACACGAGCGCGGAAGTCGGGCAGGATTGCACGCAGGCCGGTACGACTTCACCGTCGCGTACGCGTCGCCCCTCCTTCTCCGCTTGCTCCTTTCCCTGCCTGATGCGCTGCACGCAGAAGGTGCACTTTTCCATGATGCCGTTTTGACGGACGGTTACATCCGGGTTCAGTTGCTCCGCCAGCGGCGCGTCCCAATGCGGGTCAAACCAGTTGAATTGCCTGACCGTGTAGGGACAGTTATTGCCGCAGTACCGCACTCCGATGCAGCGGTTGTACACCTGCGCGTTCAAGCCATCCGGCGTGTGGTAGGAGGCATAGACCGGACAGACCGGCTCGCAGGGGGCGTTCCCGCAATGCTGGCAGAGCACCGGCATGAACCTCGCCTTGACATTGGGATACTCGCCTTCCCAATAGCGCTCGATGCGGATCCAATTGATGGCCCGGCCGTCCGCGGCTTCTTGCTCGCCGGAAATCCGAATATTGTTTTCCGCATGGCAGGCTACCACGCAGGCTTCGCAACCGGTGCATCGATCGAGATCGACGACCATCTCCCATTTGTAGGGACGGCCTTCCTGAGTTTCTTCCTTGTGGTCGCTCATCTGCTCCCTCCCATCCGTAGGCACTCATAGCCGACTGCCATTTCTTTCGACTTCATCACTCGCTCCCTCTTCCTCACGGGCTCGTGCGAGCCTTTCCGATGGTTAGTAATTCGTGACCAGGGTCTAGGGCGGACGGTTCAAGCAGGACCGGTCGTCCCGGCCTGCCGGTTGCCTCGATCCGTACCCTCGTGGCGGCGCTCGCGAGAGTCCCGGTGCGGTGATCGAACAGCGGAGCGAGGATGGACCGCGCATTGACGCCACGCCGGCTCGCATAGCGGCCGTATTCCTGGTGACCTTGCCCCATCGGCACGGCAATGACGTCCGGCCTGATCGCCGGATAATATAGGGCCGGAACTTCGATGCTGCCGTGGCGCGAAACAATGCGCACAATGTCTCCTTGTTTGATTCCATGCGCCTGCGCGGTACGTGGATTGATTTCCGCCCAGGTTCCCCACATGGCGGACGTCAAGGCATCGGGTAGTTCCTGAAGCCAGGGCAGATTGGCGCCTCGACCCTGTCCGAGCGCCGGGGAAGGGTAGGGATGAAAATACAGCGGCCAATCCTGGTCGTCGCCGTCGAAGGTCGCGGGCACATGGCTAGGTGGGTGATGGGTAGCCGTCACGGCCGATTCGCGTCCCGGCCGACCCCACCAGCCGCCCTGCTGAACGTGATGAGCCCAGGACGCCGCGAACGCCTCTTCGCTGTGCGCCCCGGCTTGCTCATTCAACACACGCCGCCAGCGATTTTGGAGGAACGCGTGGAAAGTATCTTCGGGGAACCCGCTCAGGCCGAGTCGATGGGCCAGCGACAGAAACGTATCTCCCACTGCCCGCGTATCATAGAGCGGGGTGACCACCGGCTGGCTCAGGCTCACGACGGCTGTCGGAAAGGAGGTCGGTTGAACATGGTCGCCCCAGGACTCGAGCGGGGAATGGTCGGGAAGAATCAGGTCGGCCGCCGAGGTAGAGTCGTCCATGAAGGGACTGAAGCTGGCGACGAAATCCGTCTGTTCGAAGAGCCGCCGTAGCGGGACCGAGGGCGGTGCCGCATGCAAGGGGTTACTGTCGTACAGGAGCACGACGGACAGGGTCTGCTGTGCCAGCTCTCCCAGGGAACGCTCCGTGAGCCAAGGGACGCTCTCCATTCCGGGAAACAGGGCCGGTTCATAAAAGCGAAGGCCTCCGGGCTTGCCGATTCTGCCCATGATGACGTTGAGCCCCTGGATCGCCGCCAGGGATTCGGTCGCGTTGGTATGGGCGCAGGCGGCGCCGCCGCCGATCGCGAGGGGAGCGCCGGCTGAGCCAAATTCCCGCGCCGTGCGAACAATCTCCTCGCGTGGGATGTCGGTTTCGGCGGCAATTCGATCAAGCGGGATGTCTCCGTAAATCCGCTCGTACGTCCTGCGCTGGCTTTCAGGCAAGGACGATGTTCTCTCCGCCAGAAGGACCTGTCCGATGCCCATAGCGAGGAGGCCGGCGGCGCCCGGGCGAACCGGTATCCACCGATCCGCGCTGGCGCCGGTCAGTGAGAGCCGCGGTTCAACCTGGACGAACCGTCCTCGGGTCATGGATCGACCCTGGCGCATGTGTCCGTAGGCGATGCCGAGGGAGACGGGAGACAGCCACCCTTCGAGAAAAGGAGCGCCGAAGGAAAGCACATAATCGCTTCCGGCCAGGTCGATGTGCGGCCAGGCGTCCAGGCCGAAGGCTGCTCGAGAGGCTGCGCGAAGCGGGAGGTCTGCGCCGGGCTCGTAGAAATACAACGTGCCGTCGATCGCGCGCATGAAGGTCGAGACCAACTCGGCCAAGGTTCCGGACAGGGGGCGGCTAATCATGACGACAGGGCCCTGGACCCTGCGGAGCCGTTCCGTCAGTTGGGTCAGAGCCTCTTCCCATGCCAGCGGCTCGAAGGGACGGCGACCCTCTCGTTCCGGCCGTCGCAATGGCTCCCGGATGCGATCCGGATTGTAGAGGCCTTGCAAGGCTGCCTGCCCCTTGGCGCAAAGCTTGCCTTGATTGAGAGGATGCTCTGGATTGCCCTCGATTTTCTTCGCCCGTCCCTCCATCACGCGAACGACAATCCCACATCCGGCCTGACATTCACGACAGGTCGAGGCATACCAGTCGGCGACACCCGGCACGATTTCATCGTCCGGTAAGACATACGGCACGAGGTGATGTATGTCGCGCTCGCAGCCGGGCAGGAATGAACCAGCTGCCGCGAGTCCCAACGCTTTGATGAAGGTTCGCCGTTTCAGTTTCATCGACTCGCCACGCTACGAGCAGAAGGTCCGGGCTGCGTCACGATCCGCTCGTTTTTCGTATGAGCAGCCTTATTTGTGGCACGTGATGCAATCGCGAGACGCGCCTCGTTGCTGATGACAAGCCAAGCACCAGCCCATCTCGTACGTCGCAGCGCGCGGCGTGTGGGGTGTGGCCTCGACGTGTCCGTGGCAGTCCACGCACTGCACCTGTTTTGCGAGGTGACGCTCATGCGTGAAGTACACAAAGTCCGGGAGGCGCTGCAGACGCACCCATGAGACAGGGCGTTGTTCACTCCAATGATCGAGCAATGTTTGGATGCCGGCGTTCTTGGCGTCAATATTCTGGTGACATCCCATGCAGAGCTTCAGACTCGGGACGCCGGCCGTCGGTGATTGATGGGCGGAGCGGTGGCAAAATACGCAATCCAGCTTCAGGTGGCCCGCGTGAAATTTATGACTGAATGGGATGGGTTGGCGATCTTGAGCGGCCGAGTCGGCGCTACCCAACGAATAGAGGAGTCCTACGACCACTGCGGCTATGCCGGCCAATAAGAGGATACCGAAGCTCTTCCACTGAGAACGACTCATGTGCCGGCGCTATCGACAATTGCAATAAATACCTAGCGTGCAAGATACTCGTAGGTCTTTTCTATCCTGAACCATGCCAACCTCACACTAGGAAATCCTCCTGCTATCGCGTGGGCCAAAGCGTATGGGCCTCTCGGCTAGGGTACCCACTAGCTCCACCTCATATCCGCATCCTGTACAGTACCTGTGCTGCGTAAGAGGCTCACTCGCCGGTGGTAACCGCGGCATGCATTCGAAGGAGAAGTGGGGTCATGAGGCTTATGTGGTATTCAGTTGTAATTTTGTTGTGCGTTTTGGTGGGGACGCTCCCGGCCCGCACGGCCTCGGCTGAGTGGTACGTGGCCGGCCAGTTCGGAGCCAATTTTGCCGATCAACTCAGCAACATTCGGGGAACCAGCAGCCTGAGCGGATTTCGCGCGCCGGACTTCGATTTGCAGAATTCATTCGTATACGGAGGCAAAGTCGGCATGTTTCCCGGTAACGGCTGGTTCGGCGTGGAGCTCGATGTGTTCCACAGCACGCCGCACATCAAGAATCTCGATGATGTTCCCGGCATTCACATGCGGGTCACCAATGTCGGAGTGAATTTACTGGCGCGTTATCCCGGCGTCACCTTTCAGCCCTATGCGGGCATCGGCGCGGGCGCCGCCATCGCGCGCATCGGAGATTCCGCGACGACCCGCGGCAATACCGATGTCTCATCCGCCTTGAATCTGCTGGTGGGCATCAGAGCCTTCATCACGCCTTACGTGGCTGTTTACACCGAGTACAAATATAGTCAGGCTACCCTTGAGTTCAACAATGCCTTCGGGCCATCGAGCGGGTTTAGTGGAAATTATGACGCACATATTATGGTCACGGGCTTGTCCTATCATTTCTAGGAAACGGGGGCAGTCGCAGCATCTGGTGGTAGGGGGCCTCTGTTTGCTTCTGTCTCTCTCGACCGCTTGCGCACAAAGCGCGCATCAGTCCGGTCGCGATCTGCTCGATCAAATCCTGCCCGATCAGGTGCAACAGCAAATCGATCACTCAGTCTCTTTCGTGGACTTGAAAGCAAATCCGGCCGCCTATCAAGGCAAAACGATCATGGTGAGCGGCATCGTGCTCAAGAGTCGGCGCGTGAAGGATCGCACTGAGATCGAAGTGCTGCAAATTCCCACCGGGTCCGGGGCCGTCCCGACCAAGGATCGCGCAAGATCTCAAGGCCGATTCCTGGCCGTCAAGAGCGGGGAGTTTCTCGATCCTGCCGTCGTCGATGCCGGAACACCAGTGACGGTTGTTGGTGAGGTGGGTCCTGCCGTGACTCGAGGAATGGATGAAGGGGAATACACGTATCCTGTCCTGGAAATTAAACATGTGGTGGACTGGGATGAAGTCAATCCGCAAATGCGTTCCGCCCCCTACGCCTATCCCTATGGTCGATCCATGTACGCGTACCCCTATTCCTATTGGGGACCTTACGGAGGAATGGGCGGTTGGTATGGTGGGTACCCAGGGTACTATGGGTATGGATATCCCTATTACGGACCCTTCTTTGGATTTGGCGGAGGCTCGTCCGCTCCCGCTGGGCCACCGCCTGCATCCGCACCGCCACAGTTTAAAAAATGATCTGAGAGGCTGGTCCTTCAGGGCGGAGGAGGCATATGGGTCTTCGGCAATATTGGAAGAAGCGCAACTTCACGAAGACGCCTGAACCGCGTGGGAAAACGATTCCGACTACCGGCCGTCTGCAGTTCGTCATCCAAAAACACGCCGCGAGCCGGCTCCATTACGACTTTCGCCTCGAGTTGGACGGCACGCTGAAAAGTTGGGCGGTCCCCAAGGGGCCCAGCTTAGACCCCGGACAAAAGCGGCTGGCTGTGCATGTTGAGGACCATCCGCTGGACTATGCCGGGTTCGAGGGCATCATTCCCGCCAAGCAGTATGGTGGCGGCACAGTATTGCTCTGGGATCGAGGCTATTGGGAGCCGATCGGCGACCCTGGCTCCAGTTACCGCCGTGGGCGGCTCAAGTTCACACTCCACGGGGAAAAATTGCATGGCATTTGGAACCTGGTTCGTATGGGTGGCCGACAGGAAGCGGGCAAGGAGAATTGGCTGCTGATCAAGGAAAAGGATGATGAGGCGCGTAGTGGGAAAAAAATCGATGTCACGCAGATGCTCACCACGAGCGTGGCGAGCGGCAAGAGCATCGAGCAAATTGCCAGCGGGGAACATGCAATATGGCAGTCCAATAAACAATCAAGCACAACGAGTCAGCCTGTCCCGAGGCGGCGTCCTATAAAAGGCATTCCTGCTCCTGGTGCTCGCAAGGCCGCCCAAGAAAAATGGGTTGTCCCTCAACTGGCAACGTTGGTGACGGCCTCCCCAGAGGGAAAGGAATGGGTCCATGAACTCAAATATGATGGTTACCGCATTTTGTGCCGACTGCAGAACGGCACAGCCACGTTATGGACCAGGAACGGCCATGACTGGAGCGCCAAGTTGCCCCATATCGCCGCTGCGGCGGGAGACCTCCCGGTCAAAACAGCCTGGCTTGACGGTGAGGTCGTCGCGCTCTTGCCGGACGGGCGCGTCAGCTTCCAAACATTACAGAATGCGTTCGATACCCATTCAGACAGCAATCTGGTCTATTTCGTGTTTGACCTCCTCTATCATGATGGTTACGATTTACGGCCTGCCCCGCTGATTGAACGCAAGCGTCTCCTGTCGGCCCTGTTCAAAGACAACTCGCCGTCGGCCCTTGTTCAATACAGTGACCATATTAGCGGACAGGGTGAGGTCGCCTTTGCCGAGGCCTGCCGCAGTGGAATGGAGGGTCTGGTCGCCAAACGTGCCGATGCCTCCTATGTCGCAGGGCGAAATCGCAATTGGGTCAAGGTGAAGTGTGGCCGCCGCCAGGAATTCGTGATCGGCGGATTTACTGATCCTTCCGGCTCACGAACTGCCTTTGGAGCGTTGCTCCTTGGCGTCTATGATGCACAAGGCCGGCTACAATTTGCCGGACGCACGGGAACGGGATTTTCAGACCGCTCCCTCAAAGAACTTCACGCCCGCCTCAAGAAACTTGAGCAAACGACGCCTCCCTTCGTCGATCCACCCGGCGGCGGGGAACGTCGAGGAGTCCATTGGGTGAACCCCACACTGGTGGCCGAAGTGGCCTTTGCCGAATGGACGAACGAAGGTCAGTTGAGACAGGCCTCCTTTCAAGGTCTCCGCGAAGATAAGGCTGCTCGGACTGTCGTTCATGAGCGACCTGCCACCGGCGTCTCACCCAAAACCACAGGCACAGGTTCTGGCTCTCGATCTCAGAGGCAAAAGAAAGGATCTAAACCCAAGCGACTGTCGAACACCCATTCTCCAAATGGACCAACGACCGTGGGCGGAGTCACACTGAGTCATCCGGATCGAGTGTTGTTCCCCGAACAGCGCGTCACCAAGTTCACGCTGGCGCAATATTACGAATCGGTCAGCGAATGGATGCTGCCGCATGTCGAAGACCGACCTTTAACGCTCGTTCGCTGTCCCGATGGATACAACAAAGAATGTTTTTATCAGAAGCATGCGAATGATCGGATCCCAGAGGCAGTGGGACGAGTCGAGATTCCAGACGACCAGGGAACGGCTTGTTATATGGTCGCCGACTCGCTCGCGGCGCTGGTGGGACTGGTTCAAATGGGTGTCTTAGAGTTGCACACCTGGGGGTCGAAGCGGGATAAGCTCGAGCGCCCGGACCGCATGATCCTCGACCTCGATCCGGATCCGGCAGTCGAATGGTCGGCAGTCATCGAAGGAGCGCAACTATTACGCACATTGCTGAGCGAACTGGAATTGATGTCATTCGTCAAGACGACCGGCGGAAAGGGCCTGCATATCGTGGTGCCGCTGCGACGCGTTCACACCTGGGATGAGGTCAAGGCGTTCTCGAAAGCCATTGCAGACCATCTCGCGCATATGATTCCTGACCGTTTCCTGGCGCATATGTCCAAGCAGAAACGAAAGGGGAAGATCTATATCGATTATTTGCGCAACGCCAAGGGTGCGACGGCCGTTGCTGCCTACTCCACGCGGGCTAGGCCAGGCGCCCCACTGTCGGTTCCGTTGGCGTGGGATGAATTGTCGGTCGACATGCGATCCGACCATTTCACCATTGCCAACCTGCCGGATCGGCTCAGTCAGCTACGCCAGGATCCTTGGAAGGATTATTTTTCGACGCAACAACGCATCACCCGTAAAATGTTGGCGGCCCTGGCGTCCTCATGAGGCACGGCCGCCAGGGTGGTTTCATGGTGGACCTGGGGGGAGTGCTAGTAGAGCCATTCAAGCGGTCCTGATATCAGTGATCATGACAAGCGGTCGTTTCACTGAAACATTCTGAAAGGAGAGCCGTATGAATGCCACGATGTCCATCCCACTGGTCAAGAAACATAAAGAGGTCTCCGGGTCCGTTCATTGTGACTCTCTATGCTGCACGCGATGCGGAGGTCTGTTGGTCGAAGAGCGTTGCATGGATATCGGTGAAAGCCTCGGAGGGTACTGGTTTTTGGCCATGCGTTGCGTGCAATGCGGTGATATCGTCGACGAAGTGATCTTGCGGAATCGCTACGCGCATCTCGTGACGGCTCAGGAAGTTGTACGCGCCGCCTGAGACCTGTAATCCGGCCACGCCGCTGTCTGCGAGAAGGAGGCGTTATGGCGCAGTATCTGGATCCACTTATACGATCCGGAGCCATGTGGTCATGTGGACGACAGTCGGCGGTCAGGCCGCAGTCTGGACTGTGGTCGAGAATCTGGAGGTGGCTGGGAGTGAGCCGTCCCGCCGCACCGAGGCCCATCGTCTTTCGGAGCCCGTTATTGAGGCCGGGAAGGCCACGGTACTGAAGAGGGCATTTTCGCTTGTCTATAATCGAGACGGGTCTGCTGGACGACAATCGGAACGGTCGATTCGACCACGCTGGCATAATCCGTATCTGGCGGAATTGGTGCAGGATCCGAGAGTTGATTGAAACGGAGGTGTTTCGTACGCCGTACTGGGACTGAAAGCCCGTAGGGGCCCCCACCGGCTCGCGATCCGAGAAGTAGACCGTGATCCGAACGTCGGCATCCAGGTCTGAGATATTGAGTAGGCAGAGGGTCTCATGACTGATCATTTGCCGGGGACGGCCCCTGGCTGCTTGGTGGATATAGCCTTCGGCAAGCGCCCAGCCGGTGCGTCCAATCGCATCCATAGCATCCTTCT
The DNA here is from genome assembly GCA_964493335.1 of uncultured Nitrospira sp. Lineage (GTDB taxonomy): Bacteria > Nitrospirota > Nitrospiria > Nitrospirales > Nitrospiraceae > Nitrospira_A. Next base: position 44,268 of record CAZBNV010000006.1, read on the forward strand.
GTGAACTGCTCCAACCCTACTTTCACACCACTTCCCGAATTTTATTTTCAACCACGGTTTTCATCAGTGCCCATCGATCTTCGGTTCCTCGAGCAACCGCTTTCACGAATTGCCAGGCCTGCGCGGTCGTAATCTTGCCTGGTAACGGAGGTTCGAATGGATCGATGACCGCTTGGACGACGACCGGACCGGGAATGGCGAAGGCCTGCTGCAAGACGTTTCTGACCTGACGGGGATCTTCGACCGTGAGTCCGGCCGCACCGCAGGATTGAGCAAAAAGGGCGAAATCGATCGGTTGCAGTTCTACTCCGTATTGAGGGTTTCCTTCAAACGCCAACTGTTCCCACTTGATCATACCGAGGAGGTTGTTTTTCAGGACGATGATTTTCACAGGAATTGCGTATTTCACCAGAGTAGCCAATTCTCCCATCAACATGGTGAATCCGCCGTCCCCTGCAATACATACGATTTGTCGGCCTGGATAGGCCACGCCGGCTGCGAGACTGTAGGGGAGGCCGTTCCCCATCGACGCCAAGGTGCCGGAGACAGAAAATTCCATGTCGCCCTTCATGCGGATATGACGAGCGGCCCACGTCGTGACCGTGCCGGTATCACAACACACAATGGCATCGTCCGCGAGAAATTCATTCAGGGCGCGCACCACCACTTGGGGTTTCAGTGGAGCGTCCATACGCGTGCCGCGCTCTTCCATCAACTCATTCCACTGTCGCATCTTGTGTTGCGCAGCTTCGAGAAAGCTGCGATCGGATTTCTTTTCCAAGAGAGGCAGCAGGGCGCGAAGCACATCCCAACAATGTCCCACCAGTCCGACTTCAACCGGATACCGTAGGCCGATCCGACCCGCATCGAGATCGATCTGTACGGCGCGGGCCTGCCCCGGTTTTGGATAGAATTCCAAATAGGGGAAGCTGCTGCCGGCGATGATGAGGGTATCGCATTCTTCCAGCACTTCCTGTGAAGGAGCGGTGCCGAGCAGGCCGATCCCTCCGGTGGTGAGGGGATGATCATCCGGCACCAAGCCCTTCCCGAGCAGCGGCTTGACGATCGGGGCGCCGAGCAGTTCGGCCAGTTGCAGGATATCCTTTTTCGCACCCAGGCACCCGCGTCCGGCGAGGATCGCAATTTTTGATCCGGCATTGATGAGGGTCGCGGCCTTGTCGAGTAACGTGCGTGAGGGCAGAGGCAGGGGATCGCTATAGAGGTCGCCGCTATGCCGGGGAATGTTGGCCTTGGAGCGTTCATCGTCCGCACTCCAATCCTGTATATCCTTGGGAATGGTGATGTGCGCCACTGTGCGCCTCGAAATGGCCGTCTTGATCGCCATGTCGACCACGTTGCCGACATGGGCCGGGCCCATGACCCGCTCACTGTAGGCGGCCACATCGCTGAAGAGCTTATTCAGATCCACATCCTGTTGGTAATGCGTACCGCTTAAGTCGTGGAACGTGTGCCCCGTGATCGCCAACACTGGTTGCCCGTCGCACTTGGCATCGTATAAACCGTTTAGAAGGTGAATGCCGCCGGGGCCGGATGTCGCCAGGCAGACCCCGAGACGCCGGGTAAACTTGGCATAACCGCAAGCAGCGAGGGCGGCGGATTCTTCATGCCGCACCAGAATGAGTTGGATGGTGTCTTGCCGCGTGCGTAGTGCCTCATAGATCCCGTTGATCCCGTCCCCCGGCAGGCTGAACACCGTATCCACGCCCCAATCAATCAAGCGCTCTATCAAAATATCGGCCACGGTCTTCGACATAAGACTCCCTTCACGAGCGAATAGAGGATGGCGTCTGAGCGGCGTTGCGCGTGAGCCTGGGGATGAGCAACTCCTGGACGAGAATTTTTAGACAGGCGGCGACGGGGATGGCGAGCAAAAGACCATAGAAGCCGCCGAGCGCGCCGCCGATGAAGACGACGATCAGTACGGTAACCGCATTCATCTCCATCGACTGGCTCTGTACCCAGGGCGTGAGCAGCCAGCTTTCAATGAACTGTACCGCCAGATAGGCCAGGGAAGGCCATACCACGATTGCCATGAGGTCGAAACCATGTGTTCCGCTAGACAAAACATCGAGATATTTGAGCAGGACGGCTAGCGGCCAGCCTATCAACGAGGCGTAAGGAATGATGGTAAGAATGCCGGTGATCAGCCCGAGCAAGAACCAATACCGTATGCCGGTGAGTGCCCATCCGAGCGAGTACAGAATGGCTGACACCAGGGCGATCATGAGCCGACCTCGGAAGAAACCGCTCAACGCTTCGTCCATCCGTCGCGTGATCCGTTGGACCTGCGGGCGATACTGGGTCGGAACATACCGTTTGAGGGTGGTGAGGGCACTGTCGAATTGCCAGGCGAAGAAGAAGAAATAGATGGGGATCAGGGTGAGCGCCAGGACAATGGCCGTTGTCGTGCCGATGACGGCTCCCAGCATGCCGAATGCCTGCCCGGTGCTAGAAAAGATCGGTCTTAGGATGGAGAGGGGATCCTCCTTGAGACTCGTGGCGATCGTCGACAGGGGTTCGGAAAAATCGCCGAGACTGACGTGATACCGCTGCGCGATATTTTGCAAATATCCCGGCACCCGTTCCGCGAGCGATTGCACTTGCTCGGCAAGCAAGGGCCCTAACCAGGTGACGAGCCCTCCGAGGGTGAGGGCAGAGAGAAAGAGGACGATGGATATCGTCACGGGACGGGGAACCTTCCATTGCCGCTCCGCATGTCTGATCAAGGGATTAAAGAGATAGGCCAAGAGCAAGGCGATGAGGACGGGGGTAAAGACTCCGCGTAAGTAGTAGCCGAACCACATAAGGAAAACGATAGCTCCCACCCACAACACATCTCTGATGAGCGTGATTTCCCACAGGTGGCGATCGGTGGGAGGAACCGCAGATGTCGCCTTCCGTGGCACAGCCGTTTCGTCATCGGTCAGCATATCGGCATAATCGGGTTTCATATCACTGTCCAGTCCCTGCCATGTATCCTGGTGTTAAGAGCCGGCTCAGCGGCTCTGGTTACGCGGGACGCGAAGCGCTGATGAGGCCCCGAGTGCCCCCGGAAGTCCTAGAGAGAGAATGTCGCTCCGGCTGCCCTCGACCACATTATCCAGGTACATCTGGAGCAAGGATAGGGCGTCGGACGGCGGGACTGTGCGAAGGTACGACATGAGTTCCAGTATCACCTGCTCGAGCGGGAACAATCCCAGGAAGGTGGTCAAGAATAGCAACGCCGGGAACAGCGCCAGCAAAAAATAATAGGCCAGCTGTGCAGCACGACCCGGGATCTCGTCCTTCTGACCTTCTTGCCAGAGACGCTGTCCGAGGTCTTTCCGTCCTAGCCCACCGAGCTTCCAGGGGTTCCAGCACGGGGAGGGACTTGTCAGGGAAGCGGGCACAAGGTCCTCTCTCAGGAGAGTGCGTCGGAGATAAGCGTGATTGGGTGGCAGAAACTCCCATTAGGCCTGACCGCTTACCCCGTGATCTCTGGCTGACCATCGAGGAATCGTCGTTGGTGGCACATCTATGAACCTCAGTGCCAGCCTCGATATGATTCGCGTACTGCTCCCGAGAGCAGGATATTGGCTCGTTATGTTGCTGCTGTGGTTGCGCGATCCCGTGGCTCATTGCTCTGGTGATCCGCCGGAGAAGATGCTCGCGCGCCGGCTGACCCCTTTTCGCTATCGGGCTGAGATGACGCATTGAGTCCAAAAGAACGCGCGATCTCCGGCACCATCTTGCGTGCTAATTCCACCATCAAAGAGCGACCCACCTGCAGCAGGACGGTTTTAGCCTGCTCAGCCTCTTGGCTGAATTCGCGCGACATGCTGTCCCACACGCTTGTTTGAGATCGAGCTGTTTGTGTTGTCCGCGACTGTGATCCCGTAGGATAGTAGTCATAGACGCCATCCGCTTTATCGGTGGCGGCTCCAGCTTGGCGGGCGGATTCCGGCATGACCCGCGATGCTCGAGCCCCTGCGGGATAGTAAGGATAGACGCCACTGCGCTGAGATCGCGACCGTGACTCCATCAATCCGACGGCAAAACCAGCGCAAATGGCCCCGCCCAGCATGAGCCATGGGTACTCATCGACTTTGTGGATTGGATCTAATGCCGATTTGGTTTTATCGACCATCTGGTTGACCGTCTCAGTCGTCTCCTCCAGCATGCGCGAAAATTTCATTGTCGCTCCCTCCGCCGTATCGATTATACGTTGTTCCAACAACTCGAGTTTCTCGGCAATGGCGACTCGCGTGTCGACGATGTCCTTCACGTCCTGGTCGATAGTAGTTGTTCTTTGATCCATTGGGCATCTTCCTTTATGGAATGAACGGTACGGAATGGCCAAAGCCGGAGACTGGATCCTATCTTGGCCAGGTTGTACAAAAAGATGCCGCTCAGCGAGGCGGCGATGACTGCGACGAGTCCATAACACGACCACAACGGCATACCGGTGTAGGCCTGAAGAATATGCACCAGCATGACCAACAACAGGCCGATGGCCATCAAAATCAGCATGCTGCCGAGGGCGGCATGGATCAGCCCGATTACGACCTTCCGCAGTTCGAGCTGCATCTCGTGCTGAGCTAGTCGTACCTCCTGCGACACAAGTCGCCGCAGATCGGCCACCAGGCCTGTCGCTAAGGCAGCAATTGAAATGGGATGCGGATTATCCATAACGGTTCCTTTTTTCCGTACTCGCGACTCAATCAGGACGGAGGCGCGAGAGTAAGTACCCGCACCCCAATCCAAGCAATAGGGTTTGTAGAGGATAGCGCCGAATGAGAACTTCGAGATCTTCGACGATGCCGCTCATGCCTTCTTTTTGCAAATAGTCGGCGGTATGCTTGACTCCGCGGGACATTGCAGCCGCTGCCTCGCCCACGGTTCCGCTTTCCGGCAACCGCCGGCGAAAGTTTTCAGCCGCAGATCCTAGCGCGTCGCCGGCTTGCTCGCTTAGGCCCTCGGCAGACTCGACGGTGTCTTTCGCGGCTTGTTTCAGCGTCGATCCGACCGATTCTTCCATGCTTAGTTTCTCCCGCTCCATGTGATGCCTCCCGTTACAGACAAGGTTCCGGCACGAGTAGTGCTGCGGTGTTGTTTCGATTGGTTTTCATCGTACAGTCAGAGACTAGCGCGATCGACGGCTTTCCTACACTGGGCAAAGCCCTAGACGCCATGGGGCTGCAAGGCTTCGATGACCTGACATTGAAAGCCTTCGACTCCATAAGTTTTGGACTGACTTGTTGAACGCATCGTGAGAGATTTAGAGCATCTGAAAATGTTCCGAGACCGCGAACGGCGAATCGTAGCGGCGGGAATTCATGTGCCGAAATTCCTCCCCAATTATTCCGAATGTTCTGACGGGATCGTCGCGAGTAGTGGAAACATGTCGCGTTCCTCCGCCAGGAAATGCGCGCGCACCGTCTGCATCATGTCTTCAAAAAATTCGTCAAATGCCTGGTCATCGTCGGTTTCGGCTTGCTGCAACTCGGTCATCATGGCCTTGACCTCGTCATGTTCGAGCAACGCTTCCTGCACGAGGTGTCGACCCTGTTCGCTTCCGCTTCGGATCTCTCCGTACAGAAGTGTTTCTTCCGCCTGGAAATGCGAGGCGAGCTGCTCCAGAATTTGATCGACAATGGGCTTTCGGGCATCGGCTTCAGCGGTCAGATACAGCTGAAACAATGCCAAAATGTGCCGGTGTTCATCACGGACCATTTTTTGAACATCGCTGACTCCTCGGGACTTTCCAGAGTCTCTTTTGGGGATCATTGAATTGCCTCCCTCGATGGTCGATGGTGGCCTGTTGGTTATAAAGAAAATTTAGCAGCTTGAAATGGGGGTGCTAACTGGGCAAGACCCTAATAGTCTCAATGGGAGAAAAAGGAAGAAGGTGAGCTAGATACGCCCCATAAGCATCAGAACTACCTTGACCAATAGCAAAGTACTCATGAATCCACTGGATAGTAGCGCCAGTTGCGGCTGTAGGGCCGGGTGGGAAGCGCGCCAACCAGAAACTTGTTCAGTACGAGCTTTCCCTTGGTGAGGCTGCGCAGGCTCACGCCTGTCGCAGCCCCCGACCAGGGTTTACCGAGTTTCCTGTCTTGACGACGCACGCGCCCCATTATCCTCAACCGTAATGTTGCCGTGGGCACTCGCGGTTCCCTGAAGCAAAATCGTAGCGATCCAGGCTTGGGGAGTCGAGTGCGCTTGATCGGGTTGTTGGCCCGTGACGAGGATGTCCGTCGTCACGGTGCCTACCGTGTGTTTCCCTGTAATTGCCTGCTTCATCTGATCAATTTGCGAGGAGAAGTCCATGGTGATAGCCTGGCGGAGTTTGGTTTTCAATTCTCTGTCGACCGTTTGCCAATAGCCCACGCGTATAGAGTCGAGCGCTGTCCTTGATTCATTGGCCATCTGCAGGTCCGGAACTGATAAGGTTTTTCCATTATCATCCAGCCGGGGAGTCCCCCAGTAATAGATGGTTCCCTTCAGATCACTGCCGGTCTCGACCGCCAGTAAGATACGACCGTTCGCATCTGCAGCCGTGACGCGTTCAATGATGGCGCTTTCTGATCCCGCGCTATCCAGAACCAGCGTTTGATGAAACAGTTTGCTTTGGAGTTGGTGGCTGAGTGTGGCATAGGACAGGGGAATTTTTGCTAAGATCATGAACGGCTTGGAGTCGCGCGCGGGAGTTCCTGCATTCACGAGCGCCGTCGTCGGTGGCGCTTCTGTGCAGGATGGCTCGAGGTTGATCATCGGCATCTGTCGAGCAAATCCCGAGATGATCGTCTCCTGGGTCGTCCCTTGCTGCTGGCCCAGCATCACCTCTCGCGGATTTCCGTACAAACATGCACGGGTGTTGAGGGCCGAAATGGGGACCGATAGGGGACCTCCTAGGTCATCCCATAAACGTTGAAATGGAATGTTGAATGTGTCCGGTTGAACAGACTCCGCCAAGGCGGTCTTCACTTCGGATAGGGAGAACAATTCTGGTAACTGATCTTTCACGGGGATGTTGAACATGTTGCACCGCGCGTCGCTTTCCGGCTTCAGGCCGACTGTGACTTGTGCAGGCTCAAAACCAAATGCGACGGATTCGCGGTCCTGCAGCAACACCAATTTCCCTGTCGCATCCAAAGTGGAATAGACGGGATCGAGTCGACAGGTCCTTGCCCCGCCGCGCGTTTCGATATCCCCTTTATACTCGGCATGAACCGCGACAAGGCCATCCTGTATGCGGACTTGGGGTTGGCCATTGCGAACAAATGTCCACCGGAAATCTTTCTCCAGTGCATGTCCCGCTTCCGTGAACCGTTCGGGAATCGCGTCCCGAACCGCAGATTGAACCGGCGTAAGGTCGGTCTTGATCTGTAGCGGCACCTGGGAGAGCGGCGCCTTGGGCGGTTCCTTGTTCATGGCTGCGAAGGAAGGCACGGCGCTGGCAATGGGAGGCGGAACCGGTTTGGATGCAGCCTGGGGAATGGTATGGCTGCACGCGCCAGTTATCAGAACGATGGGCAGTAGCGCCAGTATGATGGATCTCGAACGGTGTTGCATCATGAGCCTCCCAGACATCTCACATGCGGGGTCTCGCTCATGACGCGCTACCGCCACCTTGCACGCGCTCCGTGCAGGACCGCAGTCCGGAGCGAGACCCTCGCTGTACAAATCAGAGCCTTACGGCTGCTGGATTTGCAGGTTGTTGTTCACAGTTCTCACGCCCTTGACCTCGCGTGCCATTTCCGCGACTCGAATCTTTTGATCGGCAGATTTCACGACTCCGTTCAGAGTCACGACACCGCGTTCCGTGTCGACGTCGATGCGGGAAAAATTGGACAAGCGATCGGAAGATAATTTGGACTGCACTGAGGCGGTGATGGTCGCATCGTCCATGGTCTGTCCGGCGGTCTTTCCGGTCGTGGACTGGCAACCCGCGATCGAGAGACATGTGACGGCAAGAGCGATGCAAGCGAATCGGCTGATCATAGTTGTTCTCCTGTATAAGGGTGTGTCGTAATTAAATTCTCGGGACTAGCCCCGTCGGGAAACCGCTTCAGTGGATGCCTTTTCTGCCGTCTGCTTCGTCTCATCGACGAACTCGCGAGCGGCTCGCCCCGCATTGCGCAATGCTTGTTTTCCACCTTCGACATATTCCTGACCCCGCTCGACAGCGGTATCCCAGGCCGCACGTCCTTGCTCAGTGGCTTCGTCGAGTTCATCCTTCGCCCTCGATGCGTAATCGCGCAGAGAAGAGCGAAGCTCTGATCCCGATTGAGGCGCCAATAGCAAAGCTACGCCGGCACCGATGAATGCGCCCGCCAAAAACGCCGACCAATTGGAAGAATCTTGTGTCTGCATAACTCGACCTCCTTATTCTCACCCACACGTGCGATGGTTTGACTGCGCTGTTTTGGCCTACCGGTTCGACAGCTGTTTGCAAACACAGTCTAGCAACATGTCGGAAATCTCTAACTAGGCAAGGCCCTAGTCATGATAATTTCCAACCCGCCGGGAGCCTGTAGGCGCCTTGTCACATGCCGAGAGTGTTGATCGGAGGGTCATACGGCCGGGATGGCTGAACAAAGTACAATACTAAATTTGAGCATGGAGTCACCCCCAGCCACTCAGTGCCTGACCACTCCCACATGCCCGCGTGCGCGAGCGAGACTGTTTGCCAGTGGGTTCTTATGGCTGCTCGCAGAAGTGCCATTCGGCATGGAATAGGCGGATCCAAGGCCGTGATCTTTGAGTTGATCCGTTCGATGAAGTATGGGAGGATTGCCCGCACAGAATCGATGGGCTCCGATGCCAGCTAGATGGCTCCGCATCGTCAGTGCCATCGAGGGCAATTACAGAATGGCTCTACGGAAATACGTGTACTTCACACAGGCTGATTGATTGACTCAGCAGAGGGAGAGGAGCCGATGCCGACAACGACGCAATTTGTAGTGAGTGGACAGAGCAAGCCGGGGGTGCTGGCCGAGGTCGCGACAGTGCTGGGGGCCGCCGGGGTCAACATCAAGGCATTCTCGGCGCCAGAGGTCACCGGTCCGGGCAAGCTGCGCTTGATCGTGGCGGATGTGGATGCCGCTCGTATCGCATTGAGGAAATCAAAGATCAAGTTCCGCGAAGAGACGGCGTTGATTTTGAGCCTGGAGAACAAGCCGGGCGCGCTGAAACAGGTGGCTGATTCGCTCACCCGAGCCCGCATCAATGTGAAGTGCGGTTATTGCACCCCGTCACGGGAAGGCAAACGTGCCATTGTGGTGCTGACCGTGTCGAACACCACCAAGGCCCTCGGGGTCCTGCGCACTCAATCACTCGACGAGTTTTAAGTTTTCCCCCCATGGAGGAGAAGAGGACAGACACCAGCCGTCTTCTTCTCCTTCTTGTTTTTACCGCATGGTTCAGTGGCTGCTCCGGCTGGAGTCCGGTGCGCCCGCCGCATCCGCCGGGTTACCCCCTGGGATTTGTCGAACGGGGGAGCGCCTCCTGGTATGGGCCAGGCTTCCACGGCAATCGCACGGCGAACGGTGAGGTGTACGATATGCATCAGCTGACTGCGGCGCATCGCACATTGCCGCTCGGGTCGGTGGCTGAAGTGCGATCCTTGACCACCGGCCGCCAGGTGACGGTGCGTATCAACGATCGAGGCCCGTTCGCTCGGGGGAGAATTCTGGATTTATCCTTTGCGGGTGCCCAGGCGATGGGCATGATCGGCCGTGGCACCGACGACATCGAGCTGCGGGTCATCCGTTATCAAGGAAGGGCCGGAGAATTCGGGGTCCTGCGGGTGCAGGTCGGCTCGTTTGCTGATCCGGCGAATGCGCGCCTCTTACTGGAGCGACTGAAGGGGAGCTATCCAGGTTCAAGGGCGGTAGCGGTCGATTTACCCGAGGGCCGTCGCTATCGGGTCTATGCCGGTCAGTTCCAGACGGAACCTGCGGCTGAGCAGGCTGCGGCTCACCTAAAAAGGAGCTTGGATACCGATCCGTTTATCATCCGTGATGACCTTCTGGGCCCGATTACAGGGGATCGATGAGGGCGATGCCTGAGAGAGCACAGCAGAAGAGGCTGATATTGCGATTAAATGTCGGCGAGGGTGGAATCACTGTAACCCTTGATGCGTTTCGCTGCCTATGCTAATTGTATAGCTGATGGATGATAGTGACCCGAGAGGACCGTTTCCGGTCATCTTCCCACACCCCACGGTAAGCCTTGCGATTCGGACCACGGGCTCCGAATTGATCCAAGGATCCGTCATTTACTGTAACCACTTCGTCCGGCTCTCATACCCTCGATAGGTCTTATGGACATTGTCGTATTAATCGTTCTTATTCTGCTGTCTGCAGTGATCTCCGTCGTGGAGGTCGGCTTCTATTCGGTTAATGATACCAAACTCCGGGCATTGGCCGACCAAGGGAGTAAACGGGCGGAGATGGCCCTCCATCTCAGGACCGACCCGCAACGCCTGCTGCTGACCATCCTGGTCGGCGACCGTCTGATCGATACGGCCACGGCGTCCCTTGCCACTATTATTGCGCTGAACCGATTCGGAGGGCAGGGCCTGGAAGGGGTGCTCGGTGAAGCGTTTGCGGTGTTAGTCGGCATTCTGACCTTTGTCCTCCTGGTTTTTGCCGATCTCGTCCCGAAGACCCTGGCGGCCAAATATTCCGTTCCCGTCGTGCTGAACATGGCCTATCCCGCCTATGCGGCCCAGCAGATGCTCAAGCCGATCATGTTCTTCGTCGTGCCCCTGATCTATAAGTTGACCGGAGGAAAAGGGCTCAATGTGCCCTTTGTCACGGAAGAAGAGCTCAAAATCATGCTGGATCAAAGCAGTAAGAGCGGGGCCATAGAGGCGCAGGAAGTGAAGATGATCAAGAACGTCTTCCAGCTCAAGGATATCACGGCTGAAGACTGCATGACCCCGCGTATTTATATGTTCTCGCTCGACTGCAATCAGCATCTGCGCGAGGCGAAAGAACTCCTGTTCAAGTCGAAATACTCCCGCATCCCGCTGTACGAAGGCACGCTGGATAACATCATCGGGATTCTCTATAAGACGAAGGCGTTGACGGCGTTGGCGCAGGGACATACGGAAATGAAGCTCCGCGACATCGCTCACCCGGCGTTGTTCATTCCCCACACGAAATCCGCGGACGACCTCATGAAGCAATTCCAGTTGGATAAGCGCCACATGGCGATCGTGGTGAACGAGTTTGGCGGGGTGATGGGGCTGGTCACCTTGGAGGATTTGCTGGAAGAGGTGGTCGGCGAAATCGTCGATGAGACGGACATCACGGAAGAGTTAATCAAGCGGATCGGGAAGAATCAAATCCTGGTCCATGGGCGCACCGAGGTGCGTAAGGTCAACGATTTCCTCAAGGTGGATCTCGGTGACGATGCCGTCACGATCAGCGGCCTCATTCAGCACGAACTGGGCAGAATTCCGAAAGTCGGCGAAGAAGTGCATATCGCCAACTGCCGCCTCGTCATCCATGAAGCCGATCCGCGCGTGATCAAGAGTGTCAACATCTATAAGGAAGAGAAACATCCTCTCACGCAGGAACCGATCGTGGAGGACCACGTGCCCGTTACGCAGGCGTCACTAGATCGGTGAATTCCTCTTCTGTCAGAATCTTCACTCCCAGTTTCTGCGCCTGCTCGAGCTTTGATCCAGGATCGGTTCCAGCCACGACATACGACGTTTTTTTACTGACACTCGACGAGACTTGCCCGCCCTGCTGTTCGACCAGCTGTTTCGCCTGGTCGCGACTGTAGTCCGCCAGCCCCCCTGTAAATACGAACGTCCTGCCGGCGAGAGATTGGCCGCCGGTCCTGTGCTGAGCGGGTGAGGTAGTGATCAACAGGCCTCGTTCGACCAGGCGATCAATCACCTGCCGGTTTCGATCCTCAGTAAAGAACGAGGCGAGGCTCGCGGAGATTTCCGGCCCGATCTCGCGGACCTGAAGAAACTCCTCCTCTCTCGCCGCCATCAGCTGCGGAAGGGTTCCGAACTGCTTGGCCAGCACGCGGGCGATGTGTTGCCCCACCTGTCTGATCCCGAGTCCCATCAGCAGTCGGTCCAATGAGACCGATTTGCTCCGTCCAATCGATTCGAGCAGCAACGTTGCCGAGCGATCGGCGAAACCCTCCAGGGTGAGCAATTGCTCTTTGGTCAGGCGATAGAGATCAGCAAGATCGTGGACCAATCCTCGCTCCACGAGTTGGGCGACCGTTTTCTTGCCCAAGCCGGCGATATCCAGCGCACTCTTGGACGCAAAGTGTTCAATGGCGCCTCTCAACTGTGCCACGCAGACGGTCTGACCAGTACAGTAGAAATAGGCGCCTTCACGAGCGACCGCCGATCCGCAGACGGGACATTGATCCGGCATGACAAACGGCTCCCGCCGCTGTTCGTCGGGAACCGGCACCCGTTCGGCGATGGCAGGAATGACGTCGCCCGCCCGTTCTACCTTGACCGTGTCTCCCACACGCACGTCTTTGCGCGCGACCTCGTCCGCATTGTGTAGCGTGGCCCGGCTGATCGTCACGCCACCGACCTCCACCGGCTTCAGCAGGGCCACGGGCGTCAGGGTGCCGGTGCGGCCGACGGAGACGACGATGTCTTGAATGACCGTGATTTCCTTGCGCGGGGCGAACTTGTAGGCAATGGCCCAACGGGGGCTGCGGGATTTGCTGCCGAGCTGGTCCTGCCAATCGCGGCGATCCACTTTGACGACGATGCCGTCGATTTCAAAGGGCAAGGAGTCCCGCGTGGCATCGGTGGATTGGTGGAACGACAGGACCTCTTCGATCGAGCGGCAACGGCGCCGATGTTCGGGAATGGGAAGCCCCCAAGCCGCAAGGGCTTCGAGTTCGTCCCAGTGCGTGGAGGGGACAGCGCCTGAAACTGCCATGATGTCATAACAGGTCACCGTCAAGGGCCGAGAGGCGGTGACACGGCTGTCCAACATGCGCAGCGATCCCGCCGCCGCGTTGCGGGGATTCGCGAAGGCCTCCTCCCCTCGCTCTGTCATCCGGCGGTTCAAGGACTGAAACTCATCCAGGCGCATGTAGACCTCACCGCGCACCACGAGATGGGCCGGCGGGGAGGAATCATGCCGCAACTGCAAAGGCAGAGCACGGATCGTCCGCAAATTGACCGTCACATCCTCGCCGGTCCTGCCGTCGCCCCGGGTGGCGCCTCGGACAAATTTGCCCTGGTCATAGACCAGTTCCACCGACAGTCCGTCGAATTTTGGTTCTACCGTATAGACGACGTGGTCGGTTTCAAGTTCTCGCTTCATGCGGATATCAAACGCTTGGACATCCTCCAGATCCGTCATCGAATCGAGACTCAGCATGGGCTTCTCGTGAGGGACTTTGGCGAGTTCGTCAATCGGTGGCGCCCCAACACGCTGTGTGGGCGAGTCGTTGGTGATCAGATCGGGATGGTCGGTTTCGAGTTCGAGGAGTTCACGAAACAGGCGATCATATTCCGCGTCGGATATTTCAGGACGGTCCTTGCTGTAGTACAGATGATCGTGATGTCGGATTTCCCGGCGAAGCGTGGCAATCCGTTGTTCGGCTTGGCTGTGGGTCATTGAGTGGTCACTCACGAATAAATTGGGCAGCGAAGCTGCGGATCTCATGGCCGTTCAACACGTGGAATCGCCGCAAGCGGTCGATCATCTGGCCGGAGAACCGGCTCATGGGAATCGGGACCAGCTGACGACCGAACTGTTTGGCGATCTGTCGCCATCGAGCCTGGGGTGGAATGGGCGTGACAAGGGCCACGTGCGTTTCTCTTGAATGCACCGCTCCGGCTGCAATCAGGCGTTCCTCAAGTGTCTGGGCGAATCCGAGCGCCTCATCGGTCCAAATGTCAGGAATCGGACGAGGAGGAAAGATGAACAACGCGCCACCATAGCGGGATTGCCCGATGCCTGGCGCGACCATGTTGTTCAAAAACGGCGTGGCGTAGAAGCAGAGCGTAGATTCTTGTGCGTGCTCCGCATACCAGGTGGCCTGCCAGCTGTAGCTCGCCGGATCAGCCGGCGTATCGAACAGAAAAATGACCGTGTCTACATTCCCGCGGGCGGGGGGGATTTCTTTGACGTAGATCTCCAGGCGTTTCGGGCGGCCTGGCTTCTGCCGTTGATACCAGTGCCGCAGACTTTCCCGGATGTCGATCCCATCCTTCATCGAGGTCGTGAACTTCTCACTCTTGGACAGATCCGATCCGATGATCGCCTTCGCCTGCTCACGGACGTGAGTGTGGAAACTTTCAATCTTTGAATCTTCCGGAGGCCAGGAGCATTGCCGATTGGGGTTCCAGAGATAGGACCATCGCCGGCTCGTCCGACGTGGTGGACGGGGTCGAAGCGAGAGGGAGCGCCAGACCAAGGGCATCCCCTGAAATCGATTCGTGGCACGAACGATCTGCTCATCCGGTAAGGCGAACTGGCCCAGCCCCGCCGAGATCTGAGGCAGGCGCATCTGCTCACTCTCTTGATAGGCATAACTCTTGGCGGTCTCAAGCAGGCTGATAGCAAAGTCATCACCCGCCATCTGTTTGGCGGCAAGCACCAGCTGGTAGAGATCCGGCGTGAGGCGGCGGTCGAGCAGCGCGAGATTTCGAACATAGTGCAAGTACAGCTGGAGTAGCTGAGGCGTCACCCAGGTGGGTGCGCTCTGACCGTCCTCTTCAGGGACGGCTTGTGATCGCGTGCGAGTCTCGAGCAGCAATTCCTTGATGCCGTCGATGGAGAGGTGACGGTCTGAGTAGACCGTGGCACGCCGTCGTTCGTACAGTTCGGTCAAAAAGGGCAATTCGCCCAAAACGAAATACAACGACGCCTGCTCGACCATGTACCGTTCCGGACGGCTAGTCATCGGTTCGGAGGTCCGATAGGCAGCTCGTTGCTGATAGGCTTGGCGAATCCAAGGCCAGTCGGCAAAGTGACAGAGACAGAGAATATGGTCGTACTCCATTTCCAGCTGATGGAGTTGGAAGGCCATCCACGCGATACGCGCCTGCTGTTGCGACCCTTCCACAGGCGGCGTGAGCGTAGACACCATGGCGGCAGCGAAGGCGGCGTAGGAGAGCCGCTTCAGCACATAGGCATCGGGGGAAATGAAAGGAACCGGCTCGACGACTGCGGTTTCGCGATCGATGTAGGCCCGGGTCATTCCCTCCCCCATGGCCACACGAAGCCCCATGATAATGGCCTGACAGGGATCAACCGGCACATAATTCACTGACGCAGCGCCTTCTGCCTGGGTCTCTGGTTGAATGATCACACTGATCGACGGCAAGTCGGCGATGGCTTCTTCAAGCGGACGCTCGAATGAAGGCGGCAGGGGGACGGCCAAGCAATCGTACCGTCGGCCGATTAGGCGGTCACGCACTTCTTGGGCGACGTCGCCGCTTCCATGCAGAATCGGGAACAGGTCGATACGCGGCGAGAGGCGAAAAATGGAATCGGCGGTGGAAGATGGCACTGCCATTATCGGCCAGGATGTAGAGGATCATCGCTCTCGAAGAAAAAATCGCCCAAGCCTTGCGGCAAGGCCTGATCGCCCAGGGCGCGCTTGCGTCGCCGTGACTGCGTCGGCAAATCGAGCGCTTCTTCTCCCAGCACCTTAATGAGAGATTCACGCCAGGCAGCATCGACGGAGAGTGGGTCAGCCGGATCCTGCGCGCGACGTTTCAGGGCGTATTGCAGCAGATGGATGCCGTCGCGAACCGAATAGTCGAGACTGAGTTGGTGCGCTTCCTGAAGAAATTCGACGGTCATGGCCAGCATCTCGGCCGGGGCAAAGGGCAGGTGGTAGCGCAAAATCGCCAACTCGTCCTCGCGAGCGGGGAATCCCATGCCCAGCGTCGGTTGCAGTCGCGACAGGATATAGTCTGGGACCTCATAGGTCGAGGCGTCCTCGTTCATCGTGACACAGCAGCGAAAATCCGCATGAGCCTTGATCAGGATTCCGGCGATGATCGATTCCACGCAACGCCGGTGATCCAGCAGCGGAGCCAAGGAGGCCCAGCTCTTCTCATTCATGCGATTGCCCTCGTCCAGCACGCAGATGCTGCCCGTCAGCACCGCGGTAATCAACGGCGAAGCATGGTAGCTGATGGTGCCGGATTCAGCCAGGACGGGCGTAATCAGCAAATCTTCGGGGCGCGTGTCCGCCGTGCATTGGAAGACATAGAGACTCTGTTTTCGTTCGCGCGCGCCGGCCATCGCCAAGGTGGTTTTGCCGATCCCTGGTTGGCCGGTGATCCGGGGAGACAGGGGCAGGTCGCGATCATCGATGACCAGCCAACAGGCCAGTAATTGTTTGAGTATTTCTCGGTTCCCGATCCATTCTTGGCCCATGGTCATGGGCTGCGCGAGGTGCAGAGTGATGCCCTCGATGGTGAGCGTGCGAGAAGCCGACGGTGTTGTGCTGGGTGACATGGTCTTTGTGGTTGCCGATTAGATGGAATAGGTGGAACGGAAATCTATTGCGACGGTAGCATAGGGGTGGGGAGAGGGTCAAACGAAGGCCCGGCCCATTTCACTTTGACTTTCGCTGCCTTGGACCGTATTCTTACCACTTTCGCAGGCCGCGAAGGCGACGCAGACGAACTACCATATCCTCGTCTTGATCGCATGCGGAAGCAACCCATGCATATCAGCAGCAGCCAAGGAGCCACATGATGAGCGAGAGTAACGGACAGACAAGACGCGCAGTCGGAGTTCCCATCGGGTTGCTCATAGTAGGCAGTCTCACCCTGAGCGGATGCGTGATGTCGGAGAAATATGAAGCGGAGAAGGCGCGAAGTCTGAATTTTCAGCGTCTCCTGGCGCAGGAGGAAAAACGAAGTTCCGAACTCGACAGTGAAGTGAAACGAACCAAGCGCGAACTCGGCGATTACGAAGCTCGCAATCGAGAGCTTGGCGCCCAGGTGGAAGCGGTACGTCAGCAAGCGGCTCAGATTCAGGAAGAGGCTCAGGCGATGAAGGAAGCCTCGCTGTTGGAGAAGCGGGCGCATGAAGACATGAAGCGCCTCACCACCATCCCATCAAAGGCGAAGAAAGCGGCTCAAGCATCGAAGAAGGATTTTTCGGCCGCCGTCGACGAGGCGTTAAAGCCTGATGCGTCATCGGACTTCAAGATGGATACGGCCAAGGATACCCTCGGCCGCGAACAGACCGCTCTCGATACCTTCAGCGCGGAGCTCCCTTTAGAGGCGGGCAATACCCATACGGTGCGGGCAGGCGAAACCCTCTATCGCATCGGCCAGAAATACCATGTCGGGCTCGACAAGTTACGCAAGTGGAACAACCTGACGAAAGACAACATTGAAGTCGGACAGAAGTTGATCGTCAGCCGACCCTAACTCTCGCGACCTGTGACGGAATGAATAAGCCTCACTATTCTCTGACGCTGGATGAGTTTCGTGCCCTCGCGGCGGAAGGCAATCTGATTCCGCTGTATCGGGAAATTTTGGCGGACTATGAAACGCCGGTGTCGGCGTTCGCCAAAATCGACCAGGGGCCGACGGCCTATCTGTTGGAGAGTGTCGCAGGTGGCGAAAATTGGGCGCGCTACTCGTTTCTGGGAAGCGGGTCATCGGCGGTCATCCACGAGGAGAATGGGGATCTGCGGTTGACACGCGGGAAGAAAAGCCTGCTGATTCAAAGCCGCGGCAACCCCCTGGAACGTCTGCGCGAACTGATGGAGGAATATCGACCGGTGGCCGTGCCGGGCTTGCCGCGGTTCGTCGGCGGAGCGGTCGGTTATTTCAGCTATGACATGGTGCGCACCTTTGAGGAACTCCCCACTCTGCGCAGGGACAGCCTCGGCATGCCGGATCTCGCGTTCCTGCTGACGGACACCTTGCTGATCTTTGACAATGTGTCGCAGAAGATCAAGGTGGTCGCCAACGCCTATGTGGAATCGACGAAAGAACGCGATATACGCGACGCCTATCGTCATGCTACCGCGCGAATCGAAAAGATGATCGTACGCTTGAAACGTCCGGTGCGGCAGCCCCGTCAGAAACGGCGTCGAAAGCCCATCACGTTTACGCCGAACATGAACAAGGCCGACTTCGAAAAAATGGTCGTGCGGACGAAAGAATATATCCGCTCCGGCGACGTCGTGCAGGCCGTGTTGTCGCAACGGTGGGAAACACAAATTCATACGACGCCGTTTCAGCTCTACCGTGCGTTGCGGGTGATCAATCCCTCGCCCTACATGTATTACTTGCGTGTGGCCGGCGTGGAGTTGGTGGGGTCCTCGCCGGAGACATTGGTTCGTTGCGAGGACGGACACATCTCATTGCGCCCCATTGCCGGCACGCGTCGTCGCGGCCAGACCGAGGAGGAGGATCAAGAACTCGGGCGACGATTGCTGGCGGACGAAAAAGAGCGGGCCGAACATGTCATGCTGGTGGATTTGGGACGGAATGACGTGGGAAGGGTCGCGGCGCGTGGTTCGGTCAAGGTGGACTCGCTGATGCAGGTCGAACGGTATTCGCACGTCATGCACATCGTCTCGCAGGTCACGGGGGAGTTGGAGAAGGGCAAATCGGTCTATGATGTCATGCGGGCCTGTTTTCCCGCTGGAACCGTCTCAGGCGCGCCCAAAATTCGGGCGATGGAAATCATCGAAGAATTGGAACCGACGCGACGCGGGCCCTATGCGGGTGCGGTGGGCTACTTTGGATTTTCCGGCAATATGGATCTCTGTATCAACATCCGGACCGTCGTGATCAAGGGTCGCCAGGCCTATATTCAGGCCGGAGCCGGCATCGTCGCCGATTCGATCCCTGAACACGAGTACGATGAGACCTGCAATAAGGCGCGGGCGATGATGAAGGCGATCGAACTTGCCGAGCAAGGTCTGGAATAGAAAAAGAGCGTAGAGCCCATAGCATATATCTGATGCGAAGATTCCTTGTGTCCGTTCTATTAGCCATAAGTCATCTGCCATAGGCTCCGAGTATTTGTATGTTGTTGATGATCGATAATTACGACTCCTTCACGTACAACCTCGTCCAGTATTTCGGCGAGCTGGGGGAAGATGTCCAAGTGTATCGCAACGACAAGATTTCTTTGGCGGAAATCGACGCTCTGAAGCCACGCCGACTGGTCATCTCGCCGGGACCCTGCACACCGAAAGAGGCCGGTATTTCCGTGGAGGCCATCCGATACTTCGGCGGCAAACTGCCGCTGCTCGGGGTCTGTCTCGGCCACCAATCCCTGGCGGTCGCCTTCGGCGGTGAAGTGATCCGCGCAGAACGTCTCATGCACGGTAAAACCTCCATGGTTCGGCACGACGGGCGTACAATCTTTCGCAATCTGCCCAACCCCTTTGAGGCGACCCGCTACCATTCGCTCATCGTGAACCGCAAGACGCTGCCGGACTGTTTTCAGGTCAGCGCTGAAACAGCCGAGGGCGAGATTATGGGGATGCGGCACAAGACGCTGGGCATCGAAGGTGTGCAATTCCATCCCGAGTCGATTCTCACCACCGCCGGCAAGGAGCTGCTAAGAAACTTCCTGAAGTTGTAACCGCAACCATCGACTATCTGCCCCCAGCCATCGGTTCTTGGACATGATCAAAGACGCGCTGCATAAATTGGCCGACCGGGTCAATCTCACGGAACTGGAAGCCGACACCGTCATGGGAGAAATCATGGACGGCGCGGCGAGTGCGGCGCAGATCGCGGCCTACCTCATGGGGCTGCGCATGAAGGGCGAGACGGTTGAGGAAATTGCCGGCTCTGTCCAAGCGATGCGTGCTCGCGCGACCAAGATCCGAGTGGGCGACTCCCAGGTGGTCGACACATGCGGGACGGGCGGAGACCGCGCGCAGACGTTTAACATTTCGACCACGGCGGCATTTGTCGTGGCGGGGGCAGGGCTCACGGTCGCGAAGCATGGCAACCGGTCGGTGTCGTCCAAGTGCGGCAGCGCTGATGTGTTGGCGGCGCTGGGTGTCCGGATCGATCTCCCGCCCGAGTTAGTGGCGGATTGTGTGAACGAGGTCGGCATTGGATTTCTCTTCGCGCCGCTGTACCACAGCGCCATGAAACACTGCGCTGTGCCCAGACAGGAGCTGGGAATTCGTACCCTGCTCAATATCCTGGGGCCGCTGACAAACCCCGCGGGGGCTCGATTACAAGTCGTGGGTGTGTTCGATGCCGAATTGACAGAGTTATTGGCCAAGGTATTGGTGCATTTGGGGGCGCAACATTGCTTTGTCGTCCACGGCATGGATGGGTTAGACGAGATCACGTTGACGGATCGGACCAGGATTTCAGAGGGCAAGGCGGGGGTGGTCTCGAGCTATTTTGTCGAGCCGTTGGAGTTTGGCCTGCAACGGGTCAATCCGAAGGAACTGGTCGGCGGCGGCGCGGAAGACAATGCGGCCATTACCCGTGACATTCTTCGAGGGCGGAAGGGAGCGAAACGTGACATCGTGTGCCTGAACGCGGCGCCGGCGTTGGTGGCTGGACGTAAGGCGAAGACCCTGCAGGAAGGATTTCAGTTGGCCCAACACACGATTGAGATAGGGGCCGCCATGGATAAATTGGACAGACTCGTCGACTTTACAAAAAAGGGCAGCGCGTCATCGTGATTCTGGATCAAATCCTCGAGCATAAACGAGCAGAACTCCGGCGAAAGAACAGCCGTGGGTATCTCGCGGATCTGAAAAATAAAATCCGCGATGCCGGACCGACGATGGGATTTGCCGTGGCTCTCGATGCCCGGCGCACGGCAACGAACCCCGCCCTCATTGCTGAAGTGAAGAAGGCCTCGCCTAGTTTGGGGCTCTTGAGACCGGAATTCGCGCAGCGGTTTGAGCCAGTGACCATCGCGGAGGGTTACCGGAAGCACGGCGCTGCGGCCGTCTCCGTGCTGACGGATAAGGATTTCTTTCAGGGCAGTCTGGACTATTTGGCCGCGGTGAAGCGGCAGGTGGCCCTCCCGGCGTTGAACAAAGAATTCATGGTCGCGGATATTCAATTCTACGAGGCGCGCGCCTATGGGGCCGATGCGGTACTGTTGATCGTGGCTGGTTTGGAAAGACGACAGCTCGTCGACTTTGCGGCCTTAGCCAAAGAGTTGTCGCTCGACGTGCTGGTGGAGACGCACCATGAGCGCGAGTTGGATATTGTGCTGGAATGGTTGCCGGATGTGCGGATGATCGGCATCAACAATCGGGACCTCAAGACGTTCTCGACGGATCTCGGGGTCACCGTTCGGCTCGCAAAACGCATTCCCAAGGACAAGCTGATCGTCAGCGAAAGCGGGATTCACCAGCGGCACGATGTCGTCCGGTTGGTTGAGGCCGGCGTGCACGCTCTGTTGATCGGGGAGTCGCTCATCAGAGCCCAGGATGTCGGGGCGAAAATTCGCGAACTGCTGGGAGACGAGACGAAAAAGGAGACGCTATGATCCGGATGTGTGCCGTGGCATTGTCGGCTGGGCTGCTGATCCTTGCCGGCTGCGTCAATCAAGAGATTCATGAGTACTCGCCCAAGTGGGATTCCTGGATGGGGAGCAGCAAAGACGATCGCATCAAGGAAATGGGTATTCCCACCAAGTGCCATTCCTTCAAGGACGGCGGAGAAGTGTGTGAGTGGTCGGTGCCTCAGCAGGACGGGCGGCAGGACCTGATCGGGCTGACGTTCAACGGAAAAGGGCAGGCCTGTCAGTGGTCCTATCGCGGGTTTTACGGTATGCAGAAGAGTAAGACGAGCTGCTAAGACCATGAGGGTCAAGATCAAAATTTGCGGCCTGACGAATGCGGAGGATACGGCGGTGGCGGTCGAAGCCGGCGCGGATGCGATTGGGTTTGTCTTCCATAAGAAGAGCCCGCGCTGTGCGGAGTCGGCGGTCGTGAGAGCGATCGTGAAGACGCTCCCGCCGTTTGTATTGCCTGTAGGCGTGTTCGTGAATGAAGAGGCCAAGGTAGTCCGCGACCTCATGGACAGTTGCGGATTGGCGTTGGCGCAACTCCACGGCGATGAAACCGCCGCCTATTGCGAGGCGCTAGGGCGGCCGGTGCTGAAGGCGATTCGCCTCCAGGATCGTAGATCGTTCTTGGCTTTGGCCGAGTTTCAAGGCCGTGCCGGCGTGAGAGGTTTTCTGGTGGACGCCTTTTCCCCCGATGCCTATGGAGGCACCGGCCAGGTCGCTGATTGGTCGTTGGCCGCTGAAGCGGCATCAGCCGCTACCATTCTGCTGGCCGGAGGACTCACGCCGGACAATGTGTCGCAAGCGATTCAGCAGGTCCGACCGTACGGGGTGGATGTCAGCAGCGGCGTCGAAGCGAGGCCGGGCAGGAAAGATCACGGCAAGGTGCGGGCTTTCGTGCAGGCGGCCAGACTTGTGTCATCATAGTTTCAGCGTTTATACTTTTATTTTTGCGAACAGTTGAAGGAATGTATATGGCGATACCAGATCGACATGGGCGGTTCGGACCCTACGGTGGTCGGTATGTGCCGGAAACCCTGATGCCGGCCTTGCTGGAATTGGAAGAGGTCTATCAACGCACGCGACGGGATAAGCGATTTCAAGCCGAGCTCAAGCACTATCTAAAAGACTATGTCGGGCGTCCCACGCCGCTGTACTTTGCCGAGCGGCTGACGAAGCGCCTGGGCGGCGCCAAAATTTATCTCAAGCGCGAAGACCTCTGTCATACCGGCGCCCACAAGATCAACAATGCCATCGGGCAGGCGCTCCTTGCGAAACGTATGAAGAAGCCCCGCCTCATCGCTGAGACCGGGGCGGGTCAGCATGGCGTGGCGACGGCGACCGTGGCCGCCATGTTCGGTCTCCAATGCGAAATCTATATGGGCACGGAAGACATGCAGCGGCAGGCGCTGAACGTCTTTCGAATGCGGCTACTGGGCGCAACGGTCACGGGGGTCGATGCCGGTAGCCGCACCCTGAAGGACGCCATCAGCGAGGCCATGCGTGATTGGACCACGAACGTGCGGACGACTCACTATGTGTTGGGATCCGTACTTGGCGCGCATCCCTATCCGATGATGATCAGGGATTTTCAATCCGTGATCGGGCGGGAAGCCCGCAAGCAGATTCTGGCCGCGGAAGGCCGCCTTCCCGATGGACTCATCGCCTGCGTCGGCGGCGGGAGCAATGCGATCGGACTCTTCCACGCCTTCGTCCCGGATAAGAAGGTGAAGCTCGTCGGGGTCGAGGCGGGAGGGCTCGGCATCGAAAGCGGGAAGCATGCGGCCCGCTTTGCGGGTGGCCGGCCTGGCGTGCTCCAGGGGACGATGACCTATCTACTCCAGGACGACAACGGCCAGGTGAATCTGACGCATTCCGTCTCGGCTGGCTTGGACTATGCGGCGGTGGGGCCGGAACACAG
Source organism: uncultured Nitrospira sp. (assembly GCA_964493335.1). Taxonomy (GTDB): domain Bacteria; phylum Nitrospirota; class Nitrospiria; order Nitrospirales; family Nitrospiraceae; genus Nitrospira_A. The sequence continues at coordinate 67,695 of CAZBNV010000006.1, forward strand.
CTTCCATAAAGAAACGAATCGTGCCCACTATACGTCCGTGACGGACGATGAAGCGTTAGCGGCGTTCGATCTGCTCGCGCGTGAGGAGGGGATTATGCCGGCGTTGGAGAGTGCTCATGCCATCGCCGAAGTCATGCGATCGGCCCCAAAAATGAAAAAGAGTCAGGTCCTCATCGTGAACTTATCTGGGCGCGGAGATAAGGACGTGCAGCAGGTGGCCAGGATGAAAGGCGTGACGCTGTAGCAGGATGTTGAAAACGGCCGGCGGCTTTGTTCTCGCAAGACACTGCCGGCTCACCGTCTTGCCGGCGTTCACAAACGTGACGCGCTTTATTCAGCGCGTCGTGAACCTCAGAAGCTCGACGTAGCGCCATGGGAAAAGAACCCGTTACGGCAGGTTCGGGGTGGGTGGGTAGGAAGGGGCGCCTCATCGCTTCGCTTGCTGCGGCCGCGTTGGCAGTCCTTTTGAACATCCTGCAAAGAAGAGTTGTGAGAGACTAGCGAGAGGCATGGGTATATCGATATGAATCACTTGGATGAGACATTGGATCGGCTGAAGGCGAAGGGCGAGAAAGCGCTCATTACGTATATCATGGCGGGCGATCCGTCGCTCCAGGAGACGGAGCAATTGGTGCTCGAATTGGAACGCGCCGGGGCCGACATCATCGAGCTGGGTGTGCCTTTTTCCGATCCCATCGCCGACGGGCCGGTGATTCAAAAGGCGGCGGAGCGCGGCTTGCGAAGCGGGACGTCACTGCGAATGATCCTGGAGTCCGTTCGGCACCTTCGCAGCGACACACAGATTCCCATCGTGTTAATGGCTTATTACAACAACATTCACGCCTTTGGTGAAGCAGAGTTCTGTCGGAGGGCTGTCGAAGCCGGAGTGGACGGACTGATCGTCCCGGACATGCCTCCGGATGAGGCGGGACCTCTGCGGGGTCCTGCGCGAGAGGCCGGCCTCCACTTGATTTTTCTGCTCGCCCCAACCAGCACCGCGTCGCGGCGTGCCTATGTGGCGAAGGAGTCCGGCGGATTTGTCTATTATGTTTCCATCACCGGCATCACTGGGGCTAAACTGAACGACATTGCGGGGGTGCGTGACAACGTTGCCAAAATTAGAAAGTATACGAAGACGCCTGTGGCTGTGGGGTTTGGGGTCGCCACACCGGACGATGCCGCGCGATTGGCTGACGTGGCCGACGGCGTCATCGTGGGCAGCGCCATTGTTCGTCGGGTAGCAGAGCATGGACAAGATGGCCGGCTTATTCAGGAAGTGGGCGCCTTTGTTCGCTCCCTCAAGGAGGCGATGCAGCCTGCCTGACGGGCAGGCCGATGCTAGCTGGCTTCACGCCGCATGTCTCGGGGCCTCTTCCTGTGGTGATCGTGGGTCGGATCCTGGGACTCTCGCTCGGAATCACTTTTCTCCTTCGGTAGAATTCACTACTCATTCTATTGTTTCTTCATCTGGTATGCATGCATGGCAGCGGGGTGCTGCGCTGTCTTCCAACGCCTAACGGTTCAACGAGGAGTTGTTATGGCCGCTGTGCGCCGAATGGTCAATCGTACGACTCGCAAGAAGGCATCGAAACCTGCAGCAAGCGTTGCACGCCGCAAGACCGTGTCTCGTAAAGTGACGCCGTTATCAGACGATCGCGTGATCCGAACCCTGCAACAGCGACTGCTCGAGACCGTCAGCAGTTCAGAGCAAGAAGGCCGCTCGCCCATCGGCGTGTCAGCGGTGTTTGTGCAATGTTTTTGGCAACTGACGAAGGTCGATGCGATGGCCATCTATGTCCGCGATGAGCAAACCCGGGACATGACCTGTCTGGCCGAGGCCGGTCGGGATGAGGCTTCAAGTGCCACCGAATGGCGCAAGGTGCTGACCAGGGCAGAAAAGCAGGCGCAGGTCACGAGCGGCGACCTGCACGCCTTCCGGTTGCACCGAATCGGCCGAATGGAAGGTCTTGTGATGCTCCAAACCGGATCCTCCCAACGGTTGAACGCACGCCAACTCCTCACGGTTCTGACGGCCATCGAACCTTGGTTGGCAGTGGCTCTGGACCATGCCCGATTGACCGTCAAGTACGCCGCCAAAATTCTTCGGATTCAGCACATGGAGCAGGTCAGCGATGTATTGAATTCCTCGCTGGCAAAAGAGGAGAAATTGCGCCGGGCGTTGGATGCGGCCATTCGATTGGTCGAAGCGGAAGCGGGTGCGCTCTTTCTGAAAAGCGAGAAGGGAACGTTAGAGTTATATGCGTTGAGTGGGGAGCGAATTGTTGCCGTGCCGTCGTTACAGTCTTCCATTGCTGCCACCGTGCATCGCACGGGCCAACCGGTGCTGATCACGCAGGGGGCTCAGGATAACCGCTTGGTCTCCCAGGAGGGATGGCAGGCAACCATCCCTGTGGCGTCACTTGTATCCGTTCCGGTTCGAGCCGGCGTCCAGGCAGTGGGGGTATTGGAAGTCGTGAATAGACGTAGCGGGAAACCGTTCAGCAACTGGGATGTGCTTGAGCTCGCCAGTCTTTCCAATCAATTCGGGCTGGCCATCGAGAACTTACGCCGAGGAGCAGCAGGGGAGGGTGGGTCGAAATAGACGGAATAGGGCTAGCGTTTTTCCGGCGGCATGAATTTGATCATATCTGATGCCAGCTTTGTCGCCAGATCCCGCATGTCCGGGCGGATGAAGAGGTAACTTTCTTGCACTTGATGCCGCGCCTTCCAGACAATGGCGCCGTTCACGGCGTCGACGAGCCGCATGCTGAGGCCCACCCGGGCGATATTGTCTCCTTCCTCTCTCGTGTACTCCCACGCATTGACCTTCACCACCAACAGTGAGTCCGCGCCCAAGGCTTGGCCGATCTTCACCGCCGAGTTTTTGTCTGACTGACCGGTCGTTTCCATGCGAGAGAAGTATGTCACCAGCGCATCGAAGGCGTCCTTGGTCGTTTGGAAGGTATCAGTGACCTGGTCAGGCGGCACCACCTTTTCGACTCGGCGGCTCTTGATCAAGACTTTGGCTACGACTTCTTCCACGTCCTCACGGGCGCTATCGTAATTTCCTGAAATCGGAAGAATGGCCATCGTCTTGGGGTAGAACCCACGCGCGGCAGGGCCTTCCCACATCTCTTGAAGACCGCCGCAGCCTGTCAGCAGCGCAAACAGCAGGAGACTGAATAGGAGTCTCATCGTGGAAGGTGTCGAATTCGTCATGGCTTTAAAGTAAGTGTAGCAGATTGAATCAGGGTTGAAGCGTACCTAGAAGGTCAAGGCTATAGACCCGGATGCCAGGGCGGCTTGGTCTCTGAAATCATACCCGCCAGCGATGTCGATCCGCAAGTCAAGGATACGTAGGCCGAATCCTGCCGTGGGAATAAACGGAGTCTTTGCGTCCTGCATATTTTTAAAAGCGCCCAGCCGGAAGGAAAGCAACTCGGACAGGACGGTCTGTTCTGCACCGAGGCTCAAGATCTGGCTGTAAAGACCCGGAACAAGCGTATTGTTCTTCGTGATATCCACATCCGCCGTCAACGTCAATGAATTGTAAGGGTTGACGGCTAGGCCGGTTCTTATCTGAGGCAGCAGTTTGAACTTATCTCCATTCGGAGCATCGAACGTCGGCGCGGTGATGTCTTTAGCCACGATACCCATCCGCAGCCAGGACGAAGGCCGGAACATCGCGCCCACATCGATCCCGAGCGCTGTCGAGATCTTGGCGCGCCCGATATCCTCAAAGATCTTGATGTCGTCGCTGGCTCCCTGGATGCTCGTGGCGCCCGAATAGGCTGCACCTTGAATGATTTTTCCCGTGATGCCGATCGAAAATATGCGGTCCATAAAGGCGTAGGCGTAGGACAGTGCGGCTTGTCGGGCTTCGAGTCCGTTCATGGCGAATTGTCCGTTGACCGTCAGGCTGCTGCCGTTATTCGTGAATCCGACCGGACTGCGCAGGAAGCCGCCTCCCGTGGCGACGTCGGAGACATTGAATCCGAGCGCATGCTCGCCAAAGTTCCCTTTGATGTAGAACCCACCGGAGCCTCCTGCCGTCAAATTGGTTCCCGGCTGATTGATGCGGTTCACCAGCTGTTGGAGACGGGCGACATTGGCCTGCGACGTATCGTTCAGATTGATCGCATTGATGTCCTTGATCGAATCGAAGACGTCGCCCCGGTCCACGAACTGCCCGCTTCCTTGAAACCGAACATCGAACTTCTTGCTCATCGCCATCCCGGCAGGATTCCAATAGGTCGCCAGTGAGTCAGTGGTGGTCGCCACTCCGGCACCGCCCATGCCCATCTGTCGTGATCCGACAAACACAAATTCAACGGCCGCCGCTTGGAGCGGCAGGAGGATGGTCAGAAGCGCAGCAACCGTTCGAATGCAGGGCGTTATTGTTTTCATAGGGTGTGAGAAATTCACATGTCAGCGCCGATGATGGGCCAGTCTACGAAAAGATTCGAGAGGCGTCAAGAAATGGCGGTCATGGCCGGCACCACGTGGTCCATCCTGAGCGAGGTGGACGGCTGCTTTGGGCGTTCAGCTACTGAGAGACGATCATACCGTCCTGCATGGACACGATTCGATCGGCGTGGGCAGACAGTTTGTCATTGTGAGTCACGATGACGAAGGTCGTCCCACGCGAGCGGTTCAGTTGACGAAGGAGCGCAAACAGGGCATCGCCGGTATGGGTATCGAGGTTGCCTGTCGGCTCATCGGCCAAGACGAGGTCCGGCTGCTGCATCAAGGCGCGCGCGACGGAGACCCGTTGTTGTTCGCCCCCGGATAGCTCCCCGGGCTTATGGTGGAGACGTTCGCCCAGGCCGACTTCTCGCAGGAGCTTTGTCGCTTCCCCCGCGACATCCGCCAGATCGCGCTTCTGGATCATGGCCGGGAGGCAGGCATTCTCAAGAGCCGTGAATTCCGGCAGCAGATGGTGAAACTGAAAGACGAACCCCACCCGTTTATTTCTGAACTCTGCCTGCTGTTGCTCCGTGAGCTGGAAGAGATCCTGGCCTTCAAACGACACCGTGCCCTTCGTCGGACGATCTAAGGTGCCGAGAATCTGGAGCAGGGTACTTTTACCGGCTCCGGAGGCTCCCATGATGGCGATGAGTTCCCCGCGCTGGATGCGGAGGTTGATGTTATTGAGCACCACCAGCTCTCGCCCGCCCATGGGGAACGATTTGTAAAGTCCGACGACGTCAATCATGCCTGAACTGCAATCTGTGATGTTGAATGTTCACGTGGTAATGCTCAGAGGTATCTCGGTACTCATGTTCGTTACTCATATCGCAGGGCTGCAGCCGGGTCGAGTTTGGCTGCTTGGAGGGAAGGATAGAGCGTCGCGACAAAGCTGATCACGATGGCCGAGCCCGCCACGAGCAACACATCCGATCCCGTGACGTGGACGGGGATGCGAGAGATGTAATAGACGGTTGGGTCGAACGTCCAAAACGTCTGGATCAGCCAGAGGAACGCATAGCCAAGTGGGACGCCGATCGCGGCGCCGGAACAGCCGATGATCAGGCCGTTGAGCATAAAAATGCGCATGATGCCCTTGCGGGTCGCTCCCATCGCCTTGAGGATGGCGATCTCGCGCTGCTTTTCCGTCACGATCATGGTGAGGGTACTGACGATATTGAACGAGGCCACAATGGTGATCAGCACCAACAACAGGAACATCATGGTCTTCTCAAGTTTCAGCGCCGAGAACAGATTACGATTCATCTGCATCCAATCCCTGGCCCAAAATGAGAATCCGAGGCTTTGTTCGATCGTGCGGGCGATATCGGCCGCGCGGAATACGTCGGTCACCTTGACCTCAATACCCGTCACGCTGGCGCTCATATTGAAAAACTTCTGGGCTTCACCCAGTTCAATATAGGCGAGGGAGGAGTCGTACTCGTACATGCCGGACTGAAAGAGGCCGACCACGACGAACTGCCGGATCTTCGGTGTCATGCTGGCGCCTGTCACCGGGCCGACCGGGGACACGACATTCAACGTGTCGCCGGTGAAGACGCCCAGCCGCATTGACAGTTCTTTGCCCAGAATGATGCCTGGCCGCATGGCTGTATCGGGCCCGTTGGGTTCGCGCTCCTTTTCAGGAATCGTCACTTTAATCGGGCGCGACAATTCATCGAGGTTTCCACCCAGGAGGTTGTGCGCCAACTCCGTGACGGTGCCTTCGCGCGCCGGATCGATTCCTCGAAGAATGATGCCCTGGACGCCCGATGAAGAGGTCAAGAGGACTTGGCGGAAAATGAAGGGGGTAGCAGCGAGCACATCCGGGACCGCTGCGACCTTTTTCACCTGCTCCTCATAGTCGACCATCGACTCTTTCATGCGGTCATTCACCAGGATGTGCGCCGTCGTGCCGAGAATCTTGGCCTGAATATCTTCCTTGAACCCGGTCATGATGCCGACTGTGCCGATTAGCGCCGCGACGCCAAGCGTAATGCCGGCGATGGAGACAATCGTATTGAACGAGATGGTGCGGTTGCGGCGTTTGGCGCGCAGGTAGCGCAGTCCGATAAAGATTTCGTAAGGAAGCGCCATGTCTATTTTTCAGGCCTCAGTTGTGGGAAGAGAATGACATCCCGGATGGAAGCTTGATTCGTGAAGAGCATGACGAGCCGGTCGATGCCGATGCCTTCACCGGCGGTCGGTGGCATGCCGTATTCGAGGGCGCGCAGAAAATCCTCGTCGACTCGATGGGCTTCTTCGTCACCGGCCTCATGCTGGGCCGCCTGCGCCTCGAAGCGCTCGCGTTGATCGAGAGGATCATTCAACTCGGAGAAGGCGTTCGCGATTTCACGGCCCGCGATATAGAGCTCGAAGCGATCGGTGAGCGAGGGATCCGTATCCTTCCTGCGCGCCAGCGGAGAAATCTCAATCGGGTAGTCGGTGATGAACGTCGGCTGCTGCAGACCCGGCTCGACCGTCTCCTCAAAGATGTCGTTCAGAATACTCACCAAGGACTCTGTGGGAGATACCTCGACGCCCAGGCGTTGCGCGGCTGCGAGAGCTTCGTCGCGATTCTTGAGGACAGAGGGAGGTAGGTTATTCACTTCTAGAATCGCTTGATGATAGGACCAACAGCGCCAGGGCGATGCGAGGTTGATCTGCGTGCCCTGATAGTCGATGGTCGTCGTGCCAAGGATGTCGTGCGCCAGCCGGCTGACGAGGGCTTCCGTTAATCGGATCAAGTCCTGATAGTCGGCATACGAGACGTAAAACTCCAGCATGGTGAACTCGGGATTGTGAATCGTCGAGATCCCCTCGTTCCGGAAGTTGCGGTTGATCTCGAACACGCGCGGAAAGCCGCCGACGATCAGCCGCTTCAGGTACAATTCCGGCGCGATGCGAAGATAGAGGTCGGTCCCCAATGCGTTGTGATGGGTGACAAAAGGCTTGGCGGCCGCCCCGCCGGGAATCGGATGCATCATGGGCGTTTCCACTTCCAAGAATCCGCGTTCGATCAGAAACGCGCGAATGCCTGAAATGATGCGACTCCGCAATGCGAAAATCTGATGGACTTGAGGATTGGCGATCAGATCGACGTACCGCTGTCGATACCGAGTCTCGACGTCGGTGAGGCCGTGCCATTTTTCAGGCAAGGGACGAAGCGCTTTGCTGAGGAAGGTTAGGGTTTTGACCTCGACCGTAAACTCGTTGGTCTTCGTGCGAAACAGGATGCCGGTGACCCCGATCCAGTCCCCGAGATCCAGCCCTTCTGAAATGTGGTGGGCTTGTTCACCCAGCGTATCTTTCTTGAGATAGACCTGCAGCCGGTCTGATCCGTCTTGCAGGACCGCGAAGGCCGCTTTGCCGAACCGCCGCAGTCCGACCACGCGCCCGGCAATCGTACAGCCGATCTGTTCCTGCTCGAGCACCTCTTTGGATTTGTCGCCATGCAGGCGAACGAGTTCTCCGGCGCGATCTTTGACTTCAAAGCGTGTGCCGTAGGGCTGCACGCCGAGTTGCCGGAGCTGATCGAGTTTCTTGATGCGTTGTTGGCGCTGATCGTTGATTTCATCCATCGGTATAGTCGTTCGTCCCTCGTCGTTCAACTCTCGTAACTCGCGCACGACGCTTCACGAGATACGCGTCACGTGTCGTCTCTTGCCGGCTAGAGGTCGTCGTCTTTCATGGCCACCGGTTCCGGGGCCTTCCCGCCCGTCAGTTTTTTCTGAAGATAGGCCTCGATGAAACCGTCCAGTTCACCATCCATGACGGCGGAGACCTGACCGACCTCGTAGCCTGTCCGGTGATCTTTGACCATCTGGTAGGGCTGGAATACGTACGAACGGATCTGACTGCCCCAGGCGATGTCTTTCTTCTCACCGACGATGGCATTGAATTCGGCTTCTTTCTTGCGCTGCTCCACTTCGAACAAACGGGCCTTCAAAATCTTCATCGCCCCGTTGCGATTCTGCAGTTGCGACCGTTCGTTCTGGCATTGCACCACGATATTCGTGGGAATGTGGGTGATGCGAATGGCGGTCTCGACCTTGTTCACGTTCTGACCACCGGCGCCACCGGCCCGAAACGTGTCGATCCTGAGGTCTTTATCATCGATCACGACCTGGACATCGTCGTCGAGTTCGGGATACACGAAAACCGACGCAAACGATGTGTGGCGCCGCTTGTTCGCATCGAACGGGGAGATGCGCACCAGGCGATGCACCCCGGCTTCAGCCTTGAGGTAGCCGTAGGCATAGGGGCCGGTCACGGACAGGGTCGCACTCTTAATGCCGGCCTCATCTCCGGCGAGGAGATCAAGAGTTTCGACCTTGAAGCCCTTTCGCTCGGCCCAGCGCACATACATGCGCAGAAGCATCTGTGCCCAGTCTTGGGACTCCGTCCCACCGGCGCCTGGATGAATCGCAAAGATTGCATTGCTGGAATCCAGCTCACCAGACAGCAGTAGCTCAATACGGAACTGGGCGACGGCCTTCTCAAATTGGGTGAGCTCGCCGGTGAGTTCCTGTTCCAGTCCCGCGTCGCCTGATTCCGTCGCCAGCTCGAGCAGCGCTTCAATGTCGCTCTGACGACGCTCGGTCTCTCGCCAGCGGCTCAACTCTCGATCGAGGGTTGCTTTGCGGCGATTGACCTTGGCGGCAGCCTGGGTGTCTTTCCAGAAGTCCGGTTGGGCGGTCTTGGCATCGATATCGTTGAGTTCAGCGGTCATCCGAGCCAGGTCAAAGATGCCCCCGTAATTGAGCCAACTGCTCTCCGAGAGTGCGAACACGGGTCGGGACATCTTCTAACATGGCACGTTCCTTTCTTCGATCAGGCTGGTCGACCGGCCGGCTCACCACCGGCGGGTTCTGTGTCGTGGGAAAAATAGCCGGTCAGGCACAAAAGCGCGGTGAGTATAGCACAGGCATACGCAAAGAGATCACCGTATTGCGCGTAAAAGGTCTGTTGATGGCCGATGCTGACGGTCGCCTTCATGGCCTCTTGGGTGAAGATGGAAGACTGTTGCGCAATGTGCCCATAGGGGTCGATGAAGCCGGAGATGCCTGTGTTCGCAGCCCGCGCGAAGGCGACGCGATTTTCCACTGCGCGAAACACCACCATGCCGAAATGTTGATAGGGTGCTGATGAGGGACCGAACCAGGCATCGTTGGTAATCGTGACCATGAATTCTGCGCCGTTTGCTGCAAATTGCCGCACGAGGTTGGGGAAAATGACTTCGTAGCAGATCACAACACCGAATTTGACGTGAAAATCCGGGACGGTGGATGCCGCCGCCATCGGGGGTACCTTCTCTCGCGGTTTGAACATCAACAACGTTGACCCCGGACCGGCCTCAAAATCACCGATCCCTTCCACCAGTTTGTCGAGGAAGAACAGCAAGGAGTGGTGGAACGGAATGTATTCGCCGAAGGGGACGAGATGTTGTTTGTCATAGCGGCCGAGGATTTGACCGTCCGTTGCGAGCAGATACGCGCTGTTCAGCAAAAACGGGCGGCCGTTGGGATATCGTCGTAACGCCGGACTGCCGAAGAGCAACGGCGCCCCGGCCCGGCGCGCCATGTCGTTCACGATGGCGCGATACTGCGGTTCCATTTCAAAGACGAAGGGAGTGGCAGCTTCCGGCCAGACTATGAGATCAAGGTCATCACCCAATCCGGCGGTGAGACGGTCGTACCGCTCCATGGTTTCCTGCCGGAACGCGACATCCCATTTCTGGGCCTGTTCGACGTTCGGTTGCACGACCCCCACGGAGAGGGTGCGCGTGGGCGTATGCTCTGCGGCGGTCAACAGCGTGGTGCCGTACAGTAGAGCCACGCCGAATCCAGATGCAGCGGCAACGGAGGAAGGCCAGGGAAAGGCACGAATTTGAAACCCGCGGTAGGCTTTGATACTCCAGATGATGGTTTCCGCGAGCGCTGCATTCACCAGCACCAATAGGAAGGAGACACCATAGACGCCAAAATGGTCGGCCAATTGAATGATTGGGAGCCACTGATATTGGGAATACCCAAAGAGCGCCCAGGGCAAGCCGGAGAGAAAGTAGGTGCGGATCAATTCCAGTGTGACCCAGAGAAAGGGGGCGGGCAGAAAGCCCAATGTCGGGAACGTCGTTCTGATCCAGGAGAGTCCGCCGGCATAGATGGCCACATAGAGGCCGAGGTAGACCGTCAACAATAACATGACCAATGCCGCGATCGGGAGCGGCACCTTCCCGTACATGTTCATCGCGGTGATGACCCAGAACATGGAGCCGGTAAAGGCGAGCGTGCCGGCGAGCCATCCAAACCGAAAAGCACGGCCTGGCGACGCATATTCGACCGCAACGTGAAGAGGTACCAGCGCGAACCAGGCGAGTACACCAAGGTCGAAGGCTGGGAACGAGAGTGGATAGAGGAGACCGCTCGCGCAGGCAAGCAGGATGAGGCGTGCGCGGGAGATGGTCATTGCTCGTAACTTAACGAAAGATCGGAAGAGATTCAACCGTACTGTTTATCACGATCGCGATGCAGGCAGACATAACCACCCATTTTTTGAATGAGCAGAGCGGAGCAACTCGTCAGTGCCAGGCTCAACTATCGTCCGGGCCGCCCGCTGAACGAGCTCCCCCCGCCAGAACCGGAGGACATAGGGGCTTGTGGCTGAGGCGTGGCCATGCCTCTAGGTTGGATCGGAAGCAGGGGTGCTGGCGTCAGGAGATTTGGGGGAGTCGGCGTTCCGAATGGGGTGACTGGGCCGGTTAGGGCACCGTGAGGTGAGCTCAATGTGTGTGAAGGAAGGCTGGACCCTTGATGGGTGACTCCTTTGTGACCGTGAGCATCCGAATAGATCGCCTCTTGTCCACCCAAAGGCGACAGCATGCCGCTTGTGCCGTCACGCTGTTGTATGATCGACGGCTGAGCATAGGCCGTTGAAAACTGGCGGGTGAACGATAATCCAGTGAGGACGAGCAGAAAGGCGATGAATCTCATGGCCGCGTCTCCTGGGAGCAAAGAATGACAGCGTATGTCCATCCTACCAAAACATCGTTTCAAAATTGGATCGGCATTCCCATTCCGTTTTGAATAGCCGATCGGCTGCAACCCGCGCCCTCACTTGATTCTTCCCATATTGACCGAGTTTTGAGCAAAGCGTAGACTGTATCTACGACTCAGTGCCACCCTTCATCTAGGTGGTCGCATGGTCTTCCATGGCGAATATGACCGCCGTTATGACCAAGCTAGCCTTGTCTCTTCTATCTTCACATTTCCGATGTCTCAGCGCCTGCTCGAGCAGGAGCCACGAGGGATTTCCTCCGATCTCGTAGTACACCAGAACCGTCCCGCTAACAGTCATATCTGCGCGCACCCATGCGTCAGGGATGGACCTGTCATGCAGCACAATCATCTCCGGTACGCGCTCTCACGATCCACATATCACCGCTGTCTAGTCCACCCTACTCTTCAGGAGGACACCTCTATGAGAAGACGACGGGAAGGCTGTGTTCATCGGACTCAGGCGCGACGGCACCCTGCCTGTTTGCCACGCGCCGAACTACCCGAGGCAGGGAGGAGGGCGCCATGGGACGGAAATTTGACCACGTTGATGTAATGGCGGCTATTGGATTGGTCGCCACGTTGTTTGGAGGATATCTGCTCGTCACTGCCGCCGACGGATTCTGGCAGGCACCTTCATCCCCCACCATGACCACTGCCATAGTCAGTAATGGCCCATCCACCGGCATGGAGTACTTACAACCGGTACTGGGGCAGGCCATTCTTCAAGATATTCTGCTCGACCGTCATGCCGGTGCAGCAGTATCAACCTCCGCGATGGAATTGAATCGCGCCGTCAGTGAGTATCAACGAATATCTACCACCCTCTTGAGTCCGCTGGTATTGGCTGAATTGGCGGCGTTCGGCCAGGAAGCCGACCATCGTGCACGCATGCAGTTCGTGATGGGTAAGGCCGTCGTCAATCAGACTCGCCGCGGCATCATGAGCGGGATCCTCTCGGCCGACCAATATACGAGCGACTTCAACACCAACCTGGTTCGAACAGCTGAGCTGGCAGGCCAACGCATGCATGATCAGTTCGACGCGACCCGACAGGCGGCGCTCGGTCGATCGATCGTCGAGGCAATCCAGGAAGAAGATCGATTAGCGACGACGACGCAGGAGCGGATCGGCCGGGCGGTCATGCAGGTCACCCAGGCGCAGGAGTTCTATGGAGAAGCCAAAGCCACACAGCAGACTCAACTGGCAAGCGCGGCCATCGCGGCGGTGCGAAGCAATGCCTTGATGGAGCGGCTGGCCCTGTTGGAGGAGATGCCGAGTGAACGGAGCGTGGTTGCGTATCATACGAGCGCTTCTGCGGATGTCTCTCGTGGGTCATTGATCCTTGCTTGCCTGGGACTGATCGCTCTCTTCGTCGGCGGCCTGGCGTTTGGTGCCAGAAAGAGCGACGTCGAGAGTATTCCGATGTGGAAACTCGAAACACTCTTGCAGCTTCATCGTTCCAGCAGATAACGGTCCTCCCTGGGAGTTGAGCCGGCGGCTCAACTCCCAGGGTGTCACAGGAGGTCGATCATGTCTTGGGAAAACTGGGCCGTGGCACTCGGGCTCGGTGTGCTACTGATGATGTTCTTCGTGCTGATGGAGTTATTTTTTGCGAGCGGACGATATCCGATGGACCATTCGCATCGGAAATAAGGCGAGTGGCAACGTGGTTCTTCGCGACTCACGGCAGGAGTGTTAGTTCAGGCAGGACCACAGTCCGGGAAGCATGACCTTAGCCATGGCTTTCAGTTCGGATTCCGATTGCGGTGGAACGCCGGAAAGAGCGATCCCAAAATCTTTGCCCTTAGCCCAGCGTACTGTACCCCGGCGGATTAACATTGGAATATCGGGAGTGGGTTGAATCACAATCACCACCAATTCCATCCCCACACTGACCAGCTCTTGGCCCCGAATACGACCTCCAAAGGTCGTGATATCCTCGGTCACGCCAATCGTCTGAAAGGTCCCATTGGAATAATAAATCGGACATTGAGCCGGAATGCGGCGAGCTTCACGTTCACGATAGGCGGCATTCATCTGGAAAGGGTTCCTTTCATCAGGCGACGAAGGCCCGGCGCCCGCATCAATATCAAGCCAGGGGTAGGGTAGGAAGATCTATACTGCCACAACACTACCGTAGCGGCCATCATTCCTCCCAGCGTATCGTTCACCAAGTCGTGTAGCGATGTTTCGCGACCGGGCGCAGAGCCCTGCGCCACCTCCGTCCACAACCCGAATACCATCGTGAGCAAGGTGCCACACAGGATGGCATAGGAGAGAGGCCAGCCGCGCCAGCAAAAACCCTGAATGAGCAGCCAGGCCAGAAAGCCATAGGCCGGCACATGGGCGGAATCTCGCCAACTCTCCGGCACGAATGAGATGAGCGTCCCGGTGAAGCCGATGCCTGGCGAGGCGACAGCGAGGCCGGCCAGAAAAAACATATAACCCAAAATGACGGCGGCAATGAGAATCATGTGGGGGAATCCTTTCGATGGGCTCACATGACCCTGCGCAGGGTACTGCAGTAGGTGCCTGAGACACCATTCGTCATTGGGCCGAGAGGCTAGTGCTTTCGAGGGGCGCACAACGCTGCAGGTTGGAATCGGTACTGAAGGAGAATCTCGGGCAGCTAATGGGGGCTAGGCCTTTTTTTCAGGCTTCTGGTGGTGCCACTGTTCTGGAGTTGTCGAACAAGCCTGATAGGCCTGGCCAAATCCCAGGACTAGGTGGGCCTCGCTCATCCGCAGTTCCCACAAAGCAAAGTCCCCGAACCCGAACATCATTTGCGATTGAGGAAACTTTGCCAGATACCGCTGCTTTACACTTTCATATGACGCATCGGTGGGTGATAGCATCACGGCATCACCCTGCAAGTTGATGCGTTGCAGGGCCAAAGGATTTTTACCCGGCTTGTCTGGCTCGGCAATAAATAGACTGACTCGGGAGTCTGCCAACACATGCTGTGTGTGCAACGCCAATCGGCTCAGGTGAAGATACACGCGGGACCAGTCGTACCCGAATACATAGGGGACATGAGAGCCGAACGGATGTCCGTCCCGCAGGGTCAAGAGGACGCCTGTGCGTACCTCATCAATCAACCTTCCCCAAGCCGCCTGAACCTCTTCGTTCGATGTTGCATCCGGCATTGACATCGGCAGACCTCCACGTCAACGCATTGTAGCGGCCTCTCTGGAATTGTCCAGACATCGCGCATTGCCGGTCGGCCTGTATTCGATTCCTCCGTCAGGGCACATCTCCCTTTGCGTCGAGAAGAGCGACAGGGTAACATGGGCGGCGGTCGAACATCTGGGAAGAGTGAAGACTGAAAGGGAGACACACCATGAGACAACTGCGGCGGGGATTGTTACTGGTAGGCCTCTGTATCGTGATGGGATGGAGCGGTTGTGGCGGCAAGCAAGCGGAGATCAAAGAAGACCGCCTCACCGTCGGTCGTGTCCAAGGCGAAGTGAAAGTTGGAATGTCTGCCGCGCAGGTGGCGGAATTGCTGGGATCGCCGAATATCGTGACCACGGACGATAAGCGTCGTGAAGTCTGGATTTACGACAAAGTGTCGACCGATCGTGTCGATACCGCGAGTTCCTCCTATGCCGGGCTGATCATTCTGGGGACCAACTCCAGTGATCGCTCCAGCTCGCAGCGGCAGCGCACTCTCACCATCATCATCAAGTATGACGAAGACAAAAAGGTTCGGGACTTTGCCTACAACTCCACTCAGTTCTGATAGGCCGGGTCGGCTCACGCCGCGTCTGCTCGCGGCTATACTGTTGAGCGCGGCTCTGCCGGTGCTGGCCAGCGGCTGTGTGCGACAGCAGACACAGCCGGCGGAGTTATTCCAGCTGTTGCCGGAGAGCAACGCCAACCGGGCGATGCAAACTCGTTTTTTCGAGACGGCGAACGACAAGGAGCTGCTATCCGCTTCAGCCGCAGCCTTGCAGGATCTCGGGTTTCAAGTCGAGGAAAGCGTACGGGAGGTGGGTTTCTTGCGGGCCGCAAAAGAACGTAGCGCGCGCGAGTATGGTCAATACCTCAGCCAGTTGTTCGTCTGGCTTCTCTCGCTCGGTCACGTCATCATGCCGGTCGACTTGCATCAGAAAGTGGCCGCAACCATCGTGACGCGCCCGCTGAATCAGGATGGTTCGCGGCAGGAAGTTCGGATCATGTTCTATCGGGCACTGTGGAAGGGAGAGGGGCAGGCCGACCGTAATTACATCCCGCCCGGCGAGCAGAAAATGGAAATGATCCGCGATCCGGAAATTTATCAGCAATTTTTCGCGAAGCTCTCCAAGGCGGTGTTCTTGGAACCGCACACGATTTAACTGCGAGGACTCATGAGCTGGATACGAAGGCTTGGGGCAGGGGTGATGGTGACGGGCTGCCTGATGCTGTACGGTTGTACGGCGCCGGAACCGCGCAAGGAGCTCTTCGCGCCGACCGATGCGCAAATGAAAATCCGCAGCGCACAAACCCGCACGTTCGAGGTCAAGGATCGCACGGTGGCCATGCGCGGCGTCATCGCGGCTTTGCAAGACTTGGGGTTCATCATTGAACGTGCGAATGAACCCTTAGGCTTGGTCACGGCGGCGAGGTTCGCCGAGCCAAATTATTACGATGTGCTCGGCGTGACGGTCACTGTGCGGCCGCAGGACGATGGGAAGACCATGATTCGTGCCAATGCCATCTATAACAACAAGCCGATCGAGGACCCCAAGGTGTACCAGAACTTCTTTGCATCGGTGGAACGCTCACTCTTTCTGACAAAGGACTAAGGAGTGAGTACGAGACCTGGCGGTGCAGCCTGTCGGTTGGCGCCCATCCATCAAGGTTGGATTGCCTGTCTTCTGACGCTCGCCGGTATGATAACCGGATGCTCGCCCTATGAATGGCGGCATGAGAACCAATGGGAGTCGCGCGATCAAATCTGGTTGTCCGAGGCCAGTCAGGTTAAAGTACGTGCCGCCCAAAGCCGAATCTTTGACACCACCGACCGTCCCAAAACCATTCAAGCGGTGGTCTCCACGTTTCAAGATCTAGGCTTTGCCGTCGAAGTGTTGGACGAGGAACTGGGCATTGTGTCCGGGAAGAAATTCGAGGATTATGAAGCCCCGCAATGGGGCGACCCGTCTTATTATACCTATCGAGACGACGGGCTCCTGATTCTCACCAGGCAGTTTCGCAGTTGGGGACCATTCTATCACCGGAGCGATCTCGTCCGCCTGACTGCCACCGTCAGGCCGCGCGGGGACCAGCAACTGGTGGTGCGCGCCAGCGCGCAGTATTATTTAAAGGCCGTCGAATCTCCCGAACCCTATCAGCAGTTCTTTCGCACACTGGAGCAGGCGCTCTTCCTCCAGGGCAACAACGCGCAATAGAGGCTCCTTCGCGTGGTCTCAATTCAGCGGCACGAGCGACCTGGCGTCTGTCCGCTCTTGGCTTTCGCGAGGCCGAGCAGGTATTCATTCCTGATGTCCTCGCACTGCGGTTAACCCACGCGCCGAGGCGCTGCGGTGTGACGGTTGACTAGGCGGGAGTCTTGACAGTGCATGCCTGTCGGCCTAGCCTGTGTCGCAAGTGTTCCATTTGCCATCCAACGAGGGAGGTCTTTATGTCTGTTGCACGCGTGACGGAAATCATTGCCGCTTCTCCCAAGAGTTTTGATGATGCCATCCACCTCGGCATCGCCCGGGCAAACAAGACTCTACAGAATGTAAAGAGCGCCTGGATCGAGGACCAGAAGGTGGATATCGAGGATGGGAAAATCACGCAGTATCGTGTGGCCCTGAAAGTCACATTTGTCCTCAAGGATTAAATGATTAGAGGAGCAACATGAAGAATGTGGAAATGACCGTCGAAGGAACTCTGTTGACCATCAAGGTCGATCTCTCGAAAGAGTTCGGGCCGTCAGCCTCGGGGAAAACTATTATCATCGCCTCGACGGAAGGCAATGTCACTATTCCTAACCGGGAGGAAAAAATCGGGCTGAATGTCTATCGGAAGAAATAGAACATTGACGAGAGGAGTGATGGGCAGAGGGCTCGGACGCACCTGCCGGGATCGAAATTTAGAGAGGCGCGCCGCCGGCATTCGGGTCTGGCTTCTTGTTGTGAAAAATAGGACAATGCCGAACGAGGAAGTGGAACGGCTGAGCGACTCTTCACTGGTTCGTTGACTGCCATGTCCATGACCACCCGTAGTCTCACTGATCAACTTCCTTCTGCCATCCTCATCGTCGATGACGATCCTGACATTGCACTCGTCCTGCACGATCTCCTGGAGCATGCCGGCTACCGGGTGGAGGTGGCCGGCACTGGAGCAGAGGCGCTGGCCAAGGCCAAAGCGGATTCTTTCGCGGCGGTGCTGCTGGACTTGATGTTGCCGGACATGGACGGACTCTCCGTTCTAACCCTGTTGAAACAGATCGACCCTGTGTTACCGGTGATCATGCTGACGGCGTTTGTCGAGGTGGCCAAGAAGCACGGATCCTTGACCGAGGGCGCATTCGGCTATTTGACCAAGCCCTATGATGGGGAGGAACTCAAGGCCCTTATCCAGCGCGCGGTGGGGGTGAAACATCTGTCCATCGAAGCTGCGGCAGCCAAACAGGCCTTGACGGCTAGTGAGGACCGGTTTCGTGAAGTCGTACAGACTGCTCCCGATGCGATAGTACTGGCCGATGGCGAGGGACTTATTTTGTCATGGAACACTGCGGCCGAGCGACTGTTTGGATATCCGGCAGAAGAGGTCCTGGGACAATCGCTGACCAGAATCATGCCGGAACGGTATCGGGGCAATCACCAACGCGCGTTGGATCGAGTGCGCATGACGGGCGATCTACGCCTGAAGGGCACTATCGTGACCATGCACGGCCTGCACAAGGATGGCAGGGAGTTTCCAATCGAAATGTCGCTCAGCAGTTGGATCTCCGGTGGCCAGCGCGTGCATTGCGGCATTGCGCGGGACATCACGGCCCGGAAGGAAGCGGAGGCGCGGCTCCTACAGCAACAAATTGAACAACAGGTGCTGTTAGACCTGATTCCTGCGATGGTGTGGTATAAGGATTCCCACAATCGCATCCTGCGAGCGAACCGGCGAGCGGCTGAATCCATTAATAAGACTGTGGCAGAGATTGAGGGCCATTCGACGGATGAGTTCTATCCGGATGAGGCCGAGAAGTACCATCAGGACGATCTGGAAGTGATCGTGTCAGGCCGGTCCAAACTTGGTATCGTGGAGCCCTATCGAACAGGGTCAGGGGAGAGACGCTGGGTGCAAACCGACAAAGTGCCTTATCTCGATCCACAGGGTAACATTCTTGGGGTCCTGGTGTTCGCGCAAGACATTACGGAGCGCCAACGGACAGAAGAGGCCTTGCGCGAGAGCGAGGAACGCTTACGCATCCTCGTGGAGTCTGCGCTGAATGGCATCGTCATGGTCGACGGGAGCGGAAAGATCCTATTAGCGAATGCCCGCCTCGAAACGCAATTCGGATACGAGGTGGGTGAGCTGCTTGGGCAATCCGTCGACCGGCTCATTCCCTCGCGATTGCGCGCCCGACATCCGGAACACCGCTCCGCCTTTCTGGCTCATCCCGAGGTCGTGTCGCTGGGCAATCGCCGCGACCTTGTCGGTTTGCGAAAAGACGGGACAGAGTTTCCCCTCTCGATCCACCTCACCCCCCTGACGACCACCCACGGGGTGTATGTCGTCGCGTCCCTCAGCGACCCTCGTGGCTCCGCATGAATCCTCGCGTGATCCTTATCATGTGTGTGCTCGCGTTCATCGGCCTATTACTGGTCGTGGGAGCTCGCACATTCGCTCGCTGGCTGAAGATTCATTATCCTCGGCGTGCATCCGCTATTCTCCTGGGGCTGTGGGCCATTGGGATTGCAGGAGGATGGCTCATTGTGCGGGAGATCCGAGACGAGCCGACCTATCAGCCCAATGATCTCATCACGCTGCAGCAACCGGTGGTGGTGCGGACGATTTCAGCCGATCGAGAGTCCCGTGCGCTGACCTGTGTGGTGGACCTCCATGAGCATCTCGGCGTGATGGAGATCGAGAGCGAAAGCGACACACTGAAGGCGCGCGTGGAAAGTAACAATACCTCGGCGTCGTTGTATTGTCCGATCGGCGCAGAAGTCCGTGTTGAAATAGCTTGGCTTCATCGACCGACGGTGACGCGGCGGGAATGAGACACACGCGATCCGTCACGTCTGGTGTGAACTTCCTCCCGCATCGCACAGACGTTCCGTCGTTCGTTCATTTCGGAAGGTCTTTATAAGCGACCAGACGACCAGCCCTACTCCCAGCCAGCCGAACTCATTTCTGAAAGAAGGTTTCGCGGAACCACCGTGAGGCGCAGTAACCCGAGCCCTGGCATGCAGGCTGAGTTCGCTCTGTTCGTCGATCGAACCCGGTGGCTCGGTTCGATCCTTCGCGCCAACACCCGGCGATTCACTCACTGCTTTCTCGGGATCCACCGCAACCGCGTTGTGAGTCGGAACAATACGCGCGCCGGCCTTGTTCGCATAGACCTGTGTGAATTCAGCCCCGAACAATAAAATCTGTGCCGAGTAATAGACCCATACCAGTAGGATAGCCAGCGAGCCTGCCGCGCCATAGGCGGAACCCACATCGCTTTTGCCGAGATAAAGCCCGATAGAGAATTTCCCGATCGTAAACAACAAGGCTGTGAGCGCCGCACCGATCCATACATCGCGCCAAGCCACTCGAGCATCCGGCAATACCTTAAACATCATCGCGAACAAGGCGGTGATGACCGCCAAGGAGAGCAGTACATTCCACAGCTGTAGAATAAATTCGGAGGCCGGCAACCATCCACCGGACCACTTCCCGAAGGCTGCTAGACCGGCACTCAGGACTAGGGACACCAGCAGTAGAAAGCCCGTCCCGACGACTGCCATGAATGAGAAAAAACGGTCCTGGATGATACCCCACACCCCGCGTGCTTTCGGTTCGACTCCCCAGATGCTGTTCAAGGAATCCTGAAGCTGTCCGAAGAGGCCCGATGCTCCGAATAGCAAGGTCGCAAATGCGACGAGAGTCGCAGTGACCCCGGTGGACGGCTGATTCGCGCGCTGGATCATATCTTTGATGGCCGCCGTGCTCTGTTCACCGAGCAGGCTTCCGAGCTGCTGCAGAATATAACTCTGCGCGGCGTCCTGTCCAAAGACCAAACCAACCATCGCGATGATGATCACCAACAGGGGGACGATGGAGAATACCGTGTAGTACGCCAGAGCGGCGCCATGACGCGGAATTTTATCCTGGCTCCACTGAGCTGCGGTCTGCTTCAGTAAGTCCCAGAGGAGACTCACATTCGATAATCCCAATTGCTGCGACGTCATACGATTTCCTCTCTTGCCCAATTTTAGTATCGCCCTGAACACATTGTCTGAGAGCTGTTCTCACTCCTCCGCATGCCACCATAGTGGACGACCGCGGGTAACTAGGGCTTCCCCGAGCTACTCCTGCATGGCCGGCATGGTACGTTCCTCCTGAGATAGGTGCCTGTGTGTTTTCACCCGAAAGGAGATTCGATTATGGCCAGCAAAGCAGGTGTGGCGTCCGGAGTCGTGCAGATGTTGAAAGAAGATCACAGGAAGGTGAAGGAACTGTTCGAGGAGTTTGAGTCTGCCGAAGGGCGTGAGCGGGGAGAGATCGCCAAAACCGCCATTCAGGAGCTAGAAGTCCATGCGGACCTGGAAGAAACGCTGATCTACCCGGCTATCCGAAAAGAAATCGAAGCAGATGACATGATGAATGAGGCAGTCGAAGAGCATCATCTCGTCCACGTCCTGATCAAGGAGCTCAAGAAACTCAAACCCAGCGACGAAAAGTTTCAAGCGAAGTTCACGGTGCTCGGCGAACTGGTCAAACACCACATTGAGGAAGAAGAAAACGAAATGCTGCCGCAAGCTGAGGAGAGTGAGATCGATTGGGAATCTCTGGAGACCCGCGTGATGAAACGGAAGGAAGCTTTGCTGGCCAAAGCCGATGGACGCGGGAAGGGATCTATACGTGCATCAGTATCGCGGAAGACCACAAAGTCCAAACGGTAAATCCGACGCCGGCTCACAGAGTGCGAAACCGAGGGAATGCCCATGCCAAAAGATCGTCCGAAGCGCGACAGCAAAAATAAGAAGGTTCACGCTCTTGAAGACGTCCGAGAAGAGTCAGCAGAGCAGTATTTGACGACCAACCAGGGGCTTCGCATCAACGATGATCAGAACAGTCTGAAAGCCGGCCCGCGCGGTCCCTCCCTGCTCGAAGATTTTCAACTGCGGGAAAAGATTACCCATTTTGACCATGAACGTATTCCCGAGCGGGTCGTCCACGCCAGAGGATCCGCCGCCCACGGGTATTTTCAGGTCTACAAATCCCTTGCTTCACTGACGCGCGCGAAGTTTCTTCAGGATCCCGCAGTGAAGACACCGGTCTTTGTGCGGTTTTCGACGGTGGCTGGGTCTCGGGGTTCCAGTGATCTGGCACGCGACGTCAGGGGTTTCGCGGTGAAGTTCTACACGGACGAAGGCAACTATGACTTGGTAGGCAACAACATGCCTGTCTTTTTCATACAGGATGCCGTGAAGTTCCCCGACTTGGTCCATGCGGTCAAACCGGAGCCTCACCACGAAATGCCGCAAGCGGCATCGGCGCATGATACTTTCTGGGACTTCATCTCGCTCATGCCTGAATCCATGCATATGATCATGTGGCTCATGTCGGATCGGGCCATCCCAAGAAGCTTTCGCATGATGGAAGGGTTCGGCGTACATACCTTTCGCCTCGTGAATGCTCAGGGTGTCGGACGGTTTGTGAAATTTCATTGGAAACCGCTCTTGGGTGTTCATTCCATCCTGTGGGATGAAGCCCAGAAAATCTCAGGGTTGGACCCGGATTTCCACCGACGCGATTTGTGGGAAGCCATTGAGGCGGGCAGTTTCCCTGAATGGGAGCTCGGGGTTCAGATTGTTGAAGAGAAGGACGAGCACAAGTTCGAATTCGATCTCCTCGATCCCACAAAGATTATCCCTGAAGAGCTGGTTCCCGTGGTGCGTATCGGGAAAATGACCCTCGACAAGAACCCGGACAATTTTTTTGCAGAGACGGAGCAGGTAGCCTTTCATCCCGGACATCTCGTTCCAGGAATCGACTTCACCAATGATCCGCTCTTGCAGGGGAGGCTATTTTCCTATACGGACACGCAACTCACCCGTTTGGGCGGACCGAACTTTCATGAGATCCCTATCAATCGTCCGGTGGCGCCGTTGCACAACAATCAGCGGGACGGTCATATGCGCCAGACGATCAACGCGGGACAAACCAGTTACCACCCCAATTCGCTCGGCAGCGGCTGTCCCATGCAGGCGAAGGCGGATATGGGCGGCTTTCTCAGCTATGCAGAAAAGCTGACCGGATCAAAAGTCCGTGAGCGCAGTAAAAGCTTTTTCGATCACTTCAGCCAGGCGGCGCTGTTTTGGAGGAGCCAATCAGCCCCTGAGCAGGCACATCTGGTACAGGCATTACAATTCGAGTTGGGAAAGGTGGACGTTACAGCCATACGGGAACGCATGGTCGGCTTGCTCGCCCATGTGGATAAACAGCTGGCGTCGCTGGTGGCCCAAGGGTTGGGGCTTTCCGTTGCGAGCATCACCGGGCCTCTCAACTTGAGTATTCCAGCCGATGGTGATCCGAAACAGTTTCAGCCGAAACGAGCGACCGCCTCAATGGACAAGTCTGCGGCGCTGAGCATGGTGCTTGCTCCGAAGCAAGGAATCCAGACCAGAAAGGTGGCGATTCTTGCCGCGGACGGCGTCGATGGTGAGGCAGTCGTGGGCATGAAGCAGGCCTTAGGGGCGGCCGGAGCGATGGCGAAAATCGTCGCACCACGCTCTGGAGTGTTGAAGACTGCCAGTGGAACCGATCTGAAAATTGACTTCAGCCTGTTGACCACCGGGTCCGTCCTGTTTGATGCCCTCTATATTCCGGGCGGGGACGAGAGCGTCGGGACGTTGCTGCGGACGCCCAAAGCGAGCATGTTCACCCAAGAAGCGTATCTGCACTGCAAGGCCATCGCGGCGACAGGGGCGGGGGTCGACGTTCTCCAGGCCGCGCTGTCGCTTCCAGGCTCACTGCAGAGCGCGGATAAAAGTGGAGATGTGCCGAATGATGAGGGGATTGTGGTGGCGCGTCAAGCGTCAGTCAAACAGATTGCGGCCCGCTTCATCAAGGCCATGGAACCGCACCGTCACTGGGATCGGGAGATCTCCCTGTCCAGCCCGGAGTAAAGGACCAACGGCCGGTTGAGGGGGACAAAGAATGGAGAGAGGCCTGGTTTGCCTGCCTTCTCAGACTTCTTGGTCAGGACAGAGCTGGCACATTATAACCGCCGTCTACCTCATCGAGGCAGACGGCGGCTTGGTTCTAGAGGATCAACCTCGCTACTGAACCATCACCGAGCCCTGCGACTTGGTCATGCTGCTTTTGTCCTCGGAAGATGGGCGAACCGAGTAGTTGATGGTGCCTACGCGGGTAAAACAAAGACCGGCGGTTTCATTGCTGGCCAAGGTTGTAGAATTATCCATGCCCATGCCCATGGCTTTCGAGAATCCATTTCGGCAGGACACCCGATGGTCGAGCGGGCCTTCTATCGCGACGATCACGGATTCCTGTCGTTGATTGATCCAGCGTACTTCGTCACCTGCGTGGGCGGTTAATGTCGTGGGCGTAACCGAATCAGCGATGACGATATTTTTGACCATCCCGGTCTTCGTCCCGACCTCCATTTCAGACTGGGTTTTCGATGCGGTGGGTGAGCTCGAACAAGCGCCTAACGACAAGATCGCCAGGGCCATCATTGAGTGTACCAGTGTCTTCATACGTTCCTCCTCGCTGAAAGGTAGTGAGAGTGTGTCCTTTTGGTTCCTCTCGATCCTGCCAGATGGATAGAGAGACAAAGGCGTTTCGGTTCGTCTGCATGTCGCGCGATCCGTAGGTTTAACAGTACTCAGGCGGGCCGTTTGACCATACTCGGGAAAACCCCAGTATGGATGCAGCGATGGGATGGTTCTCATGTGTGAGATCGAGGCCCCGCGACTGATACACCTTGATTAGGGCAAAATGATTCCTATCTGATCATAGTGAGAGCAAGGATGTATTTGCCGAACATATGGACTCCCAGAACATGGCTGGTTGGCTGTGTTCTAGCGGTCGCGGTCCTGATGACGGGCTGCGCGATGACGTTTGGTTATCGCCATGCCGATTGGTTGATTCGTTGGCAGGTGGATCATTATCTAGACTTGAGTTCCGGGCAACGCCGTGATGTGACGATGAGGTTGGAGACGCTACTGCGTCGGCATCGAACCGAAGCCCTTCCACAGTACGAACAGTTTCTCAAAGATGTGCAGCAGCGGGTGGGCCGAGGATTGACGAGTGATGACCTTGACTGGGTCTATGCCTCTTATGATCGTTTCCGAGCGGATGTGTTCGAACGGCTGGTGCCCGACGGTGGGGTGGTTCTGACCACGGTCACAGATAAACAGATTCGATATTTTGAAGACGCTCTGCAGAAAGATGAACACAAAGCTGCGAAGAGTCTACAGAAGGCGGCCGTCGCGCGCCTGGATGAGCGGGCAAGAACGATACTCTCCTTGGCCGTAGACTGGCTGGGGCCGTTGAGTCACGAGCAAAGCGATCAAATCCGTCAGTGGAGTGTCGCATTGCCGGATACGCAGCCTATATGGTGGCAGTACCGACGGCAGCGCCACCAGGAACTCCTGACCTTGATGCGGCACCGACCTCCTGCCGCCGAGGCGACTCAAACCCTCCGTGAAATATTCGTCACACCGGAGAAGAGTGCCCCTCGCGTCTACCTCGACACCGTGAAGGAACTCCGCATCCAACTCGCCACGATGCTGCTGGGAATTGATCAGGCGCTCACTCCTACCCAGCGCCGCAAAGCCATTGCGACTCTCCAAAAATTAATAGACGACGTTCACGGGTTATACACCGGGTAGTCGAGAGGAGGTAAGCATGCTCAGCTACTCACCCTCCGCCGCCTAAAAGTGGACGACTCCAAACAACCACAATATCAGAATGAGGCTGAAGGGAACGCCGAGTAACCACATAATGATGGGCATAGGACACCTTTTCCTCTCGGAAGTGAATAAGATCGGGGAGGAAGGGATCTCAGCGTTGCCGCTGATGCCTCCCGCCCCGATAGAGCGGACATTTCCATGTGGGACCAAGAGAAATGTGCGCTGCTGGTCGTATGATGTGATAGTCAGACGGCAACAGCC
This sequence comes from uncultured Nitrospira sp., assembly GCA_964493335.1. Classification (GTDB taxonomy): domain Bacteria; phylum Nitrospirota; class Nitrospiria; order Nitrospirales; family Nitrospiraceae; genus Nitrospira_A. The sequence continues at coordinate 93,559 of CAZBNV010000006.1, forward strand.
ACTAGGATTAGCCCTGGATCAGTCCCTCCTCTCCCTGGTTAAAGATGGTTTGGTAAGAGTTTCGGCCGCCTCTTGACTGACAGGCGTAGGAGGCCTATCGTTACCTTGTGGGGGGAGTGAACGCCCCGGGGGAATATCGACATGAAGGGGATTGAGTGCTGAGGACGGTGTGCATGCCCAGCTCGTACTGGGAAGCCTAAAATCCTCCCGAGATCTCCGCCGTATCTACCTCTCCTCGGTAGGTGCGTGCTCCTCCCACTTAAAACCTGTCGCGTGAGTCCCGCTGATTCTCGTATTCCCGCGCTGCATTCCCCACATAAAAGCCGCTAAGAATATCATCAAGGCTTGACTCTCTGCCCCGTTCCCTGTAAACGACCAAGTGACTACGTATCAGACGCGCAGCGTCGTTACAGTTCAGATTGTTTACGTGAGAAGTTGAATGACCACGAAGATAGCGCCGCCATCTATCCGGTCCTCCAAAACTGTGTCCCATTCCGATACCGCGGACTCCGAACAGGTCGCGTCACCCAAAAGATCCTCACTCGCGGATAAGTCGTCCCCCGTGGTCACCGCGGTGGAAATGGGTACCCGCCAGCGAGAGATTTCCGTCTCGGAGTTTTTCACGAAAAACCGGCATCTCCTGGGGTTCGATAATCCCAGGAAGGCGTTGTTAACCTGCGTCAAGGAAGCCGTGGATAACTCACTGGACGCCTGCGAGGAAGCGGGTATCCTCCCCGATGTGACCGTGAAGCTCGAAACGGTGGTGAACGGGACACCAATCGCGCCAAGTCAGGCGACCAGGTTTCGGGTGACGGTCACCGACAACGGACCCGGCATTGTCCGCGCGCAGGTTCCTCGGATCTTCGCCAAACTGCTGTACGGATCGAAATTTCACCGCATGCGCATGAGCCGGGGCCAACAGGGCATTGGGATTTCCGCCGCCGGGATGTATGGCCAACTCACGACCGGCAAGCCGGTGAAGGTGATTTCCCGTACGGGGCCACGCGCGACGGCACATTACTTCGAAGTGCAAATCGACACGAAGAAGAACGAGCCCCTGGTCCATGAAAACAAACAGATTGAATGGACCCAGCCCCAGGGCACTGAGGTGGCGATTGAAGTGGAAGGTCGATACCAGAAAGGTCGAGCCTCGGTGGATGAGTGGTTGGAGCAAACCTCCATTGCGAATCCACACGTGCGGCTGGTGTACCACACCCCGGAAGGCGAGACGAAGGAATATCCTCGCACATACCATGAGCTGCCACCGTCCCCGAGAGAAATCAAACCGCATCCCTATGGCATTGAGTTCGGCGTGTTGCTGAAAATGTTGCAGGACACGAAGAGCCATACGGTCGCGGGTTTCCTGGCGAGCGACTTTTGTCGTGTCTCACCGGCCTTGGCTGACGAGATATGCAAGGCGGCGAAGTTGTCGCCCGACGCCAAACCTCGCGCGCTGAAACCTCACCTGGCGGAAATCCTGTACAAGACCATTCAAACGACCAAAATCATGGCTCCGCCGACGAACTGCATTTCGCCGATCGGTGAAAAAGCGATTCTGTCCGGTCTCTACAAACAGATTAAGGGTGAATTTTATACGGCCGTGAGTCGTCCGCCGGCCGTGTATCGAGGAAATCCCTTCGTCATCGAGGCAGGGTTGGCGTTCGGCAAGGCACCGGAAGAGTCCGCCAAGCCGCAACAGGCCGCCATGCCGCTGGCGGAAGGCGAGGATCATGGTCACGATACCGAGCTCGCGCGCGTGATTCGCTATGCCAATCGTGTGCCGTTGCTCTTTCAGCAATCGGCTTGTTCGACCTTCAAGGCGGTGCTGAATACAACGTGGCGCAACTATGGCATGACCCAGTCGCGCGGGGCGCTTCCCGCCGGCCCGATGGTGATCTTTGTCCATATGGCGTCTGTGTGGGTCCCCTTCACCAGCGAGTCGAAGGAAGCCATTGCGGACTACGACGAGATTCAGAAGGAGATCACGCTGGCGCTGCGCGAGGCGGGGCGGCGACTGGCAATTTTTCTGCGACGGAAGGAACGAGCCGCCAGCGAGTTTCGCCGACGCAACATCTTTGATCTCTACATTGAGGAAGTCGTGGAGGCGTGCAACCGCCTCAAAGGCGGCAAGCTGCCTACCGAGCAATTGAAAGAACAACTGCACAAAATCGCGAGTACGCGCACGGGAGGCCTCAAAACGGATGAAGCCCTGGGCAAAACCGGGGCTGGACCAGAAGGCTTGCCGCATTCCATCATTGTGACCACCGAGGGGATCGAAGGGGAAACGGACGTCGCACAGCAGGCGACTACTGCCCCGGTCACGGATGGCACACCGTCCCGGTCCGATCGGCGATCGAAGGTAAAGACTCCGGTGAAGGCACAAGCCGCCTCAGGGGAAACGCTCGTCTCAAAGGATACACGTGCAAGGGGTAAGTCAAAACCCGCGGCGGCGGCAAAGGCCAAGGTCGGCCAGCAGGACTTATTCGTCGAACCTTCATCGCCCGGCAAGAAGGCGAGCCTTCCGAAACGGAAACGCACCGCTTCGGCCAGTCTCCGAAAATGGAAATAGGACAGGTTATGGCACAGGCGAAACCGAAAAAGAACGGCGCGGTGGAAAAGAAGTTGATCGGCATGGCCGATGTGGTCATCGCCGCGGCGCAGCGCGCCAAAGATCCCACCTTCTCGATCCCCATTCGCGCGCTGTCGAATGTCTCGTTCAATCCCCGCAGGGGCTTGATCGAGATGGGCGAGAAGAAGCAGGCACGGTCATTTTTCAATGTCGGGATGGCGAAGAAGTTCATGCAGACGATGCTCGTCGCCGATGCGCTCTCCGAACTGCAGCGGGCCGATCTCACGACCTCGCTCAGGGAAATTTACTATCGTACGAAACATACCATTCAAGATTCACACGAGAACACGTTCGACACGCAGGATGAGTCGGATCCGATCATCGAGGACTTGGAGGTTTCGCTGGTGGCCCTGCGGGAAGAACTGCATGTCCGGGCCGAAAACAGCGGCAGTATCGTGGGCCCGGTCGTGTTCGGTGACGATGGCGACCGCGTGGATTGTGCCAAGTTGGGCAAGGGCGGGTATTCCGTACCTTCAATCGTTGAACCCGAGTACCTTGAGATTCGTCGTTGCACCGCGGACTTTCTCCTCTTGGTTGAAAAGGGCACCCAGTGGAACCGGCTGTCCGAGGACAAGTTCTGGCGGAGATATAACTGTGTGCTCCTGACGGGGAACGGCCAGCCCCCGCGTGGGGTCCGACGACTGGCGCGCCGGCTTCACGAAGAGCATAAATTGCCGGTGTATGTGCTGGTCGATAACGATCCCTGGGGATACTACATCTACTCGGTCGTCAAGCAAGGCTCAATCAACCTGGCGTTTGAGAGCCAGCGTATGGCTATTCCAAAAGCGAAGTTCATCGGCCTCTCCAGCGCCGATCCGGAGCGGTATGAGCTGCCGCGGAATGTGGGCATCAAGCTGAACGATAAGGACATCACCCGGGCTAAGGAGTTGTTGAACTATCGGTGGTTCCAAAAGCCGGCCTGGCAAGAGGAAATCAAGCGGATGCTCGCGAACGGTCTCAAATTCGAACTGGATGCGTTGGCCAACAAAGACTTTCAATACCTGACCAAGAAATATCTACCGCGGAAACTGAAGGAGAAGGACTGGTTGGATTAGGACCAGCCAGTAGCTGGTCTTGGTCTGCTGCCTTCAGCGGAATCGCAAGACAGATGCTCCCTTTCAAGAGAGAGAGGAGAAACGCCATGAATATGTTGATGCTCGTGTTCCGATCCTCGCTCAAGGAACGCGTTCATGCCTTGCTTGAACAGTGTGACGTGCAAGCCTATACCGAAGTCCCTGAGACCATTGGAGCCGGACAGACGGGCCCGGCTGAGGGAGTCTCTTTCTATCCGGGCGTCAATAGCGTCATCATGGTGGCCATGGACGACGCCCATGCGGAGCGAGTTGAGCACACCGTGAAGGCGTGGTGTGATGAAGTGACGCAGCGTCCTGGTGGGCATAAACCCACGATCAGGATCTTCACGTGGCCCTGCCGGCAGCTGATTTGATCGAACGGGAGCCTACCGGAACGGATGGGTAGGAGACGTGAGATGTGGACGAGTCTACGCATCATAGCAATATCAGGGTATGTGTTGGCGGTTCCCTGGGTCTCCCTGGCTCAGACCCCTTCGCTACCATCGGGCCCCCAAAACCAGCCAGGGCAGAATCCGCAGGCATTGGGAACCCTGCCTGGTTCAAATCTGCTGGCACAGCCGTCCTCGATTTCTTCGACCGCCTCAGGCGCCAGCGCGCCGCAAGGAGTCACCATTCCCTCCAGCCAAGGCAAGTCATTCGGAACCATCGGCGCCGGACTCCCTGGCATGACCGGCGGGCCCGCACTCACCTCGCCGCTGGGAGCCCAAGACCCGGCCTCACGCTACATGCGCCCATCTGTACCTGCTTCGCTTTTCTGTGATCCTTCAGTGAATATTCCTTGTTAGAAGGCTGCTCCTAACGGAACTGTGCTCCCTCGGATACCCGATAGGCAGAGGGGGTCAGGAGGCGCGCTTCGATGCGGCGGATCGTTCGACGCGGATGGTACTCGTGGGAGTCATCGCGCCGTGTGGATTGTCCGCATCGAGCCAGACATTGAAACGAAGCGTGGCGGCTTTCGAGAAGCAGAGGCTGACGGACTGGAGCGGCGCGATCGTGACGGTATCTTGTACGACCCCGAGTTGCGAAAACCCCTTGTCGCAGGCGAATAATTCTGGCCCGTGATCTTCGAGCATCCGTAAACGGACCGCGTGGTGATTGAGATTTTGCCAACGGACTTCGTCGCCGACTTGTACAATCAGGTGACGCGGCGCGACATCCGTTCTGATATTAAAATAGCGTACCGAGCCTGTCAGCCGAGGAATGGGTTTGGAACTGCAGCCTGCATCGAAGCCGATGGCAAACAAAACCAGGAGGAGCAGCAGGTGGCGACGCATGCGCGATCCTACACAACGCAACCACGCGGTGACTACTAGGATGGTTCCCAGGTACTGAAGGGAAAATGGCCCCAGTCAACCGAGACGATTAAACTGCGTTTTAAAAGAAGAGCGTTCCGGTTTCTTTGGGAACTATACAGTCATGAGCCTCACGTTCGGCGATGCCCGGCATTTCCTGTCCCGTACCGGACTCGGCGCGACCCCGGACGACATTCGACTACTCATGCGACTGGATCGGGGCGCAGCCGTTTCACAGGTTCTGACTGTGCCCACTCACAAGGGGCAGACTCCAGCCCCATCATGGATAGACAGCCTCCCCCCATTACCGAACGAGCGCAAACACTGGAGCGAGTCGGCGCGGAAGGCGTTTCGGGAAGCGCGAAAGGCCGAGGGCCAGGAGCTGAAGGTATGGTGGTATCGGGAACTGTTGCGTACACGCAGTCCGCTGTTGGAGCGCATGACCCTATTTTGGCACAACCACTTTACCTCGAGTCTGCAGAAGGTGAAGTGGCCCCCGTTTTTGTACCAACAGAATGTGCTGTTCAGGATTCACGCGTTAGGATCGTTCCGAACCCTGTTGCATGCTGTGGCGAAGAATCCTGCGATGTTGCTCTACCTCGATACGCAGACCAATCATAGGGAGCATCCGAATGAGAATTTTGCCCGAGAGTTGTTCGAGCTGTTCACACTGAGGGAAGGCCACTATTCCGAGTCAGACATCAAGCAGGCGGCACGAGCCTTTACCGGATGGCATCTCGATTTTCGCACCGGCGCGTTCCGTGTCGAGCAGCGGAAGCATGATCACGGGCAGAAAACGGTCTTCGGCAAGTCCGGGTTCTTCGAAGGTGACGACATCCTGTCGCTGACGCTTGAACAGCCCCAAGTGGCTCGCCATCTGGTCGGCAAATTGTGGCGTGAATTCATTTCGGACGAACCAGACTCGGTGGAGGTCGACCGCCTCGCCGGCTCATTCAGGCAGAAGAACTACGACATTGCCTCCCTCCTGAGCGAGCTTTTTCTGACGCCGCACTTTTGGGCATCCGAAAATCGAGGCTGCTTGATCAAGTCTCCGGTGGAACTGATGGTGGGAACGGCGAGACTCTTCAATCTGGCGATCGAGGCGCCGCTGCACTTGTCCGGTACGGACGACGGCTTGGACAGGATCTGTTTGACCCGCCCAATGTGAAGGGGTGGCCGGGTGGCATGCGATGGATCACCACCGCGACGCTTCTGGACCGAACGCAGATGCTGCATCGGGCGATCCGCGGGCACGAGACTGGCCATGCCCAGGAGCAGGGAATGGCCGGTATGGCTCAGGGACAGGGCGCGAGCTGGCTGGCCACAGAGCCGCTCGACATTGTCCAGGCGACGCTGCTTTCACTGGCGCCCGTGCAGCCTCCCGACTCAGGCGAGGACCGAATTCAGGCCGTTCGCCAATGTGTCCTCGATCCGGTCTATCAACTAAAATGAGGTCGTCATGATCGTGCAGGGACTGCAGCGACGAGAGTTGCTCAAAGCCGCCGCGGCGCTGCCATTGGTTCTCTTGCGCCCGCTCTGGCTGGACAGAATTTGGGCTGCACAGACCAATGAGCTACCCGCCGGGCGACGCAACCGAGAACGCATGCTGGTGCTGGTCGAACTCCATGGCGGCAACGATGGGCTCAACACCTTCGTGCCCTTTGACGATGGCGCGTACTATCGAGCCCGGCCACAGTTGGCCATTTCGCGCGAGCAGGTCCGTCAGCTGACGCCCAAGTTTGGATTCCATCCTGCATTGACACCCTTGATGTCACTGTGGGAAGGCAAGGAGCTGGCACTGGTCAGTGGGGTGGGGTATCCCAGCCCGAATCGTTCTCATTTCAGGTCGATCGAAATTTGGGAGACCGCCTCGGACAGCGAGGAGCTGGTGGATCAAGGATGGTTGTCGAGTGTCTTTCAACAATTCCCTTTGCCCCCGACATTCACCGCGGAGGGGGTTCTTCTCGGCAAAGGGGATGCTGGGCCATTGAGTGGCGCGAAGACACGCACTATTTCGTTGCACGATCCCGAACAGTTGCTCCGGCAGGCTGGGTCGAGAAGACCCAGCTCCTTTCAGACCGCGAACCGCGCGCTGGCTCATATTCTGAATGTGCAGCGTGAACTTTCAGTTGCGGCGGCAGACCTCCAAGGCCGCATCGAGCAGGGGACGCAATTGGGGGTCGACTTTCCAGCGACTAAGATCGGCAAACAGCTCGAGGTGGCAGCCAAGTTGATGACCGCACGGGTCCCTGTTGCGGTTATCAAAGTGACCCAGGGAAGCTTCGATACCCATGCCGGACAATTACCGGCGCATCATCGATTGCTGGACGAATTGGCGCAGGCGTTGACGGCCTTTCGTATGGCGCTCCAGAAACAAGGCGCTTGGAACGAGGTGCTGGTGATGACCTATTCCGAGTTCGGTCGACGAGTGGGAGAAAATGCCAGCCATGGAACCGATCACGGGACGGCGGCGCCGCATCTCCTCGTGGGTGGCCGGGTAAAAGGCGGTTTGTATGGAATGCCGCCGTCACTCACGGACCTCCAGGATGGCGATCTCAAACACACGATCGACTATCGCAGTCTGTATGCGACCGTGATTGAAAAGTGGTGGGGGCTTCCGTCCGTGACATTCGGCAGGGTGCGGCATCCGGCGATTGATTGTCTCGGTTGATCAACCTTCTCAAGATGGATGCGCAGCCAGATGCCACAAGAGGACCCAACCCGGGATTGATTTCACTGCCTATTCTTCCTATGCTACGGCCCGTCCGAAAGGAAGGTGATGTATGACGAGAAGCTCATTACAACGGATGGTCGGAAGTAGTCTCATTCTGCTGATACTGGTGCTGGGCGGATTCAGTGCGCCCGTGGCGGCGGGAGAAATTCGGCTGGATAAGTCTTCGCCGCAGGTCTCGACGCCGGCGATTCAACAGGATGCCTTGCAGCAGACTCAGGTTCCTGTTATGCCCTCGCTGCCGCTGCTCATGGCTGAAGGATCCAATTCCTGTGAAATCGTTTCGTGCGGGATGGGGATTAAGCAGACTTGCCAGATTACGTGTCCTGCGGGCAAGACCCCGAAATGTAGTTGCGATTGCGAAAGAAGTTTCGGCCCGATGTGTATGGACTACAAGGCCAACTGCCGCTGCGAATAGATGTGGGAAAGGGCGACTAATTATCGTCGGAAGAAAATGATTCCGATTCACCCACCGTCAAGCTCGGCCCTGCCACACGATACCGCTCACTAGCCCAGGCTCCCAGATCGATGATTTGGCAACGCTCAGAGCAAAATGGGCGCCAGGGGTTGTCTTGCCAAGTCGTAGGCAAATGACATTCGGGACAGCGGATTGTGGACGGCGGCGCAGGCGACAAGGTGTGTACCGTCTGTCTAGGGTTGTGCCTGTGACTCTACCACTCTCGTGCCAAAGGCGGCAAATAACTCGCCCGTGAGATAGGGCGTCTGCTCTCCGTCTCGCCAGTGTTTACGTCGCATATAGTCATTCACCACGCGCCCGTCGGCGGTCCGATGAATATGAGGATACGCCACGTTCATTCGGTACCGTTCAATGGCGCCGGCCACGCGGCTGATGAAGATAATGGTGCCGTCCCTCTCCACTGCCTCGACGATGCCCACATGGGTCAAGGGATCGTTGAGACGACCGTCCCCATTGTAATCCCACGTATTGTCAAAAAACACGAGATCACCGGCGCGTACGACTGGACCACGGTGGAGCTGTCCATGTGTGCGAAGATGGTTGTAGATCAGGCGTACGCCATTGGCAGCGCTATCTCCTGCGCCTCCTTCATAGAGATCGATCCCATGGGCGAGATAAATGGCACGGGTTACCCCAGCGCAATCGTAGGCAATGCGGCGGCCGTTGCTCTCGATCGTGTGCGCGCCGACCAAGTTGGCTGCCGTGCGGACAATGGCTTGTTGAGGAGTATCGGCCTGCGTGGCGCGGCAGCAACCAGGGATCGGCGTGACGGTCGAACGGTTGCCTTGTGAGGAAGGAGCGGCACAGGCCGTGAGCGCAACGGCAAGGATGAGGCTACTGAGCGTGCGAGATAAGATCGGCATACTCGTGTAAGTATACCTGGTCCTCAGAATCGTGGGACGTGGCTGCCCGCCGGCAGGATTAGGCCCCCGCGCTGGAGAAGACTTGCTGGATCAAGGCCTGCGCATCGTCCTGAATACGTCGAAGGTGAGCCGGGCCGTTGAAACTTTCCGCATACAGTTTATAGACATCTTCGGTTCCGCTCGGGCGCGCGGCAAACCAGCCGCTTGCCGTGGTGACCTTGAGCCCACCGATAGAGGCCTTGTTTCCGGGCGCTTCCGTCAACATGGCCGTGATCGATTCCCCGGCAATCTCTCGACTCTGCACTTGCTGGGGGGAGAACTTCTGAAGGGCGGCTTTCTGCGCCCGCGTAGCCGGCGCATCGATGCGTTCGTAGACCGGCTCTCCCAGTCGGGCGGTCAGTTCGCCATAGAGCTGGGCCGGATCTTTCCCGGTCACGGCCAGCATCTCCGCCGCGAGAAGATCCATGATAATGCCGTCCTTATCGGTCACCCAGGTGGTCCCGTCATGACGGAGAAACGCCGCGCCCGCGCTTTCTTCCCCTCCAAACCCCAATGAACCATCACTGAGCCCCGGCACGAACCATTTGAAGCCCACCGGCACCTCAACCAGACGCCGGTGGAGGTCATGGGCCACACGGTCGATCATGCTGCTGCTAACGATGGTCTTGCCGACTCCGGCGGTCGCTTTCCAGCCTGGGCGATGGGTGAAGAGATAGGCAATCGCGGCAGCGAGGTAGTGATTGGGGTTCATCAGGCCGGTGCCGGGTGTCACGATGCCGTGGCGATCCGTATCCGTGTCATTGCCAAAGGCAAGGTCGAACCGGTCTTTCAGTTTAATTAACGAGGCCATGGCATAAGGGGAGGAGCAGTCCATGCGGATTTTGCCGTCCCAATCGAGCGTCATGAAACCAAAGGTCGGATCGACCTGCTCGTTGACGATGTGAATGTCCAGACCATAACGTTCGGCCAGCGGACGCCAATAGGCCACGGCCGCTCCGCCCAGAGGATCGACCGCGAGGCGCAGCTTCGCCGCCCTGATGCGATCGAGATCGACCACATTAATCAGGTCCGCCAGATAGGTTCCGACGAAGTCATGCCGCATTGTTGTAGAAGCCTTCAGCGCCTGTTCGTAGGATACCCGCTTGACGCTTCGCAACTTGGTAGCCAGGAGTTCGTTGGCTCGATTCTCGATGGCTTTCGTGACATCGGTATCGGCCGGCCCACCATGCGGCGGGTTATATTTGATGCCGCCATCTTCCGGAGGATTGTGCGACGGAGTGATGATGATGCCATCGGCAAGGCCGGATGTCCGGCCTCGATTGAAAGTGAGAATGGCGTGGGATATCACCGGCGTCGGGGTGTAGCCATCGTTCTGATCCATGCGGACTTGGATCTGATTCGCGGCTAAGACTTCGAGTGCTGTGCGTTGAGCCGGCTCGGAAAGAGCATGGGTGTCCTTGCCGATGTACAGCGGACCGGTGGTACCGGCTGACTGCCGGTATTCGCAGATAGCCTGTGTGATGGCGAGGATATGAGCTTCGTTAAAGGAGTGGCGCAATGATGAGCCGCGATGACCGCTGGTGCCGAAGCTCACACGCTGTTGAGGATCGGACGGATCGGGGGTGACCGAGTAATAGGCTTGGTCGAGTGTTACGAGATCGACGAGCTGTTCCGGCTTCGCCGGTTGTCCGGCTTGTGGATGGAGAGGCATGGACTCCTCGATAAGGCGTTATGAATCGTGAATGATGACTTCCCGTATCATCGAGCGCTCAGTATATACAGGTCGATGGTCAATGTCAGGCCGGCGATTGCTTGCGTGCTCCTTCGCGTGGGTGTTAAGATCCGCTCACGTTAAGGAGAGGGGTTGACCATGCCGAACGTTACCTTGCTGCACTCACCGACCTGCGGGGCCTGTCCATCGGCGAAACGCGTATGGAAGGAACTCAGGGTAAAGTATAGCTTTAGCTATCGAGAAGTCGACATCACCACCACGGATGGTCAAGAATTGGCCAATCGCCATTCGGTTCGGGCTGTGCCCGCGACGATTATCGATGGTCGATTGACCTTCGTAGGCGTCCCTCCGCGCGCGAGCGCCGAGAAGGCGTTGCAGCTGAAAATGAGACCGCAGGGCGCATAAGATCGGAGAGATATGACGGTTCCAGACGAAGATGATTTCGAATTGCCGGATCTCCTTCCCTTGATGGGTAAGGGACCTCCGCCTGAATGCGGCACCTGCGGCGAACCAATGAAGTTTATCGATGGGGATTGGTCCTGCATCGATTGCAACGGAGAACTGCTGGGACCGGAAACAGGCTAATCATGGGCATGTGGCATCATGCATGATTAATGAGGAACGATTGCATGCCGATTATTGAACATTCGTCATTGATCATTGTGCATTCGGTGTAGATGCTTCGTCTTGTCACCGGACCGTTTCATCCCACCCTCGAATCCGCACTCGTTGATGATCTCCGATCCCTGAAAGCGCGTGATCCTCTGGCCGGAGTCGCGCTCGTCGTGCCATCCGACCAGCTTCGCCGCTCTCTTAAGCGACTCCTGGCCTTGACCCACGGCCTGTCGCTACTCAATGTGCACATCCTCTCATTCCATCAACTCGCGCTACACCTTGACCGTGAACGTCTTCATGGTGAACAGTCCTCCGACCGGGCACACCGTGTCGACCTGGTGACGGATGTCTTCTTTGAGCACCTGCTTCAGCAACTGGGCCAGCGCAACGTTCCGCAGACCGAGGCGCTTCGTTTGTCGCAGCTGCCGAGGGGAGCGTGGGCGGCTCTGTGGGCCAGCTTGCGTGACCTGAAAGATGCGACCGTTGATCCCGCGGTGGCTCTTCGTGCCGTGGATGAGAAGCAGTTTGCCACGGAGGATAGGGAAAAGCTCAAGGGATTATTTACCTTACATGCCGCTCTTCGGGAAAGCCGAGCCGCGCTCGGCGTAGGGTCCCCCGATGACCTGGCCGCAGTCGTCACAGAGTTCGTACCGGCCTCGCCGTTTCTCCACAGTCTGACGCGCCTCTGCTATTACGGTTCCTATGATCTGACGCAAACCCAATTGACCCTGCTGGAGACACTGGCGGCCACCGTTGCGGTAACGGTCTATTTTCCACTCGCCACACAAGCGGCCTACGGGTTCGCTCGCCAATTTGTGGAGCGTCATCTCTATCCGCTCGCCGTAGGTTCTGAAAATACCCTGCCCCCATCCCACGACGATACCGTTTCCCCTTCCGCTCACACATCGAACGTATGGGTGGAAGTTCGAAGCACCGCCGGCAGTGACGACGAATTGACCCTGGTTTGCAAACAAATCCTTTCGCTGGTGGAAACCAATGGATATCGGTTCGACGAGATCGGAGTGGTGGGGCGAACCCTCGTCCCATTCCAAACGGCACTCAGGCGGACCTTCGACCAGCATCGGATTCCATTTATTTCGAGCGCGACGTTGCCGCTGTTGCAAGAGCCGGCGGTCAAGACGCTGCTACACCTTGCACAACTCAAGGGGAGTGGGTTGTACCGGCCGGCGATGCTGGAAGTCATTACCTCGCCCTGGAACCGTGGGGCGAAAAACAACACCGAGTGTATCGAACCGCGTCCTGATCTGTGGCGTGTGGCGGTGCAGGCTTTGGGTATCACTCGGGGTGAGGAGGAATGGAGGCGGTTGGCACACCTGAGCTGCTTGGATACCTCCGGCTCGGGCAGCGAGGAACGATTCACGGAGGACATCGGTGGAATATCGATCGAGGGTGGACAACTACGTCTGCTGTGGAGCGCTGTCTCGCAGCTGATCAACGATGTGACTGACCTCCCCGGCAAGGGTGGCTACGGCGAGCTGACGGATGCCTTTCTGGCACTGGCAGAAAGGCATCTGACTATGGCATCGGAAGCCACTCGATCGGTCGATCCGATGTCGCAGTGGGACGCCGCCGGCGACGTGAGCGAGTCGCTCTCTAACGTCTTCACGCAACTGCGCGAGCTGGATCGGCTGGCGGTCGACATCACGTGGGACGAATGGACCGAGACCTTCATGCAACTCCTGGAACGGACCACCTATGCCGTTTCGCCCGCCTCCCATGATGGAGTGCAGGTGCTCGATGCCATGGCGGCGCGTGGCCTGGGGTTCCGGGCCCTCTTTATGGTCGGGCTGAACGAAAAAGTGTTTCCTCGCTTTATTCACGAGGACGGATTTCTCCGCGACCGGCACCGGCTGATTCTCAGTGAGACCCTGGGATACAAAATTGATCAAAAGCTTCAAGGGTATGCCGAGGAAGCGCTGTTGTTCGAATTGCTCAGGTCGGCGGCGAGCGAGCGCTTGTACCTGTCTTATCAACGGGCGGATACCGCTGGTCGTCCACTTGCGCCATCGACCTATCTGGATACCATCGGAGCCTTTGCGCGTCAGCCAGATACCGAGTCAGTGTTTGCCTTGCCGCGTCGATGGCCGGATCGGGCCGGACTCGCGTTGTTTGCACCGCCGCTGCTGACTCGTGAGGAACTCACGGTCAGCACGGTACTGCAGGGACGAGACGTGTCCGAGTTGCTGGAAGTGGTCGGGCGTGATGGGCACTTGTTTTCCCACGGCCTGGCGGCGCAAGGCGCGATCGAAAGCGATCAACCGAGTCTGAATGCGTTCGACGGTATGCTCGAACATCCGACCGCTCACTGGGCACTCGTGAGTCGACGCGGTTTCTCGCCGACCGCGTTGGAATCCTATGCGCGTTGTCCGTTCCAGTATTTCGCTGACCAGGTGCTTGAGCTGGAATCCGTGCGCCAATCACCTTCTATGGAACTGTCCCCCCCTGCGATGGGGCAGCTATGCCATGAGGCGTTGCGCCATTGCTATCGTGCCCTGATCCAGCAGGGGTGGCCGGAAGGGGAGCTTCCTGGGGAGGTCATCGCCGAGGAGGTAAGTCGAGCAGTTGCTCAAGCCTGTGCCGCCTACACCACGACGCATGGAACCGGCTATGCTCTGACGTGGCAACTGGCGCAAGAACAGATCCAACGTATCGTATCCCTCACGCTGGCATTCGATCGCGAGGGGACTATGGCGTCGGGGTTTCTCCCGGTGGAGTTTGAAGTTGCGGTCAATGGATCCTTGCCGTATCGGGCGGATCTGGATCCCCTTCCGATTCGTGGACGATGGGATCGCCTCGATCGCCATCCAACTTCAGGGGCCCTGCGTGTCGTCGACTATAAGTACCGTGCCAATGGCCAGGTTGAGGCCAAGGATCGAAATCTGCTTCAGGCCGCCTTGCGGGGCTCGCGTCTGCAGCCGGCGCTCTATACGTTGATGGCTGCCGCGTCGTCGGGTGAATCGCAAGGTTCCCTGCCAGAACAGGTCGACTTTCTGTATCTGTTGCCCCATGCCACGCCAGGCGTCGAACGCGCCTCATTCGCGGCCACGGCCTGGCAAGGTCCTGCCGGTCAGATGCTGAACAAGACATTGCAAGTGCTGGTTGAGGGCGTGCGTGACGGGCAACATGTGATCGTCCCGGATGCCTACTGTGCGCACTGCGATTTTTCGACCGCCTGCCGGCGGGCGCATCAGCCGAGCTGGTGGCGCGCCTACCGTTCTTCGCAAGCCGGACTGGTACGAAGCCTGCGGTCGCTGAAGGTCCCACGTGACTGAATCCACGCCGATACCGGATCAGGCGGCTCGCATCGCTGCCGCCACCACGTTCGATCGTAACGTGGTGGTGATCGCCGGAGCGGGAACGGGAAAAACCACCCTGCTCGTGAATCGACTCCTGTACCTTCTGATGCGTCGGTCCGATCCCCTCGATCTCTCGCATATTGTCGCCTTGACCTTCACGAATAAGGCTGCCACCGAAATGAAGCTTCGGTTGCGGGAGCGGCTACGCGCGTTACTGAACGCCGAAGGCCGCGACAGTCCTCCCACCGGCAGCGGAGGCGTCTCCATCGCCGATCTTCGCATGCGGTATGGCTGGACGACCGACGAGATTGTGGCGAGGGCGGACGCCGCCTTTCGTGATGTCGAAAAGGCGCAGATCGGAACGCTCCACAGTTTTGCGGCGCATCTGCTTCGGCTCTATCCCATCGAAGCCGGCGTCACGCCGACGTTTGGAACGGATGAGGACGGCTCGCGCTTCGACGAACATTTCACCCACGAGTGGGATCTCTGGCTGGATCGGGAGTTGGGGCTGGCAGGCAGCAACCATGGGAGTTGGAAGGTGGTGCTGGGCCTGTTCACCCTAGATGATCTGCGAGAACTCGCCTACAGCCTGCACAGTGATTTGATCGATCTTGAAGGGCTGACCAGACAGGTCGGGGAGACCACTCTCAGTGCCGGACTGCACGAGTGGTTCACTCGCCGGAAGGCCCAGGCCGAAGAGCTGCTCGCGCAGCATGATCGCCCGAAACGGAGAAAAATCGAACAGATGTTGGCGGCGATCGCTGAACTCTGCGACAGGCTGCTGTCCCAAGGCATGACAGGCCTAGGGGACCTCCCACCTGAGACACAGGAGCTGTTAGCCAAGGATCTCGGCGCTGCTCCCGCAGGATGGACTGATGCGGAGTTAGGTGACGTGGAAGCCTTGCAGCGCATCGCACAGCGGCTACTCAAGGTTGATCACGAGCTGCTCCAACAACTTCTGGCCCTGCTGGCGCCGTTTGTGCAGGCGGTGCGGAAGTCTTTCCTGGATTCCGGTTGGCTCACCTTCGACGGACTGTTAGGCAAGGCCCGTACATTGCTCCGCGATCATCCGGCAATCCGTGAGCAAATGAAACGCGATTATCGCGCGCTGCTCGTCGATGAATTTCAAGATACGGATCCGGTGCAGTACGAGATCGTCCTCTATCTCGCCGAGCGGATGGGAATGCATGCCACCTCCTGGCGCGACACTGAACTCGAGCCGGGAAAATTGTTTATTGTCGGCGATCCCAAACAATCGATCTACGCCTTTCGTCGTGCCGATATCGAAGCCTTCGACCACGTCGTCGACCGGATGGAGCGCAGTGGCGCGCTCCGTTGTGAACTGGCGACGAACTTTCGAAGCCATGCGCAGGTTCTCGACGTGGTGAACGGCGTGTTCAACGCACTCCTGGTCGCGCAACCGTCCATTCAACCTCCTAACGTTCCGCTCACGGTTCAACCGAATCGATCAAGTCAGTTTCGCAATCCCGGCGTAGAACTTCGATTGGTCACGTCAGAAGACGATGACGAATTGGACTCCGCTTCGGCGACCAGGGTCGAAGCGGAGCAGATTGCGCTTCTGATCGGCAGGTTGTTGCGGTCGACCGAGAACGAATCCCCGGCTACAAGCGCAGCTCATGCGCTACGTCCGGGGCATATCGCGCTCCTGTTTCGGAAACTCACTCAGGCCGAGCATTATCTGGAGGCTCTTCGCCGGCACGACATCGCCTACATTATCGATGGTGAAAAACATTTCTACCGTCGCCAGGAAGTCATCGATCTGGTCAATATTCTTCGCTGCATCGAGAGTCCTCATGACCGCATTGCCCTCGTGGGAGTATTGCGCTCGGCTGTCGGCGGACTGCCCGACTCAGCGCTGGTGGCGCTGCAGGAAATGCAGGCCTTGGACTATCGCCGGATCGATCGACTGGCGGCCTGGGTCAGTCCGCATGCCGAACCACTCCGTCGGCTCTATGTCGCTCTCTTGCGGCTCCATGCACAGGCGCCCCGCTGTCCGTTGCCGGAGGCGGTGAGCCTCGTGTTTCAACAGCTGCCGGTGCTTGAGCTGGCGGCCGCGTCACTGCACGGAGAGCAGGCGCTCGCCAATCTATTCAAAGTTCGCCAGATGGCGGCAGAGCTGGCCGATCGCCCCGCACTGACCATTACGGGATTCGTTGAGTTACTGCTTGAGCGGCTTACGGAGCAACCGGAGGAAGCCGAAAGTGCTCTGGTGGAGGACAACCTCGACGCGGTGCGGGTCCTGACCATCCATAAGGCGAAGGGGTTGGAGTTTCCGCTGGTGATCCTGGGGGGGTTACATCACGGAGACGGCGCCGGACGTGGTCCCGCGCGCCCGCTCATCTGGCACGATTGGTCGACCGGGGTGCAGGGTCTCGACTTGGGCGACCATTGCAGCCTGGGTGCGGTCCTAGTGGCAGAGAAAGCGCGAACGCGTGAACAGGCGGAACGGAGCCGCCTGTTCTATGTGGGGATGACTCGCGCCCGCGAATGCCTGGTCCTATCCGGCGCCGTCCCCCGTCGCCGGGCACGCGGCGCCCTCATCGAGTTGTTAGAGCAGGCCACCGGAACGGAACTCGGCCGGTCCGATCAGTCGGACATTCCGGTCGGCCACGTCGG
Source organism: uncultured Nitrospira sp. (assembly GCA_964493335.1). Taxonomy (GTDB): domain Bacteria; phylum Nitrospirota; class Nitrospiria; order Nitrospirales; family Nitrospiraceae; genus Nitrospira_A. The sequence goes on from CAZBNV010000006.1 coordinate 110,947, forward strand.
TCTAGGCCAAACCATTCTTCAGAGTGAAGATCGTCCGCCCTCCAGGCCACGCGCACAATCGGTCGTGCTGGAAACCGGGCTGACCGACGCGTCACTGTCTGCGCGTTGGGCACAGCGTGAACAACAATGGAACGTTCAAACGGCAATGCCGCTAGTAGTGTCACCGACAGATTTTCACTCTAGTCCGACACCGGTGTGGGGACCTGAACCGGGTACGACGAGGCGAGCGGGGCTGGGACAGACGGTAGGGACAACGGCCCACCGCCTTCTGCAGTATTGGGACTTCAACCGCGATGCGTCGGCGCAATTGGCTCTGATCAAGCGGCAGTCGCTGGTATTGGATAAGGAGCACGACGAGGCGGCACAAGAGGTCATTGTTGGGGAGGTGCGCGACCTCCTGCGCGCCTTTGCGCAATCCCCAGTGTATGAGCGGTTGCGACGAGCGACTGTAGTTGGGCGCGAGATGCCGTTTTTCATGCCCTGGAATGAGGGCCGACAGGTGATGGAAGGGGTCATCGACCTACTCTATCGATTGGATGGGGAACTCTGGATTGCCGACTACAAGACGGATATGATCCCGCTCGATCAGATCGCGGTGCGGGCGGAAAGTTATCGGGAACAGGCGCGGCTCTATCGGATGGCGGTGGAGCAATCGCTTGGGGCACCAATCGCAGGTTTTGAATTCATATTCCTGCGGCACGGTACGGCGGTGAGGTGGTGAACCAAAGGAGGATGGGATGAGGTTTCTCGTATGGGCAACGGTGTTGACGATGGCGCTGGCCGGTTGTGCTGCCCGAGAGAAGGCAGAGATGCGGGCGCTCCACGCGCCGGCAGGAACCAGCGCCGTGGTGAGCCAACAGTTAGAACAGGGAAATCAGTTGTTTGCGCAACATGATTGGGCAGGTGCTAAGCAGGTCTATCTCGCGACGATCCAAGCCGATCCGACCGTGGCGGAAGCCCATTACAACCTCGCCTTGGCGTTGGAGCGATTAGGCGAGAAGGCCGAGGCGAGGAAACACTACGTTGCCGCAGCCAACCTGGCGCCCGGCAATAAGATCATCTGGGACGCCCCGCCGCTTCGAAAATTTGATAGCGACCTGGGGTTGGACAGGAAGTCCTATATGGATGCCAAACCCCAATAGCCGCCGCCGTCGCGCGGTACACTCTCGTCAGCGCAGGGGGACCGATCCGGAGTGGGTCTCGAGGGGGCGCTTGCGCCGGCCGGCCATCGCCAGAATGATGGCTCCCGCCACAATCATGGGAATGCTCAGCAGCTGACCCATCGAAATCGTGCCGAAGATGAAGCCGATCTGCGCATCCGGCTCGCGAAAAAACTCGACCACGATCCTGCAGAGACCGTATCCGATCAGGAAAGCGCCGAACACGGTCCCCGGCGGCGGGAACCGTCTGGTGATGAGCCAGAGCAGAGTAAAGAGGAGCAGCCCCTCCAGCAAAGCCTCGTAGAGCTGAGACGGATGGCGACAGGCCAGGCCACCGGCTGGGAATACCATGCACCAATCTACATCAGTCGGGCGGCCATAGAGTTCGCCGTTAATGAAATTGCCAATTCGCCCCAGTCCGAGACCCACCGGGGTCACACCGGCGGCGAGGTCGGCTATGGTGAGCACTGTAATCCCCTGCCGTTTTGCGAAGAGCACCAGTGCCACGATGGTGCCGATCAATCCGCCATGAAACGACATGCCGCCTTCCCAGACGGCGAAAATCTTGAGCGGGTTCTCCAAATAGTAAGACAGGTTATAAAACAAGACATAGCCCAGGCGGCCGCCAGCAAAGACTCCGACCGCCGCATAGACGATCATGTCATAGACCTGGTCCTTGTTCATCGGGAGCTTCTGCGCCTTGGCCCGCGCCGCGATAATAAAATAGGCCAGGCTGAGTCCGATGAGATACATCAGCCCGTACCATCGGAACTGCAACGGGCCTAATCGCAGGAAAACCGGATCGATATCGGGATAGGGGATCGCGCGGGACCACGACAACATAGTAGGACTCCACATAGTTTCGCGATCTTATGTGAGCAGAATCCGCATTGCAAGGTCGGCGGCGAAGCCGCGCCGGACAAGGGCTGACAAGGGCTCCATGGTTTTCCCTACGGCACTCTGTCGCTTTTCTGAAACGGTTGTCTCCTTCCATTGTTCACAAAACAGCACCCTTTGTGCGTAGTCTTTAACCTTTCCCTTCAGGGGCGCAAGAATGTCCCGCCAATTCGTATGTGGCCGCTGTGGCACGGTTGATGCTGTATGTAACAGTAGCTCTCGCCGGAGTGAGTGGACCGTAAACCTTGTTGCACCAAAGGGAGGAATTCGCGATGTCTACCAAGGGGCGTGAAGCGGCAAAGATTGCAGCGATCATCGGAGGGGGCGCAGTGGTGGGGGCGGCGCTGGGATTACTCCTGGCTCCGAAGACGGGGGCGGAAACCAGGCGAGATGTCGCCCGGTATGCCAAGCGGGCTCAGCTCCAAGCTACCCGCTTCAGTCGATCGGTGAAGAGCGGTGTGTCGACGATGGTGGAGCGCAGCAAAGCTTTGGTCAAAAAAGACGACCATAAAGTGGCTGCCTAAGAGTTGGTTGATGTCGACACGAGTCCCGATAGCAGGGTACTGCAATGGCCTGTCTCGCAAGGGACAGGCCGTTTGCCGTTGAACAGGAGGCGACAGGAGGGGGCACAGCTTGGGTGCATTGGACGAAGTGTGAGGGTGGATGGTACAACCTCTCCACAGAGTTTCAACGGCATAGGGTTTGAGCCTTGAACTGTATAATTCAAGACTTCATCTGACAGACAGCGAGTCCTCGCCGGGTTTACGCCG
>CAZBNV010000007.1:0-101923 GCA_964493335.1 uncultured Nitrospira sp.
TGCCGCGTGTTCATTATCATCTCCATTATCGCGTGACTTCTCACCCCGAAGTCGTCGAAATCCTGGCGTTGTGGCACACGAGCCGCGGGACTTCACCCAATCTTCCATAGGTCGATTATCCTCTGCACCTGATCGCCTATTCTTTCTTCCGCCCTTGCATCTCCTTATTTCCGACTATTACAATGCCTCCGTAACCCGTTGGCTTTCTGATTATTTCTGTCGCTTCTCGGCCGGGAAGAAGAAGGACCAGATATTATGAAAGTGGAGTATTTCAAGGGCGAGCGGGCTTCTAAAGAACTGATCCTCCTCCATCGACAAACTTCGGAAGCAACCAGCGGCCGGAAGATGAAGGTCATGTTGATCTTCCCGCCCGATTGGTTCCCCTCCGAACCCTATTTGAGTCTGCCGTCCCTTACCGCCGTCCTCCGTCAGGCCGGCCATACGGTCATTCAAAAAGACATCAACCTCGAGATGTGGGACTGGTACTTCAGCGAGGACTTTTTGAAGAAGGTCCTGCGCCGGGTGCCGCAGCAACTCGACCGACTCCGCAAGCTGGCCAAGAAACGCGAACTCGAGGAATGGGAGCAGGATCTCCAGCTCACGCTCTGCGACCTCACGCGCCAGCGGATCGATGATCTGATCAAGAAAGCGGAGAAGGCCAAGGCGATCATTCGCGGGGAAGTCTTCTACGAAATTGATCAGTTAGAGTGGGCTATTCATGTATTCCGTGAAGTCACGTCGGTGATCTCGATGGTCTATGCGCCGGCGCGGATCTGCATGCCGCCGATGGAGACGGACCTCTCCTATAAAGTTTTCGTGTCACACGAAGTCATGGACGCGGTGAACGACACCCAGGTGAACATCTACCGCGACGTGTTCGATCACCTGGTGAAGCCGGCGATCGAGGCGGAACAGCCTGACCTGGTCGGCATCTCGATCGTCTTGCAGCAGCAGATGTTCTCCTCCATGACGTTCTGTGCCCTCATCAAGCAGCACTTTCCCAACATCCATGTGACGATCGGCGGCAACACGGTGACGCGACTGCGCGATGTGCTCCCGCAGTCGCCGCTGTTTCAATACTTCGACAGTGCCGTGGTCTATGAAGGGGAGACGGCGTTCGTGCAGCTGGTGTCGGCGGTGGGGGCGAAGCGGAGCCTGGCCGATGTGCCGAACACCATCTATAAGGACGAAACCGGGGTGCATGTTTCGGCAACGAGTTTTGCCGAAGATATGTCGGCGCTGCCTCCGCCGGATTTCGACGGCCTGCCGCTGGACAAGTATTTCGTGCCGACCAAGATTCTGCCCTATCTGGCGACCCGCGGCTGTTACTGGGGCCGCTGCGAGTTCTGCGACCATGGCGAGGGCTACACGGCAGGCTACCGCACCAAGAAGATTCAAGACATTTTGGCCGAGGTGACCTATCTGCGCGACAAGTACGGCGCGCGGCATTTTCACTTTACCGATGAGTCGTACCCGCCGGCCCTGTTTCGCAAGCTGACGCGCGGGCTGATCGACAGCAAGATGGGTATCGCCTGGACGACCCACATGCGGTTCGAAAGGAGCCTGCTGGAAGATCAGGTCTGGCAGGATGCGAAGGAGTCTGGGTGCAAGTATCTCCACTTCGGCTACGAGTCCGGGAACGAGCGCGTGTTGAGGTTGATGGACAAAGCGACGACGACCGAAATCATGACGAAACACTTGAAGTACACCGCCGAGGCCGGCATCTGGAACCACTGCATGGGCTTCTTCGGTTTTCCCGGTGAAACGCGGGAGGAAGCCTGGTCGTCGGTGGAGTTCCTGGAGCAGAACAAGGATTATGTCCATTCGCTGGGATTCGGCACGTTCGATCTCGGCCGGCACAACCCGGTGGCGAAACATCCGGAGAAGTTCGGCGTGACCGCCTACAAGAACCCCGAGTGGGATCTGGCGCTCGACTACTATTTCACCGTGAAGCAGGGGTTGAGCATCGAAGAGGCCGAACGGGTGTTCCAAGAATTCGAACGGAATCACAATCCCGGCTGGGACCTGCGGCTCTTCATTCGAGAATATATCTTTCTCTACATTGCGCAGTTCGGGTTGCAGAAGCTGCCGGACCTGCAGTTTCGGGCCGCAAAGGTCGCTACCACGGCTCCATCGTTAGCGGGGAAGATGTAATGTCTGCGTCAGGCTTGGTCCAAATCGACGGTCTGTCTCCGATCACGAAAGAGGAGCGGAAGACCTCCAAGGTCATGCTGCTGTTTCCACCCGAGTGGGTGCCGACGGCGCCCTATCTCGCCTTGCCCTCGTTGACGGCCGTGTTACGGGAAGCCGGGCATACCGTGGTGCAGCGCGACATCAACATCGAGATGTACGACCACTTCTTCACCATGGAGTTTTTGATCTGGGTAAAGGGCCGACTGGGCATGCAGCTGAAGCCGCTTCAGGACAAGGAAAAGGCTGGGACGCTGACCGAGCAGGAAGCCAGTCAGAAATCCGTGCTCGAACAGGCCTATGCGGTGGACGTGTTCGACTTGGCGCAACGTTCGGAGGATGCGAAGCTCATTGTGCGCGGCGAGCGGTTCTACGAAGCGGAGAAGCTGGAGCGGGCGCTGAACACGTTTCGCGAAGCGATGCAGTACATATCCGCCGCCTACTACCCGGCTTCGCTGGTGTTCTATCCCATGGAAAGCAACCTGGGTTATCGGCCCGGGGTCTCCAAAGAAGTGTTTGCCTGCCTCGACGACGAACAGGTGAACGTCTACCGCGATATCTGCAACCAACTCGTGTTGCCCAGCGTGAGCCGAGAGAAGCCGACGGTGATCGGCATCTCCATTGGCACGCAGATGCAGCTGATGGCGGGCCTCACCTTCTGCAAGATGATCAAGGAAACGTTTCCCGACATCCACGTGGTGGTCGGCGGCAACGTCGTCACGCGGCTGCAGGAAGAATGGGCGAAGCATGAGCGTTTCTTCACCGAGGTCTTTGATGCGGCCATCTTGTACGAGGGCGAGCATGCGCTGCTCTGGTACATCGAGGCGGTGAACGGGCAGCGCGCGATCGGGTCGGTGCCCAACCTCATGTATTACGAGTCCGGCGCGGTGCAGCAGAGCAAGGAAGTGTATACGGAGAAGACGGCGGCGTTGCCGCTGCCTGATTTCGACGGCTTGCCGCTGGATCACTATTTCGTTCCCGAGCGGATCATTCCCTACCTCGCGACACGCGGCTGTTATTGGGGCCGCTGCACGTTCTGCGATCACGGCCAGGGCTATTTCGATCAATACCGCGGGATGACGGCGCAGCATGTGGTCGAGCAGGTGACGGCGCTACGGGACAAGTACCAGTGCAAACACTTCCTGTTCTCCGATGAATCCTATCCGCCCGCGTTGTTCAAGAAAGTGTCGCAGCTGCTGGTGGACCGGAACGTCGGCATCAAGTGGACGACGCTGATCCGTTTCGAAGAGACGCTCCAGGACCAAGCGGTCTGGGACCTGGCGGCCAAGGCCGGCTGCTGCACGCTCTATTACGGTATGGAGTCGGCGAACGAGCGCGTGCTGAACCTCATGGACAAACACGCGAAGAAGAGCGTGATTCAGAACAATCTCCACCAGGCGGCGAAGGCGGGCATCTGGAACCACGTGATGGCGTTTTACGGATTCCCCGGCGAGACGCGCGATGAGGCGCTGGAGACGCGGCAGTTCGTCATCGAGAACCAGCCGGTCATTCACTCCGTGGAGCTGTTCTACTTCGTGGCCTACCGCCACACGCCGATGGTGCGCAACCCGGATAAATTCGGCATCACGATCCACAAGCAGGAGGAATACGACCTGCCGCTGGATTACTACTACACGCTGAATGAACCGGTGGGTATTACCTGCCTCGACGCCATGCAGCTGTGCGAAGAGTTCTATAAGAATGACTTCAGCCCTTGGGCAGTGCGGGTGAACAGCCGCGAGCACGTCTTTCTCTATATCTCCAAGTTCGGCACGAATCGCTTGCCGCAGATCTACGCGGCGACCAAGGACGGCGCGACGACGGCTGAAGGCGTGTCGGGTCTGGTGACCTGGCCGATGGCCATGAATGAAGGGGATGAGGGCAAGGAAGGGATGTCCCGCGTCGTCTCCCACGGCGTTGGATAACAAGATGCTGAAAACGCCATCTCCCGGCGTTCTCGGGAGCGTGACTCCCTGCGACGTACCACAAGGGTACGCCTCAGTCGCCACACTCCCTGCGGCCTTGGTATATAGCGTTTTGACCAGCCTGGGAGATGCGGATTGTCCCGGATGCTGAAAACGACCTCCCACGTCGTTCTCGGCTCGTCAAAATCCTCAACGTACCCCCGAGGGTACGCCTCCGGTTTTGACTCGCCGGCGGCCTAGTGGGACGCCGTTTTGAGCATCCCGCCTTTTCGCAGTTCGAATGGTCTCGTTTAACAAGAATGCTGATCGTCTGACACGGTGTCAGAGATGATTGCGGAGAGCAGGGCGTATGAGGCTTCGACGAGTCGGGTCATCTCTTCTGCTTGCTTGTAGGCCTGCATATATTTCTTGGGATTGTTGGTCAGGTTAGCGTATCGCTGGGGATTCCACGTGTGGAGGAGTTGCTGGCGCTTCTGATCCAGTTGTCCGCGGGTATAGGGCCGCGTGAGCGTAAAGAGTTCCAGGGCTTTGGTGAGGAGTACCTCGGTCATGTAACGGAGTCTGGCAAGTCGATGATGACGCTGTCAATCTAGCAGGCGTTGCCCCTCGCGGCAACAGGCAAGGTGTTCCACCATGGCCACTGCACTCCCGATTTTTCAGCCCACCCCGATCTTCAAGGATCGCACGGACTATCGACAGGTGCTTATCAAAGAAATGGAGGCGGGGAAAATTCCCCTAAGCCTGGGCCGTGACTGCCCCGTCAAATGCGAGTTCTGCTACGAACTCGATCATTCCTACCGCGAAACCCTCGACCCGCCGAAAACCAGCGACGACGACTGGAAGTTCATCCTCAACTACATCGGCAAACAACCCACTGATCCCACACAATTCTGGTGCCTCGGTGGCAATGAGTTCATGGAATGGACCGACCTCTTCCTGCATCCTAAGGCAATGGAATGGATCGAGGACTTCCTCCGTGAGACGGACAAGAATCTCCAGTTCTTTACGGTGGGATTCGTCCATGTGCCCAAGATCCACCAATTGACGGCGCAGTACCCCGGCCGCATCAACTTCGAGCTGTCGGTCATCACGCTCAGCGACTATCGGCAGCGCTTGATGCCGCATGCGCCCTCCGTGAAGCATGTCATGAAGGTGTTGGACGGGCCGGCGGTGTCCTCGGCAAATTTTTACGCCTTCGATAAAGACACGATGTCGAAGGACGCGGCGGCCATTTCGGCCATCAATCAGAAGTGCGTGCTCTGGATGGGGACGCTGACGCCGGTGCGGGGTCTCAAGGAGGAGACGGCCGCGGTCATGCGGCAAGGGCGGAGATTCCTGCCGGAGGAGGCCACCCGTGTATACGACATGGGGCTACCGAATCTGCAGACCATCCACACGGAAGCCTACACCACGGCCTTCTTGAGCCGTCGCCGCATCGTGAGCTTGTTCGATTCACTGGAACTCGACAAGAAAGATACGGTCGTGATGGCGGGCAGCGTCCACAAGATCCTCACCATGTTTCGGAAAAACCGCGCCCGCTTTCTCTACGTGCCGAATGCGTTGCTCAGCGGAGATTCCGATTGCACGGTGCTGCTGACCTTCGACGACATCGCGCGACGCCTGACCAAGGAGAAGGTCGTGCATATTCCCAAATGCATCATGCAGTCGGGCCGTGGACCCTATACCGATATCACCGGGGTCACCCTGGAGCAGTTCACGAAGAAGACCGGCGTGCGGGTGAAGGTGCTGCATAAAATCGATACACGTTTCGCCAACCAGCAGCTCTATCGTAACGGGTCACTGCAGAACTACGTCGAACAATACCTGAAGCATCCCTTGATGCAGGCGTATGAGGCTCTTCCCAGACCTGCGTAGCTGGACACTGAAAACGATCCCCGACGTCGGCTCGTCAAAGTCCTCAACGTACCCCTGAGGGCATGATCCGGGTTTGCCAGGCCTGCGGCCTAAGGGGACGTCGTGTTGAGCATCCCGCGGGATGCGGATGAGGCCGGATGGGTGAGTGAAGTGTACCTCGTGAATGGTCGTACGTGACGCATCACGTGCGGTGCGAGAGATGGGGGCGTTAAGCCGTCAGCAGTTCACATTCCCTCCCACTGCACATTGGCCATTGTGTCTGTCCCCCTCGCTTCCTCGAACTGTGTTGCGCCCCCTTGCAAAAAAACCCAACTCGGGGCAACATGCCGCAGCAACTTTCTTGAGGAGCCTATGGCTGAGCAGCGCAGATTGCAGTTCTACCATGCGGATGTGTTTACCGACGAACCATTCGGTGGGAATCCCGTGGCGGTGTTTCCCGATGCCGATGGGTTGACCGATGTCGAACTCCAGCAAATCGCCCGCGAAATGAATCTGTCCGAAACCGTGTTCGTCTTTCCGCCGACCGACAAGGCGGCGGTGGTCAAAATGCGCATCTTCACCCCGACGCAAGAAATTCCCTTTGCCGGGCATCCGGTGATCGGCACCTTTTTCGTGCTGGGGACCCTGAAACGCTTGATCCTGAAGGAACCGGTGACCAGGGTCCTTCAGGAATGTAATCTCGGACTGTTTCCCGTCGACATCCATTCCAGAGACGGCGTGATCGAGCGCGTGGTCATGTCGCAACCGAGCCCGCAATTTTTGGATGTGCTCGATGAGCCGGAGGCGCTGTTCGCTATCGCCCGCGCCTTGGGAATCACGAAGGCGCTGATCACGGAGACGCGGTTCCCGGTGCAGGTCGTCTCCACGGGGTTGCCGGTCATCATCGTGCCGGTGCGAACGCTGACCGCCGTTCGTTCGATCATTCCGGATGTGGCTGCCATTGCGGAACTCTCCCAGCAGTACGGCGCCAATGGCCTCATGGTGTTCAGTACGATGACGGTTGAGCAGTCGTCGACGGTGCATACGAGGATGTTCGCGCCGTTGATCGGTATCGTGGAAGATCCGGCGACGGGCAGTGCCAGCGGCGCTCTGGGCGCCTATTTGGTGCAGCACGGTGTCGTGGATATCGGGCCGATCACGTCCATTACGGCCGAGCAGGGGTATGAGATCGACCGGCCATCACGCATTCTGATTCAGGTGGATTCGGATGAAGAAGTCATTCAATCCGTGACGGTCGGTGGCCAAGCCATGATGGTGGTGGAGGGGACGCTCACCTTCTAGCAGGATGATGAAAACCCCATCGTCTGACTGCGTGCTTGGTCGCACGTCTCCCTGCGACGTACCGCAAGGGTACGCTTCGCTCGCCGCGTTCCCTGCGGCCTTGTTACATGGGGTTTTGATCATCCTGCGCGGAGTCTTTAGCCAGCAATACTCCCGGAAGTGTATGTTAGGGCGCAAACGCAATATAGCGACGAATTCGGGTGAGGAGTGATATGAACGCAGTCGTGTTTCACGAACATGGCGGGCCTGGCAAGCTACAGTACCAAGAGATGCCAGCTCCGACCATCGGCCCCAATGAGGTGCTCGTTCGGGTGAAGGCTTGCGCATTGAACCACCTCGACATCTGGATCCGGCAAGGCAGTCCGGCCTATCCGATGCCGCTTCCGCATATCTCCGGTTCGGATGTCGCCGGCACGGTGGAACAGATCGGATCGCAGGTGGAGGGTGTCGCTGAGGGGGAGCGCGTGTATGTGTCTCCGGGTGTCGGCTGCGGACGCTGCGAGCAGTGCTTCGCTGGACGCGACAATATGTGCCGCTCCTACGGGTTGATCGGGGCGATGTGTCATGGCGGCTATGCGGAGTACGTTAAGGTCCCGGCGCGAAATGTCTTTTCCATTCCGGGCACGTTGACCTTCGAACAGGCAGCGGCGTTTCCGCTGGTGTCCGTCACTGCGTGGCACATGTTATTTACACTCGCGGATCTACGATTGGGCGAAGAGGTGTTGATCATGGGAGCGGGGAGCGGGGTGGGGCACATGGCGATTCAAATGGCTAAGCTAGCCGGCGCCAGGGTCATCACCACGGTCGGCAGCGACGATAAAATCGACAAGGCCAAAGCGCTGGGCGCCGACGAGGTGATCAACCACAGCCGCGAAAAGATCAACCAGCGGGTGCGCGAATTGACGCAGCGACGCGGCGTGGACGTGGTCATCGAGCATATCGGTCCGGAGGTGTGGGGACAGTGTATCGATTCGTTGGCCAAAGGGGGGCGATTGATTACCTGCGGGGCCACGACCGGCGCGGAGGTGAAGCTCGATCTTCGGTATGTCTATTCCCGCCAGCTCACGATCAAGGGGTCGTACATGGGTTCGCAAAGCGAATTGCTCAAGGCCGCTCGATTAGTCGGACAAGGGCACTTGCGACCCGTAATCGATCGGACCTTTCCTCTACCGGACGCGAAAGGTGCGCAAGAATATCTTCTGAATAGAAAGTTTTTTGGTAAGATCGTCCTGACGATCCCGTAATGCGGGTTCCTTATCGATTCTCTTGTCCCATTGGGCAGAAAGGTATGTGACATGGCGACTGTGGCGCAGATCATGAACAAACATCCTCAAAGTATCGGTCCGACGACCTCCGTTCGCGGTGCGGCAAAAAAAATGCGGGAGTTACGAGTCGGCTCACTTCTCATCAAGAAGGGGAAGAACCATGTCGGTATTGTGACCGATACCGATCTGGTGCGGAAGGCGCTGGCCGGTAGTCAGGATGTCTCGAAACTTACGGTGGACAAGATCATGACGTCTCCCGTCTGTACGATCGAAAGCAGCAGGGCGGTCGATGAGGCGCAAGACATGATGGGCGATCTCGGCGTGCGCCACCTCGGCGTGACCAAAGGTGGCTCGATTGTGGGAGTGGTGTCGGTCCGCGATCTCTTAATGTTCTACAAGCGGTACGCGCAATCGAAAATTGCCGCGAATCAGGTGTATTCCGAACCGAAGATCTCACAAGACTAGGCGGATGTTGAAAATGGCCTCCAGCATCGGTCTCGGCTCATCAAAATCCTCAACGTACCCCAGCGGATACGCCTCCAGTTTTGCTTCGCCTGCGGCCTTGCTGGAGGGCCGTTTTGAACGTCCTTGACTCGGGGGATGCTGAAAACGGTCGCCAACTTCGTTCTCGGTCGTACGGCTCCCTGCGACGTACCGCAAGGGTACGACTCAGTCGCCATACTCCCTGCGGCCTCGTTGGATGACCGTTTTGAGCATCCCCCGGCGGAGAGGTGGTGGTCAGCATTCAGTTGTCAGCAAACCCCAAAAGCTGATTGCTGCTGGCGTACTACTTGGTGAGTTCTTTGACGAGATGACCGAGTTCCGGCAGGATCAGTTTTTCCATCGCCAGGCGCACGGCATTTTCTGAGCCTGGGGTCGAGAAGAGCACACGCCCGTGGACGATCCCGGCGGTGGCGCGGGTCATGATGGCCGGCGAGCCGATGTCCTGGTAGGTGAGCGCCCGAAAGATTTCTCCGAATCCATCCAGCCGTTTTTCCAACATCCCATCGACGGCTTCAAACGTCGAATCCCGTCGAGAGATGCCTGTTCCGCCGTTGACGATGATGGCCTGAACCCCCTCGGTTCGCAACGCCTCACCGATACAGTCCTTGATCAGCAGCGGCTCATCTTTCACCAGGTGATAGGTCAGCACCTGATGCCCCTGTTCCTTCAGCAGCCGCATGATCAATTGGCCGCTGGTGTCGGTGTCGGGTGTCCGGGTATCACTACAAGTCACGACCATACACCCGACGCTTCTGGGTGCATGGGCTTTGTGTTCGTGCGGAGTGGAGTGTCCCACGGTGGTTGGTCGCGCTTTCCGGTTGATCAGCCCCAGACGGAATCTGGCTTCAGCTTCTCCGCGGGCTTGCCGCCTTTGATGTGCTCATCCAGGATGGTGGCGACATCTGCTTCGGTGACTTTTGAATACCAGGTATTGTCTGGGTACACGACGACCGTCGGGCCCTGTTCACATGGCCCGAGGCACGAAGATCCGGTTACCAGGACTTCCCCCGGCATGATCCCACGTTGCATCAATCCCATGTTGAAAGTCATGAGCAGTTGGGCCGACCCTTGGCCGCCGCAAGATGGTTTGGGGTGGCCGGGCGGACGGGCATTGGTGCAGACGAGGATATGATATTTCGGTTTTGGCATAGTGACCTCTAGTTAGGCGATAGGGATACTTGACGACGTGCAGCGCGGTCAGTGTGGTTTATAAGCCTGCCATTGCTCGATGCATTCTTCTGGCAATTTCCACTGCTTGAGTCCTTTGATGACCCAATCGATGTAGTGTTCTTTCGGCTTGAATTTGCCGATGGGATTTGCCGCATGGGTGGTGACCAGCAGCTTTTCGTCCTCTGCGGTGATCACGGTGACCGGCACATGCCGGTAGGCCCCTTGCGGGACATCGTCTTCGAACTCATCCAGGATCTTCAGATCTTCGTCGGTGATCTCGAAGACGGATCCCCAGACTTTTTCCCCTGGAGAGGGCACGACACTCGCCAGACCGCATCGCCACTGCGTCGACCAGCGGCAAAATTGAATATTGTGGTCGGGGAGATAGGCGTTAAAGAGAAATTTGTGCTCGGGGGCGCGGCGTTTGAGTTGCGACAGATTTAAATTGTCCGCATAGAAGAAGAACTTCATTGAACAATGATGCTCCCATTAGGTGGCGTGCGTTGACCGATACTTGTACCATAGCGTTGCGCGGCCTTGTCAAGCCGAGCGACTCTCACATGACGCCGCTGATTGCCCGCTGCCCGGTCGCTCGGTGATTGACAGTGAAATCGGGTGCCACATATGATGATCATTCATCACTGAGGTCTTTTGCAGCCTATGGTCTTACACGTATGAGTAAAGCGATTCATTATTCGGTTGTTCTTCTGCTCGTCGTCGGAGGGTTGGTGTACTGGTGGATGAAACCACCGACACTCAATCCCATGACCGACCCTCAGGCGGCTCAGGCCCTGGCTTTGGTGCAAACCCATCGGGCGGTCGGCTATCCGACCATTCTGCAGGCCTTTAACGAACGGGCCCGCATTCAGGAGGCCCGCAATCTGGGTTTGCGTTTGGGAGAGTGGCAGGTGATCAAGCAGGACGGCCAGCGCTACGAGGTTCGCATCTACATGCGCGAGCAGGGGACGACGCAATGGTTCGAACGGGATTTCATTTGGCACGTGGATTTAGCCACGAAGCGGGTGAATGCCGCCTCGTTGCCCGCCGATGGCCTGATGCCGGAAGGACCGGAGGGTGGCCGGCCGCGCAGTCCCGGCGCCGATGCGCCTCCGCTACCGCCTACAATGTGAGCGGCGTTTTCACTTGCACGTTCGCGCCTTGCACTCGCACTTCGACACAGGCCACAGAGATCTCAGGATTTTCGGGACGCTCGCCGGTGCGCACATTGAAGCGCCAACCATGCCAGGGGCATTCGAGCACTTCTCCGTCCAGTGCGCCTTCACCGAGTGGCCCGCCGGCATGTGGACAGGTGTTATCGACGGCCAGAAACATTCCATTCACATTGCAGAGGGCGAGAAAGATGCCTTCGACCTGCACCGTTCGACAGGTTCCAGGCGGAATCTCGTCCACTTGAGCTACGGTGACATAGAGGGGGAGTGAATTCATACGGTCCCTTTATACATTACAGGAGAGTGGGGTGCGGATTAGGATTGGGTAACATTCTGCGTTCTATGTCCTAAGCGCTTGATTTCATTACTGACATATGGCATAGATTGAGCACATGCATTCAGGGAAGGGTATAACGCCGCCGTCATTTTGCTATCCTTAAATAGTGCACTCATAGGAGATCCCTAGGAGCTACTATGGAAATGACCTTGCTGCTCAACTCCACCTATGAACCGCTGCGTGTCCTGCATTGGCAGAAGGCCATTACCTTGCTTTGGCAGGGGAAGGTCGAAGTTCTTGAAGTCTACGACCGCCAAATCCACGGCATTTCCATCTCGATCAAACTTCCGGCGGTGATGCGTCTCCTCAAGCTCGTCAAGCTGAAGGACAGCCACCGGGCCGTCAAATTTTCCCGCATCAATATTTTTACGCGGGACAGTTATTGCTGCCAATATTGCAAACACAAGTTCCGCACTGAAGAATTGACGTTCGACCACGTCGTCCCCATCGCGAAGGGCGGGCGGAAGACCTGGGAAAACATCGTGACGGCCTGCTGGCGGTGCAATAACCGGAAAAGCGGCCGGACACCCGAAGAAGCGAATATGCGTCTCATCAAGAAACCCGTGAAGCCCCGCTGGAGTCCCACGGTTACGATTACCATCGGGATCCGCAATACGCCGGAAAGCTGGCGGGACTATCTGTATTGGAATTTGGAATTGGACGCGGACCCGGCCGAACCTTAGGCGGCTGTTGAAACTCGTTCTCGGGGCGCTCACGTCCTCCCCGTAGGGAGACATCCATCGGAGCACAGTCACCATGCGCTTGCAGGTGATCGAAGCGAGCGGCTCAAGCAACGCGTGGTATGTACCTCCTCAGACTTTCCCTTGTTGCGGCCATGGCAATCACCTGTTTGAATGGCCTGCTTCACATTTCCCTCTCGTCTAGTACACCTTATCGATCGTAATCGTCAGATCGCGCCCACCAGGCAGGGTCGGGTTCTTTGCATACCGCCCTTCCATATCTCCAGGTTGCGGCTGGCCGGCTTGGCCATCGCGATCCAGGCGGGCAATCACGTCCACCATGCCCTTCAGCTCGCTGCCCTGCACCATGACGTCCGCATTGGTAATTTCGAACTGCACAGGAAATTTCGGTCCGTCGATCCGTTTAGCGGCGATAGGGCGTGGTGGTCCTGTCGGACGCCGCACGATGACGAACAGCACGTCCGTCGATTTAACCTGGTCGGCCAAGTTGGGCGCAATCTGCACCTGTCCGGCGATCGATCCGCCGCCCTGTTCCGGTTCTCCAACGTGCGCGATGCCGAAATAGGCCGCCAGCGCCGCAATGCCAATGATGCCCCCGGCCATGCCGAGGGCTCGTCCTGTATATCCAGCCACAATATGCTCCTTGGTTGACTCACCGCGAGAGCGAGCGCTCTCCTGTCATTCAGCGGCCGCATTATACCCAGCTCGTGGCGGAAAGGGGAATGCCGAAGCGGGTTTACGCTGTGAAATCGCCTGTTGTATGATACGCCCTTACGTTGTTGACGCCTTGTTGGAGGATTATCATGATGGCTGCAAATTCTGGCTTTCAAATTTCACTCGATGTGCGTGGTTGGCCGGTTCTGGTCATCGGCGGCGATGAGGAGGCGGCTGAAAAGGTTCAACGGCTCTTGGACGCCGGCGCGAAGGTGACCGTGATCAGTCCCACGATGAACGAACCGCTTCGCAAGTTGGCGGCCTCGGCCAAGATTATTCACCGTGGCCGGCATTTTCGTGCGAATGATCTGGAGAGCACCATTCTGGTGTTGAACACGATGCGGGATGACCGTGAACTTTCGCATGCGCTGATGCGGTTGGCTCGTGAGCAGAAGTTCCTGATCTGGTCCGTCGACCAGCCCGACGTCTCGAACGTGGTGATGCCGGCTGTCGTCAGGAGCGGGCATCTTCGCCTGGCGGTCAGCACCAGCGGTCAGGCGCCGGCGTTATCCGGATTCATGAAGGAAGATTTGGAACGTATTTTGGATAGTGAGTTTGCCGCATTTGTTGATTGGCTGGGGGAGCTTCGCGAGCAGGCCAAGGCCAACGAACCGGATGCGGAAAAACGCCGCGCACTCCTGCGTGAGGCGTTGGACGGTTTTCGTCTCTTGGGAAAAGTGCAGTACCCCAAGGTGTGGCTCGACCACCGCTCCAGCCAGCAGGCCTCCGTATCACCGGCAACCACCACCTAGAGAGGACGTCGACAGCCATGGTGTTATTGGAATTCAGTATGTCGCCGCTGGGCAAGGGCGAGAGTGTGAGTAAATATGTGGCGCGTTCCCTGGATATCATCGATCGCAGCGGTGTGCCCTATCGGTTGAATCCGATGGGCACGGTGCTGGAAGGGGAGTGGGACGAGGTCATGGCGGTGGTCAAAAAATGTTACATGCGCATGCGCAAGGACTGTAACCGCGTGTCCTGCAGTATCAAGATCGATTATCGCAAAGGGCCCAGAGGGCGGTTGGCCAGCAAAGTGTCCAGCGTGGAATCGCAATTGAGGCGGAAGTTGAAGGTGTAAGTCTGAGACTTATGGACCCATGCCTTCGGCGCGAGCCTCATAGCGAAGGGTTCCGTCGGTTTTGAAGGTTGCCGAGAGGCTATTGGTCTGTACGGCTAGGTCTTTGAGCGCCAGCTGTTGCACCGTGCCACGTAACCGTCCCCCTTTCAGGTCGCGGTTCAAGCCATTTTCCAGCGCTTTTCGCATGAGGTCCAGCTCCTCTCGGATGGGAAGCACCAGCCTTTCGGCCAATTCTTGGCGCAGTGGTTCGTGCAGCCATTCTTCGGCCAGGTCGGTGGCCGCGGTGCGCTCCTTGATGGTGTAGTCGACCTCCCGAAATAAGATCCGCCCTGTGGACTCATCGTAGACTGGTGTGCCCTTGAGGCGCAGCGTCAAGGGCAGCAGCCCTCGCAACGTCAACTCTACTCCGACCTGATTCCCGAGAGGATACAGCGTCGCTTCGGCAATCTTGATCGTGCCAACACCCAGCGACCATTCCTGGCCGACCACGGCTTCACGCAGACGTTGATTGGCTTCCTCAATCGGAACCTGCAGGGCAAAGGTCACGTGAAAGCCGTCATCCTGGAATCGATCGTGGGCATCAGGCAGGGGCAGATGACGTGAGCCGGGGTTCGTTCCTCTCACCACAGCGGGCCGGGCTGTCACTCCAAAGGCGGCTGCCGGAGTTTCTGACAGAGCCCCGACGCCGGCAGTGGCGACCGCTTCAGGGTTCACCAGGAGCCAGAGCGCTTGGGCTTCATCCAGCAGCAAAGGTTCCTGCAACTCTATCCAGATGCGTGCCACGGCCGGCTTCAGGGTAACGAGGCCGGCGGCTTTTCGATCTGCGGCCGGCAGGACTTTTTGAATCTCGCTGCGGTAGACCTGCGCCATCAATGGAGCTGCATCCACGCTTTGTCCGGATAACACACATGATCCGGTCGGCTCTACGGCAGCAACCGCGCTCGTCGGCAGCAGGGTATAGCCGCGGCCCTGCGCAAACGTGGTCGCGAGCTGTACCGACAACCGGCCTGTTCCTGCCGTCGCGTCGCGCTGACCGCATTCGGCTACCTTCGTGAGCGAGCCGTCGAGGCGTTTTGCATACTCCACTCCAAAGGGGAAGGTCGCGCGGGACACAAGTCGACCTCCTGCCGTCTTGGAATCCTGCTCTCCCGGCCAGATTCGGTATTTCAAAAACCCTGTGCCGCCTCCCAATGTGATCCACTCACGCGCGGTGGTTCGCTGGGAGGCAATATCGTGGTGGATTCCGTTATAGGCCTCGCTCAGCCCAACCACCGGGATTGGAACATGGATGGTGATACTGGAGACGTGGTCTCGGCGTTGTTGAGAGCTCTCTTTCATTGCCGCTGCTGCCGAGCCTGAGGCTATGAGATCACCGACGAGAACGATCACACAGAGCCACATCAATGGGGTGCGGCAGACCCGATTCCGTCCATCCATCGTTCCTCCTCATTCCATCTACAGATGGAAAGTTTGTCGCCTGAATTGTATGTACGAATATGGGGGAACCAGAAACCGAAGGCAAGGGTGCCGATCGCGCCCAGCGCATCTCATGAAGAACAGTCAGGCGCGCTGTTAGGAAGTCGTGCTGCCGGGTGGAAGGGGAATGTACTGTCGAGGTACGCGGGGACCGATGGCGCAAAGAATTTCATAGGGAATCGTCTGCTGCCATGCGGCCAAGTCGGTTGCCGTGATGCGTTCTTGTCCTTGTTGCCCGATCAGGATGGCTTCATGCCCGATTTCTACGCCGGGCACGTCGGTCACATCGATCATGGTCATGTCCATGCAGACACGTCCGACCACCGGCGCTCGCCGACCACCGATCAGCACGACGCCGCGGTTCGACAGGAGACGGTTGTACCCATCCGCATATCCCACCGGCAGCACCGCGATGCGGGACGGGCGTGAGGCGACGAACGTACGATTGTAGCTGACACTGTCTCCAGGCTGAACTGTGTGAAGGTGTGCGAGGGTCGTTTTCCAGGTAAGGATCGGCTGTACCTCAGATGCCGGGTCATTCTGCGGAAGAGTTTGGTACCCATAGAGCATAATGCCCGGTCGCACGAGTGAATAACGGCTTGCGGGATATGTGACGATAGCGGCACTGTTGGCCGCGTGTATCAGTGGGAGGGCGAGGCCTCTCTGGTGCAGTGTCTCAAGGGTTTGTTGGAATCGTGCGAGTTGTGCCTCGGTGTGCCGGGCATCGTGATTGTCGGCATCAGCCAGATGGGTCATGAGTCCTTCCAGCCGTAGTACCGTTTGAAAGTCCGGCATGCCGATGAGATCAGGTATCTCTTGCAGAGAGAGGCCGAGGCGACCCATGCCGGTTTCGATTTTGATGTGCACGGGGTAGGGCTTGGCGCCGGACGGGACCTTGTCCGCAAAGGCGTGCACCATATCGAGTCGATAGAGCACGGGTGTCAGTCTGTGAGCCACGAGGTCTGCAAACTGTGCCGGCATCGTCGCGCCCATCACCAGAATGGCATCGTGAATGCCCGCTTGGCGAAGGGCGATGCCCTCGTCGACGGTGGCGACACCAAACCAGTGGACGGCCAACCGTTGAAGGGCACGGGTCATCTCGACGGCGCCATGACCATAGGCATTGGCCTTCACGATGGCCAGCACCTCGGAGTGCGGGGCGAGACGCCGCACGTGCGCGAGATTCTGCGCAAGAGCACCCAGATCGACTGAGACGGAGGTTGGGGGGAAATGAGAGGGCGTGTACACGCAGCCTGTTGTGACGGAAGAAGGCGTCAGACTTCGAGGATTTCGCCTTCTTTCTTCTTCATGACGTCGTCGATCTTCTGGACGTACTGATCGGTCAGTTTCTGAATTTCAGCTTCCGACTTGCGTAACTCGTCTTCGGTCAGTTTGGTGTCTTTCTGAAGCTTCTTGAGCTCTTCGTTCCCATCCCGGCGGAAGCCGCGGATCTGCACTTTCACTTCTTCGCCGTGTTTCTTGCACACCTTGATGAGTTCCTTCCGGCGTTCTTCGGTGAGCGGCGGCAGGGGAATCCGGATGAGCTTTCCATCGTTCGACGGCGTCAATCCGAGGTCGGAAGTCTGAATCGCTTTTTCGATTTCTCTGATCAGATTCTGTTCCCAAGGCTGAATCGTAATGAGGCGTGCTTCCGGCGTGGCGACATTCGCGACCTGTTTCAGCGGGGTCAACGTCCCATAGTAGTCGACTTTGATCCCGTCCACGAGCGCCACTGATGCGCGACCGGTGCGGAGGCCGGCCAAGTCACGTTTCAAATGCTCGATCGCGTGGTCCATTTTCTCGGTTACGTGCTGTTTCACCGCCTGCGCCGTCGACATCAGCCTCTCTCCTTAACGACTTCCTACGGTGACCACGGTTCCGATGGGATCACCTTGGACGACCCGTTTAAAGTTTCCCTTCTCGGTTAAGTTGAAGACGATCAACGGCAGCCGGTTGTCCATACAGAGGCTGATGGCCGTCGAGTCCATCACTTTCAGATTCTGGGTCAGAATCGATAGGAAGGGGATTTCAGTATATTTCTTGGCTTGCGGGTTTTTGACGGGGTCGCTGTCGTAGATACCGTCGACCTTGGTGCCTTTCATGATGACCTGTGCGCCGATTTCCATGGCCCGGAGCGACGCGGCCGTGTCGGTCGAGAAATAGGGATTCCCCGTTCCACCGGCAAAAATCACCACACGTTTCTTTTCCAAATGCCGGATGGCGCGACGTCGAATGTAGCCTTCCGCCAACTGGCGCATTTCAATCGCCGACTGAACACGGGTCGACACTCCTTTGCTCTCCAGCGCATTTTGGAGGGCGAGCGCATTCAATACGGTAGCCAGCATGCCCATGTAATCAGCTGAGGCCCGTTCCATGCCGCGCGCACTGGCGGCCAAACCACGGAAGATATTGCCGCCGCCGATCACGACCGCGACTTCCACGTCCATCGCGACGACGTCGGCAATTTCGTCCGCCAGTCCTTCGAGAATCGAGGGTTGGATGCCATAGCCCTGCTCACCGGCCAGCATTTCTCCGCTGACTTTCAGCAGGATGCGGCGGTAATGCGCAGAACTCATGCCTGGCCTAATTGGTACCGGGTGAAGCGGCGAATATTCATGTTCTCGCCGATCTTGCCGATTTGCTGTGCGAGCAAATCTTTAATGGTGACCGAGGGATCCTTGATGAAGCCCTGTTCGAGCAAGCAGTTCTCTTGGTAAAACTTTTCGAGCTTGCCGTCGATGATTTTTGGCCAGGCTGCGGGCGGCTTGCCCAATTCTTTGGCCTGTCCTTCGTAAATGCTTCGTTCCTTCGCGACGACGTCCGCAGGAATCTCTTCCCGTCTGACACAGGAGGGATTTGATGCCGCCACTTGCAGGGCCAAATCATTCACGAATGCTTTGAACTGTTCGTTCCGCGCCACGAAATCAGTTTCGCAATTGACTTCGATGAGCACTCCGATTTTTCCGCCGGCGTGGATATAGGCGTGAACTAACCCCTGGTTGGTTTCGCGACCGGCTTTTTTCTGGGCTGCAGCCAATCCCTTTTGCCGAAGATAATCGATCGCTTTGTCGATGCTGTTTCCATTTTCGGACAAGGCTTTCTGACAATCCAGAATGCCGGCCCCTGTTTTTTCACGCAGCTCTTTTACGAGATCACTCAGACTTGCCATGGGCTCCTCAGTTGGTCGAGTAGAACAATGCCGTCGTGCGGGATGCGGCGTTTACGAGGCTGACACGCCGGCCAGGCGTGCGGTCGGTTTGGCCCCGCCACCCGCTGGCGCTGCCGCAAATTCAGTTTCTTCATGCTGTGCCCGGAGGTGTGCCCCTTCGAGGCACGCGTCCGCGATGCGGGAAATAATCAACTTAATGGAGCGAATCGCATCGTCATTGCCGGGAATGGGATATTGGATATGGTCCGGATCACAGTTCGAGTCGAGGATCGCAATGACTGGAATTTCGAGCCGGCTGGCCTCGAGGATCGCAATGTGTTCGATCCGCGTATCCAGGACGAATACCGCACCAGGCAACCCACGCATGTTCCGGATGCCCGACAGGTTTTTCTGGAGCTTCACGACTTCCTTCTGCATCTGCCCCAGCTCTTTCTTGGTATGGCCCTGATGAGTCGGGTCAGCGAGGGTCGCCTCCATTTTTTTCATTTTGTCGATGCTGCGACGGATGGTCTGGAAATTGGTCAGCATGCCGCCCAACCATCGCTGGTTGATGAAAAACTGGTTGGCGCGTTTGGCTTCTTCTTCCAAAATCTCCGCTGCTTGGCGCTTGGTGCCGACGAATAAGACGGAGTCACCGGCCGCCACGGTGTCGCGTGCGAAGGCATAGGCCTGTTCCATGCGCGCGACCGTCTGTTGCAAATCGATGATGTAGACGCCGTTTCGCTCGCCGAACAGGAATCGTTTCATCTTCGGATTCCAACGGTTCGTCTGGTGGCCGAAATGGACACCGGCTTCCAGTAATTCTTTAATCGCAACTACTCCCATACCTTCACCTCCCTCCGAAGCCTGCAGAGCGCCTGGCGAACGCCAACGACGAGGGGGATGTCCCCCTTATTCTCAGGCTGCGCAGCGTGCACATCACGCTGGTTTGGATTTAAATAAGACGTCCCTGATTGTGATGGCTCAAGCGGTGAACGATGGGACAGACCCTTCACTGCACGAAAACGCCCGAACGCTAGCATAATCGTCTCTATTTTGCAACCAACCAGGCCTCCGTTACGAGCGATAACTGGCGTTGATACGCACGTATTCGTAGGATAAATCCGTGGTCCACATGTGTGATTCCGCTTTGCCCAGTCCGAGGTCGACCAGGATGGTAAAGTCTCGTTCTTGGAAGACTTTGGCCAGCCGCCGTTCAGCCGCCGGTCCGAGACCTTGTCCCCGCCGTACCATTGCGACATCTCCAAATTGAAGACTCACACGCATCGGATCGATGGCGATCCCAGCACGCCCAAGCGCGGCCATGACGCGGCCCCAGTTTGCGTCACCGCCGAACAGTGCTGTCTTCACCAGGTTGGACGTGGCAATCGTTTGGGCAACCTGCCGGGCTGACCGTGCGGTCTTGGCCCCTTGGACTTGGATCCGCACAACCTTGGTCACCCCTTCGCCATCCCAGCAAATTTTCAAGGCCAATGTCCGACAGACCGTTTCGACCATCGTGCAAAAACGTTGAAAATCCGATGACCCTGGTTTGAGTGTATGATTCCCGGCCATTCCATTGGCAAGACACAAGACGGTGTCGTTCGTGCTGGTGTCCCCATCGACGGTGATGCAGTTGAACGATTGATCGACGGCCAGGCGAAGCGCCAGTTGTAGGGCGCGGCGACTGATGGCCACATCGGTCGTGAGATAGGCCAGCATGGTGGCCATGTTGGGATGGATCATGCCGGACCCCTTGGCCATCCCGCCGACCGTTACCATTTGTCCTCCGAGTCGAGCACGCACTGCCGCCTGCTTAGGCTTGAGGTCGGTCGTCATAATAGCCTGCGCCGCCTCACGACCTCCGCGCCGACTGATCCGCGCGAGGAGGGGAGATACCCCTTGTTTAATACAGGTCAGCGGGAGCGGTTGGCCAATCACCCCGGTCGATCCGATGAAGATGGTATGAAGAGGGCTCTGGAGCGCCGTAGCCACCAATAGCGCCATATCTGTAGCCGCTCGCATCCCTTCTGGCCCGGTGCAGGCATTGGCATTTCCGCTGTTGATGAGGATAGCGCGGCCGATGCCCTTTTTCAGATGCAGGCGATCAAGGATCACAGGGGCTGCCACGACTCGATTCGTCGTGAAGACTCCGGCGATGGGTCCTGCTTGCTCAGACACCAGCAACGCTAAATCGAGCTGCTTCTTCTTCTTGATTCCGCAATAGATTCCGGCAGCCCGAAACCCGAGCGGGGCAGTGATACCTCCTGGAATAGTTTTCATCTGTTGTCCTGTGTGGGATGGGAATGGCTCGTATGCGGGCTCACTAATGCATAAAGCTTACGGATAGATGCCGGGCGCGACCAAGCCCATCTCTTCAGGATACCCGAGCATAAGATTCATGGCCTGAATGGCTTGTCCCGCCGCTCCCTTGATCAGGTTGTCGATGGCGGCAACGGTTACGACCCAGCCGGCTCGCGTATCCGTGTGTACCGCGAGATCGCAGTAGTTGGCGCCCCGCACATGTCGTGGATTCGGCATGGCGGTTTCAAGTAGTCGCACAAATCGTTCGCCCTTGTAAAAATCGCGATAGAGGGCTCTCAATTCGACGACATCCAGCGTTCCTTTCACTCGTGCGTAGGCAGTGCTTAAGATGCCGCGATTCATAGGGACGAGATGTGGTGTGAAGGCGATTGTGACGGTGGTTTCCTGTCCGTCGGCCGTTCGTCCGTGCTTCCTGGCCAGTCCGGAAAGTTCCTGCTCAATTTCAGGAATGTGTCGATGCTGACCGATTTTATAAGGCTCCAGCGATTCGTGAGCTTCTGGAAAGTGGTAGGGCAAGGCCGGACTTCTTCCGGCTCCTGACACACCCGACTTGGCATCGATCACAATGGTATCCGGTATGAGCAGGCCGTGGGCGAGCAATGGCGCCAACTGCAGAATCGCGGCAGTCGGGTAGCAGCCCGGCGAGGCGACCAGGCGTGCCTGCGCGATGGCGGTTCGATGCAGCTCAGGCAGCCCGTACACCGCGCTTTCGATCAGATCGGGATGTGCATGCGGAGTCTGATACCATGTTTCATATGTTCGAGGATCCTTGAGCCTGAAGTCGGCACTCAGGTCGATGACGCGCTTACCGGCTTTCATGCAGCTCGCCACGGGGCCCATGGACTTAGTATGTGGCAAGGCGAGAAAGAGGACATCGGCGCGATCCGCCAAGGCCTCAGGCGCCAAAGCTTCAAAGGTCAGGGGTATCACGTTCTGCAAATGAGGATAGATGGACGACACCGCCATCCCCGCGGATTTCTCAGAGGTCACCGCAGTCAAGGTGACTTGGGGATGTTGAGAAAGCAACCGTAGTAATTCCGCGCCTGTGTATCCACTGGCGCCCGCCACTGCGACTCGTACCGACGTCATGTCACTTCTCCTGCACCAGCGTAAGCCATTTCTCCGTCACTTCATCCCGTACATAAAAAAAGGGAAGGCTGCGGAGCCTTCCCTTTTGACACATGTCGCTCCAGGCGTTCGTTATCGCTTCGAGTATTGGAAGCGCTTTCTGGCGCCCTTTTGGCCGTACTTCTTACGCTCTTTCACGCGCGAATCCCGAGTAAGCAGGCCTTCCTTCTTGAGGGGACTGCGAAATGCCGCACTCATGATGACCAGTGCTTTCGAAATCGCATGTCGCAGGGCTCCCGCTTGACCTGCAGGGCCACCGCCATACACCGTGGCACGCACTGAGTATTTGCCGGCGACACCGGCCAATTCGAACGGAAATTGGATCACATTCCGTAGCGTCATGCGAGGGAATGCTTTGTCCAGCGGCTTCTCATTTACGACGATATCGCCTGCGGCGGCGGTCACCCAGGCACGAGCGATGGCGCTCTTTCTTTTTCCGGTTGCATACTGCGTCAATGCTGCCATATCAGGCGGTCTCCTTCACAGATCGAATTCAAACAATAATGGTCAGAGTGAGAGTGATTCCAGCTGCTGTGCGTGATGTGGATGAGTCGGTCCCGCATAGACGCGCAATTTCTTTGCCATATGATTTCCGAGGGGAGTCTTGGGCAACATGCCCTCGATGGCCCTCGTCAAGAGCTCGGTCGGTTGTTTTCGGTGGATGTGTTCTGCGGTCAGTGTTTTCAGCCCGCCTGGATATCCGGTGTGATAGGAATAGGTCTTGGATTCCATCTTATTCCCGGTCAGACGAATCTTCTCCGCATTCACGATCACGACATGATCCCCGGTATCAACATGGGGCGTGAAGGTGGGTTTGTGCTTGCCGCGCAGCAACGTGGCAACTTTCGCCGCCAAGCGGCCGAGCGTTTTTCCGTCGGCATCCACCAAGAACCACTTGCGTTTCACATCAGCTGGCTTTTCGAGATACGTTTTTGTCATGGTCTCCATCTACTCCTGCACGATAGGCTTCTACTGTGAGGCGTCAGGCCTCAGGCTTGTTGGGGTTCGATATTTTTTGCGTCGTGTTTGTTGATCCACGCATCCAAGTGAACTGCGGTTCGCCGATTGAGTACGTCTTGTGTGGCATAGATCGGGCAGTCTGCGCGAAGTGCGAGGGCAATGGCATCACTCGGTCTCGCGTCCAGTGTCCGGTGCACTCCCTTTGACGCAAACGCCACACTTGCATAATAGGTGCTGCTCTTCACATCCGTAATCACGACTCTCTCAATGCGAACGCCCAGGTGATCAGCGA
This sequence comes from uncultured Nitrospira sp., assembly GCA_964493335.1. Taxonomy (GTDB): domain Bacteria; phylum Nitrospirota; class Nitrospiria; order Nitrospirales; family Nitrospiraceae; genus Nitrospira_A. The sequence goes on from CAZBNV010000007.1 coordinate 23,539, forward strand.
AACTCCGAATGAGGTCATGGCTCATTGGGCGGGGAGTCACTACACGTTCCATGGCGAGACGAATCGCATTTCCCTCGGCAGATCCGACCCAGATGGGGAGCGTCACACTTGCATCGTCACTCTTCAGCACAACGATACGGGTATCGGTATTGCCGTCTTCCAGTATTTGCTTTACGGTCAATGCCACGAGTTCCGGAGACTGGTTCTGGGTAACTGGTTCCATGGCTAGGTATCCAGTTTGCCGAAGTCTTCCGGCTTTAAATTTTCAAGCCACTGTTCGAGTTCTTCGGAAGACTGTTTCTTAATGACTTTCTCGCTCGCAAAGATCGGCGCGCTGGTGCGCAACGCCAGGGCAATTGCATCGCTCGGGCGAGAATCGACAGTGTACTCTGAGTCTTCATACATCAGGTGAATCGTGGCGAAATAGGTGTTTTCATTCAAGTCGGTAATGACCACGCTGATGATTTTCGCATCGAATGTTTCCAAAAACGATTTCATCAAATCGTGCGTCATTGGACGCGGAGCGGTGACACTCTCGAGCGCCAGACCGATTGCGCTGGCTTCTGATTTGCCCACCCAGATCGGGAGCATGTCTGAGTTTTCTTCATCCCGCAACACCACAATGTAGGCGTTGTTATAGGGGTCAAAGATCAGACCCTTAACCCGCATTTGTGTAATCACGGCGGGATTATCCTTCCAGACTCTCAGCCGAAAACGTCGACAATAGGGCACTTTAGCATTTCCGAAATCAGAGTGTCAACGAATTCGATCTCGGAATTGCGAAGGTAAGTCACAAAACGTACCTGGAAAAAAGGTCGGACGACTTTCTTACGTCCTTACGTTGGTCGTGCATGACATGGCTGGTCTCACCACCGCGGTCACCGCAAGAATTAATCCCGTCTAAGAGCCGGCTGGTCGAAAGTTCTGCTCCAATTTGGACGTATCGGTTTGCTCGCCCAGCTTGAGAAAGGCCTTCATTTGTTTTTTTACGAGCTCGCGTCCACTCTCATCCCCCAGGTTGACCTGGTACTCATTAATGACCATCACGCGCATCCCTTCCCACTTTAGCCAGCAGGGCTTACAAACTTTGGCTTTGATCTCAGCTTCGAGCTTTCCGAGAAATAACACATCGGTAATTGCTTCACCTGCTTGGCCGCAGGTGACACATTGCACATCCGCCATGGTTGCCTCCATAAATTCCGTGTCGATCCTTCACATATATCGAGAGCCATTTATATCGAGAGCCATTCTAGCATCTGATATTTGAAGAAAAAAAGAGTGCACCTGCTGATTGACGCTTTTCCCGCTTCATGTTAAAAAAGCTTCCCCTCACTATTCACTATGAGGGGCTCTGTAATGGGATCATGTGACGATGGCTCATGTGCCCGGATGGCGGAACTGGCAGACGCGCCGGACTCAAAATCCGGTTCTCGCAAGAGAGTGGGAGTTCGACCCTCCCTCTGGGCACCATTTGAACAGAGTTGACCTTGTCAGATGTGAATGGCGGAACGCAGGCCAACACTATATAGTGGATGGAGCGCCTGAAAACATCTTGACATGATGTGGTTGTTGGCCTATAGTGCGCCCGAATTTGTCTAGGACTACTATGACCAGTTTAGTTTATCGCCGTCCATCATCACTCTCTTATCAATTCCATCTCACTAAGGAGGCAGCACATGCGTAACGTGTTGGCACTTGGAGCTGCGGTGCTTTTGGTCAGCTCCGTTGGTGTTGCAGGCGCTCAGGAGCGTTTGCCGCAGTCCTCATCAGGATCCGGATTCGGTGTCGGCACCGGAGTCGGAGACGTCTCGGGTAATTCCGGTCGTACCGCAGCGTTTGATCGGACCGCATTCATCGATCGGCTTGGTCAGGCAGAGACTGTGTTTGGTCGCGTTCTTGCCATTGATGTTCCTGGACACAGAATGCATTTGGAAACCGGAGGCAGCTCCCACGACGAAGGTCGTGCAGGTACGGGTGCGATGTCTTCTTTGACGCTTTATTTCGACAGCCAGAGCAATATGGATCAGATTAAAGTTCTGAACGCCGGAGATGACATCTCGGTACAGGTGGTTGAATCGCCAAACGAGAGGGCGGACCAAGGGGTCTACGGAAGCGGACGCAAGCTCGTCCGTGAAGTCTATTTGTTCCGCGGGAACGAGAAGTTGGCCGGCTTCGGCGGTCTCGGACAGCGCCCGAGCCCAGCGACCGAGCGCGGTATCGAGACGTCTTCCGGCACCGTTACCGGTGGATTGGTTGGCGGTGTATTTCCTGGAACGGTCACGACGGGTGTGGTTACCACCAGTGTTGGTGAATTTACAGGACAGGCACCCTGCTGGAATTGTGAGCCTCAGCCAGGATGGGGCTATCAGACCGTGGCTCCTGAAACCAAAGTCCAGAATAAATCCGATTATGGGACGGATGGTGCCAAGCCGAATTTGCAAAAGGGTCTGAGCAACTAAGAGTGCAGGCCACTATTGAGTGGCTATTTATTGAGCGGGGTGCTTCGCAAGAAGCACCCCGCTTTGTTTTTCTCGAGCCGCGCCTGTAAGCTCATTGCAAGTCGACAAGTCACTTGGTAACATCTCCTATAACCTACGTAGCGTGTCAGTGACGCAGGAATCTCACATGTCTGAAACGCCAGTGAATCTCCGCGCTCCGGATGAAGAGTTGGATCTTCGTGGGGTCATTTGTCCATACAATTTCGTGAAAACCAAACTGAAGCTTGAGACCATGGCTGCCGGGCAGTTGCTGTTAGTTCACCTCGATGACGGCGATCCTATCCGCAATGTGCCGCGGAGCGTCAGCGATGATGGCCATGACGTGCTATCGCAGGAACGAGCCGACCATTCCTACCGTGTCATGATCAGAAAACGGCTTGACGACTAGGTACTGCCGCACTCCCTATGCTTTTTTAGCCTCGTTCGCATCCCCTCCACGATTAGGGTCACCTGTATAGACCCATTTTCAAATGGACAGTTCGTCAGGAGTTTTTGAACTCGTCCCCGCACGATCTGCTGTGTCTTGCAAGTGAGGTCAGCCGCCATGACGACTCGTCGGTTACCCAGGATGGTCAGTAGGAGTCCGAGGATCTGTCGAAGCGCGCGCGCCGGCGGAAAGAAGATCATCGTGCGAGACTCTGTCTTCAGCGACTCGATCCGGCGCTCGAGGTCACGGACGCCACCGGACCAGCGCCCTTCGAAGACGAAGGCATTGCCATCCATCCCCGCCACAGCTGCTGCAGTCACAACCGCGGAAATTCCTGGAATGATTTCAATGGGAATCTCTAACCTTGCTGCCGCTGTGATGAGCAGTCGACCCGGATCGTAGACGACGGGCATCCCACAGTCGGATACCAGCGCAATGTGGGTTCCTTGTTTCAGCCGACCCAATAGAATCGGCACCTTTTCAGCGGCGTTGACTCGATCATACGTGGTCAACGTGGTATGAATGCCGTGGTGAGCCAGCAGCACCTGGGTGGCGCGCGGATTCTTGGTTGCAATCAGACCTACGCGCCGAAATGTCGCGAGGGCGCGGATCGTCAGATCGTCAGGATGCCCGATGGGGACACCGACAATGAAAAGTGTCGCGGGCAGACTGCCTGTTGAGCCGCACTTTCCTTGACTCTGTTCTGGTCGCATCGATATAATTTCCAGTTCCAAAAAATCGGCTTTGCTCTGAAATGTTGCGAGGATAGGGCGAAATGTCTTCGGTCTTTTTCATGCTCACGATCGGGCTCTATTTTGCGAGCACCGTCTGCTACCTGGCATATCTGCTTCGGCGGGCGGAAACCCTCTCAAAGGTGTCCCTATGGATTACCGCCGTTGGGTTTGCTACTCACACTGTGGCATTGGCCGCCAGAATGGCCGACACCGGCCAGACGCAGCTCCCCACGTTTCACGAAGCCCTGTCGTTTTTTTCCTGGATGCTCATTCTCGTGTTTCTCGCGGTCGAATTCCGCCGGCAGCTCCACGTCCTGGGTTCCTTTATTGTTCCGCTTGCCCTCATATCGCTGGTGACCGCCGCCGCGTTTCGCTCAGACGAGGCATCGAGTCTTCAGCCAGTGTTCAAAACTCTCTGGGTCCACGTGACCCTCAGTATGCTGGGCACGGTTGGGTTTGCCGTCGCGTTTGTCGCGGGAGTGATGTATCTCATTCAAGATGGCCTTCTCAAGTCCAAGCGTTTCAATGTGCTCTATGCCAAACTGCCTGCGCTGGATTATCTTGATCATCTGAACCAACAGTCTATCGTGATGGGCTTTCCACTGCTGACGCTTGGGATCATCAGCGGCGCCTTTTCCGCTGAGATCGTTCGCGGAACCTACGTGAATTGGAACCCGGAGCAGACGTGGGCCATGGTCACGTGGGGCTTCTATTTCGCCGTCCTCGTCGGTCGGCTCACCATCGGGTGGCGCGCCAAACGAGCCGCGTATCTGACGATCATCGGTTTTGCCGGCGTGATCCTCACTCTGATCGGAGTGGTGCTGAAAAGTCACGGGTCGGTGTCCTGACATGCACATCATCGTCGTCGGGCTGAGCCATAAGACCGCGCCGGTTGAGATTCGCGAAAAACTCGCCGTGCCGGAAAGTCGGCTCAGAGAAGCGCTGAGCCGGCTCTGTGCGTATCCCGGGGTCCGCGAAGGTTTGCTCCTCTCGACTTGCAATCGGGTGGAAGTGTACGCCGTTGTTGAAGAGCTAGAAACCGGATACGGTCGGGTACAGGAATTCTTGGCTGATACCCACCTTTCCCTCTCTTCCGAACATTTGACGCCGCATCTCTATTGGCATGCCGGCGATCGCGCCATTGGCCATCTCTTCCGGGTGGCCTCCAGTCTCGACTCGATGATTATCGGCGAGTCTCAGATTCTCGGGCAGATCAAGGATGCGTTCGAGGTGGCTTTGACGCACAAGGCCTCTGGCTTGCTGCTGAATAAGGTCGTGAAAAAAGCGATCTCGGTGGCGAAACGTGTGCGTACTGAAACCAAGATCGCCGAAACGGCTGTGTCTGTGAGTTATGCGGCCGTGGAGCTCGCCAAGAAAATTTTCTCGAACTTGAATGAAAAAACGGTGTTGTTGATCGGCGCTGGGGAAATGGCCAAGTTGGCGGCTCGACATTTGATCGCCAACGGAGTGCGCCAGGTCCGGATCACGACCCGTAATTTTCAGCATGGCTTGGAACTGGCTCAACGGTTTAACGGAACCGCCGTGCCGTTCGATGACTACAAGTCGGAACTGGCAGGTGCCGACATCGTGCTCGTGTCCACCGGCGCCTCGCACTACCTCATCAGCCCCGACGATGTTCAGCGCGCGATGAGACAGCGAATGAGCCGACCGATGTTTTTGATCGACATCTCTGTGCCGCGCAATATCGATCCCGCCGTTCGACCTATCGACGATGCCTTTCTCTTTGACATCGACGACCTGCACATGCGCGTGGAACAAAACCGCGAGGATCGATTACGTGAAGCGGCGAAAGCCGAGCAGATGGTCGTCGAAGAGGTTGCCGTACTCGGACAGTGGCTCCAATCGTTGGAGGTCACGCCGACCATTGTGGCCTTGCGGAGCCGGACAGAAGATATCAAGCGGCGCGAAGTGGATAAAATCATGGCGCGTTTGGGGCACCTTTCAGCCGACGATCGAGCCGCGGTGGAAGCAATGGCGTCCGCCATCATCAACAAGATGGTGCATGGCACGATGGTGACATTGAAAGCCGAGGCGACTTCTGCCGGTGGGGCGGTCTATGTGGATGCGGCGCGCCGGTTCTTCAACCTCGAATCGGCGCCGGCCGGATACCCGGCCGGGCATGCAGAGGGTCCAGACGAGCAGGAGGGGAGCACGGCACGCAATGGGACTGACCGCCGTGTTGACACGTCATTGATACCGAACACGACCAAGGAGCAAGGCCGTCGCGTGAGCTAGCGCCGTTCAGAGAGCCGAATGTCTATGACCAGAAAATTCAGCAATTGTTTCCCTCTTTCTATGGCCGAGCGTCCGAGTCGTGCGCAGCTATGAGTCGCTCGACGCTCATCCTGGGGACTCGTGGCAGCAAATTGGCCGTGCACCAGAGCCAATGGGTCCAGGCTCGTCTTCAGGATTTGGCGCCGGGCCTCACGATTTTCCTCAGGCGCATCCAAACGTCAGGCGACAAAATTTTGGATGTTCCGCTTGCGAAAATCGGCGGCAAGGGCCTATTCGTAAAAGAAATCGAAGACGCGTTGTTGAGCAAAGAGATCGACCTCGCTGTGCATAGCATGAAAGACGTGCCGACAGCATTGCCGGACGGGCTTGAGATCTTGTGCGTGCCTCCGCGCGAAGATCCGCGGGATGCGTTGATCACCCATGATGGATGCGGGCTGGATCAATTAAAACCCGGCGCTCGAATCGGCACCAGCAGTTTACGCCGGCAAGCCCAACTCCTCCATTATCGGCCCGACTTCGTCATCGAAATGCTTCGCGGCAATTTGGATACGCGCTTGAGAAAACTCCGCGAGGGGCAGTTCGATGCCATTGTGCTTGCGGCGGCGGGATTGCGGCGGCTTGCGTGGGAACAGGAAATCACGGAATGTCTGCCGGTACACGTCAGCCTCCCGGCGATCGCCCAGGGAGCCCTTGGCATTGAAGCCCGCAGTGACGATACATTCGTGCGCGAGCTGTTGGGACGCTTCGAGCATCCCGCTACGCGCATCACCGTGACGGCGGAACGCGCGCTGCTCCACCGTCTCGAAGGGGGATGTCAGGTGCCCATTGCGGCCCATGCGGTGCTGGAAGGAGACACCCTGAGGCTTGACGGGTTGGTGGCCAGCGTGGATGGCCGGAGAATCATTCGCCATCAGATCACGGGCGCAGCGACGGAGGCCTATCATCTCGGAACCAAGCTGGCGGAACGCTTGCTGGCGGAGGGCGGTGATGTGATTCTCAGGGAGATCTACGGGCAAGCCTGATTTTTTATGATCATGCAGAAAGGCATAGTCTATTTGGTCGGCGCCGGACCCGGTGATCCAAAGTTGCTGACGTTACGCGGCAAGGAGTGTCTTGAGCAGGCCGACGTGGTCTTGTACGATTACCTCGCGAATGAGGCCCTGTTGGGGCATGTCTCCCCGCGAGCTGAACGATTGTACGTTGGTCGTCGTGGCCGGGGGCAGTATCGAGACCAAGCGGAGATCAATCGGTTGCTGATCGACCATGCTCAGGCGGGAAAGCGCGTCGTCCGGCTAAAAGGCGGTGATCCATTTGTATTCGGACGAGGCGGGGAAGAGGCGGAAGCTGTCGCGGCCGCCGGGTTGGAGTTCGAAGTCGTGCCGGGAGTGACCGCTGCTGTGGCGGCGCCGGCCTATGCGGGCATTCCTGTGACGCATCGTACCTTGGCGTCCACCGTGACATTCGTCACCGGCCATGAAGATCCGACGAAAGATCGCAGTGTGGTCGAATGGCCACGCTTGGCCACCGCCCATGGTACGCTCGTCTTTCTCATGGGCATGACAAATTTGCCCAAGATAGTGCAATGCCTGCGCGCCGAAGGCAAGGATGGTTCCACGCCCGCTGCTGTTATTCGATGGGGCACGCGCGCGTCGCAACAGACCGTCGTGGGCACCTTGGATGATATCGTGGAGAAAGCGACGGCGGCCCACATGGATCCGCCCACGGTCATCGTCATCGGGGAAGTGGTGCGTCTCAGGGAGCAGCTGAATTGGTTCGAGTGTCGACCTCTGTTCGGAAAGCGCATCTTGGTGACGCGACCAAAATTGCAGGCTCCGGCATTTTCTGATCTGATTACGGCCGCTGGTGGAGAGGCAGTGGAATGCCCGACCATCGAGATCGTCCCTCCTGAAGACTGGGGTCCCCTCAATCGGGCGCTGGAACGACTGTCGACCTACAATTGGCTGATCTTCACCAGTGTGAACGGGATTGCTCCATTCATGACCCGCCTGATGGAATCACAACGTGATGTTCGCGCATTGGCAGGTCTTACGATGTGTTGTATCGGGCCACGCACAGCCGAGGCTCTCTCGGCCTATGGTCTGCGTGCCGATGTGATCCCGGAGGAGTTTCAGGCGGAAGGGATTCTGGAGGCTCTCGACGGCCGGCCGGTGCGCGGCATGCACGTCTTGATTCCGCGTGCGCTGGTGGCGCGGGAGATCCTTCCGGAGCAATTGCGCACGCGTGGCGCGACGGTGGATGTTGTCCCGGTCTACCGCACGATACGTCCCGCAGTCGCGACGGATCGCCTCCGTGAACAACTGCGCACTCGCGCCATCGATATCATCTCTTTCACCAGTTCGTCGACGGTACGGAATTTCGTGGAATTGTTTGCGTCGAGGGAGGAGATGTTGCAGCTGGTAGGAGAGTCCACCGTTGCCTGTATCGGTCCCATCACCGCAGCGACCGCTCGCGAGGTCGGGCTCACGGTGCATGTGATGGCTAGTCAGAATACGATTCCGGCACTGGCAGACGCCATCGTCGAGTCTGTTGCGAATTCGGCCAAAGCCCGACCAGCTACCTCGGTAGGCCCTTGAGCGGATGCCGGTGAACGGAAGGGCGTTCGTTACTTAAAGGAGGACATTGCATGGTTCCAGTCAAGTCATTCATGGTTCCGAAGGACAAGTTCATCACCGTCGAGCGGGATATTGATGTGCGTACGGCCGGACGGCTCATGCGCGACCGTAATATCGGCAGCCTGTTCGTGACGAACAGCAAAGAGGTCATCGGCATCATCACGGATACTGACATGGTGCGGCGGGTCGTGGCCACCGGGGCCGATACGACCAAGACGACCGTCGAACAGATCATGTCTGCGCCGCTCGTCACCATTGAGGAACACAAGACGCTGCTGGATGCGAACGACCTCATGGCGCAGACCCACCTGCGACATCTTGGTGTGACGAAAGATGGCCAGCTCGTCGGGATGATTTCGGTGCGCGACCTGGTGGTGTTTTTGACCAATCTTCCGAGGAAGTGAGCGCACATGGCCTTTCCAATTCAGCGCTTGCGTCGTCTGCGCGAGAAGGAACCGCTCCGGCGGATGGTGCGTGAAACGGCGTTGACGCCGAACGATTTTATCTATCCGGTCTTTGTTACTGAAGGGCAGGGGCGTCGCGAGCCGATCGCCTCGATGCCGGGGCAGTCGCGCTTGTCGATCGATCTCTTGGTGAAGGAGGCGCTCGAGGTTCAAGCTCTGGGCATTCCGGCCATGATTCTCTTCGGAATTCCGGAGAAGAAAGACGAGCGGGGGAGTTCCGGCTTTGATCCGGACGGAATCGTGCAACGTGCGCTGCGCACGCTCAAGAAAGAGGTGCCGGACCTGGTGCTTATCACCGATGTCTGCATCGATGAGTATACGAGTCATGGTCATTGCGGCATCGTTCGTGAGGGCAAGATTCTCAATGACGAGACGCTGGATTGTCTCAGGACTATGGCCAAGACTCACGCGCAGGCGGGCGCCGACATGGTGGCACCGTCCGATATGATGGACGGGCGGGTGGCCGCGATCCGCGACGAGTTGGATCGCGCCGGATTTGTGGACATTCCTATCATGGCCTACGCGGCGAAATTCGCCTCCTGCTTCTATGCACCCTTTCGTGACGCGGCCCATTCCAGCCCGCAATTCGGAGACCGGCAGTCCTACCAAATGGATCCGGCCAACAAGCGCGAAGCCTTGCGGGAGATCGATCTGGATATCGAAGAGGGGGCCGACATCATCATGGTGAAACCCGCCATGCCATATCTGGATGTGATCAGCGCCGCGCGCGAACGAACGCTCCTGCCGATCGCCGCCTATCAAGTGAGCGGGGAATACAGCATGATCAAAGCGGCCGCCCAAGCCGGATGGTTGGACGAGAACCGCGCCATGTTGGAATCGCTGCTGTCGATCAAGCGAGCCGGTGCCGAGATCATTCTGACGTATTTTGCGAAAGAGGCGGCCAAACTACTGCAGTCACGGCGCGCATGAAGATTTCTCGCGGACTCACCCCCTCGACACCCCGACCCTACGCCGCCGTCACAATCGGCAATTTTGATGGGCATCATCACGGCCACCGAGCCCTCCTAAAACAGGTCGTGGAGACGGCCCGTCGGCAGGCCGGTACGGCGCTGGTGCTGACCTTCGATCCTCATCCCGTCAAGATCCTGGCTCCGCAGGTCAATCTCATGTTTCTGACCACACCGGAGGAGAAGCTGGCCCACTTTGAGGCAGCCGGCATTGATGAAGTGGTTTTTCTGGAGTTCACGCCCGGCTTTGCCGCGTTAAGTCCGGCCGAGTTTGCGAAGCAGGTGCTGTGTGACGGCATCGGCACGCGGGAACTATTTGTCGGAGAGCACTTTGCTTTTGGAAAAGGCCGAGTCGGGCGCATTGCGGACCTGTTCGAATTCGGCGCCCAATTCGGGTTCCGCGTCCATCCGGTGTCCCCCGTCGTCATCGAGGGCGAAGTGGTCAGTTCCACCCGCATTCGTCAGCTGATCCAGGCGGGGGATCTCCGAAAAGCCATTCGTTTTCTGGGGCGACCATACAGCATCGAGGGGGTGGTTATTCCAGGTGCCCATCGGGGCACTGAGCTCGGCTGGCCGACCGCCAATCTACGCCTTCCTTCAGGACGCGTCATCCCACCGGATGGCGTCTATGCCGCGCAGGTCATCTGGAATCACCGGCCCTTGAATTCCGTGGTGTACATCGGGACCAGGCCTACTTTCGGGGCGGGCGAGCGGTTGCTGGAGGTGTCGATTCTCGACGAGCGGCTTGATCTCTACGGAGAATTGATTCGGGTGCAGCTCATCAACTTTGTCCGTGAGGATAAGGTATTTGCCTCGGCGGAGGACCTCACGCGTCAGATTGCAGTGGATGTGGAAACGGCTCGGGCACAACTTCGCGAGGCGGCGACGCCGAGCCCTCTCTCGACGACGCTCCCTCGGTCATGAGCCATGATGGTTTCTCCGACAGCCTTCCATCACCCGCTCCATAAGCAGGTCGCCAAAGCCATTCGTGCGCGAGGGCTGCTGCAACGAGGACAGCAGGTGTTGGTGGCCGTGTCCGGCGGACCCGATTCAGTGGCGTTGCTGTCAGTTCTGCACGCTCTGGCTCCGACATGGGATCTCTCGCTGACCGTGGTGCATTGTCACTACGGCCTGCGCGGGCATGAATCCGATGGCGATGCGCGGTTTGTCACGACGCTCTGCAGGAGGCTTGCCATTCCCTGCTTGGTCGCCCCCCTCAGCGTCACTCACCGTGAGTCTGGGGCTTCCAGCTCACTCCAAGAACGTGCTCGGGAGGCCCGCTATGGTTTGTTTCGTAAGCTGGCCGGCGACCTTGGGGCGGAGCGAGTGGCTCTTGGGCACAACGCGGATGATCAAGCCGAAACCGTGCTGCTGCGAATGTTGCGCGGCGCCGGATTGCGCGGATTGGCCGGCATGCCGCACATTCGCGAGCGTGTCTTCGTGCGGCCACTGTTGAGTATCTCGCGCCAAGAAATCCTGTCCTATCTCGAGACCGCGGAGTTGTCTTATCGGACCGACTCCAGCAATGCCAAGCCCATCTATCTTCGTAATCGTGTGCGCCATGAACTGCTTCCAGTCCTACAATCCTTGGCTCCCGCGGCAATCCGGATATTGGCGCGCCAGGCCGATCTCTTACGGGATGATGACCGGCTTCTGGACGCTCTGGCTGTCTGTAGGCTGAAACGAATCATTCGGTTTCACGACTCCACGACCTTGATGCTTGATCGTACGGCGTTGCTTGAACAACCGATTGCGTTGCAACGCCGAATGCTGCGACAGGCCCTGCAGGCGCTGCTGCCGTCATCAGGCACACCCCGAAGTGATCAGCTGATGTCTTTGTTGGCGTCCCTGACTTCCTCCCGATCGGGAGGAGCGTGGAAGGTCGGCGACGTGTCGGTTGCGTGTGAACACCATCAGCTGCGGATGACCATTGCATCGCCGCCGAGCGAGGGCGCGCGTGATGCCATTGGAGTGGAAGCGGGCGACTCACGTTTCTCTCCCGAAGAGTTGACGATCACCTCCTTGCCATCAATGGCTTCGTGGCGCTTGACCGGGCAGTCGGTCCATATCCAGGCAGTGACCTGTGAAAAGGGGCTGCTCTTACTCAAACGTAAATCGTCCATTGTCGCTTTGTTGGATGCCGAGCATTTGGCTTTGCCGTTGCAGATTCGAACCTGGCGATCAGGGGATTGGTTTTGCCCCTCTGGCCTGAATGGGCGACGAAAGAAATTGCAAGATTACTTCACAGATGCAAAACTGGGTCGGTCTATGCGAGAACGGATGCCACTGGTGCTTTCGCATGGCAACATCGTCTGGATTGTTGGACAGCGAGTTGATGCTCGATTCGCCGCCACCACTTCGACGACCCGGTTTATCGTGGCTCGTGTGAGGCCGTCTTCGCGTCGGAAAGGAGCCTTCTAGGAATGGAACGCATTTTTGGTCGTCCCATCGTGACGCAGGAGCAGATGAGGACTCGAATCCGAGAACTCGGACGTCAGATTGGGTCCGACTATGCCGGGAAGGATTTGGTGCTGGTGGGTGTGCTCAAGGGGGCCTATGCCTTTTATGCCGACTTGGCACGGGCGATCCGAATTCCGATGCGGGTGGAGTTTATCGTGGTGACGAGTTATGGATCTGGAAAAAAAAGCTCTGGGAAGGTAAAACTGGTGTCCGACCTCACGGAGCCCATAGCCGGCAAGGATGTCTTGTTGGTTGAGGATATCGTCGATTCGGGCCTCACCGTTCAACATCTCATCAAGACCCTGTCCAGACGAAAGCCTCGATCGCTAAAGGTCTGTACGCTGCTCAGCAAGCCTGAACGCCGAACGGTCGAGGTGGATCTGGAGTACGTGGGATTCAAAATCCCAAATCGGTTCGTCGTCGGGTATGGTCTCGACTACCGACAGAAGTACCGTAACCTTCCTTACTTGGCCGCACTCGATCAGGCCGATGAAAGGGAGCAAGAGTCTGCATGAAAGGTTGTTACCCCTGCGGAACCTATGGTAACATTCGGCAGGGTTATCATATTGTGCAGTCTGCCTAATTTCCTCAAAGGAGAGGTGGATGAATTCACGGGTAAAGAATCTGTTGTTCTGGGTCGTGGTCGGCCTTTTCATGATTTTGTTGTTCAACCTGTTTAGCGTGCCGACCCACGCGCCGGAAGACGAAGTCATATTCAGCGATTTCATGGCCAAGCTCGACAAAGGCGAGGTTATGAAGGTAACGATCAAAGCCAATCACATCAGCGCGATTCTGAAAGACCAGAGCCGGATTCGGACCTATACTGCCGAGTACCCGGAATTGGTCAAGCATCTGCGCGAAAAGGATGTGCAGATCGAAGCCAGACCGCCTGACGAGAGTCCCTGGTACATCACGTTCCTGGTGACGTGGGGTCCTTTTGTTCTGTTCCTCGGCCTCTGGTTTTTCCTCATGCGGCAGATGCAAATCGGCGGCAATAAAGCACTGTCGTTTGGGAAGAGCCGCGCTAGGATGCTGACGGAAGAACGGAAGAAGGTCACCTTCTCCGATGTCGCAGGCATCGAAGAAGCGAAGGAAGAAGTGCTCGAAATTATTGAGTTTCTGAAAGATCCGAGAAAATTTCAGAAGCTGGGTGGGCGTATTCCAAAAGGGGTCCTCATCGTCGGACCTCCTGGTACCGGCAAGACATTGCTGGCCAAGGCCATTGCAGGGGAAGCCGGAGTTCCCTTCTTCAGCATCAGCGGTTCGGATTTCGTCGAAATGTTTGTCGGTGTGGGCGCGTCCAGAGTCCGAGATCTCTTCGAACAGGGGAAAAAACATGCTCCTTGCATCATCTTTATTGATGAAATTGATGCCGTCGGCCGTCTGCGTGGTGCTGGTCTCGGCGGAGGACACGATGAGCGGGAGCAAACGCTAAACCAGTTGCTAGTCGAGATGGATGGGTTTGATACGACTGAAGGCGTCATTTTGATCGCCGCCACAAACCGTCCGGATGTGCTGGATCCGGCGTTGTTGCGTCCAGGCCGTTTCGATCGCCAGGTGGTGGTGAATCGGCCCGATCTGCGCGGTCGGTCGGAGATTCTGAAGGTTCACACGAAGAAGGTGCCGCTGGCAGCGGATGTGGAACTGGAGAAGATTGCCCGTGGGACGCCAGGCTTCTCGGGTGCCGATCTCGAAAATTTGGTGAACGAAGCCGCGCTCTGGGCGGCTCGCTGGAACAAAAAAGAGGTCGAGCTGATTGACTTCGAAATGGCGAAGGACAAGGTATTGATGGGCGCGGAACGGAAGAGCATGGTGCTCAGCGACGAAGAGAAACGCACCACAGCCTATCACGAAGCCGGCCACGCACTCATGGCAAAACTGTTGCCCGGAACGGATCCCGTCCATAAAGTGACGATTATTCCCCGTGGTCGAGCGCTAGGCGTGACCATGCAGCTCCCGACGGACGATCGTCATAATTATTCCAAGGACTTTCTCTACAACAATCTCGCAATCCTCATGGGCGGGCGAGTCGCTGAAGAGTTGGTGCTGCACGACGTGACGACCGGTGCAGGGAATGACCTTGAGCGGGCCACAGACCTCGCCAGAAAAATGGTGTGCGAGTGGGGTATGAGTGAAAAATTGGGGCCCTTGACGTTCGGCAGAAAAGAAGAAGAAATTTTCCTTGGCCGAGAGATTGCTACGAAGCGTGACTTCAGCGAGCAGGTGGCGCTTGAAATCGATCACGAGGTCAGGCGTCTGGTCACAGAAAATTACGAGCGCGCGAAGCGTATCTTGACCGACAATATGACCAGTCTTAAGGCGCTGGCTGAGGCGTTGTTGGAAAAGGAAGTGTTGGACGCGCTGGAGATCGATCAGATCCTCATTCAAGGTTCTTCATCGCAACCGGTTCCCGCCTAAGAATATACGTCTGTCTTCGTAGGGGCATCGTGTGATGCGCCCCTGCGAGGCAGGTGGATCCAGTGAATATCCTGCTAGGGGTTGCAAAGAAGCTTCCTGCACATGTTGGTTATAGCCTCCTTTGGGCTCCCGTAGTACACTCATCTCGCTGTGTGGTGTTCCATTCTGATTGTCATCACCGAGGAGACAAGTCTTGACCATACCCACTGCGACTTCCGCACGATCTTACGTGGTGCGGGCGGGGTCTCAGGCGCTCCGTTTGGACTCACGCCCTCTCATCATGGGGATTCTGAACGTCACTCCCGATTCATTTTCAGATGGGGGCAGCTATGTCACGGTTCAACAAGCGCTTCGCCACGCCAGGCAGATGCATGAGGAAGGCGCCGATATCATAGACATCGGCGCTGAATCTTCGAGGCCCGGCGCCCAACGTATCGAGGAGTCCGAAGAGCTCCGACGCCTCATTCCTGTTTTGGAAGCAGTCCATGCCGCGGTGCCGCTGCCCATTTCCGTTGACACTACAAAAGCCGCCGTTGCCCGTCGGGCTATTCAATTAGGTGCCACCATTGTGAATGACATCAGCGCGTTGCGCGGCGATCCGCTGATGGCATCGGTGGCAGCGGAAACCGGTGCTGCGGTCGTGCTGATGCACATGCAGGGGACGCCGAAAACGATGCAGAAATCACCCCGGTATCAGAACGTAGTTCAAGAAGTGTCTGCGTTTCTATGCGAACGGGCGCAGATGGCGATCGAGCAGGGGATCAGCCGAAGTCAGATCATTCTTGACCCCGGGTTCGGTTTTGGTAAGCTTCAAGAGCACAACCTTCAATTGCTGGCTGATTTCGCGCTGCTGAGTGACCTTGGGTATCCGATGCTCGTGGGACTGTCTCGCAAACAGTTTATCGGCGCCCTGGCACAACAGCCAGTGCAGGAGCGGGGATACGGCACAGCCGGCGCGGTCGCGGTCGCCGTTCTCAAAGGCGCCCATATTATTCGTGTACATGACGTCCGATCCATGCGAGACACGGTCTCGGTCGTGTCAGCCATTTGCCGTCACGCGCGTTCTGGTATAGAGGGATCTCATGCGTAAATTGTTCGGCACAGACGGCGTTCGCGGAGTGGCAAATCTGGAACCGATGACCAGCGAAATCGCTATGCAGCTGGGGCGCGCTGCCGCCCATATTTTTATGCGGCGGGCCGGTCGTCACCAAGTTGTGATCGGGAAAGACACCCGCCTGTCGGGGTATATGCTGGAGTCGGCGTTGACCTCCGGCATCTGTTCCATGGGAGTGGATGTGTTGCTCGTCGGTCCGATGCCGACTCCCGCCATCGCGTTCCTGACCCGCAGCTTGCGAGCGGACGCGGGCGTTGTCATTTCGGCGTCGCATAATCCCTATCAGGATAACGGGATCAAGTTCTTTTCGAATGAGGGATTCAAGCTTCCCGACGAGGTCGAGGGGCGTATCGAGCAACTGATTATTTCCGATGAGATCAAGCACCTTCGTCCGACGGCAGATGCCATCGGAAAGGCCTATCGCATCGGAGATTCCGAAGGGCGGTACATTGAATTCGTGAAGCGCTCGCTTCCCAAGGATCTTGACCTTCAAGGAATCAAGCTGGTCGTGGATTGTGCCAACGGCGCGGCCTACAAGGTCGCGCCCGCCGTGCTCCGCGAGCTGGGAGCCGAGATTGAGGTCATCGCGAACCACCCGGACGGGATGAATATCAATGACGGCTGTGGGGCCGTGCATCCGGAACGATTGCAGGAGGCCGTCCGTCGAAGCGGAGCCCACATCGGCATAGCCTTGGACGGTGATGCTGATCGAGCCATTTTCGTGTGTGAGCAGGGCAAGATCATCGATGGTGACCATGTCATGGCTGCGCTGGGGCTCGATCTGCATGCGCAAGGCCAACTCGCCTGTCAGACAGTCGTGGGAACCGTCATGAGCAACTTCGGGTTGGAACTCGCCATGAAGAAGGCCGGGATTCAACTGATGCGAACGCCCGTGGGTGACCGGTACTTAATGGAGCGTATGCTGGCCGACGGGTATAACTTCGGCGGGGAGCAATCAGGCCACTTTATTTTCCTCGACCATAATACCACGGGTGACGGCTTGATCTCGGCGCTGCAGATCCTCTCGCTGATGAAACGAACCGGTAGGCCGCTCTCTGAACTCGCGAAGGCGATGACGGCCGTCCCTCAGATCCTCCTCAACGTGCGGGTAAAACATAAGCCTGACTTGAACCAGATTCCGGATATTCAGCAGGCGATCAAGACTGCGGAAGCGACGCTGAATGGAAGCGGCCGCGTCCTGGTGCGGTATTCCGGTACGGAAGCGCTGTTGCGAATTATGGTCGAAGGCGAACGCGATTCGACCATTCGCGAGGTGGCCGATCACCTCGCCGAGATTGTTCGTGCCCGCATCGGATAGCATCGAGCCCTCATCGCAGGCGCCGGATGCTGCCAGTTTTCACACTCACCTTCGTTTTCGGCCTGATCCTCGGTTCTTACCTGTCGTATTTTCCACTGAGCGTGGCAGCCTTGTTAGTTGCTTGCGTAGGCTTGCTCACCTGTCTGGAAACCCAACGCCTGTTGGCACCTCGGCGGGGCCAGGTCTTGTTCGCCTGTGTCGTCGGCGGATGTCTCTACTGGACGATATTTGCCTGGTTCACTCCTCACGTTCCACTTCCTGACAATACGAGCGGGCTTCCCGCTCGCTTTGATGGAATCATTAGCGAGCCTGTCCGTCACTCGCCGGGGCGGTTAACTGCCCTGGTAGAGGTCATGGTTATCGATGATCCGGCGTTTGTAGTCCCACTTTATCTCAAGCTCACTTGGCGCGATCCCGACCGCGATCTCCATCGTGGTTTACGAATTCGTGCCCGAACCCATCTCCATGCCCCGTCGGGGACCCTCAATCCAAGGGGATTCGACTATGCGGCCTACTTGGATGCACAGGGCGTCGACGCGGTTGGATCGGTGTCCGGAGCTGGTGCTGTGGAGGTGTTGGATGCTGAGTCCGGAACGGCGGCTCCATTCTTCTCGCCTTTGATCGAAGGATGGCGCAGCCGGGTGCGGTCGGCCGCGGAATCGCTTCCTCAGCCTAGCCGCGGCTTATTTCTCAGCCTGACCATCGGTGAGCAGGGTTTCCTTGCACCGGAGGTCCGCGAGTGGTTCATGACCACTGGCACGGTCCATATCCTCTCCATCTCCGGATCACATCTCGGTCTCATCGCTCTGCTTTCGTTCGGGCTCATCAGGAGAGGGTGCCTTTTCCTACCTTCGATGATGTTGCTGGCACTTTCGCGACGCCTGACTCCCACTAGGCTGGCGGCGCTCCTGACCTTGCTGCCCGTAGTGTCCTATACGGTGCTGGCCGGAGCTGAAACGGCCACCATTCGTTCGTCGATCATGATCGCCGTCGGCCTCTGGACAGTGTGGCTCGGCGCGGCGCGTTACCTCCTCCATGCCCTTGCCGCTGCTGCTGGCCTCACATTGCTGGCGCATCCGCCTGCGCTGTACGACATCTCATTTCAACTGTCCTATATTTCGGTTTGGGTACTTGCCCTCGCAATTGAACGGGAAGTTCGTGAGGAGGAGCTGGCGGAACCTCCGTCGCTTACCGGACGGACGGTTTATTGGCTGCGGGAGTCCGTTCGACTCACGGCGTTGGTTTCCTTGGCGACCATGCCGCTTGTCGCGTGCTATTTCAATCAAGTGTCGTGGATGGGGCTCTTTGCCAATCTTCTCATGGTGCCTTTCGTGGGCTTTATTTTCTTGCCCATCAGTCTGCTCTCGGCCGTCTGGGTCATCATGGCGCACGATAGTACGCTCCCTGGTGCCGGCGTGATTGATGCCCTTGGCCAAGGGCTGATTTCTGCGACTCATGCGCTGGCCGCTCTCCCGGGCGCGGAATGGTTTGTGGCCGCTCCGACCCTTCCGATGATGTTGTTCTTCTATCTTCTCGGCTGGGCATTGATGACCGGCAGGCCCGCAGATGCCGCTCCGCTGTTGAAGGGCGCCATGCTAATGGGATTGCTGTGCATTGTGGCCTGGTGGCTGTGGTCTCCACGTCCGTTTAGCGGGGAGGGCCAGGTGCGCGTCACCTTCCTCGACGTCGGACAGGGGGATAGCACCGTCATCGAGTTGCCGGCGGGAGAGGTGATTCTCATCGATGGAGGCGCCACGTATGAACGGTTCGATATGGGGCGCAGTGTGGTGGCTCCCTTTCTCTGGAATCGAGGGATTCGAAGGATCGACCATGTCATCGGCACCCATCCGCAACTCGACCATGTCGGAGGATTGGCTTGGATCTTAGCGCATGTGCAGGTCGAGAATTTCTGGACCAACGGCGTCGTACGGCACGAGGACTTCTGGCGCAAGATTGAAGGAGCCTTGGCGCAACAACACCTTCAGGTAAAGCTTGCGGTGGAAGGAGAATTGATTTCGACGGGAACTGATTGCCGCATGACGGTATTGAGTCCGCGCGCAAACCGAGGGTCGTCGCCCGCCACGAAAAGCGAATCGCTCAATAATTTGTCGGTCGTCACTGAACTCAGCTGCGGGGATCGGCGTATGTTATTCACGGGAGACATTGAACGTGAGGTGCTAGCCCGGTTGACCCGATCAGGTACGCTTGGCCGCGTGGCGTTGCTGAAGGTTCCGCACCACGGCGCGCAGAGTTCTATGGAGCATGATTGGCTCAATCTGATTCGTCCGCAGATCGCCGTGGTGTCAGCCGGGCGGCGTAATCCCTATGGTCACCCGGTGGGTGGGGTGTTGGCGGCCTATCGGGCACTGGGGGCGCAGGTGTGGAGAACCGATCAGAATGGAGCAATCTGGGTTGATCTCGATGTGAAGCAGTCCCGGCTCACCGTCCACAATGCCAGGGAGTGGGTGCTTCAATCCGCTCTTCAGTCGACGGCTCCCTGGACTATTGAATTGGACAATATCCGACGGTTGTGGCACCGCTGGAATTGGACCTAACGCCAGCATCTCGCTCGTGAGCCTCCTCCCATGAAGTTCACCGCTTCTGTCCTGCATGCTCCAGAGGTCATTGGGACCGTTGACTCGCCAATGGCCAAGCCAGGGTGTCAATTTTCCCGCCACTCGCGGGAAGAGCTGCAGACATAAGTCGTCAATATTGCGTGGCAGCGACAGCATGCTAGCAAGGCATAGCACATGCAAGCATTCAACCCAGTGTGACCCGACACTGACGTATGCCGAGGAACGCGATGCCCAAGCTCATCCGCATCATGATCCAGTAACCGGAAGAGTTGAAAGACCAGCTCGATGGCCTGAAGCAACGGGGCTATACGACCAGCGGCTTTATTCGTGCGGTACTTGACCGTGAACTCCGGAAACCAGATTTCCAGCCGCCTGCAGACAAGGGAAGCAGTTCCCCTAAAGGACGACGATGATCAGCGGCGACTTGGCCGGCGCATGGCATGCGGGAATTGAGTCTCTCACTCTGGGCGAATGTGGACCGCTTGTTTCCGTCGGTTCCATCGTAAGTCCACAGGTAGGAGCATGATGGCCAAGCGCCTGTTGTTTCTCGCCCCAGCGCCGCCGTCCGACCGCCATGGCGGGGGCGCCTTGCGGATGTTGCACCTGCTTCGTTTCCTGGGAAGTCGGTTTCAGGTGGACCTGGTCGCCACGGCGCATGAAGGGGTAGAAGAGGCTCAACGATTGTTGAAAGACGTCTGTGCCCAAATGATTTTCGTTCCTCCACAACGTCCCGGCTTTCTCGATCGTCTCGGCCACCTCGGGCCCTATGCCAAAGACCGAGCGCTTGCCGCCGTGGTACGAGAGCGGCTGGCGAGTGGTGAGTACGGAGCGGTACATGTGGAAAAACCAGCGATGCTCCCCGCTGTGCCGCCCAATATGACCGTTCCGCTCGTGCTGGATATTTGGGCCTACGGCTTGGCTGGCCCCTTGCGTGTACTCAGGACCGGTATCGCCGGAGGCAGCCGGTCGAGGCAAGTGGTACGCCTGATCAAGCTGGGGCTGTTCAATAGGTATGGCTGGCCGACGACCTACTGTGTGGTGGTGGTTTCGGATGACGATCGAATTCGTTGCGAGCGTGGCCATCCCGGGCGCCGTATGCTAGTGGTTCCGAACGGCATCGATTGCCGGACGATCCTTCCCAAGCCTGATCATACCGCCACGTCGCCCGTCCTGTTGTTCACGGGTGATATGGGACTAGAACCCAACATCGACGCAGCGGTCCTGCTCGCGTCCGAGGTATTCCCTGCGATCCGCCGGGAATTTCCAGAGGCCGAATTGCGGTTGGTGGGACGAAACCCTGATGCGCGAGTGCGCCGCTTGGCCGGCCCCGGCATCGTAGTGACCGGCGCGGTACCCGACATGCAGCCCCATTTGCGTGCTGCCACAATCTATGTGGCTCCGCATGTGAGCGGTTCAGGCGCACGAACAAAGCTGCTGGAAGCGATGGCCGGAGGATTGCCGATCATCACCACGTCGATCGGAATCGAAGGGATGAAGGTCCAGCCTGGGAGGGATCTGCTTGTCGCCGACCAGCCGGCCGACATGATTGACTCGATTCATACGTTGCTCGCGAGCCAGGCGGATCGGGAAAGATTCGCGCGCGCGGCTCGTCATATGGCCGAGGTCTGGTACGACTGGGACAGCTCTCTCTGGCCATTGGAGCCGTTGTATCGAGAACTCCTCGATCCGAAGGCGATGGCCTGCTGAATGTCTCGATTGCAAGGAGGAGACATGCTCCTCTCACTAGCAGCCTCCAAACGGTCTGTTGGTTCAACAAGAGCCGGTTGTATTACGAAGGCGTTCCCCCGTAGAATTTTCCCCCGATGCTGTCAGCAACCTCATGCCGAGGACGCCATCTCCTGTCGTTTCTCATGATGCTCGATCCGTGATGCCATGACGATGATTCCCCATTCCAAACCCTCCTTAGGGCAAGAAGACATTCGTGCCGTGACTGAGGTGCTCCGATCCGGCCAGATCGTCGAAGGTCCGGCCGTGGCGCAATTCGAACGAGGCATGGCGGCCTACCTCGGCCTGCAAGGCGGGGTTGCCGTGAGTTCCGGCACGGTCGCCCTGGAGTTGGCGTTACGTGCGCTCGGGGTCGGGCACGGGGACAATGTCCTTCTGCCCAGTTACGTCTGCTCCGCGCCCTGGTTAGCGGTGCAGCGCGTCGGCGCGCAAGCTCGGATTGTGGACATCGATCCGGAGACCTACAATCTGGACCCGCAGAAAGTTCGCAAAGCGCGTACCTCGCGCACGCGCGCGGTGATTGTTCCGCACATGTTCGGGTTGCCCGCAGATCTGACGGCCCTCCAATCCCTGGGCATTCCCTTGATTGAGGATTGCGCGCAGACGTTGGGCGCCACGGAGCAGGGACGCTCCGTCGGGACCGTCGGGCTCCTGACCGTCTGTTCGTTCTACGCCACCAAACTGCTCTGTACGGGTGAAGGAGGGATGGTGTTGTCGAATGATGCCGACCTACTCGAGCGTGTGCGCGCCCTTCGTGAATATGATCAAGCTCCGTCGCTCAACGCCGGAGCCTTCAATTGCAAGATGACCGATCTGCAAGCCGCGATGGGGATTACACAGCTGAATCAACTTGGCACCTTTCTCGAACAGCGGGCGGCATTGGCCGCTCTGTACCGCGAGAGCTTGCCTCCAGAAATCTTCACGCTGCCGGCCGTCCCCTCAGGCCGTACCCATAGTTATTACCGCTTCGTGGTGCGTCTGCCGAAAGGACTGCACTCACCCGATGAGTTCACGGCCTATCTCTCGCGGATGGCCCATCGCGGCTTGCAGTGCCGGAGACCGGTGTTCCGTCCCTTGCATCGTTATCTCGAGCTGCCTGATTATCCCGCCAGTGATGAGGCCGATGGAGTGGCCATCTCGCTGCCCATCTATCCATCCTTGACTGAGGTGGAGATCAGGCAGGCCGCGCAGATCCTGCAGGACGAACTCCGATGAGGCTGAAGATCGCTCGATGGCAGGTGAATGAACCGACGTTGGCCCTCTGCGACCAGTGAACTCGCGCGACGGGATCCGGCTCTTGATCCATGCTTGCCTCATCGTCAGGATGGGCGCGATTCTGGAGTTATGCACGAGCCGACGATAGCTTCTTTCTATATTCTAAAATGGAGAATGCGCGTATGGTGCCTACCGTTGAGTGGAAAGATGGAGCGGTTCGTTTGCTGGATCAAAGCCGGCTCCCGACCCATATCGAATTCCTACACTGCCGCGACTATCGGGCGGTGGCGCAGGCTATCAGGGAATTGAAGGTTCGTGGAGCTCCGGCCATTGGGGTCACGGCCGCCATGGGTGTGGCGCTTGGCGCCCAAGCACTTCAGACCTCAGGCTATGACGAATTCGTGAATGGGGTAGGGGCAATCTGCGAGCACCTCGCAGCCTCAAGACCCACCGCGGTCAATTTGTTTTGGGCCATCGCCAGGATGAAGGAGAAGGTGGCCCTCCTCCGTGGAACGCCCATATCGGCCATCAAGGCTGAGCTGGTGAAGGAATCCCAGGTCATTTTGGAGGAGGATATTGCCCTCTGCAAAGCCATGGGCGGACAGGGAGCGACATTGATCCAAAGCGGCCAAACGATTCTCACCCACTGCAACGCCGGCGCACTCGCCACCGCGGGATATGGGACCGCGCTCGGCGTCATTCGGGCGGCTTGGGCGCAGGGAAAAAAAATTCGTGTCATTGCCGACGAAACCAGGCCGGTCTTACAGGGCGCGCGGCTCACCGCCTGGGAGCTGATGCAGGACAAGATTCCGGTCACGCTGATTACGGACAACATGGCTGGTGCTCTGATGCGGCAGGGTAAGATTCAACTCTGCATCGTCGGCGCGGATCGCATTGCCGCGAACGGCGATGTCGCCAATAAGATCGGCACTTACTCGGTGGCCGTCCTCGCGCGGGCGCACAACATTCCCTTCTACGTGGCCGCGCCATACTCCACGATCGATCTCAACACCAAGTCGGGCATGGACATTCCCATCGAGCAGCGCAATCCGCTTGAAGTCACGTCTATCCATGGCAGTGACCCGATCGCTCCGGAAGGCGTCGAGGTGTTCAATCCCGCCTTCGACGTCACACCAGCTGACCTCATCACCGGCATCATCACCGAACGGGGAGTGTTCAAGCCGGGCGAGCTCGCCGCGCATTTTACCTCCTGATGGGGCTCATTCTGTGTGTGTAGAACCCGTTGTATAGTATGGCGCCACCCCTGACCAAGGCACTGGCTCGGTCCCTTGCCATCCTCCTGCTGGGCCTTGCCACATGGGCATTCGTCGTTGAACCGGCGTCTCTGCGCGTTCAGCCCTATTCCATTACCATTCCGGAGTGGCCGCATCATCTCAACGGCATCACCATCGCCGTCCTCGCGGACCTGCATACCGGATCGCCATTCAACGGAGTGCAGAAACTCAGAGAGATTGTCGCGCGCACGAACAGCGCCCACTGCGACATCGTGCTCCTCGCTGGAGACCTCGTCGTCCAAGGCGTCGTAGCTGGGACGTTCGTTTCACCCGAAGAGTCTGCGGAAATCCTCAAGGACCTGTCCGCCCCGTTCGGTGTGTACGCCGTGCTCGGAAACCATGATTGGTGGCTGGATGCCGATCGGGTTCGAAAGGCATTGGAGCGGGTGCACATTCCAGTGCTTGAAGACGAGGCACTGGAGCTCAGGAGGGGTGAAGGGTCATTGTGGCTCGCGGGCATCAGTGACTTCTGGGAAGGTGCTCACAATGTGCAGCTGGCACTCGAGAAAATTCCCCAACAGATTCCCATCATTGCCTTCACGCACAACCCTGATGTATTTCCTGAGATTCCGTCACGCGTGGCATTCACCATCGCGGGCCATACACATGGGGGCCAAGTGCGTGTCCCCATCATTGGCCGGCCGGTGGTACCGTCACAATATGGTGAACGTTTTGCCGCCGGTCACATTGTGGAGGGCGGGCGACACATGTTCGTGAGCACAGGTCTGGGCACAAGTATTCTGTCGGTTCGATTTCGTGTGCCACCGGAAATCTCCATCCTGACCGTAAACTCCTGACCAACCGCATGATAACTCTCGTCGGCGCGTACATAGGTTCCTTACCCGCGACTCGTGAAGGATTCTGACAGTTCCGTTTCCTGATGAGAGCCCTTTGTCTTGCCAGTCCTTCCGCCGCTTCTTTATAATGCCGCAAGAGTTTTTGCGAAGGCCATGGTCATGACATTTTCTAGCCGAAGGAGCCCGACGATCCATGAGTGAACGAACGCTTGCGATTGTGAAGCCGGATGCCGTGAAGAAGAACGCGATCGGTGACATCATCACCCGTTACGAGAAGGCCGGCTTACGGCCTGTGGCGATGCGCCTGATGCACATGTCGAAAACCACGGCCCAAGGGTTTTACGCGGTGCATAAAACCCGGCCGTTTTTCGATAGCCTGTGCACGTTTATGTCTTCCGGCCCCTGCGTGGTGCTGGTGCTGGAGGGCGATAACGCGATCAAGAAGAATCGCGAGTTGATGGGGGCGACCGATCCGGCCAAGGCGGAGCACGGGACGATCCGGGCAGCGCATGGTGCGAACATCGAATTTAACGCCGTGCACGGTTCAGATGCGGCAGATACGGCCAAGTTTGAGATCGGGTATTTCTTTTCTGAAATGGAGTTGGTCGGGTAGGCGCGCGTTGAGCGCTGACTATTTTCACGCGATCGATACTCGACGGTCTCAGCCGGACCGGCGAGCTCCCGCGTCCCGGCTTGCGCTGACGCTGTTCACGCTGCTCCTCGCGGCGTGCACGGTTGCGCCGTCTGCCCCCGTGGCACAGTCGATTAGCGATCCGGCCATTGAAGCCGAGACACGCCTCTGGTATCAAGCGTCGACGGCGTTTTCAGATGGACGCTATTCCGCCGCCATTCATCTTTACGAACGGTATCTCACCACGTATCCCAAGTCCCGTCGCGCGATGGAAGCCCATTGGGATTTAGGACAGGCGTATGAACAGATGGGCGAGGTCACGGCGGCCGTCAAAGAGTATCGTACGTTGGCCGGCCCTGAAGGGGCGTCGCCGGCGATGCTGAGCTCTTACGCCGAGCGGGCATTGCACCGCATCGAGGCGTTGCGCATTCAACCGGCCTTGTCGTCCGGCACTCGGTCCGGCCACACGGCATTGTATGTCTCCTTCAACAATCTGCCGCTGCAGTCCCAGGTCGAAACATGGATGCGGCAGTTAAGCGCTCAAGGGATCAGCGCTATTCTGTTGGACGCCAGCCCGGACTCGTCCTTCATCAGGCCCTCCACCGCAATCGGCGCTGCTTCGGCCGGCCAATCCCCGGAGGTGCCAAAGGGCGCCTTGTTTGCCACGTCACGAGGGCCGGTGCTTACTGATTGGTACAGTGTGATTGTGCCGCAAGCCCATGACTTGGGTATCTCTGTCTATGCCGTCATGGATCTTTTTCGCGCGCCCCTGTCGGACAGCCGCCCGAACACTCGAATGCTCCTCTACGATCCGACCCGGCGTAGAGTGCATCCCTGGACGCAGTTCGACCTGTTGTCTTCGGCGGTTCAGCCGGTGATGGCCCAGTTGTTGACGGATCTGATTAAAACTGGAATTGATGGAGTCGTGTTTCGCGCCAGGGCGGAGAACAGTTTCGCATATGAAGTGAGTGATGGGGTGCTGCGCCAATTCGAAGCGCAGTTCCATCAGCCGTCATCCGAGGTGGCACAGGCTCTGCGTGACCGAATGGTCCTGCGTCCGGACGCGGCCGCTCCGGTGTCCGACAAGACGCTCTGGCGATGGGTGGGTTGGAAGGCGCGTCAGGAACTGGAGGTCATGGCCCTCCTGAGGAAACACTTACAAAAGATGGTGCCGCGGCTGCGTCTCGTGCTCGAAATCCACGCGGAGGCGTTGTCGAATCCGACATCCGCGCTCGTGAATTATGGCGAGGATGCTGCAGAGGCGCGTCGTCGGGGGTTCGATCTGCTCTTGGGCGGGCCTTCTCGCGAGGCGTCGGATGTTCGGGCGTTCGCAGGCTCATTCAAAGGATGGAGCCGCGAAGTCATACAATCGGCGAAAGGCGAGCCTCAGACGCTCCCGCAAGGGTGGGTATTGCTTCACACGCCGGCTGAGTATGGAGCCGGTATGTTTACGGGACTTGCGCAGCAGGCGGATGAACTTCGCACGCCGGATATTCGTCACCTCGTGTTTGTGCCGGATGTGCAAGGGGCGATTCCTTGACAAAGCCGCCGCCACCTTTTACGATCGCGCCACCCGTTTCCTGAACGTTATGGATTCATGTAGGTCGCTCGTACGGCGGCCGCCAAGAGGAGTGTCATGATACCGTCCAATCTCCGTTACCACGAAGAACACGAATGGGTCCGCGTCGAAGGCGCGCAGGCGACGATCGGCATCAGTCATTTCGCCCAGGATGCCTTGGGCGACATCGTTTTCATCGACCTTCCGAAGGTGGGTGCCAAAATCACGGCCGGCCAGCAAATCGGCGAAGTCGAATCGACCAAAACCACCTCCACCATCTACACCCCGGTCAGCGGCACGATCGCGAAGGTCAATGCCGACCTGAAGGATCATCCCGAAGTCGTCAATTCCGACCCCTATGGCAAAGGCTGGATGGTGGTGGTCGATCTCACGGCTGCGACCGAAGTGGAACGGCTCATGACGGCAGCTCAGTACGAAGCGTTTCTGAGCAAACAGAAACATTAACGCCGCGCATCATGGCACCCCTGAATCATCTGGCCTCGGCGGTCTGCAGCAGATGATGCAATAGCCATGGTTCACTGAGTCCATCTCATGTCGAAACACCTCGCAATTCTTGGTGCCGGTCCTGGCGGGTACGTCGCAGCCATTCGAGCCGCTCAATTGGCCGAGAACTTTCTTGGCCATCCTCGCACGATCAACTATGATGTCATCCCGACGGGCATCTTTACGTTACCAGAGATTGGGCGGGTCGGGCTCACGGAACAACAGGCCCGTGACCGGTGCTCGCATCCGGCAAGGACCCGCAACAGGCGCTCAAGATCGGGCGTTTTCGCTACGGCGGATTAGGCAAAGCCCAGGCGACGGGAGATATTCAGGGTCTCGTGAAAGTCATTGCCGAGGCGGATACCGATCGAATTCTCGGCGCACATATCTTGGGAGCCCATGCGACTGATCTCATCCATGAAGCTGCGTTGGCAATGCATCTGGGCGCCACGGTCTCACGCATGGCTGACATGATTCACGCGCATCCGACATTTTCAGAAGGCCTCATGGAAGCGGTGGAAGATGTCCATGGGCAGGCCATCCACCTCGCACGGAAGACATCGTAGTATGGTGCGTTCGCTGCTCATCAAGCTCGCGATGTTGGCGGTCACCCTGGGGTCCTTGGTATGGATCGGCTCGGTCACGCCCATACGACAGGTGACGCCAAATCATATTCAGGCGGCAGCGGCCGCTCCGATCTCCACCACCTCTCGGCAACAGACGAATGTTGCAACGGTGAGTCCTTCCACTGACGCATTGATCGCGACGCCCGAGGTCTCAGTTCCTCATGCCTCTCCGCCTGGAGAGGAGACCACACCTTCAGTACCGGCGGGCAGCTCGCGCGTCGCGAGCCATGACTCGCGGCGGGTCGACCTGAATCATGCCACCGCGTCCGATCTGGAAGCCTTGCCTGGCATTGGCCCCAAGCTGGCGCAGCGGGTGATCGAGCACCGCGCGTCGCACGGTCCTTTCACGAAAGTCGAAGACCTGCGTCAGGTGAAAGGCATCGGCCATAGGAAGTTTGATCGTCTCCGGCCCCACGTCCTAGTGACTAACACCAGATCCCCATCTCGACATAAAGGAACCTTGTGACGCCGTTATCCCAGCAGCTCGACCTGATACTTCGAGGGATTGTTGAGGTTATTCAGCCTGCCGAACTGGAGTCGAAGCTGGCTCGTGCCATCAAGGAACAGCGTCCGCTCCGCGTCAAGGCAGGGTTCGATCCCACGGCGCCGGACCTCCATCTCGGCCATACGGTCCTGATTCACAAGCTCAAGCACTTTCAAGACCTGGGGCATCAGGTGATCTTTCTTATCGGCGACTTTACCGGCATGATCGGCGATCCGACCGGCCAGTCTGAGACACGCGTGGCACTCTCGAAGGAAAAGGTGCTGGAGAACGCGAAGACCTATGAGCGTCAGATTTTCAAGATCTTGGACCCTCAAAAGACCCAGGTGGAATTCAATAGCCGCTGGATGAGCGCAATGACGGCCGACGGACTGATCGAACTGAGCGCCCACTATACGGTGGCCCGCATGTTGGAACGAGAAGACTTTCACAAGCGCTATACGGATGAAAAGCCGATCAGCATTCACGAGTTCATGTATCCCTTGATTCAGGGGTATGACTCCGTGGCGTTGAAGTCCGATGTGGAGCTGGGCGGTACGGATCAGAAGTTCAATCTCCTCATGGGACGCGATCTGCAGCGAGACTATGGGCAGGAGGCGCAGGTGGTCATTACCATGCCGCTTCTGGAGGGGACCGACGGGGTCCGGAAGATGAGCAAAAGCCTCGGCAACTACATTGCCCTTGAGGATAAGCCCGCCGATATGTTTGGAAAGCTCATGTCGATCAGCGATGCGCTCATGCATCGGTACTATGAATTATTGACGACCGAGGACCTGACGAATGTGAAGGCGGCTCATCCGATGGATGCCAAGCAGTCGCTGGCTGAGCAGATTGTGGCGCGGTACCACGGGGCTGAGGCAGGCCGTGAGGCTCGCGCCGCGTTTCAACAGAAGTTCCAGGCGCGCGAGTTTCCTGAACAACCTGATGCTCACGTGGTGTTCACGCCATCCGACGTGAAGGATGCAGCCGCACCATCGATGGGCCTCGTCGATTTGATCGCGAAGACCGGGCTCGTGCCGAGCAAGAGTGAAGCCCGGCGGTTGATCGTGCAGGGTGGGGTCGAGATTGATGAGCAGAAAATGACCGACGCGAATGCCAGCATCACGCTGACGGTCGGGAAGCCGCTTCATTTACGTGTCGGCCGTCGAAAGTTCGCCGTGGCGGAGTACAAAGGCTAAGCTGCTTGTGGTCAGTTGTCTTGACTTAGTGTCGACGCCAGCGTAGGATTCGACTCCTCTGTATTGAGGGGCGGGCGTAGCTCAGTGGTAGAGTCCTTGCTTCCCAAGCAAGTTGTCGTGGGTTCAAATCCCATCGCCCGCTCCAAATACCTCGCACAAGTTAGCAGATTTGAATCCACGACAGAGGGTTTCGAAGGGAGTGTGCTCCCTTCGTGGGGAGACACGACGGGTTCTGCGACGCGAAGGAATAACGAGCGTCAGGTCTGCGGACGCTGGCGAGATGGTGAGCCAGCCGGAACGGGCCCCCCTCAGTGGGAGCCGGGAGGAAGCTTCAGGGCCGACCAGGCGACGGAGTGTGGTTCAAATCTCATCGCCCGCTCCAAACCTCGCTTGCGCGACCGCGAGCCTCTTTATCGCAGTATCGTAATTGTGGCAAGCGGATAAACCCCTCTAGTGTGCCTAGATCTCTACTAGCGTGCTCGACTCGGAGCTTCCACATTGTTCCCAGCGAGCAGGTAAACCCCTTCAGTAGTCTTCTCCTCATTCCCTGTGCGTATCGGCGTCTTCAGGCGAAGCCTCTCCTCTTGCCCACGCCGAACACACGCCTTCAGGGTTCTTCCTTTCCAAACCGCACGCTGCCCAGAGGGTTGAACCTACAATAGAGGATTGCGAAGGGATCTTGCTTCCTTCGTTCATTCTGGTAACCCCACTATCATCTGCGACAATGTTTTCGATGAGACCAAGGTCGGCCGCGTTGTTCGACAGCTTGTCGAGCAGAGAGGGCATCCACATGTCCTTGATGGTCTTCCTCTAGCTAGGCAATTTCTGTGTGCGAGTGGTGCCGAAAAAATGGGCCCTTGGTACGCGACTGCCTCCAATGGCCTATCTCCTAGGGCCTGTCATGGGGGGAAGAGCGCGGTGCTTACGCTTGAGCCGTCAGCTCTGCGATCCCATATTGGTGGGCACGGATGAGCAGTTTTTGGCGGTTGGACACCCCGAGTTTGTCGAAGATATTGGTGAGGTGATGGCGGACCGTGATGCTCGAGATGCAGAGGCGGTCGGCAATATCTTTGTTTGAAAGTCCTTGGCTGATTAACCTGATGACATCGCGCTCACGTTCGGTTAAACCCTCGGGCCATTTAGCCTGACAGGGATTATCGCTGAGTGCGAGAGGGAAGCTGGGTACCTTGGTCATTTGTGCGACCGCTGCTGTGCTCGTCGCGATGATCTCGCCAGCCGGCCGCGCAAGATATTCAATAGTTGCGATCAATACTGTGGATGGTTGTACCTTGAGCACAACTCCATCGACCCCAGACTCCATCGCCTGTCTCGTGCATTCCGGATCGTGCAGCCCGAGTAACAGAATAATTCGTATTTGAGGGGCAGCCAGCTTTATCTTTCGAATAAGCCCTCTAACATCGCTTTCGACCTCGGTATCGATAATGACGATGTGGGGTTGCTCGAAAATCAGCAGGTCATCCAACGCGGTCGCACCAATGGCATGTCCGATGAGCCGAATCCATTTTTCGGTTTCGACTGTTCGTTGCAGACCGACCCGTAGGAAGTAGTTACTACTGACAAGGGCCACCACCGTGGTGGCTCTTGCATTGTTGATGCTGATCATACGTCCTCCTGGCTGGGTGTCACGCAAGAATATCGGTCCAACACGCAGCGTAAGTACTGCATACGTAGTTAATGAGACAGCTACGCATTAAAATCTAAGGTAAAGAAGTGATTGAAACCCCATTCGCGAAGCGAATGATCGCACACAAGTTGGGACATAGGCAATCTAAATATCAGCAGTGATACCTCCTGTAAAGCCTTGCACAGGAACGATTTGCGCCCATTATTGATCTAATCATGACATGGAGGTGTAAGTGCACAATAATGTGCACCATTGGCCACCGTTGGCAATTACTGTGCGCGCTGTGCGATTTTACACGATATCCTCCGCCTACCAGCCTCCTTGCTGGTACGCTTGCTAACATCATGACTGGAAAGAGCCTGTACATCACTGCAGAAGTACTACAGAATTAATGTGGGTATTTATTTCTCCATCATTCAGGAAATAATTTTCATCAAGCCGGCCGGCACAAAAGTGCTAGTGTCGCTCGCGCCAACTGCCCGGAAAAAAGCACCCTTGTCCGATGTGCTCCGCTGGAGAAATCTCTAGAACAATGCTTCCCTTCATGTGACTCAGAGGGCGAAGCTATGTTGAATGCATTCCGGTCCGATGTGCCGATCGCGAATCCGGTGCAGGAACAATCCTCGACGGATGTGCATTGGTACGCCGTCAGCACACGTTCTCGTCATGAAAAAATGGTCCGGGATCGTCTGGCCGGTATTGGTGTTGAACATTTTCTCCCGTTGACGAAAAAATTGAGTCAATGGTCGGACCGAAAAGTTTGGACGCAGAGTCCGCTTTTCCCCGGATATTGTTTCGCCAGGTTTTCGCTCATGAACAGTCATGCCATTCTTCAAACACCAGGCATCGTCAGAATTGTAGGATCCGTCATGCCGGAAGCGATTCCCGATGAGGAATTGACAGCAATCATGAAGGTGGCTGAAAGCGAGCGGTCCTTAGAGCCCCACGATTACCTCACCGAAGGAGGCTGGGTGGAAGTAGTTCGAGGCCCTCTGACAGGGCTGCGGGGCCAATTGGTCAGGAAAACAAGCCACGATTGTCTGGTTATTCGCATCCACCTCATTCAGCAAGCGGCAACCGTTCACATTGATATGAGTGAAGTGGTTCCATTGCAGTGAACCCTTCGTTCATCCGCTCCATCCAATCTCCTTGGATGACGGCCGAAAAGGCCTAGGCCCCTACCATGGCGAAATCACGTTTTACGCAGGATCAAATCATGACCGTCATTCATGAGGTTGAGGCAGGTCTTGCTCTGAAGGACGTGTCTCACAAGTATGGAGTCTCAACGACAACTTTGTATCGGTGGAGAGTGAAGCTAGCGAGCAAAGGAAAACCTTCTGGGGATCGCCTTCGCTTCCTGGAGGTTGAAAATCGACGGCTCAAAAGCAAATTTGCCGAGCTGACACTTGATTACAACTCCCTTCGGGCAGCGCTGATAAGGGATCCCAGGGGTGATTGTTGATCTCGGGTTTTCTGTGGTCCCATCGACAAACTTGCCTTGGCGATGGGCAACAGCTAGATTGGTGAGCCCGGAAGTATGCCGCGAGCGACGTTCGTCCTCATGGAGTTCAGCTCAAGACGAACAGACAGTTCTCACATGAATGAGCCGCCTACGGTATTCGTCGACGGCAAGCAATGATCTAGGTGGGAGTATCCCGTGAAAACACAGGCCGGTATATTTTGTTTCGCTGCACTGGTGCTCTGCCAATCAAGGGTAAATGCAGAGATGCCAGCCAAAGCGCCTTCTTCTGATGAGCAGGCCGCCGAGTTGTCGCTCGGTGTCACCACCGATAGGTTGTCGATGGGCGTCACTACCGATTATCTGTTGGGACCGGAGGATGTGCTGGAAATCACGGTGTGGCGAAGTGCCGATCTCTCAAAGGTGGTGACGGTGCGTCCGGACGGAAAAATTTCACTCCCACTCATTGGTGATGTCCCAGCGATGGGGAAAACCGCGAGCCAATTAGCGGCTGACATCTCTGCAAAGTTGAAAGAATTCAAAGAGAATCCGCAAGTGTCCATTGTGGTCAAAGAAGTGAATAGTTATGCCATTTATGTGCTGGGAGAAGTAACTAAGCCTGGCAAATACCCTTTAAAGATTAAGACAACCTTGCTGCAGGCGATCACCCTTGCTGAAGGTTTGACGCCAACGGCGGCGCGGAACAAGATTGTGGTGTTTCGGTTCGGCAAAGATGGCCAGCAGATCAAAATCAAGGCCAGTTATGACGATATCGTGTTGCGTGATGGGACCATTCAGAACATCGAACTAAGACGTGGGGACCAAATTGTCGTGCCCTCAGAAAACATGGTGCTCACCCCATGACCGGGAGGGCAGTCTGCATCAGAAGAGCGGTCTTCGGCGTGCTGGTGTCAGCCTTGCTCGTCGGCGTGACTGGGTGTGCCCAAGGACCCCCGATGGAGGTCATCGAGGAGGCGAATAGTGCTCAAAAGGATTTCTTGTTGGGGCCTGAGGACGTGCTCGAAATTGCGGTGTGGCGGAATCAGGACCTTACCCAGAAAGAAGAGATTGTCAGGCCAGATGGAAAGATTTCGATGCCGCTGATCGGGGAGGTTGTGGCTAGCGGTCGGACCGCCAACCAATTGGCTGCCTACATTTCAGAGCGCTTGAAAGAGTTTAAGGAGAACCCCTCAGTCTCCGTCCGCGTGAAAGAGGTCAATAGTTACTATGTGTATGTCTTAGGGGCTGCGATGAAGCCGGGTAAGTACCAGCTCAAGTCACATGCGACCGTACTGCAGGCCATTGCTGTAGCTGGAGGTTTTTCTCCTTACGCGGCCTTGAACCAGATTCAAGTGCTCCGGACAGTGGTAACATCAGACGGCAAGACCAAAGAAATGAGGATTCCTGTCCGGTACGATGATCTGATGTCCGGAAAGGGAGAGATTAGGAACTTTCTTCTTAAAACCGGCGACGTGGTCGTAGTGCCGTAGAGAATCATAAAGAGCTATGGCATAGCGATGACGTGCATTAGGAGTGAGCCCTGGCAGTGGTTGCTTCATGCGGAATGGAGATGCTGAATCCATGGCTAGTTTATGGACCAGCTGTTGTTCCCTCGACTCGTGGGCAGGCGGTTTCTTCCTCGCCGCCGAGAGAAAATAAGTTCCGGGACCGGAGCCGGATTTTATACCGGCTCTGATGCTGTCTGAACGCGCGATAGTATTGTCCGAAGCAGGCCCGGTATCGTACACACTCAGTCAGGATAAGCAGGTTTTCCCATTGCAAGACTTAAAATTCGTTCGGAATGTAGACCTATTGAGCTTTGTTGCGGAGTGGAAGTGAATACGAACGAACCCCTCAAACCGGTGGAACGCGCCGACCCTGCGGAACCAGTATCGGTGACGATGCGAGAGTATTGGGCCATCATCATTCGTAGAAAATGGCCGGTAATGGGTTCGATTCTAGCCGGGGTGATCATTGCTGGGGTGTTATGCCTGATCCTGCCTAAAAGCTATCGCTCCAGCACCTTGATTTTAATTGAGAATCAGAAGATTCCCGATGACTACGTCAAGGGCATCGGAGGAGCGAGCATCGAAGAGCGGCTCACGATGATCCAACAACAAGTGATGAGTCGGACGCTCCTGAGCCAGATCATACAGCAGTTTAAGCTCTATGAGGGACAGGTCAAGCGCGATGGGGTGGAATCTGCGATTGAAAAGATACGCAAGGCAATCAAGGTGGAGACAGTTGGAACTGCTGGAGCCAGGGGGAAAAGCGTCGAGGCTGTGACAATTTCATTTGCCCACGAAAATCCAGTGACCGCCATGAAAGTGACGGAGAACCTTGCGTCTTTGTTCATTGAGGAAAACCTAAAGGTTCGCGAGCAGCTCGTCACGGGAGTGTCCGTGTTTCTAGAACAAGAGCTGCATGATGCAAAAAAATCCTTGGAAGCGCAAGAGCAGGCGATCAGTCAGTATAAAACAAAATATATTGGCCTTTTGCCTGAACAGATGGAGGCCAACCTCAGAGCGCTCGATCGGCTGCAGGCAGAGCTGACAGCGACGGACGACCTGCTTCATAGCCAGACAGATAAGCTGAGCACCGTGGAAAAGTCGATCAAAGAATATGAAGCGAGTGGGACTACCCGCGCAGATCCCGGCGCTCCAACGTCAACTCATGCCGGCATGGATCCTCTTGTAGCAAGGCTGCGGGAATTGGATCGACGTCTCACGACTCTTAGGGCGGAGTGGAAAGAAACCTACCCGGATATTACGGAGACGAAGCGTGAGATCCTCAGTGTGAAGCAGCAGCTTACGGAGAAGTATGGCAATCTTGTTGGGGAAAAGGGCGGGGACGCGGCCAAGACATTCGATCCCTATTTGAGAGAACTGACCAAACAGCGGAATGATCTGCGCGCTGAGGTATCTTCGATAAAGGAGCGTCGCCTAAGGCTGGTGGAGCATATCAGGGAATATGAGCATCGGGTGGAACAAACACCCTCGCGCGAGCAGGAAGTGATGATTCTCATGCGTGATTACGAAAATATGCAAAAGAATTATCAGTCATTACTCGATAAACGACTGAATGCCCATGTGGCGGGAAACCTTGAGAAACGTCAGAAAGGGGAACAGTTCCGGGTCCTGGACCCAGCCAATCTCCCCCAAAGACTGGATAGTCCAAAACAATTGTTAATTATGATTGTGGGATTGCTGGGAGGATGTGGATTGGGAGTGGGTCTGGCGGTGGGACTTGAGCAATTGAATCCGACGTTCAAGCGACGGGAAGAGGTGGAAACATTGCCGGGCATACGAGTGCTGGCAGCGATCCCAAACTTCTTCACCGTGTATCACAATCCCATGGTCGATATGTCGGCCGAAAGCTCTGTCACCAACGACGATGCCGCTGCTCATCTGCCCGCAGTGAGAGTAGGGTGGACGTACCCATCCTGGATACGTTCAGGAAGTCGGGAGGGAATGCTCCCGCCTCATCTCAATCTTGTCGCGAAGTGGCAGCCACTCTCGATCGCTGCCGAACAATACCGTATGGCTGCGACCAGGTTGGTGTTGTCTACGGAAATGCGTGGCTCGACCATCATCGAAGTCACCAGTGCATTGAAGGGGGAAGGCAAGACTACGACCGTCGTGAATCTTGGATATACCATTGCTCGGAACCTTGGGAAAAAAACATTACTCATCGATTGCGACTTTCGCTGCCCCGCCCTTCACCACTACGTGAATGTGCAAGCTCGGGCGGGGTTGACCGAACTGCTCGATGGCCAGGCCTCGCTCGAAGACTGTTTGTCTGCCATCGACGAAGCTCCTTGCTCAATTATCACGGTTGGGGGCGGGGGTGGAGAACCCAATGAGCTAGCGAGGATTCAGCAGCTGAGAGCAATATTGCCAAAGTTACGAACGGATTTCGATTATGTCATCATCAACACGCCGCCCGTATTACCGAGTGCTACCATGGGGATCTTGGCGAGTATGGCGGATGTTCTCATTCTGGTGATTCGGGCCGGCGCCACACCAAAGCATGTGGTACAGAAGGCCTTTAAAATGCTTGGATTGACTGTCGAGAAGCAGGTGATCCTCAATGCGGTTGAAGTGCAAAGTATGCCACACTATATGTATGGTTATCCCATGGCATATGGAAGAGAGCGGCCGATAGAAAGTGCCGTAAGGTAGCCACAGAAAAAATTTGTTTTCGGAATCGGATCGCTTCGTATCAATGAACAGGGTGACGTGACTGAAACCAAAATGGACCTCGTTACGCTGGTACTTAGACTTGTCTCTGATATTCCATTCCTTTGATTTCGCGAGCAGGGGCGCGAAAGAGTCCTGTTTATCTACAGATCTGGGGTCCGGACGAACTCATAGCAAAACACCGGCTAAGTTCTACCTCGCGCAGTAGTCCGTTGAAACCTTCCTGCCTATTGTTCAAGGATTTTCCAGGGAATACGATTAGTCTGGCCTGAGCTGCGCCTATGAAAGATGACGCAGCGACATCATGCCCTTGATCCCGAGCTGATGTGTAATCGTCAATTATTAGCCACGCGTCTCTGCCTACTTAACAATTGTTCTAACCAGCAGCTCATGGGAACCACGCATGAAAAAAAAGACTGCGCCAGCACGTAAGAGCATATCTTTAGTCAGGCGGAAGCCTGAACGAGAGATGGTCAGATCGCCTGGAATGTCGTCGCTCAATAATGTTGAGCGCGGCGTGACTTCAAACGGCTCTTTGCAGACCAACGGCCATCTTTGCATTGCGCCGGATGTCAAGGTGGGAAAAAACGTAAAGTTTTCGAAGTTCATTAACCTCTACGGTTGCGAAGTGGGTGACGAGACAAAGATCGGCGCGTTTGTCGAGATTCAGAAGAACGCGAAAGTCGGCAGGCGGTGCAAGATATCGAGTCACACATTCATCTGTGAAGGTGTGACGATTGAGGACGAGGTCTTCGTGGGTCACAATGTCACCTTCGTGAATGACGCTTTGCCTCGCGCGACCAGCGCGAGAGGAGCGCTCCAAACTGAAGCGGATTGGAAGGTCGAAGTCACCATCGTGAAACGAGGCGTGTCGATCGGATCGGGCGCGACCATCCTCTCGAATATAGTGATCGGAGAGAATGCATTGATCGGCGCGGGCACCGTCGTCACAAGAGATGTGCCTGCGAATGCCATCGTCGTCGGTAACCCCGGAAAAGTATTGCGGTACCTTGAACCAAGAGGCCACCATGAGTAATGTAAAAATTCCGTTTCTTGATCTGGTGACGGTGCATCGCGGGCTGGAGGATGAGTTTGTCGATATTCTTAAGACAGCCCTCAGCACGGCCGGGTTCATCGGCGGTCCCATGGTCCAGGGGTTCGAGCAGGACTTTGCCCGGTTCTGCGAATCGCGGTTTTGTGTGGGGGTCGGCAGCGGCACGGATGCCTTGCGATTTGCCCTCATCGCCGCAGGCATAGGGTCCGGCGACATTGTGATTACCGTCCCCAATACCTTCATTGCCACGACCGAGGCGATTTCCCAAGCGGGGGCGCGCCCGGATTTTGTCGACATCAACGAGCAAACCTACACAATGGATCCAGCCAAATTGCGTCTGTATCTAGAACTGAAGTGCACGTGGGACTCGCAGACGAAGCGTGCGTTCCACAAAGGAACCGGCCATCCGGTGACATCCGTTGTTCCAGTGCATTTATACGGGCAAATGGCTGATATGGATCCCATCTTAGAGTTGGCGGAACAGTACAATCTCAAAGTGATTGAAGATGCCTGTCAGGCACAGGGAGCGGAATATTTCTCTCAAAAGGAAAATCGTTGGCGCAAGGCTGGCTCCATGGGGCATGCGGCCGCGTTTAGCTTTTATCCCGGCAAGAATCTAGGTGCTTGCGGAGAGGCGGGTGCAATGACCACCAATGACGAACAAGTGGATCAGACCTGTCGCCTCTTGCGCGACCACGGTCAATCGAAGAAATACTTCCACGACATCGAGGGGTACAACGGGCGGTTGGATGCCATCCAAGCTGGTTTCTTGCGGGTGAAACTCCGCCATTTAAAGACGTGGAATGGTCAGCGCAGACAGATTGCGGAGTGCTACAACAAACTGTTTGCCGGAGCGGAAGCAATCGTGACGCTGCCTCATCAACCGGATTGGTCGCGGTCGGTCTATCATCTCTACGTCGTGCAGGTGGCCGACCGAGCACAATTACAGAAACGATTGGACGAGGCTGGCATTAGTACAGGGATTCACTATCCAGTTGCGCTACACCTGACAAAGGCCTACGAGGGACTTGGCTTCCAAGTGGGGGATTTCCTCGTGGCGGAGAAAGCTGCCGCGCAGATCTTGTCCCTGCCCATGTTCCCTGGCCTGACTGATAGTCAGCAGGAACGTGTCGTAGTTGAAGTCCTGAAGTCACATTCGGTGTCTGCCAGTTGCGGGTCACTGTAGAGAACCCCCGTGCCTTGTTCAGATGCGGGGGGTAGACAAAGGGGCGATTGATGCGGCGAGAATCCATCCTTACATCTCAGCCACTTTTGGAATGATGCGCTTGAAACTCCCATACCTGCTAGTGTTTGTGAACTATTTAGCAGACGGTTAATTGAAGGGATAGAATATGACAACTCGCGTGAGGTCTGACTGCAAAAGATTCCCGAAATAAAACGGAGCATCTGGCAAACAGCGTCAGGAGTCGTTGGTTCTTCAAGCAGCACCTCAAGTGGTGCGAGGGGGGGAAGCTGTACTAGCGCAAACCGAACAGGATGTATGGTAAGTGAGCGGCTAGGCGCCCCAAAAATGTCATGGCCATGGATACCGATCTCGCAGCACAGCATCCAATCTCTCGACAGTCATAAAGGTGTTTAAATTTGTCACCAAAGGATCTGAAGGAACGCACTCTTCGAGCGACCATAATAAATATAGGTTCCCAGGGTGTAATTTTTCTTCTCCGCATTGGTTCCTTGATGGTCTTAGCCCGGCTCCTCGACCCGAAAGACTTTGGATTAGTGGGGATGGTTACGGCTGTCACAGGGGTGTTGAG
This sequence comes from uncultured Nitrospira sp., assembly GCA_964493335.1. Classification (GTDB taxonomy): domain Bacteria; phylum Nitrospirota; class Nitrospiria; order Nitrospirales; family Nitrospiraceae; genus Nitrospira_A. The sequence goes on from CAZBNV010000007.1 coordinate 63,589, forward strand.
CTTGTTTAAGGAAGCTGGGCTTTCGATGGTCACCATTCAACGACCGACGATAACGAATGAAGAGGTTTCGACGTTATTTTGGCTCAACATGCTGGTGGGATTGATCCTTGCCGCTTTGTCTATGGCGATGGCCCCGATTCTCGTGATCTATTACGAAGAGTCTGCCTTGTTGTGGGTGACGGCAGCTTTGGGCACGGGATTCATTTTTTATGCGGCCGGAGTGCAGCACGCTGCGCTTCTTCAGCGCGAAATGCGGTTTGGAATGGTGGCGGTGGTGGAAATTATTTCGCAGGTCGTTAGTACTCTTATGGGCATTGCCATGGCGTTGAGTGGTTACGGATATTGGGCACTTGTCGCAATGGCTGTCATTCAGCCGGTTGTTTCCACGGCGATATTTTGGTCAACGTCAGGATGGGTTCCGGGAATGCCCCATCGTGGAGCCGGTGTAGGTGCTATGATGGGTTTTGGTAGCGCAATCGCGGCAAACAGTCTCGTCGCGTATGTGGCTTACAATTTCGACAAGATACTCATTGGCCGGTACTGGGGGGCGGTGGCTCTCGGGATATATGGAAGAGCCTACCAGCTTCTCTCTATACCGTCCGATAATCTGACTTTAGCAGTGGGGAATGTTCTGTTTGCGTCGCTATCGCGGCTCCAGAATGATCCAGGGCGGCTTAAAAAATACTTTCTAACTATCTACTCGCTACTCTTGTCGCTGACACTGCCCAGCACTCTGGCCTGTGTCTTGTTTGCCGATGACATCGTCTTTCTTATTCTTGGACAAAAGTGGAAAGATGTGGGCCCTCTTTTCCGTCTCCTAGCTCCGGCGATCGTAGTCTTCGCGGTGGTCAATCCGTTGTATTGGCTCAATGTCTCAATTGGGAGGGCCGGGAGAGGTTTGAGAATTTGGCTAGTCCTCGCACCACTGCTGATTGCCGCATACATAATAGGATTACCGTATGGTTCCAGCGGGGTAGCTTTAACCTATTCAACCTTAATGACACTGTGGCTAATTCCGCATCTGGCCTGGGCGCTCAATGGCACAACGATATCTTTGCGAGATCTCTTGCCTGCCGTGGCGCGGCCTCTTGTATCGACAGCGGTGGCTCTTGTGCTTGCCTCCATAGTGGAAGCATGTTACCTGCAACCAATGGCTCCTTTGCCACGATTACTATCAGGTGGCACAATCTTTGTTCTCGTGTACCTTTGGGTCATCTTAATCGTCATGGGCCAAAAAACGATATACTTTGATCTTCTCAGGGGATTGAGAGTGTGGCCACCTCTTGCAAAAGCAAACTGACTTGCGGAAACAGGAGCCACTATCGATATAGGCAGCTTTAGCAGAGCGTTCACTCACAAAATCAATGATTCACTTTATGTCTAAAACGCGCAATGGAGAAAATAAGGAAAGGTCGGAGCCTACGTAGCGAGGGCCATGGCATGATTGCTAGACGCTCAAGAGCATGAGATGAAATGTCGTATCCGCTGATCACGTGAGACCAACGAATGTCTCTAATAAGCGTTATTATACCTACCTATAACCGAGAACGATTTGTAGTCAAAGCAATAGAAAGTGTGCTGAGGCAAAGCTTTACAGACCTTGAAGTAATAGTGATTGATGACGGCTCAACTGATGACACCCGTAAAAGACTGGATGCATACGGGACTAAGATAAACTATCTATTTCAGGCGAACTCGGGTGTCAGTTCTGCAAGAAATGCTGGCATCAGGGCAGCACAGGGCGAGTGGTTGTCATTTCTTGATTCGGATGACGAGTGGACAAAAGATTACCTTTCCACCCAGGTGGAACAAATTGAGAAATTCCCTGCGGCCGCGGCCCATATCACAAATGCCGTTACTATAGTTCCTGGCGGAGGGAGAAGCAGCCTCTTTGTCGAAACAGGTTTGTTGGACAGGTTCAAGGCGAAACCATGCCTGATATTCGAAAGACCGTTGTGCACAATAGTTACGCACGCACCCTGGTTCCTGCAATCAACAATTATGCGCAGGGACACTCTGTTAAAGGCAGGACTTTTGGATGAGAAGTTGTCTATAGCTGAAGACCTGGATCTTGTCGCTCGTATTGCCCTGAGAGGACCAATTACGTTTTACAGAAAAGAACTGGTCGAGGTATACAGGCGAGAGGAATTGATAGAAAATCTCGCAGCGCAAAGCCTAAAGCGAGGTATATACAGGTACACATCCTTTGGGAAGGTGTATGCCAATCTCCTGAATGCTCCCAGGCTAACTTCAATGGAGCGGGCTGCAATCTCGAAAGCTCTCAGCAGTACCAAGCGGGCTCTGGGAAACCTCTTAGTTATGGCAGGTCGGAAAGCTGAGGCAAGGCAGCTGTATAAGGAATCTGTTTTTTTGTCTCCTTCTGTTAGATCTCTGATCAAACTCGCCGCTACTTTTCTGCCTGGAGTCGTATCCCGTGTTCTTGTGAGGAAAGGCAAACCCGTATTGCCTTCGGGAGATATGCGAAGTCGGCTGCTCTAACGAAAACCTGTCTCGTAACAGGGGCAACGTCAACGGCGAATTGGAAACAGTATGAGATATTTGGGGAGGATGGGTAAGATCCTATTTCAGAAGATAAGCGGTTTCAATGTGGAACGGGTGGGTGGAAATAGCTTTCTTTTGATTGACCAACGGCGGAGAGAAGATGCCTGGCTTTCATATGATGGCCAAGTAAAGGCGATCATCGAAAAGGAAAGTATAGATCTTGTGCTAGACGTAGGTGCAAACGAGGGGCAATTTTCACAAAAGATAAGGTCGTTCTATTCTGGAAAGATCCTTTCGTTTGAGCCAATTCCGTCAGTGTTTGAAAAGTTGGAGAAAACAGCTTCATCTGATCCAAATTGGTATGTCTATAATTGTGCATTGGGAAGTCAGGAATGCATCCAGAAAATCCATGTGTCTAAACACACAGTGTTTAGTTCCCTGCTAAGATCGAACGAGTATTGTTCCAATCTGTTTGGTAAAGATTCCTTGGGAGAACGCTGCGAAGTCGTTTCCGTTCGTAGGGCCGACAAGCTATTGGAAGAGATTGCTCCTGTGAGGCAGGGTAACCGTATTTTCCTTAAAATGGATACACAAGGGTATGACGCCGTGGTCTTTGAAGGACTCGGAGACGTACTTAAAAGTGTTGTGCTTCTTCAATCAGAAGTGTCCCTTATTCCGATTTATGATGGAATGCCTCATTGGACAGAGAACATTTCTATTTATGAAAAGAAGGGATTCAGCGTGACGGGCATGTTTCCTGTAAACCGAGATGCAGGAAAGGTGATCGAGTATGATTGTTTAATGATACGATCTTACACCCAGAGCTGAGTCAGAATGGCCTCCTCTCAGATAACGAGACCCTCTATCCGGCTCTTTTAAAATCGAGCCCATCTCTACGACATAGTCCGACGGACCCGTAAACTCCCCTGTCAATGAGACACTGGCACGGGTGATTTTCTGGCTTCAAGTTTGGCCCGATACATGGTGGGCGGGAGGCCTGTCAATGCATCATGGGGCCGTGTAACTCTGTAAGCAGTCCGCGCTGATCTCCCGGTCTTGGTCTAGCGATTCGAACACATACGCATTCAGCACTTCTGTCCGATAGGCTCGATTGAACCGCTCGATGAACGCATTCTGATCGGGCTTGCACGGCTTATGAGTCCCCACTTCGAGAAGCCCTAAGCGAAATTGCAGAAGAATGACTCGAGCGATGCGGGAGTCATTCTGCGAGGCTGTCTCACGCCTCCTCCGTCCCACGATGCTTTGTCGCCGCGAAGACCATCGGGCAGCAGGAACTGTAAGCCCTGCATCGTGTCCGCCAGTGGTCCATCCATAATCGGACTGCCTTAATTAATTAGATCCGAGGGCTGTTGATGGAATATAGGATCACACCCCCCACCAGGTCGCGCAGGTCCGGGGAGGGCGGCCAACGTTTTTGCACGATGCCACCCAGGAGTTGACCGGATTGGCTAGATCTCTGATCAGACTTGCGGCTACTTTTCTGCCTGGAGTCGTATCCCGTGTTCTTGTGATGAGGGGCAGACATGCTGGATATACCGCAGCTCAATGCCCCGGTTCGCACACCAGTTCAGTAGGCCGCAGCTGAGTTGAAACTTAGCTGGAACAAGATGGTTGGAGGAAGAAATTTTAATGATGACTATCAGAAGGGTCACGAAGAGGATTAAAGGTGGAACACAATTTTTAACTCGGCCTCTTGTAAGAGCGGTTGCCGCTTTCTCTTGGTCGAGACGGGTGTTGAATGCTGTATACCTAGTACTTACTCCATCTCAAAGATCCATTTTTCATGAATCCTTCGCAAAGATATTCCGAAATAATCATATTCAGGGGCGGGATGGAAACTGGAAGGTTGTTTTTGCAGGTAAAAACATTCTGATGCCTTTGGATTCTGAGAATTTCTGGCTTGATTGGGATACTGCCGTATCGATAGTCGGACACGATATGGAAGTAAAGCAAACATACGAAGCGCTCATCGGTTCGTCATCTACGAGACCAAACCTGTTTATTGACATTGGAGCCAACTACGGCACACATTCTTTATTGTTCCTCGTTCACGGTATACGGACAATAACTTTTGAGCCAAATAGTTCATGCCATGACCATTTTTCAAAACTATGTAATGTGAATCATGTAACGCCAACCTTAGAGGGCGTGGCGCTTGGTGCGTGCATCCGTTATGTCGAACTTACATACCCAGAACGCGACACATGGCTTGGTTCTACTAATAGTGAGATTGTGGACAAACTCAGTCAGCCCTCAGAATTGAAAACTGAAAAAGTTGAACAGAAAATGCTCGACGACTATTTTCCACAAATTGAGCACAACAGACCACTGATCAAAATTGATACTGAGGGTAATGAGCTTGCTGTGCTTGAAGGGGCAACGAAAACATTACAAGACGTTCAGCCAATGATTATTTTTGAGTGTTGGAGCAGTATCGAACGAACTAAAATCTTTAACTTCTTAGAGCCCCGAAACTACTCAATATACCACTTGCCCTGGAGTCCCCGGTCTAAAGCTGAGTCGCTAACCTCAGACCAGTTTTTGGCTAGTTCATCGACCAATTTTATTGCTCTCCCGATCGCGAAATAAGTGTTCTGAAAAAGTTTGCGTACGTAGGTTTTCCCCCCTCCCTCAGAATTACATTGGCTGAGGCGCTTGACCGTGCTGTGATGTCCCCCAGGCGGACGGGCGGCCGTTTCGGATCTTGACGGTCCTGGATAACTGGAGTCGACAAAGTCCCATGCGAGAAGTCGGTTTTCGAAGGTCGGGTGAGATGATGGGTCAGGTCTTAGATCGGGTATCGAACGGTGTCTCAGGTCCACGATCCATCACGGTGGATCACGGGACCGAGTTTCAATCACGGACGCTCGAAGATTGGGCGTATTGTCGGGGTATCCAGCTCGACTTCATACTACCGGGCAAACCCGTGGAAAATGCCTTTATGGAATCATTGAACGGGTGCCTATGCGACGAGTACTTGAAGGTGCACGAGTTCGCCTCACTCGGTGAGGCTCAGGCCATCATCGAAGCGTGGCGGATGGATGACATCTACCGCCGCCCGCACAGCTCACTTGGGCACCTGACGCCGAATGAGTTTGTCTCCCAACGTCAGGCGAACCAGATCGCCGAAGAAGTCGGCTGCTCTGGTTCGAACTGTCTCGTTATGGGACCAACGTGACGCCCCTAAAAGTCATCCTTTAATCGTGTCTCCTTAACGGGAAAAGCTCACGGTACAGTAGGAGGAGCATAATCTGTGAATTCGACAATTCCTCGACGCATTATTCAGATTTGGGGAGGTAGTGCCGAATTGCCATTGTTGGCTAGATGCGCCGTGACAAATGTGCGACTACTCAATCCTGATTTCGAATATGTGCTTTTCGATGATAATAGGATGGAAGGGTTCATAGAAGATAATTTTCCTGAATATCGTAGCACGTTCCATTCATTTCGGTTTCCCATTCAGAGATATGATTTTTTTAGATATTTGGCGATCTATCGCTTGGGCGGGTTTTACTTCGACATGGACGTCTTTTTGGCTTCTGAGCTTTCGGATCTCATGAATTGGGGGTGTGTCTTTCCTTTTGAAGGGTTAACAATTAACACCTGTTTGCGCCAAAAGTACGATATGGACTGGGAGATTGGTAACTATGCCTTTGGGGCGTCGGCTGGTCACCCATTCATCCGTGCGATTATTGAAAACTGTGTCCGGGCACAAAAAGACTTGGATTGGGTGCGAAGTATGGAGAAAGACGTCCCAAGAATGTTCCGCGAAGAGTACTACGTTGTCAATACCACTGGTCCCTTGTTGGTCTCGAGAACCTTGGCCGAATTTCCCGATTCCGCGAACCAGGTGAAGGTGCTATTCCCAGAAGACGTATGCGATTCCAAATATTGGAATCGCTTTGGGCAATTTGGTGTTCATTTGATGGGGGGCAGTTGGCGCAAGCGCAAGGGATTCTTCAGAAGACGCATGCAAGGCTACTGGGAGTTGCTCATGCTGAAAAAGATGGTCAAGGAGAGCCGAAAAATGGGGAAGAGTAGATTGCTGAAATTCAAGTCGGAGACATAAGTGATGATTTATTCCGCACTGTTTCTAGTGGACCGTAACGGCAACGTAAAAGTAGTCTGAGGCCGCGGAACCGTTTACCTCCTTCACTTTGCGTTGCTGGTTGTAATACCGAATGTATGTCTGACGTCTCGTCTCCCCGGAAAAGGACGGCGCTTTAAGGCTTAAATACCGCGGCAGCTTCCGCAGTTCTTGCGAAAGTAGCATGCTTCCATAAATCTGAGCCAGAAAAACTGAAAAAATCGGATAGATTCAGCCTCTTAACTCGGACGAATAGTCGTGACGAAGACCAACTGTTCGGAGGAGGAGAGTGCCACGGCATTGCGGCAAATGGCCATGGGCGCACCAATCCACGATATGGCACGAAAGCTCGGGATCAGCGAAGCAACCTGCTATGTGTGGCGCCACCAGTACGGCAGTTGGCGATCACGGGGATCCGGCGGCTCCCTCAGTTGGAGGGAGAGGCCAACCACCTTAAGCAGCTCCTGGCCGATCTCGCGTTCATATAAGGTGATTTGCAGGTGTCCTCGCAATAAAACTGCGCCCAGACGGAAGCGCACATTGGTTCAGCAGTTGACGACCGGTTTTATATTGGTTTGCGTCGCGCCTGCTGCTCCCGTTGAGTTGGGCCTCGTTGTAATACTGACACGAATGGGCGAAACAATACCGCCATTCGCACGCGGCTGTGGAGACTGGGACTTCTATCACATTAAATCCGGCTCTGGGCTATCTGGACTTAGGATTAGCTACACACGATTTATAGGAGAGAAGAATGAAAACGATCGCGGTCATTGGAGCGGGGTATTGGGGGAAAAATCTGGTCCGCAATTATTTCGAATTGGGGGCGCTCCATTCTGTGTGTGATGCGAGAAAGGAAATATTGTCTGCGCTGCAGAAGACCTTCCCCGACGTCACATACTCGATGAACTTCGAAAGCGTGTTAGCGGATAAGACCGTCAAGGCAGTGGTCATCGCCCTGCCGGCTGAAAATCACTACGAATTTGCCGCCAAGGCCCTGAAAGCCGGCAAGGATGTATTTGTCGAGAAACCGCTTGCTCTTGACCTTGATCACGCCAAAAGATTGACGGAGGTGGCACTAGAGGGAAAACGCATTCTGATGGTGGGGCATTTATTGCGCTACCATCCGGCATTTTTGAAGCTGAAGGAGATGATCGATAAAGGGATCCTGGGGCGCCTGCAATATGTCTATTCGACCAGGCTCAGCCTGGGCAAAATCAGGAGAGAGGAAAATGCTCTATGGAGTTTTGCGCCCCACGATATTTCCATGATGCTGGCTCTGTGTAATGAAATGCCTGAGCAGGTCACCGCTGTGGGGCACAACTATTTGCATAAACATCTCGCGGATGTAACGACCACCCACCTGTCGTTTCCGAGTGGGGTCAATGGGCATATCTTTGTGTCATGGCTGCATCCGTTCAAAGAACAGAAATTGGTTGTGATAGGGGAAACCAAGATGGCTGTGTTTGAGGATACGCAGCCGTGGGATAAGAAGATTGCTCTGTATTCGCACACCATTAAGTGGCAGAACGGTATGCCGGTTCCCGAGAAGGTCGATCCTGAATTTGTGCCGGTAGAGGGGAAGGAACCACTCAGGGAAGAGTGCCTGCATTTTCTTGGCTGCATTGAGAAGCGGGAGACCCCGATTACGGACGGGAATGAAGGATACCGGGTGTTGGCTGTGCTGCAGCGGGCCCAGCAATCGTTGGAGCAGGGGGCACGAGCAGAAAAGATTGTCAGCCCTGCGAAGAAAGAAGAGTCTTATTTCCTTCACCAGACGGCATTTGTGGATCAGCCGTGCCGGATCGGGGACGGCACGAAAATCTGGCATGGGTCTCACGTGATGAAAGGCGCAGAGCTAGGGGAACGATGCATTCTGGGGCAAAACGTCTGTATTGGGAATGACGTGAAGATCGGCAGCAATGTGAAAATCCAGAATAACGTGTCGGTGTATACCGGGACGGAAATAGAGGACGATGTATTCCTCGGGCCTTCTTGCGTGCTGACGAACGTCACGAATCCCCGCGCGCAGATCGTGCGCCATTCGCTCTATGAGAAAACGCTGATCAAGCGCGGCGCAACCGTCGGGGCCAATGCCACCATTGTCTGCGGCGTGACTATCGGGCGGTATGCATTCATCGCAGCCGGCGCCGTCGTGGCCAAGGACGTGCCGGATTATGCATTGATGGTTGGGATGCCGGCGAGGCAGCAAGGCTGGATGAGTCGGCACGGGATCAAGCTTCCGCCCCCCGACGAGGATGGGATCATGGCATGCCCCGAGAGCAAGTTTAGGTACAAGGAAATGAGTGCAGGGGTTCTTCGCTGTCTCGATTTTGATGAAGACAAGCCATTGCCCGCAGAAATGGCCGTGGGCAAGGTGTCCTACGATCAGTTCAAGCTGTAGCATCTTGTCCTTATTGACCGAGGCTATGGCCGTGCGGCGGTGCAAAGCCTGAGCATTTAGCCGTCCAAGGAGAGCGATCATGGAGTTCATTGACCTGAAAAAGCAGTACGACCGAATCAAGCCGCGCATTCAAGAGGGGATCAATGGAGTACTGCGGCACGGCAAGTTCATCATGGGGCCCGAAGTCGGGGAGTTGGAGACGCGCCTAGCCTCATTCGTCGGAGCCAAATACTGCGTATCGTGCGCCAGCGGGACCGATGCCCTATTGCTTAGCCTGATGGCCCACGAGGTGGGGCCTGGCGATGCCGTGTTCACAACGCCGTTTACTTTCATCGCGACAGCCGAGGTAATCTGCCTGCTCGGAGCCACTCCGGTGTTCGTCGATATCGACCCTGACACGTACAATATCGATCCCGGAAAGCTGCTCAAGACTATTGAAGAAGTGAAAGCAGGATCGGTTCGGAGTGCGACCGTCGGCAAGAAACTGCATCCCAAGGGGATCATTCCGGTGGATCTATTCGGCCTCCCGGCCGATTACGATGAGATCAACCGGTTTGCAAAGGCGCACGGGCTGTTCGTCCTGGAGGATGCTGCTCAAAGTCTGGGGGGAAGCTACAAGGGGAGGAGGGTAGGAAATTTGGCGGACATGGCCGCGACTAGCTTTTTCCCGGCCAAGCCGCTCGGCGGCTATGGGGATGGAGGGGCGATCTTTACGAACGACGAGGCAATGGGAAATCGCGTTCGGTCGCTTCGGGAGCACGGCAAGGGGTCCCACAAATACGACAACGTGCGCATCGGTATCAACGGAAGGCTCGATACGCTGCAAGCCGCCATCCTGCTTCCGAAATTGGAGATATTCGAGAACGAAATTAAGGAACGGCAAGAGGTCGCAGCACGATATACGAATGCATTCGGAAACATTGCGAAAGTGCCCCATATTCCTGAAGGGCTTCTCTCTGCTTGGGCTCAATACTCTTTAGTAATCGACAAGAGGGATTCTTACGTCAATAAACTGAAGGAATGTGGGATCCCAACCGCGATATATTATCCGAGACCGCTTCATCTGCAAACGGCCTTCTCGCGCCTATGTTACCGCCAAGGTGATTTCCCGGTTGCGGAAAATATGTCAGAGAGGATTTTTAGCTTGCCGATGCATCCTTACCTAGAGCTCAGAGATCAAGATAAGATCATTGCAGCGGTAAAAGACGCGCATGAAGAAATTTCGACAGGTAGATGCGGCGCATTGCCCTCGGGTAACTCCAGGTAGATTTCTGCCCTAGGCTAGCAAGGCTGGTTTCCGCCACATCTCTGGTCTTTCTGTACGCGATGTTCATGGTTTCACAATAGGGAACAGTATCGGAGAATGGCTCCGTGGCCGTATGAATTTAGAACTGACCGGCAGCGAGGTACCGCACATCAGCGTGTGCATTTGCACGTATAAGCGGCCGATTCTGCTAAAGCGCCTACTAGAAGAGTTGGGTAAACAGGCCACGGGCGGGCTTTTCACTTTTTCGATCGTGGTAGTTGATAACGATTGTTTTGAATCCGGCAAAGGAATCGTGAACCACTTTGCCGCTGCGTCGTCTATCGGGGTGACCTACTGTGTCGAGCCTTGTCAAAATATCGCGCTGGCGCGAAACAAGGCCGTCGCGAATGCAAAAGGGGACTTCATCGCATTCATCGACGACGACGAGTTTCCGGCCAGGGATTGGCTGCGGAATCTTTTTAGAGCGTGTACCTCTCATGATGCTGCTGGCGCTCTTGGTCCAGTCAGACCACATTTCACGCATTCACCACCGGCCTGGATTATCAAAGGTAAGTTTGCTGAAAGACCCACGTACGCCACTGGTCACGTTATGGATTGGCGCCAATCACGAACAGGAAATGTATTATTCAGGAAAGAGATTTTGAACGGACATGAGGAGGCATTCAAGCCTCAATTTGGAACAGGCGGGGAAGATGTCGACTTCTTTGAGCGCATGACGAAGAGAGGCTGGTTGTTTGTGTGGTCCAATGAGGCAGATGTGTTCGAGGAGGTTCCTCAGGACCGTTGCACACATAGGTATCACATAAGAAGAGCCCTGCTTCGGGGCAGAAATTCTTTGCAACGCGAAGGTCATAGAGGCCTCAGCTTAGGTAAGTCATTAATTGCATTGCCAACATATGGTTTCCTACTGCCATTCCTGTTCATCATTGGACATCACCATTTCATGAGATATGCCATCAAACTCTCTGATCACGCAGGCAAGCTCCTGGCTTTTGTTGGTTTGAACCCGGTTAGAACGCGGTAGCGTTGGTGGCACCAAAATGTGATGCGTGTGATCGCATGGTCGGTTTGCGCGAGGTCGGCCCCGTGATAAGCGTGAGTATGAGTTAGGTAGCTGGAGACTATGCCTGGAATCGTCGGTCTTGTTACGAAAATGCCGCGTCAAAAAGCAGAAGCGGAGCTTCAGCAGATGCTTGCGTCCGTGAGGCATGAATCCTTCTACGAGTCAGGCACCTGGATAGACGAGTCCATAGGAGTGTATGTCGGGTGGGTTGCGCGGAAAAATTCCTTTTCAGATGGGATGCCACTGCGGAACGAGCGTGGGGAGGTTGTGCTGATCTTTTCCGGCGAAGAATTCCCAGAGCCAATGGCGGAACGACGTCTGAAGGTCGATGGGGGACGACTCAAGCCTGGCGCGCCGTCATATCTCGTACATCTCTATGAGACCGATCCCAAGTTCCCTGTCGGCCTGAACGGAAGGTTTCATGGACTTCTGACTGATCGAACACGAGGAACGGCCACGTTATTCAACGATCGGTATGGGATGCATCGTATCTACTACCATCCGTCGAAGGAAGCTTTTTATTTTGCGGCCGAAGCGAAGGCGATTCTGGCGGTGCGTCCAGAACTCCGGAGAGTAGATCCACGCGCATTGGGGGAATTCGTGACGTGCGGCTGTGTCTTGGAAAACCGGTCGCTCTTCGAGGGGGTACATGTGCTGCCAGGGGCCGTAAGGTGGGTCATTCGAAACGGCTCCATTGAGCAGAAAGGAACGTACTTTCAGTCTCCAGAGTGGGAAGAGCAAGATAGTTTAGAGCCCGAAAAGTATTACCAAGAACTTCGGGATATATTCTCGCAGAATCTGCCACGATACTTCGAGTCGCAAGAGCGGATAGGCCTGTCTTTGACTGGTGGGCTGGATACGCGAATGATCTTGGCATGGCTGAAGCCTCTTCCGAGATCCCTCCCTTCTTACACCTTTGGCGGAATGTTCCGTGATTGCCGGGACGTCATTGTGTCACGAAAAGTTGCCCGTGCTTGCGGACTAGCCCACGAAACGATCCAAGTGGGTGGGGACTTCCTCTCGCGTTTTCCCTACTATGCGGAGCGTACGGTGCACCTGACGGATGGCTGCGCTGATGTCCGTCGGTCATCTGACCTCTATCTCAACGAGCGCGTCCGCGAGATCGCCCCCATAAGGATGACCGGTAATTATGGCAGCGAAGTTCTGCGTGGTTTGCGTGCATTCAAGCCAACTGCACCACTGCCTGGCCTGTACAAAGAGGACATGCATCCTTATTTTCGTCAGGCAGAGGAGACGTATAGTTCACTTCGTAAAGGGCACCCAGTCTCCTTCGCGGCCTTCAAACAGGCGCCTTGGCACCACTATGGCTTGCTCGCGCTTGAACAGACACAGGTTTCAATACGCTCTCCATACCTCGACAACGATCTTGTTCGGACCGTTTTCCGCGCCCCCAAATCGTCCTTTGCAAGTTACGACATTTGCCTCCGATTGATCGAAGAGGGAAGCCCTGTCCTGCGACGGATTCCAACAGATCGAGGAGTGGGAGGAGTCGGGCTTAGAGGAGCCATGTCACAAATGACTCTTGAGTTCCTTACCAAGGCCGAATACGCCTACGATTACGGAATGCCCAAATGGCTCGCTCAGATAGATAATTTTTTGTCACCTCTCCACCTTGAACGGCTATTCCTCGGAAGGCAAAAGTTTAACCATTATCGAGTTTGGTATAGAGATGCCTTGGCTGAGTACCTTCAGGAGATGCTACTCGATCAACGTGCCCTTTCGCGTCCATATATCGAAAGACACACACTCGAAGCCATGGTGGAAAGCCATGTCAAGGGGAGGGCCAATTATACTAACGAGATTCATATTGTGCTGACCCTTGAGTTTCTGCACCGCCTATTTATCGACTCATAGTGATCCCTCCCGTATTTGGTCCTGGCCGAAGGTAAACACGCGATTTGATCCTTAGCGCGAAGTAACGTGAGGTCCGGCGCGTCCGGGTTTGGCTCAGCAGGTTATGCGAAACCACGGACGAATTTTTGTGATAGAGCTATAAGCGTTCATGAAGGAGCGACAAATGTTCTGATTGCTCCCGCTCATTCTCGTGACGTTGTTTCCTGACGGGTTGACCGTCCTATCGCAGGGGTCAGCGGGTGCCCCATTCGTTTAGAAACGGGCTTGGAGGGCGATCCATCTTGACCGGGAGCGCTAGAATTCATATCGGCCCGCCTGGTCTGCGATTACTTCTGGATCAGGGCATAAGAGAGTTACGTACCGGTCCAAGGCCTATTCATTCTCTGAACATAATCAGATGATCGGCATAGCAGTGAGTCCAAACGAATTCGAGGTCGCCGAGGAGTTCTTTGAACTTTTCAAGACTCCTTGGGAACGTGCAGTACCAGGGAGAAATTACCGCGCCGTGCTGAGTACAGACGGTAACATCGATGGTCTTGATGGGGATGTGTTTCTGGTCTATGGTTCAGTAGAGCAGATGGTGGACCGCAAGGCGGGAGTTGTAGTGAAGAAGCTCAACGACCCGGTTAACATTGAGTGGGGGGAATGTATATTTCCCGCCTACGGCCCAGTTGCCCTCTTCGATTGTGATGTTTCAAACTGCCCGCTGAAGGTGCGCGAGAAGCCTCTTTGCTATCAGCACAAAATCGAGGGTCGCGTTGTCCGAAGGATTGGTTATGACTTGTTCGGAGAGATCCGTTACTTGCTGACACAGGGACAACCAGCCACCCATGCCTTGACGCCCACTCTGGAATTACATATCGCTTTCCTCCGGCATCTCTTGATTGACTCGAAAGCGTCATTTGTTGAGATTCCTCCCTTCCCCGCAGGATACGAGTTCATTTGTTGCCTCACTCACGATGTGGATTTTTTCGGGATCCGGCGGCACAAGCTAGACCGGACACTGCTCGGCTTTGTTTCTCGCGCGTCAGTCGGAACACTGCTTGATCTTGCCAGGGGCCACAGGTCGCTGGCAGAGGCATTTCGCAACTGGCTGGCCCTTTGCTCATTGCCTTTGGTGTTCCTGGGATTGGTGCCTGATTTCTGGCGTCCCTTCGAAGACTATGCGAGAGTGGAGAATAGGAAGCGATCCACCTTCTTCTTGGTTCCATTCAAAGGCCGGCCGGGCCTTGCGCCGAACGGAACTTTCAACACCTGGCGAGCCACTCCCTATGGGATCGGCGATATACAAGAGGAAGTGAGGAAGGCAGCAGACTGCGGTTGCGAGCTCGCCGTGCATGGAATCGACGCATGGCACAATGCCGACGCAGGGCATGAAGAAATGCGGCAATTAAATCAACTGACAGGCCAAAAGACAGCGGGCGTCAGGATGCACTGGTTATACTTCGACGAGGACTCACCCAGACGGCTGCAAGAGGCCGGGTTCGACTACGATTCAACCTGGGGCTACAACGAGGCTGTGGGTTATCGGGCAGGTACGTCACAGGCGTTCAGGCCGATCAGCTGCGATAAATTAATGGAGCTCCCCATGTCCATTATGGATTCCGCGCTCTTTTCATCGGGACGAATGGGTCTTACACGCAAGGAGGCAGCAGGCCCGTGTTTCCAGATTCTGGCATATGCGAGGCGTTTTGGAGGCACTTTAGTCATCAATTGGCACGAACGAAGCCTGGCCCCAGAGCGCTTGTGGGGATGCTTCTATGAGGAACTCATAGAAAATGTCAGAAAGGATGACCGGGCGTGGTTTGCGACAGCCAGAGAGGCTGTGGAATGGTTCCGCTGGCGGCGGTCGATCAGGTTCCGCGAGGATGGCACTCCCCCTGCCGCCTATGTCCAAGTGTCGGCACCTTGTTCAGTCAACCCGGGAGCGATAGTCCGCATCCACCGACCCGACCTGTCGGGGGTGGAGGTGAAAGATACGATATTTGATGGAGCCACTCCCATTGAAGTCAAAGTTCATACGAAGCAGAGCTAGCATTTGAAGTTTTTGACTTGGGGAGCGTAGGAGTTCAATGTGGATTGACGATGCGGAATTAACAATAACCGGACGGCTGATTAGGACGGCTAAATTGAGAGAAGAGTGGTATCGAGACGTTGAAAATCCATCATCCTTGGTAGAAAGACTCAAGGAAGACCGACTTAACGCGGATATATTCACGTTCTGGCAAAGACTCCCAGATATTAGTCGCAAGTATGAGTATTACACCGAATGGGAGAGTATCGCCGCTATTCCAATCAGAAGCTTTAGTTTTTGGTGGGAACAACAGATTAATCCAAAAGTTAGAAACATGGTAAGGAAAGCCGAAAAGAAGGGTGTCGAGGTTAAGCTCGTAGACTATAACGATGAATTCATAAAGGGGATGACCCGGATCTTCAACGAGTCTCCCGTAAGGCAGGGGAGGCCTTTCTGGCACTTCGGAAAAGACTTTGAAACAGTAAAGCGAGAATTTTCGAGAGACATATTTAGGGAGGACCTTATCGGGGCCTATTATATGGATGAGCTTATCGGATTCGTTATGCTCGCCGATGCAGGAAGGTATGCCATGACAACCCAAATTCTTGCCTCCGTACGGCATCGTGACAAATCCCCGGTTAATGCATTGCTGGCCAAGGCCGTGCAGATATGCGATGAGAGAAAATTTTCTCATCTCGTCTATGCGAGCTGGGTAAGTGGGACCTTGGGAGATTTTAAGAGACATAACGGGTTTGAAAGGATCGATCTTCCACGCTACTACATTCCCCTAAGTATCAAAGGAATGCTGGCCTTAAAGACACATCTTCACCATGGGGTCCAAGGGGTACTCCCACAAAAAATGGTAGATGTTTTGAAGACGTTGCGAAGCGAATGGTATGCGAGAAAGGAAAGGATCCCGAAGAATACCTGAACAGATAAGGTTGAGGCGATGGGAGAACGATTGCGCAGTATGTTTGGATAGAGAAGTCGTCTCGGAAATTCAGACAATCCGATAACTTATAGTCTTGCTCCACACGGGCCGTTGTAATCCCGGTCAAAAGACGGGCAAGCGCAGGAGAAGGACCAGAAGGAGACCGATATACTTGAAAGAAAAAATTGAGCGAAGTCTTGAGCGGGTTCTCTCTTGGCTTCAAAGGAATAAGTATCAAGGTTACGAACCAGCAGATGGAAACTTATCATGGTTGTTTTCGCTTACCAGAGGTCGAGTATTTCCAATGCGGGTGCTGCAGCAGGTCGTGCTGCGCGCTCCCTTCAACATTCGGCCTTTCATCGGGATACCGCCTCACCAATCGGCCATCGGTCGAGGCTATCTGGCCTGGGGATATTTGCTGCTACATCGAGTGACCCGGGACGACAAAGCGCGTCGCGAGGCCATCGCTTGCTTCGAATGGCTAAAAACTAACCGGTCGCCGCTTTCTAGCGAGTTCTGCTGGGGAGACCCGTATGAATATGCTACGAGGGGAGGACGGCGCCCGTATGGAGAGCCACTGTTGATCTGGAGTGCGCTCATCGGCCAGGCCTTTCTGGATGGCTATGAGCTGTTCTGCGACGAGAATTATTTGCGGGTCGCAGAAAGCATCGCCCGGTGGATTCTCAAGTTACCCAAGGAAAAGACAGAGACCGGCAATTGCCTGAGTTATGTCGCTTTTCGTCAATCTTGGATTCACAATTCCAATGCGATGGGCGCAGCGTTTCTCGCGCGTCTCGGATCTCTCACCGAGAACTGTGATGCGTTGACAACCGCAAGAAGTGCTATGAGCTACACTTGCTCTCGACAGCAGGCCGACGGTTCTTGGTATTACGCTGAAGAGCCCAAGTATCACTGGATAGACAATTTCCATACGGGCTATAACCTGTCGGCTCTGAAGAGTTATCGGAATGCCACAGGGGATGGCTCTTTCGATGACTGCCTTGAAAAGGGACTCCAATTTTACAAATCACGTTTTTTTGAGAGAGATGGACGCCCGAAATATTTTAATAACAACACTTACCCCATTGATATTCAATGCGCTTCGCAAGCCATTGATACACTAGCAAACTTTTCCGGAGATGATCCTGAATGTTTGCCACTGGCGATGAAGGTGGCGGAATGGACCATCGACAACATGCAGGCAAATGACGGGCATTTTTTCTATCGGGATCTCGGCTGGAAGAAAGTCAGGACACCCATGTTGCACTGGGGTCAGGGGACCATGGTCAAAGCTCTAGCAGCCCTCCTGGGAAAACTCACTTCCTTACCAAGATGAGAGGTCGTGACGGAGTGAACGAACTACCTGGAGAAGCCATGAATCTTAAGTATGCACTTATCACTCCTGCTTGGAACGAAGAGTCTCATCTGGAGGAAGTACTTCGTTCGGTCGAAGGGCAGACGCTGCTGCCCGTGCGATGGGTGATCGTGAGTGATGGATCGACTGACCGGACGGATGAGCTGGCTCAGTCTTATGTGCGGCAGTTTCCGTGGATCCGGTTGCTGCGCCTGGAACGTAGTGCCGTGCGTCATTTCGCCGGTAAAGCGCATGCGGTTAATGCGGGTTTTGCGTCCTTAAAGGAAATCGACTTTGATCTGGTTGGAAATCTGGACGCCGATATCACCTTGCCGCCGGACTATTATGAGTTCCTTCTATCCAAGTTCAATCAGATGCCTGACCTGGGTGTGGCGGGCACGCCTTTTGTCGAGGATTCAGGTAACCCAGAGGCTCACAGCTACCGGCATGCGCTTGCGAATCTCGATCACGTCTCGGGTGCCTGTCAACTGTTTAGAAGACGCTGTTTCGAGCAAATCGGTGGCTATACTCCGATCAAGGGCGGCGGCATTGATTGGGTGGCGGTCACCACAGCGCGCATGCGGGGCTGGACAACTCGCACCTTTGTCGAGCGGACCTGTACCCACCATAGGGCGATGGGGACTGCGGATCGCAATCGGGTCAGAGCTCGTTTCCGCCATGGACAGGAAGATTACTATGTAGGGAACCATCCCGCCTGGGAGATCGTGCGGGCCCTATTTCAAATGAAGAACAAGCCCTTTGTACTCGGGGGCCTTTCTTTGATGGTCGGTTATGCCTGGGCGTGCCTATCACGAAAGGCTAATCCGATTCCCCAAGAATTGCGGTTGTTTCACAGGCGCGAGCAAATGGAACGCATTCGTAGGATGGTGGTCTCGAGCAGGCACGCGGCGATAAAGCCTTCCTTACACAGATGATGAACCAGCGGAAAAAGGATCAAGCAGTGGAAGACCCAAACCAATGGGCCGATGCGAGGCCATCTATGTTGATGGTTGCCTACACGCACTATGAGAATGATCCCCGGGTCATTCGGGCCGCCGAGGCAGCTGTTGAAGGAGGCTTCTCCGTCGATGTGATCGCGTTGCGTCGGCAGGGCCAGCTTCCTGTCGAAATGGTTCGCGGTGTTCGGGTATTTCGTGTCCAGGGGCGATATCGAGGCCCCTCGCGCCTCAAATATATTTTCAATTACATCCTCTTCTTTGTTCGTTGCGCTCTGACTTCAACCCATTTGTCTCTCGCGCGGCGGTACAGTGTGATTCACGTCCATAACATGCCGGATATGCTGGTCTTCTCCACACTGATTCCTAAGTGGCTCGGAGCGAAGGTCATACTGGATATTCATGATCCCATGCTGGAAACGTATGAGTCGAAGTTCAGCAACCTCACTCCCACTCTAATAGGCAGGCTTCTTCTCCTGGAGGAGAGGCTCAGCGTGGCCTTTGCTGATGCGACGATTACCGTGAGCGAGCCATGCAAAAATGGGATTCTACTTAAGCATGGATACCGCCCCGAGGCGATAAGCGTGGTCGCGAATTTCGCCGATGCGGAGCTATTTCATCCCAGGCCCCACCTTCTCGTTGAAGGGATGGTGCGCTTCGTGTTTCACGGAACAATTTTGGAACGATATGGACTACGAACCTTGCTCGACGCGGTTTCTCGCGTTCGCCATCGAGACAGAATTCAAGTCAGAATCATCGGTGAAGGAGATTTCAGTTCGAAACTCAAAAGTTTGATTCGGGAATATCGAGTGGGGGACGTGGTCCAATTCTTGAATCGTATCTACCCATTGCATGAGATTCCAAAATTATTGTCTGATTGCCATGTCGGTCTCGTTCCCCTTGATATAGGAAGTTCTGCCGTCGCAAATTTTGCTTTGCCGTTAAAGTTGGTTGAGTACACCTGTTTGGGTATGCCATCGATCACGGTGAGAAACGCAGCTATCGAATATTACTTTCAACCTGATGATTGCATGTTTTTTGAATCCGGTGACGCCCAGGCTTTGGCGTACCTTATTGAAGGCGTGGCGGAAAACCCAGATAGTTTGATCGATTATTGTAAAAAGGTGGAGCGGGTTCGAATGCGCCTGTCGTGGAGCAGAGAGAAGGAAAAGTACATAATGTTGCTCCGGAGCTTGGTTGCCCAGTCTTCAAATCGAAAACGTAGTCCGAAGTCTTAGAAATGTGCTCGTATGATACCTGATTGGGATCAAGCCTACACTCACGGTATACAGGATGGCTGCGAAGAGAGGGAGTCTTCTCCACGCTTTGCCTTGATTGGCGGACTCTGTAACCAGACCGGTGTCACCGATATCTTGGATGTAGGGTGTGGTAATGGTTTACTTCGCGCCTCGCTCCCTCTGCATTCTTCTCGTTATACAGGACTCGATTGTTCGGCCGTGGTGATTCAACGTCTCAAAGATAGGGGAGGCGCGGAGTTCGTCTGTGCTGACGCCGAACAATGGATACCTCCGCGCGACTATGATGCCATCATCCTCAACGAAGTCCTCTATTATTTTAATAACCCAGGCCTGGCACTTTCCAAATACTATGGTGCTCTTTGCCTAGGTGGGATATTCATTGTCTCTATATACAAAAGGCAAACCAGATTCTGGCAACGCAATCCTAATCGCCGTGCACTGAATGTTTTGGTGGAGGTTCTGCCTCATGCCTCTCGATATGAAGTCAATGATGGCAAAGGAACATGGGTGGTTTTAGTGTGTAAGAAAACGGACAGCAGCCACGCGCCATGACAGGCGACTCCCGAGGTGTTTCGCATAGGCCACTTGGCTCATCCCATATGATGACTCAATAATCTATGAATATCCGGTGATATCACGCCTTACGAATGCGCCAGGCACTCCATACGCGTGCACGGATTGATACGTATGACTCTTGGATGACTAAACTATATAAGTGGCTCAAAGCACCGTTGGACGCAGAATCTTACCGAATCGCATGGAAAAGAAGAGCCAAGCAGTGATGGGAAGTTCGTTGTTGAAGAGACTCCACGGCAGATATCGAAGGATATTGTCATCAGCGCTCTATCGTCGGCCTATCAAAATGCAAAACACGGTTCCATTGATCTCCTTCACCTTTGACGATTTCCCAAAATCCGCCCTGGAAGCCGGAGGCAAGATCTTGCGTACACACGGGGTGTTCGGTACCTATTATGTTTCACTTGGATTGTTAAATCGCGACGAGCCTTCAGGGCGCATCTGTTCTTCCACGGATCTTTCTGAACTCTTGGCCCAAGGGCACGAGCTGGGGTGTCACACGTTCGACCATTGTGATGCTTGGGAGACGGATTCTCGCTCCTTTGAGGAATCGATTCTGGCCAATCGGTTCGCGTTGAAAGAGGTTTTGCCAGAGGCAGAGTTTGTGACAATGTCCTATCCGATCAACACACCGCGGCCTGATACAAAACGACGAGCAGGGCAATGGTTTACTGGCTGTCGCGGAGGAGGTCAACAGTTCAATGCAGGGACCGTCGACTTGAACTACCTACAAGCGTTCTTTCTTGAGCAGTCGAGAGATACACCTGCCGTCATTTGGGAGATAATTAATAGGAATCGGGTGGAGAAGGGATGGCTGATATTTGCAACGCATGATGTATCGGATCAGCCGACCCGGTTTGGCTGCACACCAGCATTTTTCGATGAAGTAGTAAGTCGGGCGCTGAAATCCGGAGCGCAGGTCCGTCCTATGGCTCAAGCGCTGTCACTCGTCTAAGGGTCAGCCAGAGCTTATACACAAAAGCAGCTGTGGGGGGATCGGTTTTTCAAAGGGTCTAGGTGCACGACGTGACCGATTAGTACCGCTTCTTGCCCGCTCTTTGTATTGTGCAGTTGAGTGCGTAGATAGTGAGGTAGGTTAGCCTATGAAGCTGATTGATGCCCTAGGGTTGCTGACGAAACCTGTTAAGGAAGGGGCACTTCCTTTTAGAGTGTTCTTGGCCTGCGGCTTTACACCACTACATCTCCAGACATTTCTTGCGGCCCGCTTGCGTCAGCTTCTTCCTAACCATACCATTGCCGTAGATGCAGGGATTTTTGGTGATTTGGTAGGAAATCTCGAGCGTCTTGAGCCAGCGATCTATGATGTGGTTCCGATAATAGTGGAATGGCAAGATCTTGACCCACGACTGGGTATCCGTAGTTTGAGTGGTTGGCAGTCCACCGATTTACCTGACATCATAGAATCTGTAAATCTACAGATTACGCGCCTACAGCAAGCCCTTGCGCAGACATCTCCGATTCCAACGAGTGTCTGCATGCCAACACTTCCTCTGCCTCCACTGTTCCACAATCCCATGCATCAGTGGAGCGCATATGAACTTCAACTACGACGAGCGATCGCTTCGTTCGCAGAAGCAGTCTCAAATGATTCTCACATACGAGTGGTGAATAGCCAGTGCCTCGACGAACTTTCGCCACCAAATGAGCGGTTCGATGTAAAGTCAGAAATCATGGCTGGCTTTCCGTATACATGTTCTCATGCATCCAAGGTTGCCGAACTGCTGGCTTGTCTGATTCATAATCCTGGTCCCAAAAAGGGCCTTATTACTGATTTAGATGACACTCTGTGGGCGGGAATTCTTGGAGAAGTCGGCGTGGGAGGGATTTCATGGAACCTAGAGCGGCACACTCATATGCACGCGGTTTACCAGCAGTTTCTCGCCTCGTTGGGAAGTGCTGGAATTCTAGTCGGTATCGCGAGCAAGAATGATCCTGCCTTGGTGGAACAGGCCTTCGATCGGAAAGATCTCCTACTTCCGAAAGGCTCTGTGTTTCCGTTTGAGATCCACTGGTTTCGCAAATCTGAATCTGTTCGGCGCATTTTAGAGACCTGGAATGTCGGTGCTGAATCCGTGGTGTTCATTGACGATAGCCCTATGGAAGTCGCAGAGGTGAAGGCGGCATTTCCTGACATGGAATGTATCGTCTTTCAAAAAAATAAATATGATGCCATCTGGGAATTGCTAAAGCGGCTTCGCAACCTCTTCGGAAAAACCTCTGTCACACAGGAGGATTCCCTTCGCTTGCAAAGCATTCGTGATGCCACTGCCTTGCGAGAGTCTTTAGAGACACCAGGTGGTTCCTTGAATGAGTTTCTGCAACGTGCCGAGGCCTCCATTTTGTTCTCCTGCGACAACCAAAGTGGCGACACCAGGGCATTAGAACTGCTCAATAAAACAAATCAATTTAATCTCAATGGGAGGCGCTTCAGCGAATCAGACTGGATGAATTATCTGCAAGACCCAGCGGCTTTTCTAGTCACGGCGACCTATAAGGATAAGTATGGGCCATTGGGAAAAATCGCGATCCTGCTGGGTAGGGTTGAGAACACGAAAGTCTCGGTTGACGCTTGGGTCATGAGCTGTCGGGCATTTTCTCGGCGTGTCGAACACCAGTGCCTAAAGTTTCTATTCGACAAATTTGACGCGACGGAAATTGTTTTTTCTTACCAGCCAACTATCCGGAATGGCCCGATACAACAGTTCTTCCAGGAATTGCTCGGCTTCCCACCAGATGGACGGCCACAGCTTACCAGGGCAGAGTTCCTGGTGAAAACTCCAGATTTATTTCACTGTGTAGAAGAGGTAGTCAATGACTGATATTGAGGACCGTCTACTCCCTTGTTTTGCATCTGTATTTCCGCATCTGTCTGCTGATGAAATCAGGAACTCCAGCGTTGAGACGCTCGCGGCCTGGGACTCATTGACAGCGGTAACTCTCGTGGCAGTTCTGCAAGAAGAATTCAAAGTCGAAATTGATCCTCTGGACCTCCCGGAGTTGATCACCTTTGGAGCTGTCCAAGAGTATCTTCAAAGGCATGGCTCTACTCGTGCGCCGGGTACTGGTTAGATCGGCTAATGGAGGACACTAGCGATAAGGAGAAGGAATAAGTGTGTCCCAATCTGCTTCGAGACATCACAAACCGGCTTTTCCAGCTACTAGCACGGGTATTGCCTGGTGGTCGCACACTGCGCATTGCGTTACATCGGATGCGGGGAGTCAACATTGGTAAGGACGTTTGGATTGGCTATGATGTTATTTTGGACACTTCTCGTCCTCATTTGATTACCATCGCGGATGGTGTGTCCATCGGAATGCGCGCCACCGTCATTGCTCATTTCTTGGAAACTCAGGGCGTGAAAATCGAACGGGATGCCTTCTTAGGCCCCGGAGTAATCATCCTGCCCAATGTAGTCATCGGGCACGGTGCCGTGGTCACAGCAGGAAGCGTAGTGACGAAGTCGATACCCCCCATGACGATCGCGCAAGGCAATCCCGCAGTCCCAGTGGCCTGCTGTTCCGTCCCGCTCTCTATAGCTACCACAATGAAGGAATTCTCTAGACACCTTAAACCCGTCGCCTCCGGGCAAATTAAAACACAGAGAGAATGATTTGGCACGATCCCGGATAAGAGGGAGTATGCAGAGTACATTGAAACTTGTCGTGCCCTTTGTTGACGAGCTGCGGCCAGAAGATAGACGGCTTGTCTGCCTAGCTGAATTCATTGGCGTGGTCTGTGAGACAGTGCGACTCGAAAGGGTGCATGCTGATCCGTCCGAATATCTCAAAGGACGGTTGCGCGAGAACAATTGCTGTTTTGTCGTTAATCCCCAGGTCTTCAAGGCATGGCTAGCTATGGAGGAATTTCCTGCGGAACTGGGCTCGTACCTGGTTTCGCGTTTTCCGTTTCTCTTTGTTCATGGACTGCAATCAGACCCCGTCACGGATAGTACCGTTTACCGGATTTCGGGAGGCCATTTCACATCGGTCCGTCCGGCTCCAGGATCCGGACTTTCTTACGAAATCGCTGCTGAAAGTAAAGAGATTTGCGGGGCATTCTCGAGCCTCGTGTTCGGCCCGATTAACGTGGAGAATGATAGCATTCTCTTGGCTAATTCGAAGGACTCTAACGCCCGGACACTCATTTCGATCGGCGGGGAGAGCTTCTTTGCAAGCGTGTCAAGCTGTAGTACCCAGATCTTTTTTCTGGCAACGAAGGACATTGTCAATCTGGATACTCAAGTGGACGATTTTCGTGTAGCCGATCATTTTTCTCGATTGGTTCCTCCGGTGATGCTATTCCATCATATATTTGGCGAGACCTGCTGGCATTCGGTCCGACACCACGCAACATTGATTATTGATGATCCACTTTTGCGAAAAAGATATGGCTTCATGAACTTCGAGTGCGTGCTGAAACTCATGGACGTTTCTGGATTCCATACAAGCATTGCTTTCATACCCTATAATTACCGGAGAAATTCATCCGATGTTGCACGGATGTTTCGAGAGAATTCAAATCGCTATTCACTTTGTTTTCATGGGAATGACCATACGTCTGCAGAATTCGCGGAAAAAGATCTAAAACATCTCAATAGCCTGCTGATTGTCGCTATGAAACGTATGGTGAAACACCAAGAGTTCTCCCGGATCCGATGCGACAAAGTCATGGTATTCCCGCAAGGTAAGTTTTCTGTCTCAGCCATGAAGGCTCTCAGAGCAAACAATTTCTTGGCGGCGGTGAACACCGAGCATCTCCCGCTTGGGGAAAAGTTCTCAGCGCTTCGTATTGTGGACATGATACAACCAGCCGTAATGAAGTACGGCGGCTTACCGCTTTTTCTAAGGAAATATGTGGATGATCTCACGTCACCGGACATCGCCTTCAACCTTTTGTTCGGCAAGCCGGTTTTGATAGTGGAACATCATGCTGTGTTTAAGGATTTCAAACGCATCGCGGAGCTTGTTTCGCGCATTAACTCGATTGACTCAAAAATTGAATGGACCAATTTGCAGGCTACTGTGGAAGATTCGATGCTTCAACGATTTACATCACCTGACGATTGTCACGTCCTAGCCTATTCACCTTCTGGGCGGATTGAAAACAGATCTGACATAGCCCGCCATTATTCGGTCGTACAAAAGAATTCTACCCACGAACCGATAGAGCATCTTCTCTTAGATGGAAAACCTTGGCCCTGGACTCTCGTAGATGGTGACCACATCCACTTTTCATTTGATTTGGGTCCGCAAAGATTTGCTGAGTTTGCTATTGTTAGCCGTAATGACATTGGTCTGGCTCATCCGCCAAAGGGGTTTCAATACATGTTGAAAACGTTCATGAGAAGAAGACTTTCAGAAATCCGGGATAATCATCTAAGCACAAGTCCAAGGTTGTTATCGGTGGCGCAGTCTGTCAAGAGGCTTCTACTAAAGCAACCAGCCTGATAGGCCGTCTTCCTACGGACGTCTGTTGTCATGATGGGTTTCATAGCTCTCTTCACGTTTAGTCTCTGGCTTCTCTGGATCTTTTATCGCGATGCGAAAGAGCGAGCCTCGGTTTCCTCCGGCGTTTGGATCGTAATGACATGGGTCTTTATTCAGGGATCACGTCCCTTGTCTGTGTGGCTCGGCTTGGAAGGGCCGATTTCCAGAGATGAGGGGAACCCAGCTGAAGCGCTATTCAATCTGATCCTGATCACTGCTGGGGTGATTGTGCTGCTGCGGAGAGGAATCCGCTGGACGGCCGTGGTCAGGGACAATCCGTGGCTGTTCGTATTTTACCTGTTCTGGTCCATGAGCATTCTGTGGTCCGATTATCCGCTTATTACCTTCAAACGGTTGGTCAAGGATCTTGGCTACATCTTCATGGTGTTACTTGTTTTAACGGACAGGGCACCAAGTGAAACCATTAAGGCCGTCTGTGTGAGGGTCGCGTATCTATGCATTCCTTTGTCTGTCGTGCTCATACGATTTTATCCTGGTTGGGGGCGAGGTTGGGGGGGCTACAAACAAAATATCCTTATGTATGTGGGTGTGACGACACACAAGAATGAACTCGGTTCCCTCGTCTTAGTATCGGCACTCTTTCTTTTGTGGGACCTGTTCGATTCACGAGACCAATACCGATATAGAATGGAGAAGGCATCATTTGCTTCCCGTGTACTGGTGCTCTCGATGTGCTGGTATCTATTACTGATCATTGACAGCCAGACCTCACTGATCTGTGCCGTGTTAGGAACTGGGTTGCTCATAGTATTTTTTAAATTCCCCTCTGTGCAATACAATCCGAGGCGAATCGAAGCACTTGGCTTGTGCGCCGCTGCTGTTTTATTGGTGTTCGACTCGTTCATCGATATCAAGGAAACACTCTTGGCGAGTGTGAACCGTGACCCGACCCTGACTACCCGCACCGATATTTGGCCGATCTTGATTGAATTCCAGGACAACCCTTTGGCGGGTCAAGGATTTAATACATTTTGGGCGGGTGAACGGATGAAACAATTAGCCGATACGACCGCTGGCATCATTCAAGCACATAACGGATATATTGAGACTTATTTGAATGGGGGGCTGATAGGAGTCGGACTGTTGCTAATTCTCCTCCTTTCGACATATGTGCGGATAAGGACGAAACTTGCGCTCGGCCTTCCCGACGGCAGCATTCGGCTCGTCATCTTACTCACGGCTATGGTCCACAACTATTCCGAAGCATCATTCAACAAGATCGGTGCCTTGTGGTTTGTGACGCTGTTCAGCATCATGGAATATCGTGGTCAACTCTCCCGGTCACAAATGTCTTCCCTCTAACATTCTTTTGGAATTAAGGGATACAGCCGGGATGTACGGTCTAGAGAATAGAAGCGATCGCAATCAAGCGTTGGATTTTACTAAGGGCGTACTCCTTTTGTTCATGGTCCTGTATCACTGGATCAATTACTTTGTGGCTGTCGGTGGAACTGTTTTCACGTACTTAAGATTCTTGCCCCCATCATTTATCTTTATTGCAGGATTTCTGATCGCAAATATTTACCCGGCAAAGTACGGATTCAGCACTTCTAGCCTCTATACTAGACTGATCGTAAGAGGGTTGAAGCTTTTGGCATTGTTCACGGTTTTAAATGTAGTGGCAAATATATTCTTTGCGAGAAGTTATAGAAGTGCGATGCCCGGCGTTGATGGCTTTATAAGCGATGCCGCGACCATCTATACTTCCGGAAACGCTAAGGCCGCCTTCGGAATTCTTGTCCCAATCAGTTATCTTCTTCTGTTGTCAGCCGGGATCTTTTTGATAGGCCAGGTATATAGGCATGCAATTCATCTGGTTTGTGCCGCGTTGTTCCTTCTTGTTGCATTTCTGGAGCTTCACGGTTTTTCGGGTCCCAATCTCATGCTTTTGGGCATCGGATTGTTGGGTGTCCTTGCTGGGTTTTATCCAATGGACAAAATAGATGCCTGGGTCGATTACGTCTCTGTCATTGTGTGCCTCAACATGGGCTATATAGTTGCGGTAAGTATCTGGGAAGTAAACTACTTACTGCTAGCCATTGGCGTATCACTTTCCGTGATGCTGATATATCTGGTAGGCGTAAAGAGTGTGACCTGGGGTGGTACCCGAGACTTAATGATCTTACTTGGGAAATATTCTCTCTTTGGATACGTAGCTCAAATTGCGTTGTTGCAATTACTGCACAGGGGCTTACTGTATCTCGATTTGGATCATTGGCCGTTGCTGGTTACGTCCTTCGTCGGAGCCTTCGCCACGACGATCATTGCGGTGAGAGTAGCGCATGAGATTCGAGAAAAATCGCATGCCATGGATTGGTTATACAGGGTCACTTTTTCTTAAGCGAGAGGTTCTATTGCGCTAGGTTGAGTAGGATAGGCCATCCCCTGCTATATGCCTAAGAAGCGCTAGAGTTCTCGCGCGGCGGCACGCGACCTTTCCAAAACCGGATACATGGTAATCTCCTCCTTCGAACTCCACTGGAGATACTTCCGCAAAACAAGTTATTGAACTCTTAGATTTGTCGGAGCAGGCTGAGTGGCTGTACCTCCTCCTCCTAGTGCTTGTAAGGGATGTGGGTAGGTATAGGGGGTATAGTGAGTAGTCCAGGTGTTCGTCGCCGAGCAACGATATAGGGTACCCTGTGAGCCCTCATTGGTGGCAAAATAACCGACTCCGCCGCCCGCCTCCGTTCCAGTTGTGCAGGTTACCGGGCGATTGGCGAGCGTGCCAAATCCCATGCCAGCCGTGCCATTGAATGGACTGTTTGCCGAGGTTTGTGCAGCGTTCGAAACGGCGTTGTAGTAGTCACGGTTCGCAGCTATGTGGTACCCAATGGAAGGATTGGTTGCGCCTCCTGGATTTTCAACCGCCATATCGATCCTTGCCAGGTTGTCAGACCAGCGATTGTTCCAGACATACATCGGTTTGAGATCCGCCTTGCCATTCCGTCCCGGTTGCCGCCAGCAGGGGTACCCGTAGTAGGTGCCGATTGGTGAACGATTGCCGTCTTTCACCTTGGTGCCATCGCAGCGTCCTGGAGGGTCGGCATAGCCTACTGCTGCCGGGGTGGCGGTTCGGTAATGGGTCATGGCAAGAGCATTGGTACTTTTGCCGCTATAGGCCGTGAAGGTGTTGTTGAAAGCGATGAACTCGCCAGAACCATGATGGTGGAACAGCCGGTAGCCGTCGAGAAATAAGCCCCCTCCTGCATCGACCGCAAAGGTGTTCGCGTATACCTCATAGCTCCAGGGCCCGCCCCAGTGGACCACGCCATGGGACGCCGTCAAGCAGTTGGTCATCGCGTTATGGCGAATGACAACCGAGGCCCCCCCCCAGGAGTCAATACACGGGGTCCCGCCCGTTCCTAATTTGGTAAAGGCCAACGTGTTGTCCTCGAAATACATGGCGTTCGCCGTGCCTTGATAGGAGGCTTCAGGAGGGGAGGACCACTCAGCGCCGATCAAGACCGCAAGCTCTGCGTTGTTCGTTCCCGTCATCGTGTTGTGATCGACCAGCCCGTAGGTCACGCTCACGCTGGTATTCTCCCCAAAGAGAATTGCGACGATATTCGCGCTGTAATTTTGAAAGGTATTATGATCAATGCGGACGTTCGTCGCTTTGTAAGGAGATCCTGCCGTTCCGCCATATCCATAAAAGGCCAGGGTGTAGTAAGACGAGGCGTTCTGAAAGGTGAAGCCCGAGACTCTGTACAAATTTGTATTGGTCCCGCTGAAGACAAGCTGAATGATAAAGCTCCCGCCCACTGTCACACCGCAGCTGCCCTGCATCTCACAGATCAGCGTGACGCCTTTGCTGTTGGACAGATTGATGGATGTGCCCCACGAGTAGGCGCCCGCCGCGAATGTAATCGTGGCACCGTCGCTGGCGTTATTGACGGCCGTTTGTACTTCAGCTGGAATGCTGCCCGCGGGGCAACTCCACGTTTGCCCACTCCCGCTGCATGCGGCCTCAGAAGTATTTGCGAAGATAATGGCTATTCCAAGACTCAATCCTAACATTAGCCACAATGGCCCCCTGGTGTTTTCTTTCATCTTATTGTTCCCTTCAAATGTCGGATGTTCTCCGGGTTAGAAACTCCCTTCGGGCGTCTTAGGAAAGAATCGAGAATCAAAATAGTTCTTCTTTGCTGAACGGATGTTTGAGCAACTACTATGCCCAGACATCGCTGGGTGCCCGGATTGAAACTCATGAAACATTATCCTATATGAGCTTGAAATACTTGCATAGTTTCGCGGCAACGCTTGTGCCATGAATGTTTTTTCAGCGACTCAATTGTAGTTATCATGCCATTTACGTGCAATGGTGTATTCAGCCAACGACACTCGCAGAGTCCAGAGGAGCTGGCCTTGGAAATTCGGACAGTCCTGGAAGAGTGATTAGATCACTGCATTCTAATGGAAAGATGTGGGAGCGGTTCCTTCCTGAACGGCGAGCTGTTCAGAAACGCTCATGAAGGCGCAGATCCTAAGCACAGCGTGAAATCTTTTTGGGAAAGGTTTTTTCGCCCATGAATTCAAGTCAAACGCAGACTAAAACCCGCCAATTCAAAAATCTTCTGCTTTCTGAACAGCTGGAATTCATCTGTGAGGCTCATAACGGACTCAGTGCAAAAATTGTCGAAGAGGCGGGATTTCCGGGCATCTGGGCCAGCGGACTCTCCATTTCTGCTCAATTTGGAGTCCGTGATAATAATGAAGCCAGCTGGACCCAGGTGCTGGAGGACCTGGAGTTCATGTCCGATGCCACCCGAATTCCTATTCTCCTGGATGGCGACACGGGGTATGGCAATTTCAATAACATGCAGCGACTGATCCGCAAGCTTGAACAACGCAATATCGGCGCGGTCTGCATTGAGGATAAGCTGTTCCCCAAAACCAATAGTTTTCTCAAGGGGGACGCGCAGCCCCTAGCGGACATGCAGGAATTTTGCGGCAAAATTAAGGCGGGCAAAGACGCGCAGACCGACCCTGATTTTTGCATTATTGCCAGAGTGGAGGCCTTCATCTGCGGCTGGGGGTTAGCGGAAGCCCTACGGAGGGCCGAGGCGTATCGTCAGGCGGGGGCGGATGGGATTCTCATTCACAGTGCCCTTTCGGTGCCTGACGAAATCCTCGCATTTAAACGGGAATGGGGCAGTCGTTGCCCAGTCGTGATTGTTCCTACCAAATACTATTCCACGCCTACTGACGTGTTTCGGCAGCATGGGTTTTCGATGGTGATTTGGGCCAATCACATGCTGCGGGCCGCCGTAGCCATCATGCAAAAAACTGCACGAGCCTTGAAGCAGAGTGAAAACCTGCTCTCCATTGAGGACAAGGTAGTGCCTGTTTCGGAAATATTTCGACTGCAAAATGCCGCGGAACTGCTGGATGCCGAGGAACGCTATCTGCCCCGAGGTGCCGAGGGCACGGTAGCAGTGGTGCTTGCCGCCTCACGGGGTGAGGAATTGGGGGAACTGACAGAAGAGCAACCAAAGACGATGGTCAAAGTGCAGGGCGCGCCGATCCTCTCTCACATCGTCGACGCGTATAATGCCGTGGGGATCAAGGATATTCTTGTTGTTCGCGGGTATAAAAAGGAGGCCGTGAACCTCCCGAATTTGACGTATATCGACAATAGCGAATTCTCTGAGACCGGCGAGTTGGCGTCTCTGTCGCAGGCCTTGCAATCCAGGAAAGGGCATTTCCAGCCGACCATCATTTCTTACGGGGACGTGTTATTCAATAAGTATATTCCGCAGGCGCTGTGTCAGGAGCAGGATAATTGCGTGATTTTTGTCGACAGTAACTGGCAGGACCAAACCAGTTATGCCCGTTTGGGTGGTTTTGCTGAGTGCACGCTACCGAATTCTCGAAAAGCGTTTAACGCCAAGATCTATCTCAAACAGTTGGGAGATAAGATTCCACGCGAATCGGTTCATGGGGTGTGGATGGGATTTCTTAAGGTGTCTCCCGCCGCGGCCAGTCGGATCAACGATCTCATTGTGGAAATCCTGGCTGATCCGGCAAACCGAAAGGCAGGGATTCCGCACCTGCTTCAGGAACTTCTGAAGCGAGAATACCCCGTGCGAGTCCTGTATACGGTCGGCCATTGGCTGGATATCAATAGTCTGGAGGATGTCGTTCAGGCTGGGAATTTTTGACGTGCGGGATCCTACGGCATTGTGAGTTTTCAGATGGGCAATCACCAACCCACTGGATAGAGTCATTAGAAGGAGACTCGATATGCGAATGATTGCTCTTATTTGCCTGCTTTTGCTCACCAGCCTCTCTCAGCCTGCCTATGCCTATCTTGATCCAGGCTCGGGCAGCATGCTGATTGCGGGGTTAGTGGGGTTGCTAGCAAGCCTGCTGTTTTTCCTGAAAGGACTTTTTTACAAGGGCCGGCGCACGGTATTGGGACTCTTTGGCAGGACGGCGAAGGAAGATCAGACAAAGCACCAATTGGTGTTCTATTCAGAGGGACGACACTACTGGAATACGTTCAAACCTGTCATTGATGAGCTTGCCGCCCGTGGAGAAAAGTGCGCCTATCTGACATCCGATGAAGAAGACCCCGGGCTGTTGTATTCATCGGAGTTTATCAGCACCAAATATATCGGTACTGGAACCAAAGCCTACGCGCACCTGACGATTCTAGAGGCGGACGTCTGTGCCATGACCACGCCAGGGTTGGATGTACTACAGATTAAACGCTCAAAAGGTGTACGACACTATGCCCACCTGATTCATGCTCCTACAGACGTCGGCACTTACAAACAGTACTCGTTCGATTATTTCGATTCGATTTTCATAAGTGGGGATCATCAGAGCAAGTCACTCAGAAAACTTGAAGAACTGCGCGGAACGCGGCGCAAGCTCCTCCCCAAAACCGGCTGTCTCTATTATGACGAGATGCATAGGCAATTGAAGGAACTAGATGCGGCGCCGCTTGCTGGAGACCATATGACCGTGCTGGTGGCCCCGACGTGGGGGTTGAACGGACTGCTGAAGAAATTCGGCGCACGAGTCCTCATTCCCCTATTGCAGAAGCAATGGAAAGTTATTGTTCGACCTCACCCGCAAAGCTATATCTCGGAACGGGAGATGCTCGATACCCTGAGGGACCAGCTCAGAGACTATCCCAATCTCGAATGGGACAACGCCAAAGATGGTACGCAATCCATGGCGCGAGCCAGCGTGACGGTGTCGGATCTTTCCGGAATGGTGTTTGACTTCGCCTTCTTATTTGAGAAACCGGTCTACACTCTGAAATTTGCCTTGAACAAGCTCGGTTCAGAAGCTGCAGATCTGCCCTGGGAGCTTTGGGAGGTTGACGTCCTCGATACCATTGGAAAACGAGTGGAGGAAAATGAACTAGATATCTTGCCGAAGATAATAGAGCAAGAATTTGGAAGGACTGATAGAAAAGAGAAGATTCGTCGCCTTCGCGATGAATCTGTCGCAAATTTTGGCTGCGCTGCCCAGCATGTGGCCAATGAGTTGCTGCGAATCCGCGATGAAATCATCAACAAACAGGCTGGCTAACAGTTGTGCACAGGTTTCTCACGTTGAAAGAGTCTGAGCGGAGAAAGGATCTGCAATGAGTTGGCCTAAACCTCCGGTGTTCATGCAAAGCAAAACCCAAGACCATGGTCCTGTTCCCATGGATTACGTGGGCAAACATAAGGCCATGAGCTCCAAAACCGTCGTGGTCGATTTGTTTTGGCAGGAGAAGCGACAGTTTGCGTTCACCGTCAATGAGCACGTGTTCAATCCAATCGAAAGTATCGTCGGTCACAAGCTCGTTGATCTGGTGTTGTCTGAGAAGATTAAGGTGGCCGATAAAAACGTCATCGACTTGGGTTGTGGCAGCGGAGTCGTGGGCCTGTGTGCCATTACGAAGAAAGCGAAAAAAGTCCTCTTCACTGACATCAACCCGCACATCGACGGCATACAGAAGCATCCTCTTTTTCGAAAGTGCGATGAGTGGCAGGTTCAAGATGTGTTGGCGAATGTGCCCGATTCCAGCTACGACACGGTTCTGATACTTCCTCCCTGGATGGTGGTAAAAGAAGGACACCGCATCGCCGAGGCCACGTTCGAGTCGGGGATTTTTAGACCTTCCAACCTGTATGGGAAGATCCTCACCGACTCGGGAAGAGTGCTGAAGCCTGGAGGGCAGTTAGCCATCTGGCTGCGAATTCCTCTGGCTTCTTTTCATTCCTTTATCGAACTCATGGCTGTGGCTGCCGACAAATTCGACATTACATCCGCAAGCTTGCTGGCGGACGGCATTGAGTCTCTGATTTGTGTCGACCATGAGAAGTCTACGATGGGCCGCTGGATGTATAAACTCCAAAAAGGTGGTGTATCCAACGACGGCATCTGGCTGTTTCTCTCCTTGACGAAATATGAGAAGTAGCCGGACGATAGAAGTCGGAAGGCCACGGATTGTCATTCTGGAAGTCTAGCTTTAAGAGAGTGAACAAGTAGGTACCAGCTTTTTAGACTTACTCCTCTTCTATCCTCGAACATTTATTGGGGCTAGGGACTGTCGCGTCCAGGAAATGCGTTCACAACGTCTTCGTATTTGCACCCTGTGCGCTCCCAATTGAGACCACCTCTCACACATGGCACATTACGGGTTGAGGATGTACGCGTGGCAGTAACGCGATGGCCACATTGAATCTGTGATAATTCTCAAGCAACTGATTTTTACTATCCACACCCTGGTTGATTAAGACATGACCATACTTTACCAAGTTCTCATTGCTCCCATCGAAACTGTTATGCACCTTGTATTGTCGGCAACCTATGCGGCGCTCGGCAGCTACGGGGTCTCTATTTTTGCCCTCAGCCTGCTCATCAATCTGGCCCTTCTCCCGCTCTTTCAGCTTGCTGAAAAATGGCAAGAAGCTGAACGACGGGTCCAGCTGATTCTCCAGCCAAAACTTCAGGAATTCAAAAAAGCGTTCTCCGGAGAAGAGCGCTATACCATGATTCATACACTGTATCGTCAAACGGGCTACCACCCGATTTTCGCCATGAGAAGCAGTTTGGGGCTGCTTCTGCAATTGCCCTTCTGGATCGCTGCTTATCAGTTGCTCTCTCACTATCAGCCCCTAGAGGGAGCTTCCTTCCTGTTGTTTGAAGATCTAGGCAAGCCTGACAAGCTGCTCTGGGGAATCAATCTGCTACCGTTTGTGATGACGGGCGCTAACTTGCTCGCCGCTTTTGTATATACCAAGCAACTCAGCCTCAAGGAAAAGATTCAACCTTTGTTTCTGGCACTCCTCTTTCTTATACTGCTGTACAACTCGCCAACGGGCCTTCTGCTGTACTGGACCTTCAACAGCTTGCTTTCACTGGCTCGGATCGCTTTGTTCAATCCGACACAACCGGTGAAATCTTCGCGAGTAACTCTCTCAATGCCAAATTTGCAGAGAACGCATGCATTGTCACCACCTATTCTTTCGCCTGAGGCCGGCGAGGGAAGTGTCGCAACGGAAGGCGGCAAGACCATTCTCGCACGGTTCGCTGAATGCCGGGGCCAACTTGCCCGGCTTATCAAGCTTTCAACGAGTTTCAATTTCGCTCTGTTTTTCCTCGTCGTGGGCTTGCAGTTATTAGTGCATCCCCCAGTAAGGTACTCTGCGATAGCTGAGGGCTTCCTACACAAGAATGGGCTGGCCTCAATGACCGCTATCGGTTTGAGCATCGCCATTCTTGCTTACCTGTGCATTATGCCTTTGCTGCGACGGCCTGCTGGGACAGAAAGAAACCTCCGGCAAAAACTAAATGTCATGCTGATAGGGCTGTTATGGGCGGCGTTCGTACTCATTAATGTCTCGTCGCTGTCCAAATTAAATGTCGTTCCCGATTCACTGAGTAACAGTGGGGAGTTCAGGGCGCAAGCCGATGGACAGCGCTTAGCACCATTGTCTAACAGTTCCGTCTCCAGCGAGCGCGTCTGGTTCAAACCGGATGAGGCATCTGCCACGCGTAGCGTGGGACTCACCCTTGCGGTCCTTCTCTTAGCGCTATTGATCTTACTGTTCGGCTCACCCATGTGTAATGAGGTCCGGATATTGAGGACAATGCCGGAGGACCACTGGCTATTCGCGAGCAGTACCTATCTGGGCCTTTTTGTCTTGTTTATTGCCAACCCGGTAAGTGTGTATATTTCCTCGCAGGATTTTGTCGGCGGGGTCTACAACGTAACTGGCCAACTTCTTTTCTATTTTGTTGCCGTCGCCCTAACTCTCACGACCCTCTACGGCCTCGCGGATAAATCGGCTCGCAATGGTTTGACGCTGCTGTCTGTCTTTTCGTCAGTCAGTCTGGTCGTATACTCCGGCATTGGCCTAAAGGATGTGGGGCTCATGGACCAGTTCATGTTAGATTTTCCCGCAGCGCTGACACGGACCAAATACGAAATCGTCGGGGAGATAGCACTACTGGTTCTGCTGTTTGGCCTGACTTCCTATACGACAATCAACTATAGGAACAATGTGACCTACGTTGTCGTCGCGATGTTGGTCACTTCTGTATCGATGACTGCGGTTGATCTCTATGGTGCGAAAGCCCCCCCAGTAGTCGAAGGTGATGGTCTGCCTGTCGATCACGCCGACATCATTGGCTTTTCTCGGGACCGAAATGTCTTGATCATCATGCTCGATGGATTTCCCGGGGGATATATCAAGAGAATACAAAATGAGGCATCCCAAGTGCTGAAGGAATACGAGGGATTCGTCTGGTATCCCAACATGCTCACAACCAACGCCGGTACCTGGGGCTCGATCGCCACGCTGCTTGGAGGCCACAAGTATACGGTCGGGGAGATAAATAATCGGACTGAGAAGTCACTGCGGAGCGCAATCAATGCGGCTTACGGCGTGTATACCGACGCGTTTATTCCGAAGGGCTACCAGGTCACTTATGTGAATCCTGCCGGGTCCGGTGGGTGTGAAAGACTAGACAAACGGGTGCATTGTACTTTCACACTTCCGTACGGTATCCACTATCGCAATCAGGAAGACGCTTCTGTGTCCTATAATGCCGACTCAAATTTTCCACTCATGCTAACCATGGTCAGCTTCCTTAAGGCATCGCCGTTCATCTTGAAATCTTGGATTTATGATAAAGGCGGCTATCGTGGCGCGAATTCACCGATGATGATTGCAAAGTCATATAAGGCGAGGGAATGGGGTTTCCTCAGGGTGCTCGCTCGCGAGAGTAACGCCGACAGCCTGTCCAAGACCTTTAAGTTCATCCAGTTATCGATCCCTCATACTCCACAAGCCTTAAATAATGAGTGTAAACTTCAGCCGGAATACGCAACCACTTTCACTGAAACGGTGTGCGCGCTGAAAGAAGTGGGGGCGCTGCTGGCGCGGATGAAAGAAATAGGTGTTTATGACGCCACCAAGATTGTAGTGGTGTCAGACCACGGGTGGGTGGTCGACAATCCAATGTTTCCGCCTGAGTTCGTGAAGATGGTCCCCGAAGGTTGGCAACAGCGTGCTTCAGCAGGCTTTCTGCAGTCTCTTCTCCTCGTGAAAGATTTTGGCGCCAAGGGAAGGTTGAGCCAGTCGGATTCGTTTCTTTCGACTCCCGATGTGCCATCTCTAGTCTGCTCCACGGATGTGACATGCAGAGAGGTGCTTCCTGACCAGACTAAGACCAACGTCGAAGAGCGGGGACGTGTTTTCAATATCACTGCACCACCGTTGGACGAAGAGAAAACCAACAAGTTCCACATCATTGAGAGTTATGAAGTGAGAAATAATATATTCGACGCGGGAAACTGGAAAAGAATTAAATAGCGCCGTTATGCTGAAATCCTCTGAATAGCCTACGCGCCCTACTTTGGGCGTAAGGTCAGAGGGGATTTCTTTGTTTTGGACAGAAAGGTTTCCTTCCTTAAGGTGAATCTCGCGGGGGAGATCAGCTCGTTGTCACTGTGCAAGACCGGAGCCCCACGGTCCGGACCATCCTAATCGCTTAAGACACTCTTCTTCGATGGCGCGTTCCGCCCTCTTCGCCCCCCGTGCGCAAAGGGTGTTTCCTCCACCTCGAGATGGGCGGAATTTTTTTGCGTCCGCAGTGCCGGGGCTCATACGTCATCGTCCCTTACTGCCCCAATACATGTATTCGCACAGGTGATAAGTGCTACAGGCGAATAATCGCTTTCTCCTCCTTTCATAAGACTAAGGTGGGGGCTACCTGACCTTCCCCCAATTCCGTGGACACCTGGTTACGCCACAGCCATCCTCGCTTCAAACTCGGCTGGGGAGTCATAGCCGAGCGTTGAGTGACGGCGTTTCCGGTTATAGAACACCTCGATATATTCGAAGATATCCTGCGTGGCCTCTTCACGAGTCACGTAACGCCGATGGTACACGAGCTCGCACTTGAGTGTCCCGAAGAACCTTTCGACACCGGCATTATCCCAGCAATTGCCTTTGCGGCTCATGCTTTGTTTGATGCGGTGAACT
>CAZBNV010000008.1:0-99997 GCA_964493335.1 uncultured Nitrospira sp.
GAACCGGGTCGCGGAGTTGCGGTATGGCGAATTGCCC
The DNA here is from genome assembly GCA_964493335.1 of uncultured Nitrospira sp. Classification (GTDB taxonomy): domain Bacteria; phylum Nitrospirota; class Nitrospiria; order Nitrospirales; family Nitrospiraceae; genus Nitrospira_A. The sequence goes on from CAZBNV010000008.1 coordinate 38, forward strand.
AAGCTGGAGCGGCAACTCGCCGCAGAGGAACAGCACCTGGTGAAGAAGCAAAACGGACACCGGCTGTTGAAAGAGGAAGTGGATGAAGATGACATCGCGGAGGTCGTCAGCCGCTGGACCGGCATTCCCGTCGCTCGGCTGGTGCAAGGTGAGTTGGATAAACTGCTGCATTTGCAGGACCTCCTGCACAAGCGTGTGGTCGGTCAGGAGGAGGCGGTTTGGGCCGTGGCAGATGCCGTGATACGCGCCCGGTCGGGAATTAAGGATCCCTCCCGGCCGATCGGCTCATTCCTGTTTCTGGGTCCGACCGGAGTCGGAAAAACTGAACTCGCACGCGCCTTGGCCGCAACACTCTTCGATGATGAAGCCAATCTCATTCGCATTGATATGTCGGAATATATGGAGAAACACACCGTCGCCAGGCTCATCGGCGCTCCGCCCGGCTATGTGGGATATGAAGAGGGCGGCCAACTTACAGAGGCGGTCCGCCGTCGGCCGTTTTCAGTGATTCTGTTCGATGAAATCGAGAAGGCGCACCATGACGTGTTCAATGTGTTGCTCCAGGTGATGGATGACGGCCGCCTGACCGACTCGCATGGCCGCACCGTAGGCTTTAAAAATACGGTGCTGATCATGACCTCGAATATCGGAAGTCAGGACATCCTGGAGGCTCAGCAGCGACAGATGCCTTATGAAGAGATGAAGAAGGTGGCCATGTCTGACCTCCGCCGGCACTTCCGCCCGGAGTTCTTGAACCGCGTGGATGAGACGGTGGTGTTTCATCCGCTCTCCACGGCGCAGTTGGTCACGATTGTGGATATCCAGTTGGCTCGCCTGGAAGAGCGTCTGGCCGAGCGGAGGATTGCCCTTGAACTCACGGCTCAGGCGAAGGCGGACCTCGCTCAACGCGGCTATGATCCTGTGTACGGCGCGCGCCCACTCAAGCGATTGATCCAGCAGGATCTCGAAACACCAATCGCCTATGCGCTTGTGAAGGGTGAGCTACGGGACGGCGAGACGGCTCGTGTGGAGCTCAAAGACGGGAAGCTCGTGGTGGTTCCGACGGTCCGGCCCCTAGGCGAGTAAAGGAAGCAAGGTGAGGCTGTATGTCCTCTAGGACACCGACTTTGGGTGATCGGCCTATCGCTCATGAGAGGCTGCACCGGGAGGCTTTTGCATGGCTCGCGATGTGTCCTGAGGGGCGGGATGACACGCTCCCTATTCAAACAGAGAATTCGCTAAACAACGTTCCACATTGTGAGGTGCTCCATGGCATCGGTTACAAAGGTCCTGTCCTCGATTCGCTGGTTCGAAGACATCGGCATCGAGGATATTCCGCTCGTCGGAGGGAAGAATGCCTCGCTGGGTGAGATGTATCGCGAGTTGGCATCACAAGGAGTGAAGGTGCCGAATGGCTTTGCCATTACTGCGGATGCCTACCGGGAGTTTCTTCGCGCGACCAACCTGGATCGGAAGATCCAAGACATTCTTCAAAGCCTGAATACCCAGGACCTCGCAAATCTGCGGCAGAAAGGTCGGCATGTGCGGGAAGCGATTCTGGCAGTGACTCTCCCGGCGCACCTCCAACAGGCGATTACCGAAGCCTACGATCGGCTGAGCGACGGCAGTCACGATCTGGTGGACGTGGCGGTCCGGAGCAGCGCCACGGCCGAAGATCTCCCTGATGCGAGCTTCGCCGGCCAGCAGGAGACCTACCTCAATGTCCAAGGACATCAGGCATTGCTGGACGCGTGCAAACGATGTTTTGCCTCGCTGTTTACCGATCGCGCCATTTCGTACCGTGTGGACAAAGGATTCGACCATCTGAAGATCGCCCTGTCGATCGGCGTCCAGCGCATGGTGCGCTCTGATCTGGCGACGTCAGGCGTGATGTTTTCCATCGATACCGAAACGGGATTCAAGGATGCCGTCTTGATCAACGCGGCCTATGGATTGGGGGAAAATGTCGTCCAGGGCGCAGTGAATCCGGACGAGTACTACGTGTTCAAGCCGACGCTGAAGCAGGGTTTCCGTCCGATTCTGCAGAAAATGATGGGAAGCAAGGAGTTCAAGCTCATCTATGATGTGGGCGGCGGCAAGATGGTCAAGAACGTTCCGGTACCTCCGGATGACCGCGCCCGGTTTGCCATGAGCGACGAGGATATTCTTGCCTTGGCGCGGTGGGCCTGTGTGATTGAGGACCACTATACCGCAAAGAAGGGCCGGCCGAGTCCGATGGACATGGAGTGGGCCAAGGATGGACATACCGGCGAGTTGTTCATCGTCCAGGCGCGACCGGAAACCGTGCAATCGCAGAAAGACCGCGACACGATGGAGACCTACCGCCTGACGCAGCGGGGTCGGGTACTGGTGAAAGGACGGAGTGTCGGGGAGAAGATTGCCTCGGGTCCGGTCCGGGTGATCAAGAATGCCCAATACCTCCAGCAGTTCAAGGAGGGTGAAGTGTTGGTTACAGACAAGACCGATCCGGACTGGGAGCCCATCATGAAGAAAGCCGCCGCCATTATCACCAACCGCGGAGGTCGCACCTGCCACGCGGCAATTGTCAGTCGTGAGCTGAACTTACCCGCTGTGGTGGGGACCGAACACGGTACGGAAGCCCTGCAGGACGGCCAACTCGTCACCGTGTCAGCGGCCGAGGGAGATGTCGGGATTGTGTATGAAGGACAGCTGTCCTTTGAGGTGAAGCGCATCGAATTGAAGGGGCTGCAACGTCCCAGGACGAAGATCATGATGAACCTCGGGAACCCGGAGGAAGCCTTCGGCCTGTCGTCTATTCCCAACGATGGCGTGGGCCTCGCGCGGGAAGAGTTCATCATCAGCACCTATATCAAGATACATCCCCTGGCGTTGCTGGACTTCGACCGACTCGATGATCCTCAGGTGAAGGCCGAGATCGCGCGCATGACGGCCGGGTATGCCGACAAGCCGCAGTTTTTTGTCGACAAGCTAGCGCAAGGGGTTGCAATGATTGCCGCGGCCTTCTATCCGAAAGAGGTCATCGTGCGGCTCAGCGACTTCAAGTCGAATGAATACGCGAACCTGATCGGCGGCAAACCATATGAACCGACCGAGGAGAACCCCATGCTGGGCTTTCGCGGTGCGTCTCGCTACTACGACCCGCGCTACCGGGCAGGCTTTGCATTGGAGTGCCGGGCCATGAAGCAGGTGCGAAATGACATGGGATTGACCAACGTGAAGCTCATGATTCCGTTCTGCCGGACGGTGGAGGAGGCGAAGCTGGTCCAGGCTGAGATGGCGAAACAGGGCCTCACGCGAGGCGAGAACGGTCTTGAGGTCTACGTGATGTGCGAGATCCCCAGCAACGTCATTCTGGCTGAGCAGTTTGCCGAGGTGTTCGACGGTTTTTCCATCGGCTCGAATGACCTGACGCAGCTGATTCTGGGGGTGGATCGGGATTCGGAAATCGTCGCGCATCTTTTTGATGAGCGGAACCAGGCGGTCAAGTCCATGATTGCCACGGTGATCAAGGTGGCGAAGGCGAAAAAGAAAAAGATCGGGATCTGCGGGCAGGCGCCCAGTGACTATCCGGAATTCGCCAAGTTCCTGGTTGAGCAAGGGATCGACAGCATCTCGCTCAACCCCGATGCAGTGATGAAAACCACCGCATTCGTCCTTGAAACGGAACAGGCAAGGGGCAAATGACCGGAGCCTGTGCATCGGGGCGCGGCCACCACAACGGCATGAACTAGGAAGACGGGAGCCGGCTTTCTTGCAGGAAACCGCTGACGGAACCTATGGGGCCGAAATAACCGATTCCCATCAGGAGACCCGTGTGAGGTGTCGTTTGGATTCATTGACTGCCAGCCTTCCTCAATGTACGTATCGTCTACGTATCTAGCAGGCTGTTGACAAACTCGCCGTTTGAAACAGTTTCATTGGCACGGCTGTACTCACACAGGTCTCTGTGTGGCGATTGGTCTGTCTGCTCTGGAGTGTGAGCCGTCCATTTCCTGTTCTCTCCTGCCCCCCCCGCATAGCCCCAGTCCCTGGGGCTCCCTTAGGCCGGTGACTGGAGTACGCTCGCCAGCCGTTTCGATGGCCCCTGCCATCGAGTCCCTAGCCGGGAGTTGTACCACCTCAGATGTGAGTCAGCACCTCGCATGTCCGCCCGCGATTTCTGTTCTAGTTAAAGGAAAAGTTTCAATCGGCGATGGTCGTCCTACTGAGCGGATTCGCTAGACCTCTTGGCGAATTCCTCCGGAGTTGGATCCGCGGCCTTCAAGGCTTAAAGTTGCGGCAGTGCATGTGAAACCGTTCGATACTCTGAGCCTTCTTGATGGGGAAAATTGCAGCAGTTCAAGGAATTTCAGATAGCGATCGGGAGCTAAGACATGCTTTGCTCGCGATCAGGGACGGTGACGAGGAGGGGGTGAAAAAATGAATCGGGCTTTGAAACGGGGTTGTTCGTGAGGAGAAAAATGACAGATGTGAACCTCTGATGTTGCTTTACCGAGATTGGTTTTGGACAACCATTCGGGCGAAATAGACTGAACAATGCTGAAATCGTGGTTTTTTGAAGGGACCGAATGAAACTGGATGTCAGTAATATTTTTAAGGGGATGTGGTGCCGAGGGACAGAATCGAACTGTCGACACCAGCCTTTTCAGGACGTGGCCATGTTTTGCAACGAATTGAAATAATTCATGATGTTCCGCCGAGGTAACTTTGGACCACCAGATGGACAACCGATTACTCCAGGCTTGCCATCTGAGGCCCCGTGCTACTGCATCCGTCCGTTCGCATGGCCTCCGCTTTGTTCTACGATTTGGGCCATGTCTTCGCGGTTTCTCACTTCTTTGGTGATTCCCCGTTTGCTGTTAATAGAAGCCATCATATTCATGATGAGCAGAGCCGCATAGTATCCTTCTAGCGCCTCAGACCCTCAACTCATCGGTTTGCAAAGCCCAAGGGATGATTTGGGGGCAGCGTGATGCCATAGGGGCCAAGACTGCTGCCAGGCACATTCGGGCTTGTGCTAGGGGAAGACTGCGATGTAAAGGAGGCGGCGGGGTCGTAGTCGGGGGGAGGTCCGAGCACTGGTGCGACATTGGACCACGAGTATGGACTGGTGGGGGCGGCTCGCCCCACGTTAGGATTCCCCGCGCGACTGAAGCTCCACGATCCCCCAGGGCTGAAGGGATTGCCGATGGTGTTATTGTTATTTGGGTTCATCTCCGTCTCGATAGTATATGGCGAGCAATGCGCATGGACAGAGACCCAGCCCGCGCGAGTCTGTCTGAAAATGGCGGTGCACAGGGCATTGGTCTCTACGTTCCCCTCCTCACGCGCAATGCTTATTCTCCCATCGTAGATAAATCAGGCCAGAGGTTCGGCTACATGATCGTAATATCGGTGATCGATTTGTGATACTCGGCGCACTCCTGGAGAAGGTTCGTTCAAGTTTTGTCAGAGTGTGTTCTAGACTCTGGATCGTTCCTCTTCGACATCTTCGATGGACGAAAAGTCCTCGGCGTAAAATTGAAGTACCGAGCGATGATTTCTCGTTCGTGGGAAGGCCATGATCGCTTCCGCTATGGAAAAATCCCCTGGCGCACGTGCGCTTCCTCTGTAGTTGCCCAGGATGGTCTTATGGGCCAAGCAAGCGACACCTAGAGCGTGGTCATCATGAGATGCATGCTCTTTTCATACACCGACTTCTCGTTGAGGCCGCGCTGCCAGGGACTGTGCGGATCGGCGAACTAGGCCCAGTCACCACGGTGGCACTTGAGATGGTAGCCTAATGTAAATGTGACATTTCGATACGCTGACTTATCAACTGTTACGCAGAGCTTGGTAAGTTGGGTTAAGTTCTGCATCGGGTGACCTAAAAGAAAGGAGCGCGTCTGAGCGTTCCCGAATTTCCGCAGTGCCGCCCATGCCGTTAGGGGCAAACACGCCCTCTCCAATGGTGGAGTGTCAGGGGGAAAGGTTGGGGTCTTTCAGGATTTATTTTCACTACTCGGCCAATCCCGCATGGTGTCCGGAGAGGTAATAGACGTTGCACGGGATAGGAGTGAATAGCAAACCGGAACGAGAAAGAGCGTGAGCAGGGTTGAGACCACGAGCCCGCCAATGACTACCAGGCCGATATGTCGTCGTCCGGCAGCGCCTGCGCCGGCGGCGAGCGCCAATGGGAGTGCCGCAAGAATGGTCGCGACGGTCGTCATGAGGATGGGGCGTAGTCGAAGCGCCGAGGCTTCGATGATGGCGGATCCTGCAGCCATACCCTGCTGACGAAGCTGATTCGCAAATTCCACAATGAGAATAGCATTCTTCGTCACCAATCCGATCAGGATCATGAGTCCGATCTGGCTATAGATGTTGAGAGTCCCTTGCCACAATGTCAGCGCAAGTAGTGCTCCGGCAATTGCAGGAGGAACCGACAGCAGAATGGTCACTGGATGCACAAAACTTTCGAACTGCGCAGCCAATACAAGGTAGATCACCAGCAGGGCAAGGATGAAGGTGACATACAAGTGCCCAGACGATTCCTTAAATTCTTTTGATTCTCCCGAATAACTGATGCTGGCGCCGGAAGGCAGGTGTTTTCTCGCCAGCTCTTCCAAAGAGGCCAGTGATTGGCCGAGTGTTGAGCCGGATTCCACGCTCGCGCTGATGGTGACCGCTCTCAGTTTCTCATAGTGATTGAGCTGCTTCGGGGCGACGGCTTCACGCACGGTGACCAGGTTGCTGAGAGGGATCAGATCGCCTTGAGTGCCTCGGACCTGGAGCTGCTCGATGTCGGAGCGAGTCCCGCGGTGTTGAGCCTGGGTCTGCACAATCACAGGATATTCCTTGCCCTCCCGCATGAACATGGTCGTTCGACGGCCACCTAAAAATGCCTCCAACGTCTTCCCGATGGTTTCAATCGGAATGCCCAGATCCGCCGCTTTGTCACGATTGACCTCTATTCGCAATTCGGGTTTGTTGAGATCCAGGTCACTTTCAAAATTGGTCACCTTTGGATGGTTGGCCAAGTCTGCACGGATTTTTGACACCGTTCCATCCAGCACCTCATACGAGGGGCCGCGGATGACGATTTGAACTGGCGTTTTGCTTTCTTCTTGATTGAACGGAGGCGGGGTAAACGCGAAGGCCGTGGCCCCAGGTATGGCTGAAAGATCCGGTTGGACTTCCGCGACGATCTCCTGCTGCGATCGGCGGCGTTCGGACCAATCTTTCAGCGTCACCCAGGTGACGGCATGATTGACGAGCGTCGGTCGCCACCCTCTGGCGACGACACTGTAGTAGGAGTCCAACTCGGGAATCTGCGACAGAATGCGCTCTGAATCTTTAGTGTAGCTATCCGTGTAGTCCAGGGTCGATCCTTCAGGGGCACTGACATGAGTAGTAAACCATCCCGTGTCCTCCAGCGGAGCGAGTTCGCTCGGCAACCACAAGAGTAACAGCGCACTAACGAGAACCGAAGCGAGGGCGACGCCGAATACGGCCGCCCGCGCGCCGAGCGCGAGTTGCAATGCAGTTCGATAGTGCTGGATCGTCCATTGGAGCCAACCAGCTGCATCCAGGCCGGAGAGTTCTCCGGAGGAGGTCGGACCCACTGTCGATCCTAGGAGCCGAGCGCACATGGCCGGGGTGAGGGTCAAGGCGATAAATCCGGACAGCAGTACGGACCCGGCTACGGCGATGCCCAATTCGGTAAAGAGCCGGCCGACGACGCCGGGAAGAAATGCAATCGGCAGGAACACGACCGCCAGCGACAGAGTTGTCGAAATGACTGCAAACCCGATCTCACGGCTGCCCTCTATGGCCGCTTGCATCGGTTTTAGGCCGCGCTCGATTCGGCGATAGACATTCTCGACCACCACGATAGCATCGTCGACGACGAGTCCGATGGCAAGAACGAATCCCAGCAGTGTGATCGTGTTGATTGAGCAGGACGTGAGATGCATGATCACGAACGTTCCCAGAATCGAGCCGGGAATGGCCACCGTCGGAATCAGCGTGGCTCGGAAACTCCGCAAGAAGAAAAACACTACCAGCACGACCAGCGTCAGAGAGAGCGCGACGGCGATATAGACTTCATGGAGGGATTGCTCGATATAGACAGAGCTGTCGAATGCCGTGACCAGTTTCATGCCATCAGGCAACAGTGCTTCCAAGGCGGGCAACTGTTCTTTGACGGCGCGCGCGGCCTCCAGGGTGTTGGCCTTGGATTGTTTCATGATACCGAGCCCGACGGCGGGACGGCCGTTGACTCGTACTAGTTTTCGATCGTCTTCCGCACCGATTTCGGCCGAGCCGACATCCTGGAGTCGAATCGGGTATCCATCTCGATAGGCGAGTATGAGTTGGTTAAACTGGCCCGGCTTCTCCAAACCGCCGCCCATTCTGACGCTGAACTCGCGCTGCGTACTCTCGATCCGACCCGTTGGGATGGAGACGTTCTGGGTCGTCAGGGCATCCTCGACATCCTGCACGGTCAGCAGCCGGGATGCGAGCCGATCCGGGTGGAGCCAGATCCGCATGGCATACCGCCGTCCTCCATCGAGCATGACGCTGGAGACACCGGGCAGTGAAGAGAGTCGATCTTTGATCTGGCGTTCTGCAAAATCGGTGATCTCAAGCTCAGTATGGTGGTCGCTGATCAACGCCAGCCACATGATTCCGTCCGCCTCGCTGTCCGATTTCATCACCAGCGGTGGTTCAATGCCTCGGGGGAGCAAGGTCAGCACACGAGCCACTCGATCGCGGACGTCATTGGTGGCTGCATCCAGATTGCGCGTGAGGGCGAACTCAATGGCGATAGCCGACAGGCCTTCCCGGCTGCTGGATCGTAAGGTGCGAAGCCCTTCGATCCCGCTGAGGGCATCTTCGAGGATCGCGGTGATATCCGTCTCGACCAACTGCGCATCGGCGCTCGGATAGACCGTTAATACCGATACAACCGGGAAGGTGATATCCGGATATTCGCGGACAGGGAGGCGTGAATAGCTGAGGATGCCAAAGAGCATCAGCAAGAGGGTCATGACCGTCGCCAAGACGGGACGCCGAATGGACAGTTCAGACAAGCGCATAAGACGTTTCCGGACGCGAGGTATTAGCGAGGAGGTGTCGGCGAGATGGCCCTGATTTTTGCGCCATCCTGAAGTTTGTGGTGCCCGACCCGAACAATTACGTCCTGTTCATGAAGTCCGCTGAGAACCTGCACATATCCTCTCGTGCGTGTTCCAAGCTCAACGGCGGTTCGATGCGCCGTTCCGTCCTGCGCTCGATACACGAATGATCGATCCTTGGTGGGAATAACAGCCTCTTCAGGGATCAACATGGCACGTTCCTGTTGACCCAGATGCAGGGTGACCTGGGCGAACATGCCGGAGCGTAAACGCTGTTCCACATTGGGAATATGGGCACGCACCTGAACAGCTCTGGTCGTCATGTCAACCCGGGAGTCGATGACATACACCGTTCCGCGAAACGTCTCTCCCGGATAGGCATCCGTGGTGAGTTCGAGAGACTGACCGGGAGCCAGGTGACGGAGGAGCGTTTCAGGAACTTTGAAGTCGATCTTCAACGTCCGAACATCCTCGAGGTTCACCAAATCCTGGCCGGTCGAGACAAAGTCGCCGGGCGACACGCGACGGATGCCGAGGAGACCATCGAATGGCGCGCGAACCTTCGTCTTGGCGAGACGGGTGCTGTACAGAACATGATTCGCTTGTGCGACTTGAAGAGAACCGGCGACTTCATCGAGTTGCTGTTTTGTGACGTAACGCTTCCCCTCGAGATCCAGCGGCTTCAGGCGTTCATAAGTCAGCCGCGAGACCTTGAGCTGGGCTGTGGCCTGCGACAGTTCAGCTTGGAGCTCGGAATCGTCCAACTCAATCAGTAAAGCATCCTTTGCAACGGCCTGGCCTTCCTGGAAAAGGATCTGACGAATCCGACCGGCGATCTCGGGACGAATCACGATAGATTCGTTGGCGCGAAGTGTACCGACGGCTTTAATGCTTTGCTGGACAGACTGAATGCTTACCGGTGCCAGGACGACGGCAGTGTCAGTCTCCGCGGAGTCGACCGGTTCAGATCCTCGGCTCGCCGTCAAACCCGTCCATTTGAGCGCGACGATCGTGAGGAGCGCCATAAGACCGAAAAGCACCAGGTACGTTCTGCGAGGAGCCTTCATGTGTGGTGCTATCGGTGGGAAATGCTCGCGCTGGTGAAAAGACTGTCCGCATGCCGGTTGAACTGAGGATCGCGAAGGTGCCTAGACTATTTGAACTCAAGTTTCTTCAACCCATGTACGGGCATCTCCACCTGTCCGAAGTCCGAGTCGCCTTTGAAGCTGCCGTCGATGGCGAGGGGAAATTCTCCCGTTTTGCCATTCGTCAACGTAATATTCAGTGTCGGAGGGGTTTTCTCAGCGCCTGGTTTCACATCTATGTGCTTAATGCCGTCAAATTTGATATTGACGGTCGCGGTCCCGCGCTTCACGGGTAGGTGCTTCAATTCGTGGGGGATGAATGCCGTTTCGCTGACTTTTTCTTCCCAGTAAAACAGCACATTTTTTAAATCGGTCTGCATGTCCTTGGTATCGGTCACCAGGGCATGAAAGGGCTTGTCGCCATTGTGTTGAGCCTGAGCTGGATTTCCCGTCATGCAGAAGAGCGCCCCAACGGCCGCGAGGGTGGCGAGGCCCTGCCGGATGTGATGTCTTCGAAATGTCATAATCCCTCCGATTCTAAAATAGGTCAGTCAATGGTTATTCCATCCGATACGAAAACGGCAGATGGAGTTGAACTTGCTGTTGAGCCAGGACGTGCTTCACGTCCAATGGAAATGCTTTGCGCACCATGTCCAGCGTGTGACGGTCCAGTACGGTATGGCCGGAACTCTCTTCCAAGGACACATCAAGCAGATGAATCGCTGCTCCTCGCTGCTCGATGGTCAATCTCAGAATCACTCTCCCTTCCCAATGGTTCCGTCTGGCTTCCTGCGGATACCGTTTTCGCTGTTCCACTGTGGACCAAAGGGCCTGGGACAGCCATCCGTAGTCGGGCCTGGTTGTCGGTCTTGATCGCACGGAGAGATGTTGCACCACTGCGCGCTGCTGAACTTCCGGCGCGACCAGCGTCGTGACGGTCTGTTCGACCTGTTGAGGAGTTTCCACCGGTGCATGGGAGTCTTCGACGACCGTACGCTCGGCGACAGGGGAGACCATCTGAGTGACCGCGGCGGTGACGATGGGCTGCGTCATCGTGCTCGGCGCCTCGACGGCTTCCATTGTCTCCACCGGCGTTTCCGTTCGGTTTACCATTTGAGTCACTTCCGGAGCTGGTTGGAGCTCTTCCTGCACCGGGCGTGTCACGGTTTCAACCTGTTGTTGTACCTGCTGGATGGGCTGTGCGGTCTGCAGTGGAACAGCATCCTGCACTGGCTGGATTTCTTGCACTGGTTGCGGTGTGTGCACGACCGGCTCTGTCTTGACCGGTTGAGTTTTCTTGGGTGCCGGCGACCGAAGGGGTTGCGGCGCAGGAGGGGGCGGCTCAACGAGAGGGGGAGGCGTTGCGACGGATTCTTCCGGTGGCGCCAGAGCTTGCACCATCGCCACATCCCACTTGAAGGTCTCCGGGGGAGGGGGAAGGGTCATCTCTGCCACCAGCGCCAAAGCCGCGCTCACGAGTACGCCATGCGCGGTCATCGAAAAGACCCAACATAACGTGGAGCGGCGGCGGTGCGACTGGGACTGGGGATGGGACTGGTCCACGCTCATGACCGTACTACTTCTAGATTGACCTGTTGAAAGCCCAAGCCACGGACTTCATCCACGACCAAGACAAAGCGTTCGAGAATCGTCACCTTATCGGCTCGCACCAGTACCGAGGATTCACGGGGATGCGGCGCCAGAGCGTTTTTCAGGCCGTTGGGAGGAACCGGTGTATCGTTGATGAATAAATTCCCCTCCGATGTCATCGTAAGCACGAGGGGAACATCCTTCCGATCACCGGCTTCTTTGGCCTTCGCCAGCTGGACGGGTACCTGTCCTGTGGTGATAAACGTCGCGGTCGTAAGGACGATGACCAGAAGAACCAGCATCACATCCACCAGCGGAATCACATTGATCTGGTGAATCTCACGTTCCATGTTGGACCTTGAACGTGGTGATGAGTTCAGTCACACGCCGGCGAAGGACATTATTCATGACGACGCAGGGGATGGCGACAAGCAAACCGACTGCCGTCGCTTTCAGCGCGAGGCTGAGTCCGACCATGATCGACTGAACCGCCATCGTGCCGGTGGTGCCCATGGAGTGAAAGGTCAGCATGATGCCAAGCACGGTGCCCAGCAATCCGATATAGGGGGCATTGGCCGCCACGGTGCCGATGACGACCAGGCGTTTGGTCAAAGCGATCTCACATTCTTGCTCGCTGCGAAAGCGGCTAACATCCACGCTCCTGAAAAAGTACCAACGTTCCATTGCCACACTGATCGACCACAGACTCAGGGCGATTAAAAGGCCGATAATGCCGTAATCGATTAAGTGCTTCAGTCCTTCCATTGAAGGGATCCTTTCTTGTGACTCCGAGAAAACGCGCTAAAAATGCTGATTGAACAATAAAGATGAAATGGCGCGTAGCACATCATTAGTAATGACGTATAGAGACACGCGTTCCACACCCTCACCGAAGAAAAATTTTAAATGATTGAAATCACAGGTGTTTAATGGACATTCGCTGGGGGCAGAGTTGTTCGGCTAGGTGCTGTCAGGTGGCGGTGCCGACCAACTCACCAGGTGGATTGGAGGTTAGTCTCGTGTCGAATTATTTGTCGTTCAGGCGAGCGACCGCGTTGTTTGAGTTAGGGTCTGATAATCCATGCGGAACCACAGGGATAGGTTAGTTTCCAGATGACGGAGGCGCGATGCTGGACTTCCTGCGGCGAGGGAGGTGGTGCGGTTCAGTTCATACGCGAGGTGCTGCCTTGATCCTCGCAGTCCTACCCATGCTTCGACCCACAGTTGGGCTATGGTGCGGAGGTTCGGCCGTCAAAGTGGTGATCGTGATCCGCATCGGCTTCCCGCTTGGTTTTGTGAATGGTGCCGACCTTGTGTTCCGGCGGACTGTATAGACTGTACAGTTTGAGCTCTGCAGTCGTACCGGTGTTGAGTACATTGTGTCTGGTCCCGGCCGGGATGACGACTGCAAACCCGTCGGAGACCGGATGCTTCTCGCCGTCCAGGATGACGGTTCCCTCACCCTCCTCGAAGCGAAGAAACTGGTCCAATTCGTGTACCTCTTCTCCGATTTCCTCACCGGGCTTGAGTTTCATCAACACCAATTGAGAGTGTTTTGCCGTAAAGAGTACTTGACGGTAATTCTGATTTTTTCGGGTGGCGTCTTCAATTTGAATGATGTAGCCCTTCATTGAAATTTCTCCTCCGTGTATATGGCAGGTGAGAGAGTCAGGTGTGGAACCGATCGGGTGTGACAAAAATCATCATGAACCGCTCCGCAACACTGACGTGTTGCCCATGCCGCGCAGGTGTCGGTTTGTGTCAGCCATCGAGCGCATGCTGGCTGAATATCGGATGGGTGTCAATATTGCCCTGAACATTCCCGACAGTTCTCGATGTCAGCTGCGGGACATAAACGATGAATTCTTTCCTTCAGCGTGGCATGGCCTCGCCGGCAAAAGCGACCGCGATTTCATGCGCGGCATCGGTTTCAGGCATGAGTTGTTCGGCAGACACCTTACGTTTTTTCCACCACAGATATAGGCCGCTGCCGAGCACCATGATGGTGATGAAATCGAGCAACGCCCAGACGATTTTGAGCGGCGTTCTGCCATAGTCGCCGAAGTGCAACGGCTGCGAAAGCGAAAGGGCAGTGACGTACCAGGGCATGGTGCGGGTGGCGGTAATGGCTCCCGTTTCGCCATCAATGAGGATCGGTGTGCTTAATTTGGCCGTCAACGGAGTTTTCCCACGCATAAAGATCGCATAATGATGCGGCCCGGCGAACAGGGTTTCAGGAAACGCGACGAACCCCACCTGCTGCTCCGGTTCGCTACGCTCCGCGGTCTTCACTGCCTGGTCAAAGGAACTGATGTGCGCGAGGCGAGGTTTCCCTCTGGACGCGGCCGTCATGTCGGCCAATTCGGTATTCTGCCATTGGCCGAAGATCGGTCGAGCCAAGGTGTTGACCACGCCGGTTGCGCCCACGACCACCGCCCAACTCAGCGTGACGATACCCAACAGGTTGTGGAGATCCAACCAGGTCAGCCTTCGGCTCCCTTCCTGACGGATCGTGCCGAATGGCAGCTTTCGCATGAATGGCCCGTAGATTACGACGCCGGACACGATCGAAAGTACGAACAAGAGCCCCATGCATCCGAGAAACAGGGTCCCAGGCAGATCGGCGAACAGGTCGACATGTAGTTTGAACATGACATGCATGAAGCCTTGCCGGAGAGGCACATCCTGCAACAGAGCGCCAGTGCGGCCATCGTACTTGTAGACGGCGGAGTTCTCGAGCGCGTCCGGTGTCACTCCCATCGAGACGAACCAGGCAGGCGCCTCCTCGTCCTGGAAGACGAACTGAATATGTTCTCCCGGTCGTCGCGCGCGCGCATCCTCGACGATTGCATCGAGGTTGCTCCGCGGCGCTCCGGCCTCCAGCTCAGGCGGCTCGACGGTCGTGCCAAGCCAATAGGCAATCTCTTCGCCGAACACCAGCGGGAGACCGGTTACGCACAGCATGAGCAGAAAAATCGTACAAATAAGACTGGTCCATTTGTGGAGGAAGTACCAGCTTTTGAACCTGCTGACCGTCGACGTCATCCAATTATGCCTGTCGCTAGAATTCGCAGTTCTTGGAACCAAATTACTTCAGGGCGCGGCAGCGCTCGGGGCGACGTTCCCGCCGGAGCCGGACACATACTTGTTCCACCCGATCAACAACGAGGGGAGCCTCTGCCTGACGACGAAGGGACCAGCGCGAGGAGCTACCATACCGAAGTACCGTGCCCTGCACCATGTTCAGATTCCAGGTATAACCGGCTACTGAATCGGTTCATGGCATAAGAAGCGTTTGGATGGGAACAGTCCCGGCCATAAGGCGGCAGACCTAACTCACCAACGGTTATCGTCCTTGAACGCCGCTCACATTGCGCAGGGCGTCGCCGACGGTCAGAGCTTTCTGGTCGTCAATGGCCGGCCGTGTAATGACCTGTGCGGAGTAGGGGATGTCTCCAATCGGAGTGTCCGGCTGCCGGGAGGTGGTTGATACGCAGGTAGCCACGTAGCTGTGGTCGGGAAGCGGCTGGTCGCAATGGATCGGCGATGATGGTTCGGATGCCGAGAAGTGCTGATCCGACGGGACTGGGGCACAGCCTGTGAGGCCAGCGGTCACCACTATTATTAACAATAAGGAGATGTTGATCAGGGTGGGCATGATGTCACCAGTATTGGAGGTATTGCGTCTCTTTACGCTGCCTGACCGTTAGCTGTGGAGTCAAGAGCAGCATCAAGCCTGGAGGCGTAGGGAGCCAAGGCGGGGGCAAGCCACCTGGCTCCCTCAACGCTGCCCGGCGCCTTGCAGAAGGGGCGGGGCACTCTGTCGAACTATCCATGGTGACAGAGGTCTTATTTAGTAAGACGTACGATGTGGATGAAACCTCACCGTCACGCGCACGGGATGGTAGCGAGCGGAATGAAACCGTTACATTCCTGGTCCCTCCGTGGAGGCGAAGTTTCCCAACCTAACATGCAGCTTGCTGGAGGGAGCAACGACCAGACGCTAATGTAGGCCGTTGGCTGGAGGATTATTGCACCCGCTCGGTGAACCGGTGACTGCGCGGCGAAGATCGGACGATGTACCAGAAGGGAACGACGATCGGGATTGCCAGCGCACACCAGGACAACGCGTCCCAGATATCATCACCCAAAAGGGCCGAAGTTAGGCCAACGGCACTCACGACGCCGATCGCGATCGGCATGCCCCAGATCTGCCTACTGCTCAACTGTGTCGTCATCATTTGATTGTCTCCTGATTCTGCCTCGCTTCCCGAGCGGCGTCAGCGAGTGGTTGAGCGAAGATCGATACCGTATTGGCGATGCCCGTTTCAAGCCATTGTGTCAGCACCGGATGGGCCAGTCCCTTCTCGCTCATCGTGTAATCAAGGCCATCGAACAGTTTTTCCGTAGGGGCCTGAACCGCACCGGCGATTCCCGATCACCAGCGCTCTGCCGTTATTGGAGGCATGCTGAATCATGGTCCTGATTTCGGCGACCGCCTTGTCGCGTTTCTCGGGCCAATCTTCCCGAACTGTGGCGGCGCGTACCGCTTTGAGTTCTGCACAGTGCCGATCATGTTTCAATCGTTCAATATGCGCATTGATCAGCGAAATCATGCGGCGTGCCCTCGTCTATCTTTTCTCCGTGGGCGATCAATATGACCGTTTCCTGTGACGGCTCACGGCTGATCTCCATGATGCGCTCTGCAGGATGCGAGTCACATCGGGAGATTGATGCTCAAGCATTGGTCCGAAGCAGACCGATGCACTGGTTGTCGAAGTCCTCGACGATCTGTCATCCGATCCTAAGAGGATGAGGATAGTGGGAGACGATGTCTGTCAGAAAAGCGCTAAATCAACTTCATTCCTTGCAAATGTAGCAGGATCTTCTTCAGGCTCTGGCCGGGGGACTCTTGATCGGTGTCGACCACCACGTCCGGCCGGATGGGTTCCTCGTAGGGATCGGATACGCCGGTCATATTGAGAACTTCACCACGATGAGCTTTGGCATAGAGCCCCTTGGGATCGCGTGACATGCAAGTGGCAAGCGGACATCGAACGAAAACTTCGACGAACGTCTCGATCTCGGCACGGGCCGCCTCACGTGACGCCGCATAGGGGGAAATTGCCGCGACGATCGCCACCCCTCCCACCCGAGACAGCAGTTTGGCCACGTAGGCAATACGGCCGACATTTTCGTCACGTTCTTCTCGCGTGAACCCCAATCCCTTAGTCAGCTTCTGCCTCACCTCGTCGCCATCCAGCGTTTCCACCGGTAGACCACGCTGTTCCAATTCATTCGCGAGCAAACGCGCGAGGGTAGTTTTCCCTGCACCAGGCAGACCTGTGAACCACACGGTAAATCCGCGAGGGCGCGTCATTCACCTATATCCCCTCGCGGGTCATGCCGTGGCTGCCTGTCTGGTCTCTCACAATCTCTCCGTTCATGGCGGGCAGACTCCACCGCTTGTCGCTGCCCCCGTTTGGCGTAGGCGACTCGCATTCTCCACCAGACGACGACACCTGTGTGAATAAGATCGCCGTACCAAGTCCATCACTGAAATCAGAATCCGCCCGGGCAGACCCAGAATCCGCCCGGAATGCAGCGCAAATTGCGCCTGCACGAGGAGAGCTGCGGCAGTTCCTTCCAGGGTCGGTGGTCTCCGAGGTAGAGCCCGTCCTTGCCGGTTAACCCTACAACATGACCTCTCGGGAGGGCATATAGCACCAAACGAATCCCTGGTCCATGCGCAGATTCCGGAAAGTCAGGAGGGGAAAATAAAAAAGTTGCGGCCGTCCACTGGTAAACGGCAGGAATTGTCGAGGGTCATAAATCCTTCAAGGCGGATTCCAGCCCGGGGAGATAGGAAGCGTAGGCCTTCCAGCGGCCAACGGAACGATTGTAGATCGGTTGACGCACCTGCCAACGGCTAGGGGTCTGCACGGCGCGCTCTTGCTGGTAAAAGTCCAAGCATCGCGCGTCCCAGGGAACTTTCAGAAACGTCATCATCCGCCTTGCTTGCCCCTCCACATCCGCCACCGTGTCTTCATAGGGCATGTCCAGAATCTGCAGTGGCAAGACCGCCTGCCAATGCGCCATCAAGCGGCGGTACTGAGTAATGAAGTGCGCCAGATCACTAAAATCGGTCGCATACTGTTGATCAGGATTGAAGTTCTCCATCCAGATCGAGAGGGCATTGTCTCGGGCATCGCGCCGACAGTGGATCACCCGAGCGTTGGGAAATAGGAGGGCGGCAAAGGCCAGGTGAAAAAAGTTGAGCGGCTGTTTATCGCTGATGCGTCGGCAGTCCGGCGGGGCGCCGTGCCGGAGCGCCGTGAGATACTCATGGGCGACCCGATGCCCGGTCATCTCATCGACTAAGTCCTGGGCGGCCTGCCACGGACGGGCCTCGTCCCGCTCCAGCGACTTGCTCGCCAGCCTTGCCAAATCCGGCAACTCGCCCGCGCCGTGCAGGAGCGGATGCGCCGAGAGGATTTGCTCCGTGAGTGTCGTTCCCGAGCGCGGCAAACCGACGATGAACACCGGTTGATCGGTGCCGATCCCGACCTGGCGGCGTGTCGTGAAGAACTCGGCCGTATAGGTTTCGATGATGGCGTCGATCCGTGCAGTCAGAGCGTCCTGGTCCATGGGGCCGGCGGCCTTCCGTCGCGCGGCGTTCGCTCTCGTGCCGGCCGAAGCGGCTTCTCGAAACCGTCCACGCCGGTCGTACCACTTGGCTAGGCCGTAACCCATCAGGGCTTTGGCTTCCGCCGAGCCATCGGTCCGATCGAGCGCCGGTTCCAATTGGGCGAGCCAGTCCTGCCCTTCGTCATCTTTGGCCAACGCGAAGTATTGTCCAAGCGCCAAGGCATGGCCAGGCTGCCGCTGCAGGACATTCCGGTAACAACTCAGCGCGGACTCGGCCTGGCCCAAATCTTCCAATGCGCGACCCAACCCGAACCAACTTGCCACATCGTCGGCATCCAATGAGAGTGCATGCCGAAACAGCGACCCGGCCCTTTCGACTTCTCCGAGTTGAGAGAGTTCCTGCGCCAGACGACTGTGTGCTTTGGCCAACGTCGGGTCGTGCGCCGCAGCTCGTTCGAAACAGCCGATGGCGTCCTCCATCTGTTCTGCGTCGACCAGGAGGTTGCCGAGGCTCAGATAGCTTTCGGCCCTGGTCGGATTGAGCACGAGGGCCTGCTTGAGCGCATCGAAGGCTCGTTGGATGTGGCCCCCTTGTTTACAAGCGAGGCCGAGGTTGTGCCAGCTGTCCGCATGCCGAGGATCTATGCCGATGGCCTGCTCAAAACAGGGGATGGCCCGCTCCGCGGCGCCGAGTAAGGCATGCAACCGACCAAGATCGGACCAGGCGCGCGGATCGGCGGGCGCCAACTCCGTAGCCTTGCTCCCGACTTCGATAGCCTGCTCATGTTCACCTGCGAGCAAATGGACATGGGCCAGATAACGGTAGGCGTTGGAATCACCAGGGGCGGTCTGAAGGTGTTGCTCACAGAGACGTTTCGCCGCGGCCGGATCGTCTGCCTGCAACGCCTGCTGGACGCGCGTTAAGAGAGATGTGCTTCCCTCATCTCCGTCATGTTGAGAGTGAGTCCCTGTGGATTGATTCATGAAACCCTTGTATCAGATCGCCGGTTTTAAAAACACCCGCACCCTGCCGCTAGCGATAATGGGTGGACCGAATACAAATACATAATCTGCCCCAAATTGTTGCCGACCGGCGCTGGTGAAGCGTGTTCTTCAGTTCAGTTGTATCGGGATATGTATGGTTGCCTGAAGCTCGATACTCGGAATAGAGCAACAATTGGGTCATAGCCTGGTGGATGTCTCACGTGTTCATGTCGCGTTCCGCAGTGTCTCTAAGTAATCCAGTGAAGGTCTGTGGTTCGAATTGCGCATATTCTTCAGAAGCGAGTTTTCATCGATGCCACTGATTGTTGCGCCGCCGAGCGAGTTGGGACGGCTCACCTCACAACGATACCTTGAGCCGGAGCTAAGCGCCATGTTTAGTTTCCGGAAAATTGCATGACGACAATGGGAATGCAGCAGAAAAAATATGGACGATAGACATCTCACGCGCGGAGCCCATATGTATAAATGCTTTGCATTCTCGTGGAGATCGCTCCCTTCTCGCATTCATGATGCATGAAAATACGTGGTAACAATTTCCGGATAGATGAGTTTGTCATCGCAGATATTTTTCAAGAAAGGAACGTGAGGGTGTGACCATCAGGGTTCGTCTACCGAGTAACGAGAACGCGCGCGCGGCCCGAGTGTATTGATCTGCGACAGACGTCGCCATCCACCATCGCGTGTCCAATTAAACGGCCGGTTAAAGTTGAGTGTCGATCGATGACGGCATCGGTCGGTTAAAAAGAATTACCGATGAGTCTTATTAAAGTTCTACTGCATAATTCCTGGCGGCTCGTCGTGCTGTCCATTGTAGTCGGAGTCCTTAGTGGGCTGGCGAGCGCCGGAATCATTGCCCTCATCAATGTGGGGATGACGCCTGGGGAGCATAGCCTAACGTTGGCCTGGAGCTTCCTCGGGCTTGGCATCGTCGTCGTCATCTCCAAAGTATTTTCGGAAGTGTTGCTGACGAAGCTTGGACAAGAATCCATCGCGGATCTGCGCATGCATTTGAGCCGAGAAATATTGAACGCGCCGTTGCGCCATGTTGAGGAGTTGGGACATCACCGTCTCATGGCCGCACTCAATGACGACGCGGCGGTCATCGCCAATGCGTATGCGCAGTTGCCGCTGATCTGTATCAATGCGGCAACCGTCCTGGGGTGTTTGGCTTATTTGGGCTGGCTCTCCTGGCCACTCCTCTTAGCTGCCACGACATTCATGGGTGTCGGAGCGGTGACATTTCAGGCCTATGAACGAAAAGCCCTGCGATCCTTCAAGGGCGCCCGCGAAACGAACGATGCGCTGTTTCATAATTTTCGGTCGATCATGCAAGGCATACGGGAGTTGAAGCTGCATCGAGAGCGTCGTCAGGCATTTTTGACGACGGTGCTGCAGCCGGCGGTGACCGCATACAAGCGTGATTTTGTGGTCGGCATGACGATGTACTCGATTGCGTCGAGCTGGGGAATGTTTATGTTTTATGCGGTGATAGGCGGCGTCTTGTTCGTCCTCGCTCCCGTGCTCAATCTGCCTGCGAGCACGGTGACGGGAGCCACGCTGATCTTTCTCTATATGATTGGGCCCTTCTCTCAAATCATGGACATGCTTCAAAGTGTCGGACGTGCCAATGTGGCATTAGAGAAAATTCACGAGTTGGGGTTGTCTCTCACTTCGACGACCGAGGCCATCGCTTCGAAGGTACGAAGTGGATCGGCCAGCGATTCGCTCCTCGATAATACGTGGGAGCATCTGCATCTCGAGGGTGTCACGCATCGCTATTACCGTGAGCAAGAGGAGCGGAGTTTTCAGCTTGGACCCATTGATTTGACGGTATCGCGCGGTGAAACCCTGTTCCTGATCGGTGGCAACGGGAGCGGAAAAACATCGCTTGTATTGCTGTTGATGGGACTCTACGCACCGGAGTCCGGAAAGGTTCGACTCGACGGGACAACGATAACCGACATGAATCGAGAGCAGTACCGGGAAATGTTTTCCGTGGTGTTCTCAGACTTTTATCTCTTCGATGCGTTGTTGGGGCTCTCGCAACAAGACCTTGACGGTCGGGCGCGAGGGTATTTGGAGCGGCTTCAGCTCGACTCCAAAGTCTCGACGAAGAACGGGGTCCTTTCCACGCTCGCCCTTTCGCAGGGGCAACGCAAGCGGCTGGCGCTGTTGACGGCCTATCTCGAAGATCGTCCCTTCTATGTATTTGACGAGTGGGCGGCCGATCAGGATCCGCTTTTCCGCAAAGTGTTTTACAGCGAGTTATTGCCGGAGCTGAAAGCTCGCGGGAAGACGGTACTCGTGATCACGCATGATGACCAGTACTTCTTCATGGCGGACCGTTGTGTTCGGATGGAATTCGGCAAAGTCGTGAATGCCTCGGGTCATGGGTCCGAAGGGATGATTTCCTATATTGAAGGAACGCCCTCGGTAAACAGTGAAGCCTAATGTTGTTGCGCATAACGCACTGAAAAGGAACATTCCAATGGCCGTACAGCTCGATGAAATATGGCAACCATCGCTGACTGGATTCCAGCGCCCAGGCCTGAGGGGGATCAGCAATCCTTACCTGGAAAGACAGGCTGCGCGTGAATCCAATGCACGGAGCTATCCACGGCGCCTGCCGGTGGCTTTGAAAAAGGCCAAAGGGATTTACGTGCAGGATACGGACGGACACACTTATATCGATTGCCTGGCCGGGGCTGGTGCTCTAGCTCTGGGGCATCATCATCCGATGATTGTGGCGGCGATCCAGCGCGCGCTTCAGGAGGGATTGCCGTTTCAGACCCTTGATTTGACTACACCGGTCAAAGACCGTTTTGTTGAACTGCTCATGACGCAACTGCCGGAAAGCTTTGCCTCCAACGCCCGGATCCAATTCTGTGGACCGTCCGGTGCCGATGCGGTTGAGGCTGCTGTGAAGCTTGTCAAAACAGCCACGTCGCGGCGCGTCATCCTGTCATTCCATGGAGGATACCATGGCATGACGCACGGAGCCTTGAGCCTGACCGGGTGCCTCTCGCCGAAAGAACCGATCGCGAATCTCATGCCGGACGTTCACTTTCTGCCGTTTCCGGTCGACTATCGTTGTCCCTTCGGACTCGGTGGCGACGCAGGGCATCGAATGTCCAGCCAGTATATCGAGCGGCTCCTCGACGATGCGAATAGCGGGATTGTGTCGCCGGCCGGTGTGATCCTCGAAGTGGTGCAAGGGGAAGGGGGAGTGCTCCCAGCTCCCGATGAGTGGCTGCGGGAAATTCGGCGTATCACGAGCGAGCGGCAAATTCCATTGATCATTGACGAAGTACAAACGGGATTGGGACGAACCGGGACGCTCTTCGCGTTCGAGCGTGCCGGCATTGTTCCGGACGTCGTCGTGTTGTCAAAGGCAGTCGGCGGAGGGTTACCGTTGAGTGTCGTGCTCTACAAGTCGGAATTGGATCGATGGTCGGCTGGCGCCCATGCGGGCACCTTTCGCGGCAATCAATTAGCCATGGCGACGGGCATCGCGACCATGGAATTTATCGGTGAACATCGAGTTGAACTCCATGCCGCTGCGATGGGGGGACGGTTGATCACCCATCTCAGACGGATTCAGAGCGAATCGTCCATTCTTGGGGATATCCGGGGGCGGGGGCTCATGCTCGGGGTAGAAATCGTCAATCCAACCGCCCCGTCGGACGCCAGAGGTCTGTATCCCGCCGATGCGGAGATGGCTTGCCGCATACAGATGCACGCGTTGCGCCGAGGACTTATTGTTGAATTGGGAGGGCGGAATGACGTCGTCGTACGCTTTCTCCCGCCCTTGATTGTCACAGCGGAAGAAATCGACACCATCGCCGGAATTTTTTCGGATGCAGTGAAATCGGCGGAACGCGAACTCGCATGAAACTGACGACTCGCATCGTGATCGTGGCGGTGGCTATCGTGACCATTGGCGGCGTGGGAGCCCTGGTGATGCTTCGAGCGTCATTGCCCATGTTGGACGGCACGGCGGCAGTCGAGGGATTGGCGACCTCCGTCTCGATCACGTCAGATGAATATGGTGTGCCGACCATCATGGCGGGTTCTCGCTCGGATGCCTTCCGGGCGTTGGGATATGTCACCGCGCGCGATCGCCTGTTTCAAATGGATCTGATGCGAAGAAGCACGGCAGGAACTTTGGCGGAAGTCGTGGGGCAGGGCGGGGTCGAGAATGACATTAAACAGCGGAAGCTCGGTTTGCATCATGTGGCGAGAAAGATCCTTGCACAGTTGCCTCCCGAGCAACGTGACGCATTGAATGCCTATACCGAAGGAGTGAACAGCTTTCTCACCCAGAAGACGACGTTGCCCTTCGAGTTTCTCTTGTTGGGCTACCAGCCACAATCCTGGCACGCGGAGGATTCGCTGCTCGTGGTCCTCGCGATGTTTCAGATGCTGAATCTGTATGACGATGATGAACGGATGCGCACGGTGATGGCACAGACCTTACCTCCCCAGGTGATGTCGTTTCTGCTACCGAAACTTGATCTGTATACCCACGCGGTTTTGCGGGGGTCCGCTCCGGACACGTTTGAACTTCCCATACCGCTTGATGAGCTGCTCGCGGTGCGGCGATTGATTGCCTCCGAGTCCGAGCGCCATCCGGATTTTATTCAATCCGGGAAGCCGGTCATCGGATCCAATGGGTGGGTGCTCGCCGGCTCTCGGACCGCTGATGGCCGGGCCATGCTTGCCAACGACATGCACTTGGACATGACGGTTCCGAACACATGGTATCGCGTGCGTCTGCGATATGAGGATGTAGACATGATGGGGCTTGTCATTCCGGGAATTCCAGTGGTGATCGTTGGGACGAACGGTCATGTGGCCTGGGGAGTGACCAATATCGAAGGGGATTTCGTTGATCTTGTGCGCCTCGATCTCAACCGTTCCGACGCACATGAATATAAGACGCCCACTGGATGGCGTCGTTTCGAGATGAGACATGAGGTGATCAAAGTCAAAGATGCAGCGGATATGACCATCGACTGCCTGGATACCATATGGGGACCTGTGGCCGAACAACATCTCCTCGGGCAGCCTGTAGCCATTCGCTGGATTGGCCTGGATCCGGAAGCTGTGGACATCGGTTTGTTCCACATGGACCGGGTGCACCAGGTCGGCGAAGCCATTAGCGTCTTGAATCGCGCCAAGGGGCCCGCGAATAACGTGTTGATCGCCGATGATAACGGCCATATTGCCTGGACCTACACCGGACGCATCCCCCAACGCCGCGGATTCGACGGGTCAGTAAGTGTGTCATGGGCAGATGGAAACAGCGGGTGGGACGGATATGTTCCCGCCAAGGACCTGCCGCATGTGATCGATCCGCCCTCCGGATTCATTGTCAGCGCCAATCAGCGCATGATCGAACAGTATCCCTATACTGTCGGGCACTCGTTCGTCGGGGGCTACAGAGCCTATCGGATCGCTGAACAATTGCGAGAGCTCAAGGAGGCGAAGGAAGCAGATTTCCTCCACATACAACTGGATACGAAGAGTGAGTTTTATGAATTTTACCGGCGCATCGCCCGTGAGGTCCTGACGGACGACGTGATTCGAGACAATTCATCCTTGGAAACATTACGTCGCGCCATTGAGACCTGGAACGGGCGAGCCGACGTCGAAAGTGTAGGGTACGGGGTCCTGATTCAATTCAGGGACGTATTGGCAAAATCAGTCTTCGCACCATTCCTAGTCCATTGTTTTGAGCGAGAAAAACAATTTCGCTATAGCGGCAATATCGAAACGCCCTTGCGCATGTTACTGACTGCTCGAGTACCGAAATTGTTGCCACAAGGTCAGGACTCGAATGATTGGCACACATTTCTCCGCAACGCATTGGTGCGCAGCTGGCGCGAGGTGCAAGACGAATACAATCGTGTTCCACCGGAACAGTTGACCTGGGGAAAGATGAACCATGCCCATATTCAGCATCCGTTAAGTGGGGCCGTGCCGGGTCTTTCTCTGCTGCTCGACATGCCGGAGGGTGAAGCGCCTGGCTGTGAAGATTGTGTGCGGGTGATGAGCGGAAAAGTCTCGGCAAGCGAGAGGCTAGTCGTCTCACCAGGGCATCAGGAACAGGGCATTTTACACATGCCGGGAGGCCAGTCCGGACACCCCTTGTCCCCGCATTACCGTGACCAATATCGTGCATGGAGCGAGGGAACGGCGCTTCCCTTCGCAGGGTCTGAATCCCGACATACCTTGACGCTTGTGCCTGCAACCCGTCGCAGTCTCACGGAAGTAGGATGAATTTTCACGCAGCGTAATGTGTCCGACATCACACTCAAAGAGGAGGAAGTATGAGCCGCGATGAGCAGGAAGATACAACGGTCTACAAAGTGGTCGTGAACCATGAAGAACAATATTCCATTTGGCCGGAGTACAAAGCTAATCCCTTGGGATGGCGAGACGCGGGCAAGTCAGGCCTCAAGCCGGATTGTCTTGAGTACATCAAGGGAGTCTGGACGGATATGCGCCCATTAAGTTTGAGAAAGTGGATGGAAGAACAGGCCAAAGAAAAACAGGCGGCGGTGTAGACATGAGCGCTTCCCGTGCGTCGCGATGGATTGTGCCGGTTCGGACTGCCGAGAGCGGGGTGCGGCTGTTTTGTGTGCCCTATGCTGGTGGGGGACCGTCCATATTTCGAAGCTGGTCTCAGGAATTGCCGCGAAATGTGGAGATCTGTGCAGTTCATTTGCCGGGACGAGAGACGCGGGTCAATGAGCCCGCCATCGGTGAGCTCACGCATCTTGTCCGGGAATTGAGTGATGCGATGGAGCCCTATCTCAATCGTCCGTATGCGTTATTCGGCCATAGTATCGGCGCCCTGATTAGTTTCGAGTTGGCGCGCGAACTGCGACGCAGACATGGAACGGAACCTCTGCATCTGTTTCTCTCCGGCTGTCCGGCGCCTCAACTACGGGACCCGGCTCCGATGTTCGATTTGCCGGAGCATGAATTCATCGCCCGGTTACGACAGTTGAAAGGCACACCACCGGAGGTCATGAACCACCCAGAACTCATGGCTCTTATGGTCCCGACGTTGCGCGCGGACTTTGCGCTCCGCGATACCTATCAGTACCGTCAGGATTCGTTGTTGAACTGTCCGATGTCGGTGTTCGGGGGAATGCAGGACAAAGACGTGGCGTACGAAAAACTGGAAGGCTGGCGCGACCATACGGCCGGGCGCTTTCATGTCTGCTTGTTCCAGGGAGACCATTTTTTTCTGCGCACGGCACAGGAGCCGCTGATGGATGCTATCAGCGCGTCGTTAGATGTGGCCTGTCGAAACGAGGAACAGTTGTCTGCGGTCTCCTCCAGTCCGCATATGCCGGCAAGCCCAGTGGTTTGATCACTGAAGTCTTTTTATGTGAGGTGCATACATGACACGACAAGACGTCATTGACGGTATCGAGTCACTCTGTTCGATTGAAAGCCTTTCCAATGATGGGCGGTTGCCGCTCGTAGTCACGCCGACCGCTGAACGTCCTCTGTCAGAGTTTGTGCCGGTGTTTCGCGAATGGATTCCTGCTCAATTGCTTGAGGTTGGCGGAATACTCTTTCGTGGCTTTCTGATCGCCGCCGCCGCCGATTTCGAAGGATTTGTCAAAGCGATCACGCCCGATCTGGTCACGTATGAGTTCGGGTCGACACCACGGTCGCAAGTGCATAACCTTGTCTATACTTCGACGGAGTACCCTCCACATCAACATATTCCATTGCATAACGAGCAGGCCTACACCGTTGAATGGCCGATGAAGATCTGGTTCTGCTGCATCCTGACGGCTCCAGAGGGAGGCATCACGCCAATTGCCGACAGCCGACGCGTTTTTGACAAGATCCCCGAGACGATCAAGGATCGATTTACAAGAAAGCGTGTGAGGTACGTCCGGAACTACGGCAATGGCCTCGATGTGCCTTGGCAAAAGGTCTTCAATACGACCGATCGGGGGACCGTGGAAAGCTATTGTCGGCAAGGGGGAATTATCTGTGAATGGAAGGCGGATGGAGAACTTCGTACCACGCAGATTTGCCAGGCGGTAGCGACTCATCCTCGAACCAAGGAGTCCGTCTGGTTCAACCAGGCCCATTTGTTTCATGTCACGAATCTCGAACCGGCAGTTCGTGAGGCATTGTTGGCGGTGGTTGATGAGAAAGATCTTCCTCGCCAGACATACTATGGGGACGGAACGCCGATCGAACAATCGGTTCTGGATGAAATTCGCGAGGTGTATCGCAGCGTCTCGGTGCAATTTCCCTGGCAAAACGGCGATGTGCTGTTATTAGACAATATGCTGGCCGCCCATGGACGTACCCCGTTCAAGGGCCCTCGCAAAGTATTGGTCGCGATGGCCGAACCGTACTCCCCGTTGCGGGGCCTCCTCGCATAACGACGGATGCACAAAGGTCGTACGGCTCGTCACAGTCAGCACCTATGATACAGGGCAGTAGTGACAGTTAAGTGGTCAGCCGATGCCGGCTGATCTGGAGAATTTATCGACATGAGTACACCCTACGGACTCACCGAACAGCCCCTGACATTGCTCGCGCTCCTGCAGGAACGTGCTGCGCTCGCTCCCCATGAACATGCGTACCGGTTTCTCACGGATGGCGAGAATGTCAGCGAATCCATGACCTATGCGGAACTCAACGAAAAGGCCCAAGCCATTGCCGCTTGGTTGCAATCCCATGGTGCTGCCGGCGAGCGCGCGCTGTTGCTCTACCCTCCGGGATTGGACTATATCGCCGCCTTCTTTGGCTGCCTGTATGCGGGCGTGATTGCGGTGCCGGCCTATCCGCCTCAACGCAAGCGAGGGTTGCCGCGGGTGCAATCCATCGCGCTGGATTCGCAAGCGGCATTTCTGCTCACAACCACTGCGGTTCAAAAGACGATTGAACGCCTTGCTGAGTCGGAGGGCGACACCTATGCCAATCTCATCAGGCTGCGATGGCTTACGACCGATCCTTTGCCGGTCGGCATGGAGCGTGGTTGGCACGAACCGGATATCCATGCCGACACGCTGGCTTTTCTCCAATACACCTCTGGTTCAACCGGCCTTCCCAAGGGAGTGATGATCAGCCACGGCAATCTTCTGCACAACGAACAGATGATCCAACATGCGTTTGGACATACCCAGGACGAGCTGATCGTCGGATGGTTGCCGCTGTATCACGACATGGGCTTGATCGGAAATGTGCTCCAGCCGCTCTATCTTGGTGTGCCCTGTGTGTTGATGTCGCCGATTCATTTTTTGCAAAAACCGATCCGGTGGTTGTCGGCTATCACACGATTTCGCGCGACGACGAGCGGCGGACCCAATTTCGCCTATGACCTGTGTACTCGGCAGATCACCGAGACTCAGCGAGCGTCATTGGATTTGAGCAGTTGGACCGTGGCATTCAACGGAGCCGAACCGATCCGACCCGGCACCCTCGAACGGTTTGCCGACACGTTCGCTTCCTGCGGATTCACACGACGAGCCTTTTATCCCTGTTACGGGCTGGCTGAAGCGACGCTCCTGGTGACCGGCGGG
The DNA here is from genome assembly GCA_964493335.1 of uncultured Nitrospira sp. GTDB lineage: Bacteria > Nitrospirota > Nitrospiria > Nitrospirales > Nitrospiraceae > Nitrospira_A. Next base: position 29,054 of record CAZBNV010000008.1, read on the forward strand.
GATCCTGTTGCTGAGCCGGTCACGGGTTCCGTCGACCCATCGGTGCCTGACTCCTCCGCAGACAACGCTTCCTCGTCCACACCGTCCGAACAAAGCCGCGCGCTCGTCGGTTGCGGGACCAGCCGACTGAACCAACAGGTGCGAATTATCTATCCAGATTCCAGAACCCACTGCGCGGACCGTCAGGTGGGGGAAGTCTGGGTCATGGGACAAAGTGTCGCACAAGGTTACTGGCAGCGCCGGGAGGAGACGGACGAGACGTTTCACGCCTCTACCGCCGATACGAATGAAGGCCCGTTTCTACGCACCGGCGACCTGGGGTTCCTGGCAGGGACCGAACTCTTTTTGACGGGGCGCCTGAAGGATCTGATTATCATTCGTGGCCGCAACCACTACCCGCAAGACATTGAGCAGACAGTCGAGGAAAGTCACTCATCGCTCAAAATCGGAGGCGGGGCAGCCTTTTCGGTGCCGGGACAGGACGAAGAACAATTGGTTGTGGTGCAAGAGGTGGAGGCGCGAGCCAAACACCTCGACTTCTTGGCGGTGGTGGAAACGGTGCGGCAACGCGTCGCCGAGCAGCATGAGATTCAACTATCGACCGTCGTATTGATCAAGGCAGGGACACTGTCAAGGACATCCAGTGGAAAGGTCCAGCGCAGACTCTGTCGGGATAAGTTTTTAGCCCGAGAATTGAGCGTGATCGCTGAATCGATCGCATCCATACCACTCTCATTGGATCCCGTCGGCCCTGAGGTTGACGTTGCCGAAGCAGCTCCAGGTTCCGTGCCGCAAGAACTCGAACAGGGAATCTCCGCCCTGTGGGCGCGAGTACTGGAACGTCCATCCGTAACGGTACACGATGACTTTTTCGCTTTGGGGGGAGACTCGCTGAAGGGGATGCAGGTGTTAGGGGCGATCCAGGAGCAGTACCATATTGAGGTGCCCCTCGAGACCCTATTCGATCATCCCACCTTGGGAGCATTCCTCGCGTATCTTCACACGGCACCCCCTGTGGAATCATCTGTGCCGACTGCATCTGCTGATGTCGCTGTCCGGGAAACGCCCGCGCCTCTCTCGCCGGCCCAGGAGCGGTTTTGGTTCTTGGAGCAGCTGTCACAGGGAAGTGCGATCAACCATGTTCCGGCCGCCTTACGATTACGGGGCGCACTTCATGAAGAAGCCCTCAGCCTGGCACTGAACGAAATTATCCGTCGCCATGACGTATTACGCTCGCGGTTCGTCCTGGAACAAGGTCGACCGGTGCAGGTTACCGAATCTTTTGTGAATTGTCCTTTGTCCGTCCACGATCTGCTTCCAATCCCGGAAAACAGACGGGAAGCTGAACTGCGGCGATTTATCAACGAAGACGCGCATCGACCGTTCGATTTGAACATGGGACCTCTGGTACGCGCCCGGTTGTTCCGCATGAATGACAACGACCACGTGTTGTCCTTAACGTGTCATCATATCGTGACAGACGGCTGGTCCATGGGCATCTTCAAAAGAGAGTTGTCCATCTTGTATCAGGCGTTCAAGGAGGGGAAGAACTCCCCCTTACTACCGCTTCCCTACCAATACTCCGACGTGGCCTGTTCTTCACAATCGGCTGCCACAGAGGCGGAGTTTCAAAAGCAGATCACTTATTGGCGGAGTCGTTTGGAACAGGTTCCGCCCGTCTTGACCTTGCCCAATGACTATCCTCGTCCGGATCTGCAGGGACATCGGGGATCACGACATGGATGGACTCTGAGCGCCGATCTTGTGGATCGACTGAAAGCCGTCGGCATCGAACAACGAACCACCTTGTTCATGACGCTGCTCTCTGCCTTCACGCTGCTGTTGTCCCGCTACAGTACTCAAACTGATGTTTGCGTCGGGACACCGGTCGCCAATCGTCATCAGCGGCAGTCAGAAAACCTCATTGGCTGCTTCGTGAACACCGTCGCATTGCGCGCCGACCTGTCGGGAAATCCCACTCTTTCGGAGTTGTTCACGCGAGTCAGAACCACGGTGCTCGAAGCCCACGCTCATCAGACCCTCCCGTTTGAGCGAATGATCGATGAACTCGGTATCGCCAAAAACTTGGGGCATACGCCGCTGTTCCAGGTCATGTTCGTATTGGAGGACACGGTATCCGATATTCGCCGGCTAGCAGATCTGGAAGCCTCCCGAATGGAGCTCAGCACGGGAACCTCGGTGTTTGATCTGACGTTGGAAATGGCTCAGCGTGCCGATGGCACCATTGCGGCCTGGTTCGAATACAGCACGGACTTGTTCGCGTCCTCAACCATCGCTCGGATGGCCAATCATTTCCAGGAACTCCTGCAGCGAATGGTCACCTCGCCCGACCTGCCGGTCAGCGAATTGGGCATGCTGCCTCCTGGTGAGCGGCAGTCCGTCTTGATGGATTGCAATCAGACTCAGCATCCGTACCCGGAAACCTCCTGTTTGCATGAACTCTTCGAGGCTCAAGTGAGAAAGACTCCGAACGCTCTGGCATTGATCGACGAAGGTGAGGAGTACACGTACGCGACTCTAAATGCGCATGCCAATCGATGCGCCAGGTTGTTGCAGCAGGAAGGCATTGGGCCTGAAACGACGGTTGGCCTGTGCCTGAATCGGTCTTTGGACATGGCCGTGGGTATGCTCGGCTGTTTAAAGGCGGGAGCGACCTATGTGCCGATCGATCCGCAGTATCCGGATGAGCGGAAAACCACGATTCTTCAGGACGCCAAGCCCGGCCTGATCCTGACCCATAGCAGCCTGCTGGGCCTGGTGCCTCAACAACCGGCTCGGGTCATTTCGTTGAACAATCACCGGGAAAAGACAGCGGACTCTTTTGATGAAAATCTCCTCTCCTGCACGCATCCCGACAACGCGGCGTATCTCCTGTACACGTCCGGCACGACTGGACGTCCCAAAGGCACGGCGGTGACGCATCGCGCGTTAGTGAATCATGCGACAGCGATGGTGCTGCAATATGAGCTAACCCCGACGGATCGGGTGCTGCAGTTTGCCTCCGTCAGTTTTGATGTGGCGGTCGAGGAGTGTTTCCCAACGTGGCTTGCCGGTGGCACGGTCGTGTTGCGGCCGAATGAACCGGTTTCGGCGTTCTCTGATTTTCATGTCTTTATCGATGCACATCGTCTCACGGTGCTCAATTTGCCGACTCCTTATTGGTCCGGATGGGCGGAAGAAATCGAACAGGCTCGTCTAGCGATGCCGCCCTCCCTCAGGCTGGTCATTGTCGGCAGCGAAAAGGCCCTGCCGGATGATCTGCGTCGGTGGCAACGGATCGGGGGAGACACCGTGGGCTGGTGCAATTCGTACGGACCGACTGAGGCGACAATTACCGCGAGCGTGTATGTCCCTGATGCGAATGTCGATTGGTCAGGGATGCGGACGGTTCCTATCGGTCGGCCCATTACGAATGTCGAGCTATACGTTTTGGACGGACATCTTCAACCGGTTCCGGTGGGCGTGACAGGTGACCTCTACATTGGAGGTCTTGGCCTTGCGCGCGGCTACCATCATCTGCCCGTGTTGACTGCCGATCTGTTCATTCCCCATCCCTTCGCCGAGCGTTCCGGAGCCCGCCTATATCGCACGGGAGATCGGGTTCGCCGGCGGGGAGACGGCAATCTGGAGTTCTGGGGGCGATCCGACGACCAAATCAAGATCCGGGGTTTTCGAGTCGAGCTTGCGGATATCGAGTCGCATCTACGCCAGCATCCACAGGTGAAGGAAGCGCGTGTGTTCTTGGAATGGGGATCGCCGGCCGATTGGACATCGAACCTGAACAGGCTCAGCGATCGTGACCAGGACGCACTGCTGAAAGAAATCGAAGCCATTCCTGCGACGGAAGCGCAATGGCTTTTCGACATGGAATCAGACGCAGAGGAACGGAGGAAAACGGTGATCCAACGGAAGCCGGAATTCGATGTGTATCTCAAGATTAATAAAGGCGAGTTTCTCACTCCGCCAAAGGCCAATCAACGGAATTGGCTGTTGCGGCGGGCTCTGGATGAATTCTCGGACGATTTGCTGGCGCTCGATGATCTGGCCAAGCGATTCGTGTCGGGATCGGACCGCGTCAGCATCGAAGAAGGATGGGCGGAGAGCCAGGCGGAATACACGTCCTCCGAGCTGATCATCGAGGGGCAACAGGTGATGCAGGATTGGGAGGCCCCCTTGATGAAAGTGATGGCGCGCATTGCTACGGAATCGCAAGGGGATGTCCTCGAAGTGGGATTCGGAATGGGGATCTCAGCAACCTACATTCAGGAAGGTAGGCCGCGGTCACACTCCATTATCGAGTGCAACCGCGAGGTCATGAAAGTATTCGCCGATTGGCGGCAGCGCTTTCCAGACAGGGACATTCGTCTTGTGGAAGGCAGATGGCAGGACGTCGTCGACAACATCGGACCGTTCGACGGAGTATTTTTCGATACCTATCCGGCCAGCGAAGCGGAATTCGAAGAGTCCGTCATCAACAGTATCAATTTCGCGGAAGCCTTCATACCCGCGGCGGCCAAAGTGCTGCGCCCAGGCGGCTGCTTTACGTATTACACCAACGAGATCGATTCGTTCAGCCGGCGGCATCAACGATTTCTGTTGAAACATTTCAGTTCGTTCACGCTCAGCGTCGTCCGTTCCCTGCTTCCTCCGGACGATTGCCATTATTGGTGGGCGGATTCAATGGCCGTCGTCAAGGCGGTGAAGTGACATGACGGATGTGTTGGATCGGGTCCATCGGTTAACAGAGTCGCAGCGCCGCTTGCTCCGCCTGCGGTTATCCCGCATGGGAGGGGATTCAGCAAACGATTCTCGCTTGGTCGGGTATGTGGTGCCCGAAACAGCCGAATCCCTCAACGGACCGAGTCTGCGCGGTTTTCTCAGTCAGCGGCTGCCTGACTATATGGTGCCCGCCACCTGGGTGTTTCTCGATGCGTTTCCCATGACCACACGCGGAAAAGTTGACCGCAAAGCGTTGTCGGAAATGGCGCGACCCGCTCCTGAACCATCGGGGCAGGGTGCGCCGGGAAATGACCTCGAACAGGCCATTGCGCACATGTGGGAGGAAGTCCTGGGATTGCGCACAGTGGGTGTTCAGGACAATTTCTTTGATCTCGGCGGGCATTCCCTCCTCCTTCCAAAAGTGTTGACCCAAATACGAGCGATCGCTTCCCGAGAGGTCTCCATGGTGGATTTATTCCGCTTTCCCACCGTGCGGACATTGGCGGGGTTCATCGCTGCGGATCAGCCATCCTCCGGCGATGACCAGACCGTGGAACAGATGAAAGACAAGCGGGAGGCCGGCGCGCGCCGGATGAAACAGCGGCGTGCGCAGCAGAATGTCTTGAGGAAAACATGAACCACACGCACGACACATCCGAATCAGACCATCTCCGCGAGGGGCTCGACATTGCCATCGTCGGCATGGCCGGACGGTTTCCCGGCGCCCAGAACATTGCGGCATTTTGGGAAAATGTGAGGGATGGCGTGGAGTCCCTCTCCGTGCTCAGCGACCAGGACCTCGTCAATGCCGGTGTACCGGACGCCCTTCGACGCGATCCGAACTATGTCCGGGTGCGCGGCCTCATGGAAGGGATCGATCTGTTCGATGCCGGATTTTTCGGGATTACGCCTCGAGAAGCCGAACTGATGGACCCGCAACAGCGTCTGTTTCTGGAGTGCGCCTGGGAAGCGCTTGAACATGCCGGTTATGATCCGGAGCGCTTCGGCGGCCCTATCGGCGTGTATGCCGGTTCCAGTTCCAGCGGATATCTCTTCAATCTGTTTCCTCGTGGGGTCTTACTTCAATCGGTTGCGGATATGGCCGCGCTCTTAGGAGTCGAAAAGGATTCTCTTTCCACCCGTGTCTCGTACAAGTTGAACCTCGAAGGACCGAGCTTGGCCGTGCAGACCGCCTGCTCCACGTCCCTGGTGGCGGTGCATCTGGCTTGTCAGGGGCTGCTGGCGGGGGAATGTGACATGGCCCTGGCCGGCGGTATCTCCATTAGCGTTCCCCAAAACGTAGGATATCTGTATCAAAAAGGCGGGATCGCCTCTCCCGATGGACATTGTCGCGCCTTTGACGCTCAGGCGCAGGGAACGGTCGGGGGAAGCGGGGTCGGTCTCGTTCTTCTGAAGCGACTGCAGGATGCCCAGGACGACGAAGACCATATTCTGGCCGTGATCAGAGGCTCCGCCATCAACAACGACGGCGCTCGCAAAGTGGGATATACCGCTCCGCGCGTTGAAGGTCAGGCGAAAGTCATTCGCGCCGCGCAGATTGCTGCCGAGGTGGATCCGCGATCGATCGGGTATATCGAAGCGCATGGCACCGGAACTCCAATGGGAGATCCTATCGAAATGGCCGCGCTCACGCAGGCGTTTGGTGCCCAGACAGATCACAACAATTTTTGCGCGATCGGGTCGGTCAAAACTAATATCGGGCATCTCGATGCGGCCGCCGGTGTGGCCGGGCTCATGAAAGCTGTGCTGGCGCTGTCGCACAAACAAATTCCTCCCAGCCTGCATTTTACGAATCCCAACCCGGAGATTGATTTTTCGGCCACGCCGTTTTTCGTGAATACTGTCTTGCGTGAATGGACAAGAAACGGGACGCCGCGCCGAGCAGGCGTCAGTTCATTCGGCCTGGGCGGCACCAACGCCCATGTCGTGCTGGAGGAAGCTCCTCCGCAGAACAGGACTGCATCGTCACGGGCATGGCACCTGTTGCCGATATCGGCCAGATCGGCGTCGGCGCTGGATGTTGCCACGGCTCATCTGCGTGCTCATCTGGCGCGGGAAGAACGAGACACGCTCGCGGACATCGCCTATACCTTGCAAGTAGGCCGGAGGCATTTTCCCCACAGGCGGATTCTGTGGTGCAAGGACCGGCAGGATGGCACTCGAATTCTCGACGGGCATGAGCCGAGTCGTCTCCTGACGTCCCAGCCGGTTCCGTCGGATCGGCCGGTCGCATTTCTCTTTCCGGGACAAGGCGCCCAACATATCGACATGGCCTCCGAGCTCTACCGGGAAGAACCACGATTCAAAGAAGAGGTCGATCGCTGCGTAGAAATTGTGCGACCGCTGATCGGTTGTGATCTGCGGGAAATTCTGTACCCCGAGCGCAGCGCCGCAGAAGCCATGTCGGCGCGCCTTAATCAGACATCTATCACTCAGCCGGCGTTATTCATTATTGAGTATGCCCTGGCCAAGTTATGGATGACCTGGGGGGTCAAACCTGAAGCGATGATCGGTCACAGCATCGGCGAGTATGTGGCGGCTTGTCTTTCCGGTGTCTTTTCTGTTGAACAAGCGCTTCGATTGGTCGTCGAACGTGGTCGGTTGATCCAAAGTCTTCCGCCGGGATCGATGCTGGCGGTCGTGCTGTCAGAACGAGAAATCGCTGCGTTCCAAGGGCGCTGTAATCTGGCGGCTGTCAATGGCCCCCGGTTGTCGGTCCTGTCGGGAACGCCCGACGAGATCGACGCTGCCGCTGCTCATCTGACTGAAAAGGGAATCGCCGTCCGCCGGCTTCATGTCTCTCATGCCTTCCATTCCTTCATGATGGATCCGATTCTTCCGGCCTTTAAACGGGTGCTCGAACTTATCAATTTCCGAACGCCAACTATTCCATTTCTATCCAACGTCAGCGGTCGTTGGATTTCCGCGACAGAAGCGACCGACCCGAATTACTGGGTGCGGCACCTTCGGCAGACCGTCCGCTTCTCAAACGGTTTGCAAGAACTGATGAATCAGTCGAATCGTATTCTGCTGGAGGTTGGTCCGGGTGAAACATTGTCCGTTCTCGCGCGCCGCCAATTGACGGAGTCTGCCGCTTCGGATTCCAGCCAGAGTTCCAATGCCCTGTCGATAATGTCCTCGCTTCCGCATCCTCAGAAACGGCAGCCGGGGCAGGCACATCTGTGGGAAAGCCTGGGCAAATTGTGGCTTGCCGGTGCAGCAGTCGAGTGGCCTCACATTCATGTAGGGGAACGCCGTGGGCGGGTTCCCCTGCCGACCTATCCCTTCGAACGGCAGCGGTATTGGGTCGATGCCGGGCGTGATCATTCATGGTCGCCCAGTTCAGGCGGGGAATCAGGGAATTCGGCACAGGCCGTCCCGTCCATCGTTTCCCGGACGAACCAAGGCCACGAGCGGCCGGCGCTTCCCACGCCCTATTGCGCGCCGCAAAGCGATTTGGAACAACAGCTCGTGACGATGTGGCAGGAATTGCTCAGAATCGACCACATCGGTATTCACGATTCTTTTTTTGAATTGGGTGGAGAATCCTTGGTCGCAGTTCAGCTTCTTTCGCAAATTCGAACGGTCTTCAAGCAAGAGGTCGCGCCGGCCGATTTTTTCGCGATACCTACCGTTGTTGGGTTGTCCCAGATTTTAAAGAGCCATCAGTCAGGAGGAATACCGGCATCGAATACCCCACCCGCAGTGACCCCCCGCGCCCACTCAGCCGAGACGCCGCTGTCCTATGCGCAAGAGCGGTTATGGTTTTTAGATCAGTTAGAGGCGGGGAGTTCATTCTATCACCTGTCGGCCGCACTACACATTCACGGATCGTTGAATACGAAGGCAGTCACCATGGCCTTCGACCGGATCGTGACGCGACATGAGATCTTACGCACGGCCTTTACCGTCCGCGATGGCCGGCCTGTTCAAGTCATCGAATCGGAAGGCCGCGTTCACGTCACGATCACACACCTGGAGGATGGGCAGGGCCAGGAGACGATCGCACAACTGGCGAAAGACGAAGCGCGTAAGCCCTTTCAATTGAGCCAGAGTCCGCTCATGCGGATCACTCTGATAAAGGTACGGGATCAAGAGCATGTCTTGCTCATCACGATGCACCACATCATCTCGGATGGATGGTCGTTGGGTGTGCTGATGCGGGAGTTTGCAGCGCACTACGCGGGGTTCCTGGGCGGTGATTCCGCTCTGTTGCCGCCTCCGACTATTCAATATGCCGACTATGCCGGTTGGCAGCGCCAATGGTGTTCCGGCGAATTCTTAAATCGATCTTTGAACTATTGGAAAACCAAGCTGGAAGGGCGCAAGCCGACGTTGGCGCTTCCGACGGACCGCCCGAGGCCCTCAGCGCAATCCTACCGGGGGGCGACCTACCGGATGGCATTGTCTCCCTTCTTGTCTGAATCGCTTAGGACGCTCAGTCATCGGAACAACACCACGCTGTTCACCACCTTGCTCGCCGGATTTCAGATCCTGCTGAGCCGCTACAGCGGGCAAGAGGATTTTTGCCTTGGCACGCCGATGGCGAACCGGCCTCGGGCCGAAATGGAACCGGTCATCGGGTTTTTTGTCAATACCGTCGTACTCCGATCCGATCTCTCCGGTGCGTCTTCATTCCTCGACCTGCTCGCACGCGTACGTGAGACTGTTCTTGGGGCCCAGTCCAACCAGGAAATTCCATTCGAAAAACTGGTCGAGGCGCTTCAACCGCTTCGAGATCTCAGCTACAGCCCGATTTTCCAGGTGATGTTTTCATTGGATCGAGACCATTTGGAACGCGTGGCGGTGCCGGGATTGGAGGTGAGCTCACTACCGATCGAGACTCAACACACACGGTTCGATCTCACGCTCGATATGACCGAAAGCAACGGAGCCGTGGCCGGAGTGTGGGAATACAGCACCGATTTGTTCGATCGAGACACCATCGAACGAATGGCCGGGCATTATCAACGATTGCTCGAATGCATTGTTGCCGATCCCGCTCGTTCGCTGGTTGAGTTGCCCCTGTTGACCGACGATGAACGGCATCGAGCCGTAATCGAGTGGAACGCGACGGAGCGTGATGACCTGCCGAGCTGTTGCCTTCACCAATTGGTCGAAGATCAGACACGTCGAACCCCGGACGCAATTGCCATACGATTTCTGGATCAGGCGCTGACGTATCAGGACGTAAACGAACGGGCAGACCACCTCGCCGGAATGTTGCGAGCGATGGGTGTAGGACCGGACGTGATGGTAGGGCTCTGCGTCGAACGGTCGCCGGCGATGATCATCGGCATGCTGGGCGTTCTCAAGGCAGGGGCTGCCTATGTGCCGATCGATCCGGAGTATCCAGAAGCGCGGATTGCATTGATGGTGAATGATGCCAACTTGGCCGTGCTTTTGACCCAACCGCATTTACTCGGGTTCCTCTCGCCGTCTCATGCGTCGATCCTTCATGTGGACGACCAGGGCAGACCCCTCCCAGGCAATCTTGCGAGATTGAACGGGCAGCCGGATCAGTCGAATCAGCCGGAGCGGCCTGATCAGCTTGCCTATGTCATCTACACATCAGGATCCACTGGGCGGCCCAAAGGCGTGATGGTTACCCATCGCAACGCCGTTAATTTCCTGCATGCCATGCGCACTTCCTTGTCATTCGGCGCACATGACAGGGTGTTGGCGGTCACGTCGATCTCGTTTGACATTGCCGTCTTGGAGTTGTTCCTCCCGTTGACGACGGGGGCCACCATCCTATTGGCCGACCGCGAAACAAGTCATGACGGGGAAAAGCTCCTCGCGCTCTTGCACAACAGCCGCGCCACGGTGATGCAAGCGACACCAGCGACGTGGCGTATGCTCTTACAGGCCGGATGGGCAGTGACGGAACAATTGAAGGTTCTCTGCGGGGGAGAAGCCCTCTTTATCGATTTGGCCGATCGATTATTGCAGTCAGGCAAGGAACTGTGGAACTTGTACGGCCCCACCGAAACAACCGTGTGGTCCGCGGCGCATCGGGTGCGCAGTGCGGTTTCGCCGATCCTGATCGGCCGGCCGATTGCGAATACGGAGATCTACATCGTCGATCCCGCGCTCCAACCCGTGCCGGTCGGCGTGGCGGGGGAAATTTATATTGGTGGAGTAGGGGTGGCACGAGGTTATTGGAGCAGGCCGGACCTCACGAGCGAACGATTTGTTCCCGATCCCTTCGGCCATCGATCAGGAGGACGACTATATCGGACGGGAGATCTCGGTCGCTGGAGGACGGATGGCACCATTGAGTGCTTGGGTCGCATTGATCATCAAGTCAAAGTTCGCGGGTATCGTATCGAGCCCGGTGAAATCGAATCGCGTCTCGTCGAGCATCCTCAAATCACACAGGCTGTGGTCACCGTTCACGAGGATGGTCGCGGAGAAAAGCGGTTGGTCGGGTATGTCGTCTCCGCGGAGCCGGTTGAGTCAGGGGATCTACGCGACTTTCTCCGAGACCGGTTGCCCGAGTACATGGTGCCTTCCCTGTACCTGTTTCTTGAGCGGTTCCCTCTCACACCGAATGGAAAGGTGGATCGGAAAGCCCTCCCTCTCCCGGGCGATGCGATCCAATCAGGCCGGACATATGAAGCCCCGCGAACAGCCACTGAAACGACACTGGCGGACATTTGGCGTGAGGTGCTCGGAGCCGAGACGGTCGGCATTCATGATAATTTCTTCGAATTGGGTGGTGACTCTATCCTCAGCATCCAGGTTATTTCACGAGTCAGGCAACGGGGAATCAGCATCACGCCGCGTCAATTATTTCAACAGCAGACCATTGCGGAATTGGCGGGCGTGGTCAGCCAGATGCCGCAGTCGCGGGACGAGGACGGCGCAGACACAGAGGAATTCGTACTGACGCCCATTCAAGAATGGTATTTCGACCTTGGCCCGCCGAACGTCCACCAATGGAATCAGTCGTTGCTCTTGGATTTGAAGCGGCCGCTGGATCCCTCGATCGTGACTGCGGTGATGGATCATTTAGTAGTTCATCACGATGCACTGCGGTTGCGATTCGAACAGCGGAATGGCCGCTGGGTGCAGCGGTACGCGGCAAAGTCGGATCAGGCCATCGTACACGTGGTCGATCTGTCGTCCGTTTCAGCCGAAGAACAGCGCGTTGCCCTGGATCGCGAAATCGATGTGTGGGAAACAAGCCTCAATATTCTCGCTGGACCGCAATTACGCGTGGTGTATCTGAAGATGGGGGGAGCCCAACCCGACAAACTGCTGTTGATCATGCATCACCTCGTCACGGACGGCATTTCCTGGCGAATACTGATGGAAGACTTCCATCGGGCCTACGCGCAGATGGTCGCAAACGAGGCGGTCACGTTTCCGGCCAAAAGTACGTCGTATGCCCGCTGGGCTAGACGATTGTCGGATCACGTTCAATCGGGAGCATTGAAGCAGGAAGTCGACTATTGGTTGGATCCTGCCCGTCTTCAGGTGTCTCCCATACCGGTCGATCACCCGGAGGGGGCCCTTACAGAGACGGTCTCCGACACCATTCATTTTTGGATGGATGAGGCTGAAACCCAAGCGCTACTTCACGAGGTACCATCCGTCTATCGCACTCAAATCAACGATGTGCTGTTGACGGCGCTCGTACGGTCCCTCGGGGCCTGGAGCTCCAGGCAGGAGATCCTTATCGATCTCGAAGGCCACGGCCGGGAAGATTTGTTTTCGGACATCGACCTTTCCAGGACCATCGGTTGGTTTGCCGGGGTGTCCCCCATCCTGTTGTCCTATGCGCCGGAGGAGACGCTTCTCGAATCCTTAAAATCCATCAAAGAGCAATTGCGTCGGTTTCCCCAGGGAGGCATCGGCCATGGGCTGTTGCGCTACCTGAACGCACCAGGCGGCATCGGCGAGCGTCTCGCCGCCTATCCGGCCTCCCGAATCCGCTTCAATTATTTGGGGCAAATGGACCACGTGTTGCCGGAGGATTCTCCATTCGTCCCGTCGATCGACGCCGCAGGTATCGATCGGGATCCTCAGGCGCGACTGCCGTATGAACTCGACATCAACAGTGATGTGCTTGGCAAACGATTACACATGTCCTGGACCTACAGTCGTGCCCGCTTTCAGCGAGCGACAATTACAGGATTGGCCGAGGCCTATCTCGACACGCTGAAGCGACTGATTCAACTCTGTCAGTCACAGGAAGCCGGTGGATACGCGCCGTCTGATTTTCCCCTGAGCGGACTGACTCAGAGTGACATCGATCGCCTCCTTGAAAATCGTCGAGGGATTGAAGACGTATACCCGCTGACACCGCTTCAACAAGGATTGCTGGTTCATTGTCTGGATGCACCCGATGCGGGACTGTATCTTGAGCAGCTGAGTTGCACGTTGACCGGGCCTTGCGATCACGCGCTGTTTCAACAAGCGGTTCAGGAAACCGTTGCTCGCCATGCGGCCCTCAGGACCGCCTTCGTCTGGGAAGGGGTCAAGGAGCCGTTGCAAATCGTCCATGCCAACACACCCTTCTCCATTCGAATAGAGGATTGGCGAGATCTCGCGCCTGACGCGCAACACCGGCGTCTGGGACAGGTTTTGGAGCGTCATCGAACGGAAGGATTTTGCCTGGATTCTCCGCCGCTGATACGGCCCGTATTGATCCGAACATCAGACGACGCCACATGCCTCATATGGACGCATCACCATCTCTTAATGGATGGTTGGTGTATTGCGCTCATTTTTGAGGAAGTCTTTACCCGCTATAGGAATTTGCGGCGGGACAGGCAGACGGTGTGTTCGCCCGTGCGTCCCTATCGGAACTACCTCGCGTGGTTGCGAGAGCAAGATCTCGGTGCCGCCGCGCAATATTGGCGGAGGACGCTCGCAGGCCTGACGGATCCGACTCCGCTCCCGATCAGTCCGACACCGGAGGGGGCGTCTGTCGATGCGGTCGAGTTCGACAAGCGGTCGATCCAACTCTCGGCCACACTCACCACGTCCCTCGTGGAACTCACACATCGGTGGCAAATCACGCTCAATACCCTCATGCAGGGAGCGTGGGCGCTGCTTCTGAGCGGATACAGCGGGGAACGGGATGTGATGTTCGGGATCACCGTATCGGGTCGGCCGGCTGACCTCCCTGATGTAGAAACCACGGTGGGGCTTTTCCTCAATACCCTGCCGCTACGTGTGCAACTCCCATCCGACATCCAGGTGAAGACATGGCTGCAACAGCTCATGGCACAGAATCTGGAGATGCGCGAATATGAATATACGCCATTGTCACAGGTCCACGGGTGGAGTGAGATCGCCAAAGGCAGGCCGCTCTTCGAAAGCCTCCTCGTATTCGAAAATTATCCAAAAGGCCAGGGACTGTCCGGCGCGCATGACGAGTTAATGGTGGCCGATGTGACGATCGACAGCCGGACGCACTATCCGCTGACCGTGGATGTGACGCCGGGGACCACATTGAGTGTTGGCCTTTCGTTCGATCGCTCGCGCTTCAACCTCTCGACGGTCGAAGAGATGCTTGCTCACTTCGAGCAGCTTCTCACTAGCTTTGCCCGCAATCCTGAACAACACATTTCACATGTGAGCATGATGACCGAGGCCGAGCGCCGGCAAGTGGTTGTCGAGTGGAACGCAACGGATGCCGATTATTCACGGGACCTGTGCCTGCATCAGCTCGTTGATGCTCAAGCCAGGCGGACGCCGGATGGCGTTGCCGTACGTTGCGATGATCAGTCCATCACCTATCGTGACCTCAAAGAGCGATCCGATCGTCTCGCTCGTATTCTGCGCAGCATGGGCGTTGGTCCGGAAATGTTCGTCGGCGTATTTCTGGAACGGTCGCTCGACATGGTGGTCGGGATTCTCGGCATCCTGAAGGCCGGCGGAGCCTACGTGCCGATCGATCCCCAGTACCCGGCCGAACGGATCGCATTTTTAATTCAGGATGCGTCTCCGATCCTGCTTCTGACTCAACAGGCGCTCGTCGATCAGGTGTCAGGAAAGGCAGATCGAATCATGTGTCTCGATCGGGCCTGGCCGGATGTGACAACAGGTGCGGAGCGTGACGAATCGTACTCTCTGAATGTGGAACAACCTGCCTATCTGATTTACACGTCAGGCTCCACAGGAAAACCGAAAGGCGTGGCGATCACTCATCGCAGTGCGGTCGCTTTCATCGAGTGGGCTCTCACGGTCTACAGTCCGAAAGATTTGGACGGAGTTCTGGCATCGACCTCGCTCTGTTTCGATCTCTCTATCTTTGAACTCTTCTCGCCGTTGAGTTGCGGTGGACGCGTCGTGATTGCGGAGAACGCACTCGCCATCTCGACGTTGCCCGGCCGGGATCAGGTCACGTTGATCAATACGGTTCCTTCGGCCATCGGCGAGCTCTTGCGCCAGGGGAATATCCCCCCGTCTGTGCGCACCGTCAACCTTGCCGGTGAACCGCTTCCTGCCGCAATCGTGGATCGATTGTATGCCACGAACCATATCGATCGAGTCTTCGATTTATATGGACCCTCAGAAGACACGACCTATTCAACCTGTGCTCTGCGTCGCTCTTCCGGTCCTGTTACTATCGGTCGTCCCATCGCCAATACGCAGATCTATCTCTTGGATCGCTTTCATCATCCCGTCCCCGTCGGAGTACCGGGCGAACTCTACATCGGCGGATCGGGACTGGCGCGTGGATATCACAATCGTCCGGATCTCACGGCGGACCGCTTCATTCCCGATTCCCTCGGTGCACGACCGGGAGGGCGTCTGTATCGGACCGGCGATCTCGCACGGTTTTGTCCGGATGGGACCATTGAGTATCTCGGTCGACTTGATCACCAGGTGAAGATTCGTGGCTTTCGGATCGAGTTGGGAGAAATCGAGGCGCAGTTGACGGCCTATCCAGCTGTGCGCGATGCGGTGCTGGTCGCCCGCGAGGATCAACCAGGGCACAAACGATTGGTAGCCTATGTCACCCCGGCATCGGCGCCTGGACTGTCCGACGAAACGCTGCGCACGTTTCTCAAGCAGCACCTGCCTGAACATATGGTGCCTTCCAGCTTTGTCTTCCTCGAACAACTCCCGTTGACTCCCAACGGAAAAGTCGATCGCAAGCGACTTCCGGTGCCCGATGTCGAGGAGCAGTTGACAGAGCAGTACGTCGCGCCTCAGACCCAGACGGAGCAATTGCTGGCCGGGATTTGGGAAGGGGTGTTGAACGTCAAGCGCGTCGGCCTTCACGACAACTTCTTTCAGCTTGGAGGCGATTCCATTCTCAGCCTTCAAATCGTGGCGCGAGCCACACAAGTCGGATTAACGCTGAAGCCGAAACACGTCTTTCAGCATCAGACCATCGCAGAATTAAGCGCAGTGGTGGGTTATGAGTCCGAAGTCAACGCGACCCAAGGCGCCGTCACAGGCGATGTGCCGTTGCTTCCCATTCAACGGTGGTTCTTCGATCAACCGCTGACGAATCCTCATCACTGGAACGTGTCAGTGATGGCTGAGCTGAGGCAGCCCCTGAACATGGCGGCCATGGAAGAAGCGATTCGATTCCTGTCGCTGCATCACGATGCCCTCCGTTCGCGGTTCATCAAGGAAGAAGATGGATGGCGGCAATATATTGACGAACCATCTTCCTCGGCGATCGTCCATCAGGTGGAGTTATCTGAGCTTAACGCGGAGGTGCGGGACAGTACGCTGACGGGGTTAGCGACGGAATGGCAGGCCTCGTTGGATCTGACGGAGGGGCCCCTCTTCCGCGTGGTTTCGTTCAAGCTGGGACAGCAACAGCGTGATCGGTTGCTGTTCGTCTTCCATCATCTCGTGGTCGACGGGGTCTCGTGCCGAATTCTGCTGGAAGATCTTCACCATGCCTATCAGCAGGCGATACAAGGACAGACGATCACGCTGCCGGCAAAAACCACTTCGTACCAGCAGTGGGCGGAGCGGTTACAAGGCCTGGGACAATCTGATCGCCTCCAGCAGGAGGCCATCCACTGGAAGGCTGATCAGACCAGCTCGGCGACGGATTTACCAGTCGACAACCCGACCGAAGCGAGAACCGTCGCGGTCTCGACGGTCTGGACAGGCGTTCTGGACCAGACTACGACGAAGGCCCTATTACATGACATTCCTGCGGCTTCGCGCACGCATATCCACGAAGTGTTACTGGCGGCTTTGGCGAAGACATTATCTGACTGGACGGGACGGAGGGCATTGTCCGTTGATGTGGAAGGACATGGACGGGAAGACCTCTTTCCTGACATTGATCTCTCCCGCACTGTGGGATGGTGTACGAGTCTGTTTCCGGTCAGGTTGAATATTCCACCTGCCTGTGCCGCCGGGGACTATATCAAGACGGTCAAGGAGCAGTGGCGAACCATTCCTCAGGGAGGAATCGGCTACGGACTGCTGCGTTACTCCAATCTTTCGACGTCTGATTCGATGCGACGAATGGTGCATCCCACGTCGGATGTGAGCTTCAATTATCTGGGGCAGTTTGACCAGGCTCAGGAGAAAGATTCGCTCTGGACCGTAGAAGCGGAATCGTTGGGATCCGAGCGTGATCCTTCGAACCGGCAACCATACGAATTGGATATCACGGCGATGGTTGTCGAAGGGCGTCTGAGGATTGCGTGGACATATAGTTCAGCCCGGTTTCGGCAAGCGACGATCGACCGTCTCGCGCACACGTTCCTTCAGGCCATTCAAGACTTGAGTGCGCAATGTCTGTCCTCGCGCGGACAAAGCTATACGCCGTCCGATTTTCCGTTGGCTCGATTGGATCACGCAGCCGTTGAGGCGATCTCGGCCGAACATCCGTACATGGAAGACGCCTATGTACTCAGTCCGCTCCAAGAAGGCTCGTTTTTCACCCATGGGGCGGATGCCGATAAGGACCCCTATTGTGATCAAGCGGTGTGTGTATTGGAAGGCCGGGTCGAACGACCGGCGTTTGAGGCGGCCTGGCGCACGGTTGCGGAACGGCATCCGGCACTCCGAACGGCATTCTTGTGGGAAAAGCTGGCGCGTCCGATTCAGGTGGTACTCAAAGACGTATCGCTCGCCGTTGAGCATGAAGATTGGAGTGAACTCGATGCGTCAGCGCAACAGTCAGCGCTGACCGCCATGGTTGCCGCCGATCGGAAGAAAGGATTCGCTTTTCAACAGGCCCCGCTGGTGCGGTTGCGCTTGATCCGGATCGCGCCCGAGCGCTGGTATCTCTTCTATAGCCATCATCATATTCTATTGGATGGATGGAGTATTCAAGTCATCCTGCGGGACGTCTTGACTGCCTATGCAGCCGGCATTTCCGGAAATCCCCTGTCGATGTCGCCCGCAAGACCCTATCGGGACTACATTGCCTGGCTACAGCGGCAAGATCTCGTTTCAGCCGAGCAGTATTGGCGGCGGTACCTGTCGGGGCTCACGGCCGCCACGGAGTTGGAGCTCGAGCGACCTCAAGTAGAAAAGGAAATGAGGACCGGCCTTACGTATGCAGAACAGGACCTTGCCTTGTCTCAGGAGGACAACGCGAAGATCCAGGCCTTTGCACGCCGTCATCGCCTGACGCTGAATACCCTCATGCAAGGGGTATGGGCGTTGTTGCTGCACCAATATAGCGGCAGGGATGAAGTGACCTTCGGGACGACGGTCTCCGGCCGCCCACCGGAACTGACCGGAGTCGAGACAATGGTCGGCCTGTTCATTAACACACTGCCCGTTCGGGTCAAGCTGCCGATGGGAGGTTCGATCGAATCCTGGTTGCAGATGCTTCAGCAGCAACAGAGCGAGGGGCGGCATTACGAATATACGCCGCTCTCCAAAATCCAAGGATGGAGTGACCTTGCACCCGGACAAGCTCTCTTCGACACGTTACTCGTGTTCGAGAATTTTCCACTCCATGAAATGGCTGGAGGGAATGCGATGGATCTCCAGATCCGCAGCCTTCCCTTACGCATCCCTGCTGCCGGGCACTTTCTGACTCCGGGCAGGAACAATTACCCGTTGTCACTGATTGTCGAGCCGGGAACGAGCTTGCATGTGACGATTTGCTACGCTCGTGCGCGGTTTTCCCATTCGGCGATGGCGCGATTGCTCGCACAGTTTCGACAGGTATTGGAATGGGTCTGTGCTCATCCGAAAACAGACCTCCGGACCGTGCCCATGGTGACAGCATCGGAGCGTCAGTGTGTCGTGGAAACGTGGAACGCGGCGACGGTCGCCGAATCCACATCCTCCGACGTCGTCACGTTATTTGAAACTCAGGCGCAAGCTTATCCGGATAGGGTCGCGGTCGTATACGAAGGTGTGCGATTGACCTATCGAGAACTCGACGCCAGCGCAAATCGTGTGGCTGAGGTCTTACGCCTCATGGGAGTCGGCGCGGGGACTCGCGTGGGACTGTGTCTGGAACGTTCGGTGGAATTGGTGATCGGACTGTGGGGAATTCTCAAAGCCGGTGGAACCTATGTCCCCATTGAACCGACCGTACCCGGCGATCGGTTGACGTTCCTCTTGCGGAACGCGTCCGTGATGATCGTGCTCACGCAGGCATCGGTTCGAATGAGCCTCTCACAGGACGTGCAGCATGCGTTGCCTGCGGTGCAGTGGCGCGATGTAACGGCATTAATGAGCGCTTCCCAGAAATCCCCAGTTGCCGACTGCCGGACATCACCGCTGCACCCCCAACAAGTGGCCTATCTGATCTACACGTCAGGATCGACGGGACAGCCGAAAGGTGTCGCCATCTCCCATCATGCCCTTATGTGTTATGTGGAAGGTGTGCTGGCGAGACTGGCCCTCTCTGCCAACGCGGACCAATGGGCGTTGGTATCAACCGTCGCCGCAGATCTTGGGCACACGATTTTATTCGGCGCGTTGTGTGCGGGCCGAACGCTGCATCTGTTGGCCGCCGATCGTGGGTTTCATCCCGAGCAGATGGCGGCGTACATGCGGCAAGAACACATCGATGTCTTGAAGATTACTCCCAGCCACCTGGCTGGTTTGTTGGATGCCACCTATCCGGATCAAGTCCTGCCGAAACACTGTTTGATTCTCGGCGGTGAAGCGCTGAACTGGCCGTTGGTCGAACGCATTCACTTGTTGGCACCGAACTGTGCGGTGATTAACCACTACGGGCCGACTGAAACCACGGTCGGCGTCCTGACTCATCGAATCGATTTACATAATAAACAGGGTGAGACGGTTCCGCTTGGGCGACCCCTCTGGCATAGCCAGGCCTATATTCTCGACCGCCACTTAGAGCCCCTGCCTATCGGAGTTCCGGGTGAGTTGTATCTTGGCGGAGAGAGCCTTGCGAACGGCTATCAGGACCAGCCGGCCTTGACGGCTGAACGATTCATTCCGCATCCATTCCAGGGAAGATCAGGTTCCCGCCTCTATAAAACCGGGGATCAAGCGCGCTTTCGAGAAGACGGGACGATCGAGTTCCTGGGTCGTCGTGATCAACAGATCAAACTGCGCGGCTATCGTATTGAACTCGGTGAAATCGAAGCGCAACTGCGTGGTCAACCGGGCGTTCGAGAAGCCGTCGTGGTCATACGCGAAGGCACCGCGGGTGTTCGACAATTGGTCGCGTATCTTGTGCCTAGGGTTGGAAGTGCTCTGCAGATGGATGAAGTCCGGAGCAATCTTTCACGGCTCTTGCCGGACTATATGGTGCCGGCGCGATTCGTGGAACTGGCGGCCCTGCCGCTGACGGCGAACGGGAAACTCGACCGGGCCGCTTTGCCGGATCCGGACCAGAACCGGACCGCGGACCAGGGCGACGCGCAGCCGCAGAATCAGACGGAAGCGCAGCTCGCCGCGATCTGGTGCGACGTGTTGCAGCGCGCCGCCGTCGGCCGCCACGACAATTTTTTCGAGCTGGGCGGGGATTCCATTTTGAGCCTCCAAATCATTGCCCGCGCCCACCGGCAGGGGCTCAAACTGACGCCCAAACAACTGTTCGAACTGCCGACCATTGCGGCCTTAGCGGCGGTGGCGGTCCGGGCCGACGCGTCGCTGCCGGCCCAGGCGTCCGCCCCGGTGACGGGCGTAGTCCCCTTGACCCCGATCCAACAGTGGTTCGTGGACGCCCACCATCCCAACCCCCATCACTGGAATCAAGCCCTCCTGCTGGAGGTCCGCGCACCCCTGGAGTATCCGGTGTTGGTGCAGGCCGTCGAGGCGTTGATCCGGCATCATGATGCCTTGCGCCTGCGGCTGCAGCACCACGACGGGCGGTGGGAGCAAGTGTATGTCGAGGCAGAGACCCATCCGATCTGTCGGCATGTTCCGGTGGTAGAGCCGACGCAGGATTGGACCGCCACGCTCGAAGCCGTCGCCAATGAGACGCAGCGGAGTGTGCACCTGACCGAAGGCCCCTTGCTGCGGGTCGTGTATCTCGACCGCGGGGCGGAGGCGGGCCGGCTGCTGCTGGTCGCGCACCATCTGGTGGTGGATGGCGTGTCGTGGCGCGTGCTCGTGGACGATCTGCAGACGGCGTATCGCCAGCTGGTGGCGGGCCGGCCTTGCCGGCTGCCGGCTAAGACGACCTCGCTGAAGGACTGGCGGAGCCGGTTAGACACGTATGCCGCTAGTGCGGCGATCGCGGCCGAGCAACCCTATTGGGAGGCGGTCGTGGCACGTCTGGCGACGCAGCCGGTGGTGACCCCGCCGGATCAACGGTTGGACACGGCGACGACGGTGCGGGTGGCGTTGACGGCGGCTGAGACGCAGGCGTTGTTGCAGGATGTGCCGCCGGTGTACCGGACGGAGGTCAACGATCTGTTGCTGACGGCGTTAGCGCAGACCCTCTGCCGCTGGAACGGGCAGTCGGCGGTCTGTGTGGAGTTGGAAGGGCATGGCCGCGAGGACCTCTTCGCCGGCGTGGACCTGACCCGGACGGTGGGCTGGTTCACGACGCGCTTTCCGGTGTGGCTGGAGCCGGGCACCCAAGGGCCAGGGGCGGCGATCCAGGCGATTAAGGGGCAACTGCGGCAGCTGCCGAACAAAGGGATCGGCTATGGCATCTTGCGGTATCTGAGCGCCGACGACCGGGTCCGGGCCCGCCTCACCCCCCCGCATCCGCCAGCGATCAGCTTCAACTATCTCGGCCAGTTGGACTCGACCTTCAGCCAGGACTCTCTCTTTACCTTGGCCACAGAGTCGATCGGAGATTCCCGAGATCCACAGAGCAAGCGATTCGATTGTTTCACCGTCAACGTTCACGTTGCTGATCAGCAACTCCGGATCGATTGGACATCGCCGGCTTCGGACGGATCGACCGGTGCACCGGAGATCTGGGCGCACCATTATGTGGCCAGTCTACGCGCGTTGATCAATCACTGTGCCGCACCAGACGCCGGCGAGACGGTCGCGGCTGATTTTGAGGATGCGGGATTGACGGACGATGAGTTCAACGATTTGTTAAAGGAGATTGGGTAACGGTTATGGGAGACCCGGGAAAGACATCAAAGAATATCGAAAATATCTACCCGCTGTCTGCAATGCAGGAAGGGCTCCTCTTCCATACCCTGCTCCATCCGGGGTCCGGGGTGTATCTCATGCAGGATCGCTACCTATTGGAAGGAACGTTGGACCGCACCGCATTCCGGCGGGCGTGGCAACAGGTCGTCGATCGGCATTGTGTGTTACGCACTTCGTTCGTCTGGGAAAATCAGAAACGGCCGCTGCAGGTCGTGCATAAACAGGTAGCAGCTCCCATTGTCGAGCTGGATTGGCGCGACCGTTCCCCGGCCCAGCAAGAGCGCGACTTTGATGCTCTCCTGCAGGAAGAGCTTCGGACCGGCTTCGACTTCGCTCAAGTTCCGGTGTTCCGCATCCGTCTGATCCAAATGACGGAAAATACCTATCGCATCACTCGAAGTTATCATCTGATCCTGATGGACGCCTGGTGCCTCTCTCTCCTCATGGTCGATTTCTTCAGTTTTTATGAATCGTTGATTCAAGGACAAGAACGGCAACTGGAAAAACCGCGCCTTTACAAGGATTATATTAGCTGGCTTCAAAAACAAGATCCCGTTGGGGCTGAGCAGTTTTGGCGGAAAGAGCTGCAAGGATTTGACGCGCCGACCTTATTGGCGCCGACCTATACCGCACGGGAAGAGTCGGAAGCAGGCGCTGATGTCGCCGATCAAACACTGACTCTTTCTCCTGCCCTCACCGGCTCCCTGACAGAGCTCGCAAGAAAACATCAACTCACGTTGAACACGCTCATCCAAGGTGCTTGGGCACGCGTGGTCGGTGAGTACACCGGCCAAACCGACGTGGTTTTCGGTGTCACGGTGGCCGGTCGTCCGCCCGAATTGGACGGGGTCGAGTCCATGGTGGGCTTGTTCATCAACAGTCTGCCGTTACGGGTGTCGGTGGATCCTGGAACGCCGGTCCTGACGTGGATGAAATTCTTATTGGCGCAGAACGTTCAGATGCGGCAATACGAGTATGCGCCGCTGGTGCAGATTCAAGGCTGGAGCGACGTGCCGCGTGGTCGCGCTCTGTTTGACTCCTTGCTTGTGTTCGAGAACGTGCCGGTCGATCCATTATTGACCAAACACGCGTTTCCATTTCGTGCCCAGCAGGAAGGGAATCGAACGCATACCAACTATCCGTTGACGGTGGTGATTATTCTGGGAGCAGAGCTGGGGCTGCAACTGAGCTATAACCGGTGGGCGTTCACTGAGGAAACTATTGTCGGGATGCTGCAGCACTTCCATTCGATACTGGCGCAGATGGCGAAACAGCCAGAGGGACTTGTGGGAGACCTGGTGATGCTGACGGATGCTGAACGAACCACCAGGGAAAAGTGGAACGAGACGGGGGCCATGTATCCAGCGGAGGCGAGCGTAGCGGATCTCTTCGAGGCGCAAGCGGGCCGAACCCCCGATGCGACGGCCGCCCGCTGCGGAACGGACACGGTGACCTTTGCCGACTTGAATCGCCGGGCGGAGCAGGTTGCCCAGGTGTTAGCAGCGGAAGGGGTCGGGCCGGAGACGGTGGTCGCTCTGTTGGTCACGCGGGGCATTGAGCTGTTGGTGATGATCTTGGCGGTGTTGAAGGCCGGCGGGGCCTATCTTCCGTTGGATCCGCACCATCCCGCATCTCGGTGGCGCCAAATCCTGACACAAGGTCGGGTACGAGTTCTGTTAACCACGGAGGAGTTCCAGCCACGAATGGCAGAGGTGATCGAGCCGGGAGGGATGAGTCGCGACCTGCGCGTCCTGACAACGGAATCATCCGCCCATGCTCGTATGGCTGCTCCGCGGCCTTCACACCGAACCTGTTCCACTCAGGTCGCCTATACAATTTTCACGTCGGGGTCGACGGGTGTGCCGAAGGGAGCGATGGTCACTCAGCAAGGCATGGTCAACAATGTCTGGGGAAAAATTCCGACGTTAGGACTGACCGTCTCTGATGTGGTGGCGCAGACGGCGTCTCACTGTTTCGACATTTCCGTATGGCAGTTGCTCAGCGCGCTGTTGTGCGGAGCCCGAGTGGAAATTCTCACTGATGATATCGTCCGTGATCCGCCGCGATTGCTCGCTGAGCTGGCACGGACCGGTGTCACCGTGGCGGAACTGGTTCCTTCATTGTTACGAGAAGTCGTCATGGTTGAGCCACCCGTGGCATTGCCAGCGTTACGGTGGCTCTTGCCGACAGGAGAAGCCATCACTCCGGAACTCTGCCGAACCTGGTTTGCCCAGCATCCGACGGTGCCGCTGCTGAATGCCTACGGGCCGGCTGAATGTGCTGACGACGTGGCGTACTTTACACTGAAGGAGGCTCTGCCTGCTGACGAGCTGGTGGTTCCCATCGGCAAGCCCGCTGCCAATCTTCAGCTCTACGTGCTCAACTCACATCTCCAGCACGTTCCCATCGGCGTGACGGGAGAAATTTGCGTCGGCGGCATAGGGGTAGGCCGAGGGTATCTGCAGGATTCCACGCGAACGGCGGTGTCGTTTGTGCCCCATCCTTATGCCCAGCAATCAGGCGACCGTCTGTATCGGACGGGCGATCTGGGGCGTTACCGGGCGGATGGCAACATTGAATTTCTCGGCCGCCGCGACCAGCAGGTCAAAGTGCGTGGATATCGAATCGAGCTGGGTGAGATTGAAGCTGCTTTAGCGGCGCAGCCAGGCGTTCGCGACCAGGTCGTTATTGTTCGGGAGGATCGCCCCGGACATCCGCAGTTGATAGCCTATGTCGTATACGACGGTGAACAGCCGGTGGATATCCTGCGACCAGCGCTCCGGACCCTTCTGCCCGATTATATGGTGCCGGCAACGGTGATCGCGCTCGAGATGCTGCCCTTGACTCCCAACGGCAAGATTGATCGCAATGCCTTGCCGAAGGCGGACCATGGCGCTCAACACGATGAGCGATACGAGGCGCCCCAGACGCCGACAGAGGAAGTGCTGGCGGGCATCTGGGCGGAGCTGTTAGGGCTGCCACGCGTCGGCCGGCACGATAAGTTTTTCGACCTCGGCGGTCATTCCTTGCTCGCCGTTCAGTTGCTGTCGCGTATGCGAAAGACGTTCAAAGTGGAGCTGACATTGCGTGATCTGTTTGAGGTGTCCACGGTGGCGGAGGCGAGTGTCCGCATTGAAGAATATTTGATCGAACAGCTCGAGGGGCTGTCCGAGAGCGAAGCCCAAAGTCTGTTGATCGGCCGCAACTAAACGCCTCTACGACGCAGGAGTGATTCAGAACACTGAGGTTGATGGGGATCGTCATAATCCTTGACGTGTAAGAGCGGCGTTCAGATGGAAAGGATGTGTCATGCAGGAGAGTGAGAGATCCGTCGCACGATCGCGACTGTCTCCGGAGAAAGCGGCCTTACTGCAAAAGCTGTTGCGCGGTGAGCTGGCGAACGTGCCCGACAAGAATAGCATTCCCCGTCGTGCAGCTCCCCAGGAGCCTGCCCCGTTGTCGTTTGCTCAGCAGCGGCTGTGGTTTCTGGATCAACTGGAGCCTAACAATCCGTTTTATAACATCCCCGCTCCGTTGCGGATATACGGCCTGATCGACGTGAGGGCGCTGGAAGCCAGCTTGAAGGAGATTGTGCGTCGTCATGAAGTGCTGCGCACGCGCGTGATTGAAGTGAACGGACAGCCGGCGCAGGTCGTCGTTCCAGACGCAGTCCTGCCGTTTCAATTCGTCGACCTGACGAATGTGCCGGAAGCACGTCGAGAGGCGGAGGCCCGCTGTCTGATCACTGAAGAGGTGCAGGTTCCGTTTCGATTGGCGCAATGCCCTTTGCTCAGAGTGATGCTTCTGCGCCTCGAAGAACAGGAGCACGTGCTGCTGATCACCGCGCATCATATCGTGTCCGATGATTGGTCCATGGGAATTCTCTTCCGAGAACTGACTGCCTTCTATACGCATTTCGTCAAAGGTGGCGGGGCGATTTCGCTGGCACCTCCTGCGATTCAATATGCTGACTATGCCTTGTGGCAGCGCAGATGGCTCACGGGACCGGTGTTAGATGAACAAGTCAATTACTGGAAACAAATGCTCAGGGGGGCTCCACCACTGCTGGCGCTTCCCATTGATCGACCGCGGCCACCGGTCCAAACCTATCGGGGCGCGGCAGTCTCCTTTTCCTTTCCGAAGCTATTGACCGAGCAATTAAATCTTTTGGCGCGGCAGCATGACGCCACGTTGTTCATGGTGCTGTTAGCGGCATTTGAAATCTTAATTTCTCGTTATACCGGCGAAACAAATTATTGTGTGGGCACTCCGGTTGCCAATCGAACGAAGCCGGAAACCGAACAGGTCATAGGGTTTTTCATCAATACCTTGGTCCTCCGGGCGGATGTGTCCGGGAATCCATCCTTCGTCGAATTACTCCGTCGCGTACACGACATCGCATTAGGCGCTCAATCGCATCAGGATCTTCCATTCGAGAAGGTTGTGGAAGAACTGCAGCCGGTTCGTGACATCAGTCACTCACCGCTGTTTCAGGTCATGTTTGTGCTGCACAATGTTCCTCGAGGCACGTTGGAGGTGCCAGGGTTGCGATTCCGTCCGGTGGAAGTGGAGGACCGCACCGCCAAATTTGATATCGTTCTTGATCTCACAGAACGGGAAGGAACCTTGAACGGGTTCATCGAGTACAGTACAGATCTTTTCGAAGAAACCACCATTCAACGGATGGTGGCTCACTACCAGATGTTGCTGGAGAGCATCGCCGCATGTCCTACGGCGCGAGTCGGAGAGCTCACGCTGCTCAGTGCGTCGGAGTATGCGGAGCGGACGCAGTGGAACGAAACCCGGACGGAGTATCCCGACGAGGCAAGCCTGGCGGATCTCTTCGAGGCGCAAGTGAGGCGGAGCCCTGCGGCGGTGGCGGTAGAAGAAGGAACGGAGCGTCTGACCTACGCAGAGCTTGATGCGCGCGCAGAAGCGGTGGCGGCGGGGCTGGTGGCTGAGGGAGTGGGTCCAGACGTCATCGTCGGGGTGCTGGCGGAGCGCAGCGTTGAATTGGTGGTGTTGCTCCTGGGAGTGTTTAAAGCAGGTGGAGGGTATCTGCCGCTGGATCCGCAGCATCCGGACGCGCGGTGGCAGCAGATCCTCACGCAAGGGCAGGTGTCACTCGTGGTGACCACGGAGGGATTAGCGGAACGTGCGAACCGCGCACTGGCGGGAGACAGCGGAGATCTAGGCCTGCGAGTTCGGTCGTGTGGGGCGCTACGGGGAGCAGGGCCACGACCGCCGCGACGCACTCATGGAGCGCAAGTGGCCTACGTGATTTTTACCTCTGGGTCTACGGGAATGCCGAAAGGGGCCGTCGTCACACAGCAGGGAATGATCAACAACGTGTGGGGCAAAGTGCCCACGCTGGGGCTGACAGCATTGGATGTGGTGGCACAGACAGCGTCGCAGTGTTTCGACATTTCGGTGTGGCAATTGCTCAGCGCGTTGCTCTGTGGCGCTCGAGTGGAGATCGTCGGTGATGACATTGTGCGCGATCCTCCGCGCCTGTTGGCGGAGTTGGCCCGAACGGGGGTGACTGTCGCGGAGTTGGTGCCGTCGTTGTTGCGGGAGGTGGTGGCAGTAGAGCCGGTGATGGCGCTGCCGCGGCTGCGGTGGTTACTGCCGACGGGCGAAGCGGTGACGCCTGACCTGTGCCGCAGTTGGTTTGCTCGATATCCGACGGTGCCTTTGCTTAACGCCTATGGGCCGGCGGAGTGTGCGGACGATGTGGCTTATCATGCGGTACAAGGGCCACCTTCTGCCGATGAGCTGGTGGTGCCGATCGGGCGTCCGGCGGCGAATCTGCAGCTCTATGTGCTGAGTCCGGAGCTGCACCCGGTTCCTTTGGGAGTGGCCGGGGAGATTTGGGTGGGCGGGGTCGGGGTAGGTCGAGGGTATCTGCAGGAGCCTGGGCGGACGGCAGCGGCGTTTGTTCCGCATCCGTTCAGCGATGAGGCTGGCGCGAGGCTCTATCGCACGGGAGATATCGGACGGTATCGGAGCGACGGAACGGTTGAATTTCTGGGGCGACGGGATCATCAGGTGAAGGTGCGGGGATTTCGGATCGAACTTGGTGAGATCGAGGCGGCATTGGCCGCGCAGCCAGGGATCCATGATCAAGTGGTCGTCGTGCGGGAGGATCCTCCGGGGCATCGACGAGTGGTGGCCTATGTCGTAGGGGAGCCCGGGCTTCAACCGGAGACGCTGCGGACGGCCCTGCGGGAGCGGCTGCCGGACTATATGGTTCCTTCGACCGTGGTGTCGCTGGAGGCGTTGCCCTTGACCCCGAATGGAAAGGTGGATCGGCAGGCGTTACCCGCGCCGACGGGCGGTAGCCGGGATGACGGTCGCTACGAGGCCCCCCAAACTCCGACAGAGGAATTGCTAGCGGGCATATGGGCGGAACTCTTAGGGGCCTCCTCCGTTGGCCGCCACGATAATTTTTTCGACCTCGGCGGAGATTCCATCCTTAGCATCCAGGTGATTTCCCGAGCGCGACAACGAGGGGTGATGCTGGCCCCGCGGCATGTCTTTCAACATCAAACCGTCGCTGCACTCGCCCGGGCGGCCGAGAGCGAACCGCACCTCAAAATAGAGGAGGGACCTGTTCAGGGTGATGTGCCCCTCACTCCAGTCCAGGAATGGTTTTTCGAGGAGGCATTCCCAAACCCACATTACTACAACCAAGCGGTGCTGCTGGAGCTGACGCGTGTCATCGATCCGGCAATTCTCCGTCGGGCGATCGAAACGGTCATCGGGCATCATGACGTATTTCGTTTGCGCTTCACACAAGAAGGACAGACGTGGCGGCAGTCGCACCAAGCTGAGGCTCCTGAGGTGATTCTGCATCGTGAAGATCTGTCGACACTGTCCAACACACAACAGGATGAGGTACTCGAACAAAAGGCGAGCCAGTGGCAATCCTGTCTTCATTTAGAACAGGGCCCGACTGTGCAAACGGTGCTGTTCGACCTCGGCACTAACCGCTCCTCCAGGCTGCTGATCATCATCCACCATTTGATCGTGGATGGCGTCTCTTGGCGGATTCTCTTGGAAGATCTCATGACGACTTGTGGGCAATTGCTTGAGGGTCATTCTGCGATGTTGCCTTCCAAGACCAGTTCCTTCCAGCGGTGGTCGGAGCGGTTACGAACGTATGCGCAATCCGGTATGAGCACAGAGGAGATCGACTATTGGCTCGATCCGATACGCACGCTGATCAACCCTCTTCCGGTGGATGATCCCAGCGGAGATGAGACTGCAGCATCGAGCGAGATTGTCACCCTGTCGCTGGGCGCAGAAGAGACTCGTCTCCTGCTGCATGAAGTCCCGGCAGCCTATCGCACTCAAATCAACGATGTCCTCCTAGCGGCGCTTGCGTACGTGTTGGGACAGTGGAGCGGCAATTCGGCAGTACTCATCGATCTGGAAGGGCATGGACGAGAGGATCTTTTCCAGGATGTCGACATTTCGAGAACCGTGGGCTGGTTTACGTCGATCTTTCCGGTCGCTGTACGGATTACAGAGGAGGCGCAACCGGGAGACCTCATCAAATCGGTGAAAGAGCAGTTGCGCCGAATTCCGAACAAGGGAATCGGGTATGGGCTGCTTCGGTATCTTCGTTCGCACGATGCCCTGCGTGAACAGCTCTGTCGATTCACCGCTCCCGAAATCAGCTTCAACTATCTCGGGCAGTTCGATCAAACGTTTCCCGCGGAGGCTCCGTTCCGGCTGGCCAGCGAGGCGATTGGAAAATCCAACGATGTGAGTACGCGATTGCCTTACGCGCTGGATATCAATGTAAGTTTGCTCGAGGGCCGGTTGGTAGTTGCGTGGGGTTATAGCCGGCATCGGTATAAGCGCGAGACGATCGTCGAACTGGGAGAATCCTACCTGGTGATGTTGAACACCTACATTCAACATTGTGTCGCGCAAGAAACCGGCAGTTACACTCCGTCGGATTTTCCAGACATCGACATCGATCAAGGCACGCTGGACCATATTTTTGAAGAAATCGGATGAGGCACTGATGGGATTGAAAGAGCGGAAGAACGAGATCGAGGCCATGTATTACCTGTCTCCTCTGCAGGAGGGCTTACTGTTTCATCATGTGGCGGAGGGCGTGGCGGATCCATACTGTGACCAGGCGGTGTGCGAGTTGGAAGGGACGCTTGATCGACACGCATTCGAAGCGGCATGGGGAACAGTCGTGTCTCGCCATCCGGTACTGCGGACGGCGATCTTATGGGAAAAAGTACCCAAGCCGATCCAGGTTGTGCGCCAACAGGTGCAGCTCTCCGTGGACTATGAGGACTGGCGAGCGCGATCCCCCGAGGCCCACATTGCGTCGCTCGCGGCATTGGCCGCATCGGATCGTGCGCAAGGGTTTGTCTTCCGGCAAGCGCCGCTGGTGCGGTTGCGCCTCATTCAACTGGCGGAGGCGCGCTGGTATTTGTTTTACAGCCATCATCATATTTTGCTGGATGGCTGGAGTGTACAAATTGTGTTAGGCGACGTGCTCGCCTGTTATGAGGCCCGGATCATAGGAAGGGAGGCAGACCTGCCGCCGGTGCGTCCGTACCGGGATTATATCGCCTGGTTGCAGCGACAGGATTTGGCGGTGGCCGAGGGGTATTGGCGGGGCTATCTCAAAGGAATGACTGAGCCAACGACGTTGGAGGCGGTGGCCCCCGGCTCAGATGCCGTGCCGGTGGACGAGGTGCGTCGATATGCAGAGCAAGATCTGATACTGCCGCCTGAAGAGAGCGAGCGACTGCGAATCTTTGCTCGGCAGCATCGTGTGACGATCAACACAGTGGTACAAGGGGCCTGGGCGTTGCTGCTGCAGCAGCACGGTGGTGCAGAGGATGTCGTGTTCGGAACAACGGTTTCAGGTCGGCCGACAGAACTCGAAGATTCCGAGACCATGGTCGGACTATTCATCAACACCCTTCCGGTGCGGGTCGCCATGCCGGCCGAGGCCAAGGTGGCGACTTGGTTGCAGACCTTGCAACAACAGCAGAGCGAAGCGCGCCAGTACGAATACACTCCGCTGACGAAAATTCAGGGGTGGAGCGATATGCCTCCAGGCCAGGCTCTTTTCGATACGCTCGTGGTCTTTGAAAACTTTCCCTCCCAGGACTCTGCTGGTGGACAGGCGCCAAGTCTCCGGATTCGGAACCTATCCTTACGAGAGCCGGCAGCAGGCTACTGGCTTACGCCGGGGCGAAACAACTATCCATTGTCGTTGGTGGCGGAACCCGGGCCTTTCATTCGGCTGACTCTCTGTTATGCGCGATCCCGATATGCTCATGCGCTGATCGCGCGGTTGCTCGGCCATTATCGCCGGCTTCTCGAATGGATGTGCTCACAGCCGTCGGCACGACTGTGTCAGGCGTCGATTCTCTCACCTGACGAGAGAGTCGCGATATTGGACAGGTGGAATTCGCCGATACCGGCAGAGGCGGAGCAACAGATTTCAGATAGGCCGGTGCATGCGTTATTCGAGGCCCAGGCAGCCGCCCATCCGGAACAGGTGGCAGTGGTCTATGAAACGAACCGCATGACCTATGCCGAGGTGAATGCACAAGCGAATCGAGTCGCACGGGCATTGATGAAGCAGGGTGTGGGGCCAGGGATTCGCGTAGGGGTGTGTCTCGAACGCTCCGTCGAACTGGTCGTTGGAATCCTAGGAATTCTCAAGGCCGGTGCGGCCTATGTGCCGGTTGAACCGACGCTTCCCGGCGACCGGCTCACGTTTTTATTTCGAGACGCGGGAGTCATTGGCACGCTCACGCAGGCCGCTGTCCGCATGGCTTTCTCCGAGGAAACCCTCAGCGCGCTCAGACCAGTTTCGCTATGGGATATCGAGACGCTGCTGCGTGAGGGCGTCGATTCCGATGCACCCCTCCCGAGACTCGACCCACGCAGTCTGGCGTATCTCATCTATACCTCCGGCTCTACGGGA
This sequence comes from uncultured Nitrospira sp., assembly GCA_964493335.1. Taxonomy (GTDB): domain Bacteria; phylum Nitrospirota; class Nitrospiria; order Nitrospirales; family Nitrospiraceae; genus Nitrospira_A. The sequence continues at coordinate 61,287 of CAZBNV010000008.1, forward strand.
CAGCCGAAAGGCGTGGCGGTTTCGCATCGCGCGATTAGTACCTATGTCCAGAATGTGCTGGCTCGTATTGATGCGCCGGCGGAGGCACGTCAATGGGCGTGGCTTTCGACGGTCGCGGCGGATCTCGGCCATACCATGCTTTTTGGCGCGCTCTGTTCCGGTCGGACATTGCATGTGCTCGCCACCGACCGAGGATTTCACCCCGAGCAGATGGCGGCCTATATGCATCGTGAAGGGATCGACCTCTTGAAGCTCACGCCGAGTCACTTGGCCGGGTTGTTAGACGCTACGGAACCAGCACAGGTGCTGCCGCGACATACTCTCCTATTGGGTGGTGAGGCGTTGAATTGGCCGCTCATCGCGCGCATTCAACAGCTGGCGCCGACCTGTACGGTGATCAACCACTATGGACCCACGGAAACGACGGTGGGCGTCCTGACGCATCGAATCCCGGCACAAGCGGAGCAGGTCGGCGCGACGGTACCGGTGGGGCGGCCGCTTGCGCAAAGCCGTGCGTACATCCTCGATCGTCGAGGGGAACCGGTGGCCGCTGAAGTGGCAGGCGAACTCTATCTTGGCGGAGCCGGATTGGCGGAAGGATACTATCGGCAACCGGCATTGACCGCTGAGCGATTCATTCCGCATCCGTTCAGTCAAGAACCTGGAGCACGCCTGTATCGCACCGGCGATCGCGCCCGGTATCGACCCGATGGCACAATCGAATTTTTGGGACGTCAGGACCGGCAAGTGAAGCTCCGAGGCTATCGAATCGAGCTAGGAGAAATTGAAGCGCAGCTTTGCGCCCAGCCGGACATTCTCGAGGGTGTGATCGTATTGCGGGAAGGAGCGGCCGGCGCCAAGCAGTTGGTGGCGTACGTTGTTCCAGAGGCAGGCGCTGAGAAGCCGGACAGTGACTTGCGCACACGCATGGCACGGCTCTTGCCGGACTATATGGTGCCGGCGCGATTCGTGGAACTGGCGGCCCTGCCGCTGACGGCGAACGGGAAACTCGACCGGGCCGCTTTGCCGGATCCGGACCAGAACCGGACCGCGGACCAGGGCGACGCGCAGCCGCAGAATCAGACGGAAGCGCAGCTCGCCGCGATCTGGTGCGACGTGTTGCAGCGCGCCGCCGTCGGCCGCCACGACAATTTTTTCGAGCTGGGCGGGGATTCCATTTTGAGCCTCCAAATCATTGCCCGCGCCCACCGGCAGGGGCTCAAACTGACGCCCAAACAACTGTTCGAACTGCCGACCATTGCGGCCTTAGCGGCGGTGGCGGTCCGGGCCGACGCGTCGCTGCCGGCCCAGGCGTCCGCCCCGGTGACGGGCGTAGTCCCCTTGACCCCGATCCAACAGTGGTTCGTGGACGCCCACCATCCCAACCCCCATCACTGGAATCAAGCCCTCCTGCTGGAGGTCCGCGCACCCCTGGAGTATCCGGTGTTGGTGCAGGCCGTCGAGGCGTTGATCCGGCATCATGATGCCTTGCGCCTGCGGCTGCAGCACCACGACGGGCGGTGGGAGCAAGTGTATGTCGAGGCAGAGACCCATCCGATCTGTCGGCATGTTCCGGTGGTAGAGCCGACGCAGGATTGGACCGCCACGCTCGAAGCCGTCGCCAATGAGACGCAGCGGAGTGTGCACCTGACCGAAGGCCCCTTGCTGCGGGTCGTGTATCTCGACCGCGGGGCGGAGGCGGGCCGGCTGCTGCTGGTCGCGCACCATCTGGTGGTGGATGGCGTGTCGTGGCGCGTGCTCGTGGACGATCTGCAGACGGCGTATCGCCAGCTGGTGGCGGGCCGGCCTTGCCGGCTGCCGGCTAAGACGACCTCGCTGAAGGACTGGCGGAGCCGGTTAGACACGTATGCCGCTAGTGCGGCGATCGCGGCCGAGCAACCCTATTGGGAGGCGGTCGTGGCACGTCTGGCGACGCAGCCGGTGGTGACCCCGCCGGATCAACGGTTGGACACGGCGACGACGGTGCGGGTGGCGTTGACGGCGGCTGAGACGCAGGCGTTGTTGCAGGATGTGCCGCCGGTGTACCGGACGGAGGTCAACGATCTGTTGCTGACGGCGTTAGCGCAGACCCTCTGCCGCTGGAACGGGCAGTCGGCGGTCTGTGTGGAGTTGGAAGGGCATGGCCGCGAGGACCTCTTCGCCGGCGTGGACCTGACCCGGACGGTGGGCTGGTTCACGACGCGCTTTCCGGTGTGGCTGGAGCCGGGCACCCAAGGGCCAGGGGCGGCGATCCAGGCGATTAAGGGGCAACTGCGGCAGCTGCCGAACAAAGGGATCGGCTATGGCATCTTGCGGTATCTGAGCGCCGACGACCGGGTCCGGGCCCGCCTCACCCCCCCGCATCCGCCAGCGATCAGCTTCAACTATCTCGGCCAGTTGGAAGCAGGAGTCGGGGCAGACGCACTCTTCGCTCTTGCCGAGGAACCGATCGGGCCATCACGCGATCCGCACAGTCTCTGGCGCGATCAATTGACCGTCAATGTCCAAGTCGTGGACCAACGGCTCTGGATCGATTGGACGTCACCGGCTGCCGCCGATGGTACCGGATCGATGGCGCATTGGGTGTCGCAGTATATCGAAACTTTGCGAAGCTTGATTCGCCACTGTGCTGCCCCCGATGCCGGCGGGGCCATCTCTTCGGACTTCGCGCTGGCCGGACTCGACGATACGGAGCTCAGCAATCTCTTGGAAAAGATCGGATAGGGAGACACGATGTCCGCCGCAACGAACGCACTCAAGAATATACAAGACATCTATCCGCTAACACCGATGCAGGAGGGGCTTCTCTTTCACACCCTGCTCTATCCTGAATCCGGCATGTACCTCATGCAGGACCGCTATCTGTTGGAGGGGACGTTGGACCACGCCGCATTCCGGTGGGCGTGGCAACAGGTCGTCGATCGGCATTGTGTGTTACGCACCTCCTTTATCTGGGAAAATCAAAAGCGGCCGCTGCAGATTGTGCACAAGCATGTCACGGCTCCCGTGGTCGAATTGGATTGGCGCGACAAGAATCCGGATGATCAGATTCAGGCATTGGATGCCCTGCTAAAGCATGAATTACAAACGGGGTTTGATTTCACGAAAGCCCCGTTACTCTGCCTGCGGCTGATTCGGCTGACCGATCGCACGTACCGGTTCGTGCGGAGCTACCACCATGTCTTGATGGATGCGTGGTGCTTCTCTCTATTCATGGTCGATTTTTTTGCCTTTTATGACGCGCACGTGCGCGGTGAACAGAAAATCATCCCACGACCCCGCCCATACCGTGATTACATCGCCTGGCTGCAGCAGCAAGATCCACGCGCAGCCGAGAATTTTTGGCGTGACTACCTACGTGGCTTCGCCGTTCCGACTCCGTTGGATATCGAGGGGACGGTTCAACAGGCCGGCAAGAACGAAGATGCCATCGTGGGCGATCAGATGATTCATCTTTCGGCAGACACCACGAGCAAGCTGTCGGCGCTGGCACAGAAGCATCAACTCACCCTCAACACCTTTGTGCAGGGAGCCTGGGCGCTCCTCCTGAATCGTTACAGTGGTGAACGTGAAGTCGTTTTCGGAGTGACGGTGGCGGGCCGTCCGCCGGAGCTGGACGGCGTTGAATCCATGCTGGGATTGTTCATCAACAGCTTGCCGTTACGGGTGGCGATCGATCCGGGCGCGCCGGTACTGGCGTGGTTGAAAGCGTTGCTGGCGCAGAACGTCGCGATGCGGCAGTACGAATATGCGCCGCTGGTACAAATCCAAGGCTGGAGCGAGGTTCCCCGAGGCCGTGCCTTATTTGATTCGCTGCTCGTGTTTGAGAGCGCTCCGGTAGACGCATCCTTGATGGCTCAAGCGATGCCGTTCGATATTCAAGAGGAAGGAAACCGGACCCATACGAATTATCCGCTGACGGCGGTGATTGTCCTGGGAGCAGAGTTGGGGTTGCAGCTCAGCTACAACCAGCAGACATTCGAATCGGCCACGATTGCGCGCCTGCTGGAACATTTTCAGTCCGTGCTAGAGCAGATGGCGACGCAGCCGGATTGCCGTGTGAGCGACATTACGATGTTGCGGGCGCAGGAGCAGCACCAGGTGATACGGCAGTGGAACATGACGAACGCAGACTATCCGACGGAGGCAGGGGTAGCAGAGCTGTTTGCCGCGCAGGCGGCCCGGACTCCCGCGAGGGTGGCGGTGCAGTGTGGGATGGAGACGCTTACCTACGCGGAGCTGGACCGGCAGGCGACCCAGGTGGCAGCGGGGTTAAATGCGGCGGGAGTCGGGCCTGACGGAGTGGTGGGGGTGCTCGCAGACCGGAGCCCCTCTCTGATCGCGCTTATCCTCGGGATATTCAAGGCGGGAGCGGGCTATTTGCCTTTGGATCCGCAGCACCCGGCCGCTCGGTGGCGGCAGATTCTGACGCAGAGTGGGGTCAGGGTGCTGTTGACGCAAGCGGCTTTGGAGGACCAGGTACGAACGGCCTTCCCTGCCGACAGCAGAGTCGGCCTGGTGGACGTCTCCACCCTGGAGGCGTTGCTGGCAGTTGAGGCGACAGCCCCATGGGTGCCGCGCACGACGCATCCGGACCAAATAGCCTATGTCATCTTTACATCGGGGTCCACGGGGACGCCCAAAGGCGCGATGGTCACCCAGCAGGGGATGATCAACAATGTGTGGGGGAAAGGGCCGACGCTGGGGCTGACGGCAGCGGATGTGGTGGCGCAGACGGCCTCGGCCTGTTTTGACATCTCGGTCTGGCAATTGCTGAGTGCCTTATTGTGGGGCGGCCGGGTGGAAATCCTCAGTGATGAGATCGTGCGCGATCCGCCGCGCCTGCTGTCGGAGCTGGCTCGAACAGGGGTGACTGTCGCGGAGCTGGTCCCCTCGTTGTTGCGAGAAGTGGTAGCGGCGGAGCCGGCAGTGGCGCTACCGCAATTGCGGTGGCTGTTGCCGACGGGCGAAGCGATGACGCCCGAGTTGTGCCGCAGTTGGTTCGCTCGATATCCGACGGTGCCCCTGCTCAATGCCTATGGGCCGGCGGAGTGTGCGGACGATGTCGCCTACCATACGTTACAAGAGCCACCTCCGGCGAATGAGCTGGTGGTGCCGATCGGTCGCCCGGCAGCGAATCTCCAACTGTATATTTTGACGGCGGAGCTGGCTCCGGTACCGGTAGGCGTGAGTGGCGAACTCTGCGTCGGCGGCGTCGGGGTGGGGCGGGGCTATCTGCAGGAGCCGGGGCGGACCGCGGAACGCTTTGTGCCAGACCCCTTCAGTGCGGAGGCGGGGGCTCGACTGTATCGGACGGGGGATATCGGGCGTCACCGTGCTGACGGGACGATCGAGTTTTTGGGTCGGCGGGATCATCAGGTGAAGGTGCGGGGGTATCGGATCGAGTTGGGAGAAATCGAGGCGGCGGTGGCGGCGGAGCCGGGGGTAGAAGATCAGGTGGTGATCGTGCGAGAGGCACAGCCTGGGCACGCGCAGGTGGTGGGATATGTGGTGGGCGAGGCGGGGCGGCAGCCGGAGCAGCTTCGGCGAGCGCTCCGAGAGCGGCTCCCGGAATACATGGTGCCGGCGCTTGTGATGTCGCTCGAGGCATTGCCTCTGACACCGAATGGAAAAGTCGATCGCCAGGCGTTACCGGCGCCGCAGGGCGGGAGCGAAGGGGCAACGTATGTCGCACCCCAGACGCCGACTGAAGCGTTACTGGCGGGCATCTGGGCGGAGGTGTTGGGCTGCCCTCGCGTCGGCCGCTCGGATAACTTCTTCGACCTCGGTGGCCATTCCTTGCTCGCGATCCAGATCATGTCACGACTTCGGAATATTTTTGACGCCGCCCTTCCATTACGGAGCCTCTTTGAATGTCCCACCATTGTTGAACTTGCGGGTGCCGTCGAGCTGTATCACCAAACGCCTGTGACTGGCTCGCGGCTCATTCCGCTTCGGGCAACCGGCATTCGCCCTCCCTTGTATTGTTTCGACCCCTCGGGCAGCCATGTCTTGACATATCGTCCATTGGTTGCCGCACTCTCACTCGAGCAGCCTGTGTTCGGAATTGATTCAAGCGACCTGTGGAATTTGAGTCGGAATGTCGTCTCAATGACCGCGTTCGCCGATGAATGTGCGGACATGCTCAATGAATTCCAGGCGGATGGTCCATATCACCTGCTTGGATGGTCCAAAGGCGGAGTCCTCGCCCTTACGACTGCACAGGCTTTGGAACGACGTGGTCGGACAGTGAGGTTTTTAGGCATCATGGATACGCAAGTACAAATGCTTGTCGAAGGTAATGATAGCTTTGGAAGCCTGAGCCCGTATCTATTGTGTCTTCCGGAAGAGCATCAACGAGAAATTCTTGCAATGGATGTGCGTGAACTGCAGACGTTCCAACAGGAATTAACTGCCTTAGCAAAGGATCGACGTCTGGCCTATGCCATTCGTTGGGCTGCAGACCGAGGCTATGTGCCGAAAGATCTCCCCTTGGATGTGATCATGCGTGGCTGTGAGATCACGAGGGACACTTGCGCTTTCATGGAAACCGCGCGGTTCTCTCCCGTCCAGGCGCCGATCACCGTATGGTGGTGCGACGAGACATTACACCGGCACGGAGGCGCTCCTATCGATTGGGCCACCTATACCAAAGGAGGTGTGGACGTACACACTGTAAATAGTGACCACATGCATCTTCTCGGAGATGCACGAGTTCGGAGCACTCTCGACCAAATATTGGATGGGTTGCATTCCGGCCGATCCGTCCCGGAGTATTCCGACAGCGTGAATGAAGCGCGCTGAGCACGTCATCTCAACTGTCGGTGGCGTGGAGAGATGACATCGACCATAAATTTTGAACCTGATGAGAAAGCCAAATAAGGATTATTCTGAACCGCTATCGGCTCCTGGGTAGACTGAGTGAATCATTGAGCCCACTGACGCGGGAATTCAAGATGAAATGGCTCGCAATCTCGCCATCAAATACGCGCCGACTCGTGAAGCCTTAATGCGACATATCCTTCAGCGAGCGCTCACGGGTCAGGACGCGTTGGTCGCCTTTCCTGTCCACTCGAGTAACCGCTCTTGGAGCAGCATCCTGGTTTTGTAAAACGGGACGAATACCAGGTGGTCACCATCGAATATTCGTGGAACCTCTGGGAATATGTTGGGTCAGCGAAGGCTCAGCAGAATAGCGTTAGGTCAACCGTCTCGATGGGAAGGGTACCTTCCCTCCATGCTTCTCAATAGAACATGGTGGAATGGATTTGTCTGGATAGGGCCGACTCCGACACGCGATAGCAAGCATGGTAGAGGGGAGAGTGACGGCTATTAGAGATGGCATTGAAACGCCCTCGATCATGGCGCAGTCGGCCGCCATAATCGAGGGCATGGCTCCACTGAACTAGAAAAACACTCGCACCGTTCCGATCGCGGTAATGGGAGCACCAAAACTGTTATAGGCGTTAAGCGTGCCGGGGCTTTCGATATAAGTGGCATTCAACAAATTGCGGATGTTGATGGCCACGTCATAACGCTTGCTGCCGCGATAAAACAAGACGGCATCGACTCTCTGGTACGGATCCGCCGTGATTGAATTGGGTAACGTATATTCGTATTTTCCTTGGAAATACACTCCTCCCCCCAATCCAAAACCTTGTAAGGGACCGGATTGAATCTGATAGGTCGCGAAGACCCGCCCCATATATCCGCGTGGAACTAAAATGGGATACATCCCAACAGCACCCTGACGATTATCCTCAGTAATTTCGGCATCGAGATAGGCGAAATTGGCATTCACGTTGAGGCCCGGAACCGGTTGACCATTAACGTCGACTTCCACACCCTGATGGCGCTGTTCGCCGACCGCAACCACAAATCGAAAGTCGCTCGGATCCGGCGTGGATACATTTTGCCGATAGGTACGGAACAGTGCCGTGGTTACGCGCAAACGCTCTTCCAGAAAATTGAACTTGGCACCCACCTCATAATTGATCCCTGTCTCTGGAGTCAACAGAGTGTTGCCCTGAGTCAGCCCAAAAGGTTGCGGTTGAAAAGACTGCTGGACGCCACCGTAGACGTTCATCCAGGAGGTGAGCTTGAAAGTCGCACCGAATCGACCGGTCCAGGCAGACTTCCTCTGGTCGAGTTGGTCGAAGGTCAAGGTGTCTCGGCGAGTTGATTCCGCCTGGTCGTGCCGTCCAGCAAACACCAGCGTCAGCCGCTCAAATGGACGGATGATGGCTTGAGCAAAGACTCCGGTTTGTTTCAAATTCACTCGGAAAGGCGCCGAAGCCGTTCCTCTCAAAAAATTATCGGACGCCGCCTGTATCCCATTCCTGGGGTTGAATACATTGTCGAGAACCGGTGTTCCCCCCTCCGGCAAATAGGTATAGCCGAGAAAAAAGTTTTGCGTCATGTCGCGGTGGTCGGCGCCGCCTAGGATTTCATGTTTCTGTCCGAACAGTGAGAATTCCTTGCTCAGGGTCAATTCTCCCGCATAGGTATCAAAGCGATTGTGGCGAAAGCCGTTGTTGAGATAGGAGTCACCGCTCGGCTGAATGCCACCGAAGGTATAGCTGTAAATGTTTTTGTCGGATAGATCGGACTTGGAATATTTCCCTTTGACTGACAGCTTGATGTCGTGGACGAACTTGTGGTCATAGTGGGCTTCACCGTTGTAGCCGGTAAAGTGGGTGCGGGCTCCGGAGCCAATGCCGCCGCCAAAATTGCGAGTGCGCGGGACGTCCAACATTCGTCCCTCGCTCGTCAAGGGCCAACCGGGATAGCTGGCCCCATCGAAGGATTGATAGGTCCCGACCAACAGCAGCTTTCCCGCGCCCTTGAACAAATCAAACTCGACGGAGGGAGCGACGGTATATTGCCGGACCGGCGTGTAATCGATGAAATTTCCGCCGTCTTCGATGGCCACGACCAACCGGCCCCGGATATTGTCATTGCTCGGCAGGACGCCATTGGCATCGACCATGCCTCGGGCCAGCCCATAGGACCCAATATTAGATTCGACGGTCGTAAAATTGTACCGTTGCGGGGTTTTGGTGATGCGATTGATGATGCCACCGGGATTGGCCGCGCCCCCGACGATGGAGGCCGGGCCCTTGACGATCTCGTACCGTTCGACGATGGCCCAATCCGGCGCGAAGACGCCATCCGTCGGTAATCCATTGGCCTTCAGTCCGTTGAAGGACCCACTGAAACTATTGACTTGAAACCCTCTGATGTTGACGCCTTCTGCTCGTCCGAGCCTGGTGTTGCTCCGAGACATGCCGCTGACGGCTTCAAAGGCGTCGTTCTGCGTGCGGGCAAACGTGTCGCGAATGATGTCGCGGGTGACTACGCCGACGGAAGTCGGGGTTTCATCGATGGATAGATTGCTCCGGGTGCTTGTTGACGCATAATCTGCCTTGTATCCGGTATTGGGATCGTTGGCCGGGGTCCGATCCTCAACATCTTTCACGACCACTTCCGGCACTTTGACCGGTTTCGGCTGTGACGCCCCGGCTACGGCCGCTCCTGCCGCAACTGCTCCCGCCGCAGCCGGTTCTCCTTGCGAGACCCGTTGAAGGGTAATCGTATTTGGATTGGAGAATCGATACTGCATTCCTGTCTCGTTGAGGAGTGCGCGGAGTGCGGATTCAGGCGTATGGTCACCCTGCACGCCTCGGGTGGTCATGCCGCTGACCAATTCCGATGAGTAGAGAAGTTGCAATCCCGATTGTCTGGAGAAGACCATCAGCGCTGGGTCTAAATCGCCTGCGGGAATATCGAACGGTTGTACCGGCAGCTCGTGCTGAGAGTCATCCACCGCCACTCTCAGGGGACGATTCCATTTGCGATCATAGTCGGTCAGCCCGATGGAATGGCCGGTCAAAGACCCTGCAGTTCGCATCGTTCGTTGATCGTTGCGTGGGGTGAGGTTCTGGTCGGGATCCGGCGGGCTCAGCGGCGCATCCGGCGAATGGGTATCCTGCGCCATAGCGGGGTTGTATGCCCCGAGGGCCACGGCCGAGAGACTGACCATGAAGCCCCACGCGAACTGTTGTCGATCGTATGACCGGATTGTGTCCGAGGCGGCGGCGACTGCGGCTTGGATCCGTTCAAGGGCTCTGGCGCCCAGTCTCTTTTTACGAACATGTTTGCGGTGCGCACGAAGCATGGCCCAACTCCTTCACTCTGGGAGGGTTGAATGATCTCGCTGTCTGCCAAATCCTTCGATCTAGAGGTCAATTCCTACACACGGTAGCTAAGACGAACGGTTCAGCAGGGAACCTGACGTAGGAATGAGTATTTTTTTGGGAAAACTTCTCATTCGAGGGAGGAATGGCACTGATCCGTGAGGTTTGGTGAGGCGCGGGGGAGAGCTAGGGGCGACGGGTGTTGATCTCTATGTTCATCTCAACATTGGTTTATCGACGCGTATCATGCGTTCCATAGGAGGGACGTCGGTTCGCACGCATCTTGACGTAGGATGTTGAGAACGTTGCCTCTCTTCCGTGTGTTCCGATTGAAGACATGACGGATAGTTTGATTCTCGCAGAAAGAAGCCAGCACATCGTTATCGAGTCGACGTCTTCGATTTCTTTGGCGATGCAGGCGCAGGCTCCACGATGACAAGCTGAGGAGTGACGCGCGTCGCATGAATCGGCAGTGCGTCTTCCAATGCCTGAGGAAAGCTCTCAAGGCTTTTGATATTGAACGAACCGCTGACGGGGATGCCTGACAAACTTGTATCGAGCAGGCGAATTTCATCAGACCGATACCGCGCCACCTCCGTCAGCACTTCTGCGAGCGGTTGCGCCTGAAAGATCAGTTTGCCCTCTGTCCATGCCCCCACGGCTGTTCGGTTGAATCGTCCGATTTCAGACAGGTGACCGTCCGTACCGTACCAGACTTGCTCGCCCTGATGCACCATCATCGGCTGATGGCTACCGGATGACTCAGCCGCAATCAGGCCGACCTCGACAATTCCTTCCAGCACAGAGACCTGGACCATCTGAGCAGATTTGTTCACGATGAATTGGGTGCCGATATCCCGTATGGCGCCATTGGCCACTTGCACATGGAAGGGGCGTCGCTCGTCGTGGGTCACCCTAAACCAGGCCTCTCCTTGATCGAGCAGCACAGAACGTGTGTTGTCTGAGAACTGTACGGCAATCTTGGTATCCGTATTGAGCATGACGAGTGAGCCGTCCGCCAACTCCACCTCGCGTTGCTCTCCTTTAGCTGTTTGATAGAGAATTGCCGCGGGCGGCTGCGCCAGCCACCACCAGGACGTTACTAGGAAGAGTGCCAGCGCCGTGGCAGTGAGGGGCAGCCGGATCCATCGCCGTAGGGGGAGTCGAGACGCCGGCGCGAGGGTTGAATGATCCTGATCCCAGAGGGCTTGCGCTTCACCGAGTTCCGCCTCCAGGAGTGGTTTGGCGTGATCCAGCGTCACCCACATGGTCGAGAGTCGTTCGAATTCCTGTCTGTGGGAGGGATGTTCGGCCAGCCATGCATTAAGCTGATGGCGATCAACGCTTGTGGCGTCTCCGGATTTGAGCCGCACCATCCACCGGACAGCTTGATCGCGTACCGCCGCGGGAACAGGGGAGGGGTCGGAATCACTCATAAGTCATGGCTCTATCAAAGTCGTACTCGTTGGCTGAACAGTCGCAGTAATATGCCTTTGGCGACCAAAATAATGCAATGGATGGTTGCAGTAGGTTAGACGAACGAGCCTGCCATGAACCTCACGTAGGCACGAAGAAGCCGGACCTGAAGGACCGATATTACACGGGTGAGGCGAGGGCGAGTTCTGGCGACGTTAGGGGGTATCGCCGCATCGTTCTCGGCAATAAGCCATGGCCTTGATGATGTGCTTTTCAACCATGCTCTTTGAAATACCGAGTTGCGCGGCAATTTCCGTGTGAGATCGTTCCTTGAATTTGTGCAGGAGAAACACCTGTCGACATTTGGGGGGAAGCTCTTGAACTGCCTGGTACAAACGTTGTACCTGTTCTCTGGACTCGATGAGGGTGTCTTGGTCGGCAGGTACCGTAAGGACATCGTGGAATTCTTCAGTATCCAGTGTTTCTTCGGCTCGGCACTTCCGTTTACGATATAGGTCGATGGAAAGATTTAATGCAGTTTTATACAGAAAGGCCCGTGGCTGTAAAATAGGTCGAGATGGTGGTTGCGTCAAAACGCGGAGAAACGTTTCCTGCGCCACGTCCATGGCTTGATCGCGTGACCGCAACTTCATCGTGAGGTAGGTGACGAGCTCATCGTAGTATTCTTGAAATAGTGGAAACCGCTTTGTGCAGAGGAGTTCAGACATGCCGGAGAATCCAATGTTGAAGGAAACCAAATAGAACTGCAACCTGCCGGTCTGAATATACCCGAATCGTGAAGTTGAGGCCATGTTAGATTTCCTGGTGCAAGAAATCCGATGAGGGATCTTTTGAGGAGCAACAAAGGGTGTCGATCACGCCCACCGTCACCGGGTCCTAGGCCCTGTCCGCATTCACCATTGTCAGGCGCGGGTGAGGCATCGGACAGATTCTTCGCACACCGGGCTTGCTTACCCGCAATGCCGGATCGTGGCCAGAACCGTCCGTTCCAGTCCTCGATAACTAAAGCCAAAAAAACAATTCGCCGTATAGTTGGTATTGAACACATTGTTGGCGTTCAGGCATACCAGCCATTGCTGGCGTTCATTGTGAACCATGGCATCGGCGAAGGTGTAGGCGGACTGGGTCGCGGTGTTTTCCAGATCGTGAAAGCGTGCGCCGATATACTGGGCACCGATTCCCCCGCCGAATCCGGATAGCTTTCCGCTCGGAATGGTGTAATCCAGCAGGCATTAGCCATGTGTTTGGGAACGATAATGGGTCGCTTGTTGAGTGGCGAGGGGAATGATTTAACGAGATGCGTGAGCGCTAAACACAGATTTATTGAGTGGAGAGAAGATTCTCCACCCGCCGCGCCGTTTCAGCCAGATCACCACCCCCGTGATCGACAGGCCGGCGACGACCAGGCCCATGAGGGAAATGAAGATTCGGCCTGGAACGCCGGCGATGCGGCCGCTATGGAGCGGAAATTGGAGCTGAAGCAGGATGTCGCCAGCGGTGCCGCCGCTGGGAATACGTTCGCCCAGAAACGTCCCGTCCGCGCCGTCAAAATACAGTTGTTTCACGCCGAAGCCGCCGCTGCCGTGGTCTTCGCCCGGCTGGAAAAATCGGACTCCGTAGATACCGTAGCGCGCATTATAAAACGCACTCCCGACGGGTTCGCTCCACCCTTTGACTTGTGCTTCGCGGCGGCCTTTGGCAATGATCGTAGCATAATCTATCCGTGGTTCCAGCGGTTGGTTCAACGGCCGCTGGGAGCGGAGATCGAACGGGGTGGGCGTGAGCGGCATGACGGCCGCGATCGCCGGCCGGACGAGTTCCCGGTTCAGATTCAGATACACCGCGCTCATCGCCAGGACGAGCAGCACCCCCCAGAGCCACAGACCTCCGGCGCGGTGCAGGTCGAAATTCAACTGATAGCGGCTGCCTGAGCGAATGGTGAAGGATCGTTTCCAGCGCTCTAGGTCGGGGAACGAAATGGCCAGCGCCACGAAACAATCGAGCAGCCAAATGAGGGCGATGCCACCCATGAACCAATGGCCCCAGCGGTTTTGACCGGCGAAGTTCGGAATATGGAGGGTATAGTGCAGACGATACAGAAACGCTAGGAGATGTTCCCGATCCACGGCGACGGCGCCCCATTCGCGGCGGCCCAATTCTTTGCCCGTGGCCGGGTCGAGAAAGACCTGATTATATCCCAGCTTGTACAATTTGCCAGTCTGCGGATCCACCCGGGGTTGCACCCCGAAGAGGAGAGAGCGGGCGGGCTCCGTCTGCAGCGGTACCGTGCTGACGCGGGCGCGAGGATCGGCGGTTTCCACTCGCGCCGCCAGATCGAGATAGGGGAGAGAGGCCCCGGACGCCTTCACTTCGAACAGATGCGCATTCATCCATTCGTCGAGTTCGTGATCCCATGAGATCACGGCGCCGGTCAGGCCGGCGATAAAGAGAAACAAGGCGGTGAGCAGCCCTGCCCACCGATGGATGATCACGCCGATGCTTCGCATGAGACTTCCCTGCGCCGTCCGCATCTCCCCCCTTATATGACGTGTGAGCGCCCTGATTCATCCATTGTGTGCTCTCCTGCACCCGATTGTTTCCCTGCCGGCATTCTCAGGCCGGCTAAAAGTTGGGCAATTGATCGTTCCATCCGCTTGGTTGGCATGGAGGCGATTGTCTGGCTGCAGATCGCCGCGCTCAGAACTGCAGTCCTATGGTGCTCAGGATTGTACGAGCCCCGCCGAAGAATAATTTGCGTCGTGAATTGAAGTCGGCATGTTCAGATTCCAGACCGACGTAGCGAACTGATCGACTCACGATCGAGTGGCTGTGCTACGAATCCCTGTTGATACTGAGGAAGGGGGTTGGAAGGGAACTTTCAAGACTCGAGGAACGGACGCGAAGATTTCGGTCACAATAGGAGCCACAGCGGGGCGATGACCAATGCGGCAAGCGCCAGCCATGCGGCGAGGCGAGGAGTGTAGGGTAGGAGAATTGTCAGAGCAACCCCCGTCATGGCCAGCATGCCGACCCATTCAACCGGTCCGAATGACCAGCCGTTCACCCGCACCGATGCAGCCAATGCCAGGAGCAAGGCGCTCCAGCCGATAATTCGGATGAGGAGTTGACGTTCTTTGGATGGGAAACGGCCCCAGATCTGTTGGTAATGTTTCGGCATGCCCGCGCACAACGCGAACAGGCCGCTATAGCATAAGGCCATCTCCATCCAATGCATGTCAGGTCTGTTCCGCTTCGGGAACCACCGGAACGAGAGGTTCGGTCTTGAGCTGATCGCGACGTCCGATTCGCCAAGCCGTCCACCCCAGCAGGATTCCGGCAGCGAAACACACCAGATCAAACGAGGCCAGGATCCACATGGCCTTCCGCAGCGTGGTGATGACGTGGGTGTGCGTGGTCACCATGTTGAGCACCGGGAGCAGCACGAATAAGGCAGCGGCGGCAGACAGTTGCTGTCGCCATATCGATGCCATATTTTGCGGGAAGATGGTATGCAGTGCACAACCGCCCCAGGCGAGAAAAAAGCAGATCATTTCCCATAGCGCCCGGTCCGCCAATTCGATTGACAAAAGACGATTGGCCCAAAAGTACACGGCTACCGACACCGGCAATCCTGCGACGACGATGACTGTCAATGATTCGACGAGACGATATCCGGAGAGAGCCTCATCCACCTGATGCCGTTCTCGTCGTTTGACGGTCCACAGCCTCAGGCCCGTGGCAATCATCGCGGTGGCGGACAGACCCATGAAAAAATACAGCCACCGGATGATGCTCTTGTCGAACCACAGGTAATGCAATCCCATCATGACCGAGTAGGTGAGAAAAGCCGGCTGTTCCCCCTTCCACACCTGCAGCACTTCACCCGTCGTACCGTCGAAGGTGACACGGTCGGACACCAATGCCAGCTTGTCATTCGGAAGACGCGTGATCTCCACAAGTGCGTCACGATCGCCGGGGTATTTGACGTCGATCCACTCAGTGGTCCCGCCCCGCCAATAGCTGCGCGCGCGCCGTTCGAGATCGGCCAGTGGCATCAGAAGGGCAGGTACGTTCGCCGACGGACGCTCAAGTTTTTGTTCAACTTGCGGATAGATCGCTGCCTCGTTGCCCCCATAGAATACATCTACGCCGGCAGGCATGTAGATAGGCCAAAAAATCATGAGCCCCGTAAAGGTGATCATAAGATGAAATGGCAAGACCAGCACACCGGTGATGTTGTGGAGATCCAACCATGCGCGATGGGACGACGCCATCGGCCGGAAGGTAAAAAAATCCTTAAAGATTCGGCGATGGATGACTACGCCACTCACCAGTGCGACCAGCATCACCATGGCCGCGACACCAACGATCCAGACACCGGGCCTGTCCAGGTTCAACTCGTAGTGGAAGCGGTAGAAAAAATCGCCGCCCCTCGTCTCTCGAGGCTGTAAGTGACCGGCAGACGTCGGTTCCAGCAGACGAGTTCCTGACGTTCCGGCCTGTTCCCAGTAAATCCTGACGGCCGGTTCCCGTGAATGAGGCAGTTCCACCCACCAGCGCTCCGCGTGGGGAGCTAAACGAGCCAGCTCCTGCGCCGCCGATTCGATGTTTGGAAGACCCGGAGTGAGATGATGCAGCTCGGGCTGCATCCAGTAGGTGATCTCCTTATCGAAGACCGTCAGGGTGCCGGTAAAGAAGATGACGAACAGGAGCCAGCCGAAGAGGAGACCTCCCCAGGTATGCAGCCAATCCATCGATTGTTTGAAACTGTCCTTCATCGCGCTGCGCTTATTCCATGCTTCGAATGGACCTTTCGGTCATCCGCCGCCGGCCCGCGCCAGAGGAAGGGCAACTGCCGCGCAGATCATGGCGGGAACAACCAGCCCGAGCCAGGCCTTTTTCGGGGATGATGCAGAGAATGCCCAGATGATGGCGCCCGTATAGATGGGGAAGGAGAACATGGTCGCGGTCAGGATGGCTTCGTTCTTGGGAAGCGGCAAGAGCAGCATGAAGCAAGCCGTGGCGGCATAGGCCAGAGCGTATCCTCCACAAGCAGCGGCCACAAGGCGCGTGGCGACATCTCGTGGGGTAAGCTTTTTCTGGGTTCCCTTCCCCATTGGACGATCTCCTCTGAGGCAGTCGAACTCATCCGCGCTAGATCCTGTCCATTCCCCTGAATTGTGCAGGGTCAACGGGGAACGGTGTTACTCGGAGTAAGAGGTTGCTGAGGTTGGATATCGACATAGGAATAGCCTTTGGATTTCATGCAGCCCGAGAGGTTGATGCCGCCGGCCATCGTGTCCTTGGCATGTTCCTGTCCGGACAGTACTTCCGTCTTGCAGATTTCCCAGTCTTGTTTGGCCTGTTCTTCGGTATGGGTCGGATGGACCCACCGTCCTTCCGCGCAGGCTGTCAGTATCAGCAGGGCAAGGGACAATCCAAGACCGGCCATGCTCCTTCGCATCGTACACCCCCTATTGATCAGACGCATGAGTCCTACAAATCCACAGGTCTCCAGCAGTGGAATTCACCCACAATTTAGTTTGGAGGCGAGATATGCCATGAGGCCATAGCGGGAAGCAATGGATCTGATGACAATCAATCATGGCGAAACCGATCTCTCCAAACAAATGGCATGGAATCAGTCCCGACCGCATTCCTAGGCGACGTGTCCGTCATCCTTTCCCAAGGGCATTAAAAATGCCATCCAACCGTGGCCCACAGGGTTCGTATTCTCATGGAAGGGTCAATAACGAGGGTCTGCGTGATCGTAAAGAGGAGGTGTGTCCGTACACGTTTCATCTCTCGGCACGCAACCCGCTCACGCGCGCGTGCTGCGTGAACGGGTTGCGCCTGGACGACGACTAAAACCGCATGCCTACCGTCGCCAGGACCGTCCGCGGTTCGCCGAAGAAGAACTGTGAGGACCCGTTATACGATGTCGCGACGTATCGTTGATCGAGGAGGTTGCGCACATTGAGGGCCACGTTCACGTTCTTCGCTCCCAACCAGCTGCCTGGTTTCAGATCGTGGTTGTAGTAGAGGGCCGCATCCGCCCGGACATAGCCGGGCATGTCCACTCCACCTTCAAAAATTGTAGAGTTCCGATTGGTGAAGGCGAAAATCCCGCCGCCGAGCCCGAATCCTTTGAAGGGGCCATCTTGTAAAAAGTACGTGGACCACAGAGTGAATTTATTGTACGGCACATTGGCCAGACGTTTCGCGACCAATGTGAGGTCGTTATCTTTGGTCACCTCGGCATCGGTATAGGCATAACCAGTGATCACGTTCCATCCAGGCGCCAATTGGGCAGTCACATCCAATTCTATTCCCTGACTGCGCTGCTCGCCGGTCTGAACCGAAAAGCCCTGCAGGGCCTGTGCCGGGTCTGGACTGGGCGTGACCAGGTTTTCTCGCGTCAGGTGAAACCAGGCGAGTGTGGCTGAGACTCGATTCTCGAACATGAATGTCTTCACGCCGACTTCATATTGGGTCGACCGTTCCGGCTTGAATAGTTCACCGGTTGGGTTAAACGACGAGGGTGAGGTCGGCTGGAAGCCCTTGGTCCAGGAGGTATAGAGCGACACCGGTTCGATCGGCTGATAGACCAGACCCAGCCGGGGACTGACCGCATGGTTGTCCGAGGAATGACTTGCTGTGGCCGACTTGGTGAACTGGTGAACATAATCGAAACGCAATCCGCCCAAGAACTTCAAGTTCGGCAGAATCGTCACTTGGTCTTGCGCGTAGAAACCGGCGGTCTTGTTGTCGGCGTTAAAGCTGTTCCTTGGCCCGTCAAATGCCAGAGGGGGAAGCGAATAGTTGGGGGCGAACAGGTCCAGCGGTGGGGCCGCTGCGAAAGTGTATATAGACTGATCGGTTTTTTCTTGCCGCAGCTCGACACCGGTCAAGAGGGTATGTTCCATATTCAAGAATTGGAGATGTCCGACCAGATTTGTAATCATCGAATTGGCATGCCTTCGAGAGACGCCCGGCTGCAAGACCTGAAACCTGCCGATGGTTCGTTGATCCGGCGCCAGAATGCCGTTAAAGCCTGCGTACAGATTGTTCGCGTCATCCTCCGCGATCGTATGCCGGAACGCATTGCGAATAGACCATTTATCGTTGAATTGATGCGTGAGGTCGTAGCCGACACGGTAGGAGGTGCGGTTGAACGAACTGAAGTCACCCAGCGTCGTGGATCGATTGCGCGGGATCGGGCCATTGATGTTAGGAAGAAGGGTGCCTTGGGCCGGAAGACCGTACGGGTCGTTGCTCCAGCGTCGCAAATAATCGGCCTCCACGGTGAGGGTGGTTCGGGAACTCATCAGCCAGGTAATGGTCGGGGCGATCGCCGCGAGATCGCGATTGGCATAATCCATGAAACTGCCAGCTTTTTGGCCGGCCACATTCAGGCGATAGAGGACCGTCTTAGACGCGTTAAGGGGTCCCGTCGCGTCGAGTTCAGATCGATAAAAGTGGAAATTGCCCAAGGTGACGTTGGCGGAATAGGCCGCATTCGGCAAGGGCCGGTTGGTCACGATATTGATCACCCCGCCGGGATCTCCTTGTCCGTACAGCACCGCCGCCGGTCCTTTCAGCACTTCGAGCCGCCGAATATTGTAGGTGTCGGATGCCGTAAATTGTGCAAATGGATCGAACAGACCGTTGCGGAAGTACGTCCGAGCCGAGGCATCGAAACCGCGCACGATCAGTGATTCGTACAATGAAGCGGCGGATTCAGACACATTGATACCCGACACGTTCTGCAATGCATCTTGGAGTCGGAACGTGCGCTGTTCTTCGATTATCTTTCTGGTAATGACCTGAATCGATTGGGGCACATCGCGAATCGGCGTGTCGGTTCTAGTCGCGGTCGTAGATTCCTCCGCCACGTAGGTTTGGGTATCATCCCGTTCGCGGATCTCCTTGACGACGATTTCAGGTACCTTGACCGGTTTGGCGACTGCCGGCTGGCCGTTCCTGTCCTGCGCCGATGAGGGGGATTGGTGATTCGGTTCCACCGGCGTCAGAAGCACAGGTGCGGTTGGGAGTCGCTCGAGCGCGACGCCTCCGGTGCTCGTCCACCGGTAGGTGAGCCCCGTGTTCTCCAGGAGAAGCCCTAACGCCTCTTCAGGGCTATGAGTACCGGATACGCCCTGTGTCCGCATATCGCGGGTCAGAGTGGCGTCGAACAACAGTTCGAGGTTCGTGTTGTCTGAAAATTGAAGGAGCGCGGAAGACAACGGCTGCGGTGGAATATCAAAGGTCCGGCCGGTCGTAGCAGCGGGCTCCTGAGCATGAATGACGGCGACGGGCACTGTGTGCGCCATCGTGATGGTCACGAGGAACAGTGCAAGGAGACTCAAGCTGATTCTGTTGCTTGAGGCCTGAGTAGGAGTGTGCATTGGTTGAGTAGGTCCGAACATGAAGCATCCTTTCGGTCAGCGTACGGTGGTCATGGTCCGTGTAAAGCATTGAGCCCACTCACTACGACGGACTGGATGCGAGAAAGGTCTAGTGGAGAGAAAAAAACTTATTGATGAGGCCAGGGGCGAAATCAGCGCGTCTTGGTTTGACTTCGATAGAGGAGAATGAATTGGTTGGTCAGTTTGACCGGCCGAATGGGAAAGCTTTCCTCGATAGCGGTGAGGATATGGTCGGGATGCTCCGTGTCGAACACGCCAGTCACCGACAGCGCGCGCAACTCTGGATCACGAAGCACGATCCAGCCTGAGCGGTAACGAGCGAGTTCTTCCAGCACCTCGGTGAGCGGTTGATTCTCGAACACGAGTCGATGGCGTTGCCATGCGAGTGCTCGCGGGAGGTCGGCTGATTCAATCTGTCCCATCCGTCCGTCCGCGTCGTAACGGATCCGTTCTCCCGCGTGAACCTCGGCGCTCTGTTCGCCTGGCGTTTTGATACGGATGCTGTGTTCGGACACCGTGACCGTCACGTGGTCGAGGTCCGTTCTTACGTTGAACGCCGTTCCCAAGGCGCGGATGGCGCCCTTACCGGCCGTGACTTCGAACGGTCGTGTCGCGTCCGGAGCGACGGTGAAAAACGCTTCTCCCCGGTGGAGAATCAGGTGACGACTGTCTTGGCCAAACATCACCGAGACGGCCGTGTCGGTGCTGAGCTGAAGGACGGAGCCGTCGACCAGTGCGACCGTTCGTTGTTCGCCAGTCGCCGTGTGATAATCGCCTTGCGGATGCCGGATTAGGGTGAGCCAGACACTTGTCCCGACAATGAGTAGAACGGCCGCTGCGATGGCCGACAGCTTCCCCCAGAACGGTTTGTTCGTTCCGGAGACGATGGGGGAATCGTCGACCAGGTAGCGGTCCAGATCACGGACATCTTGAGCGCTGAGGTTATCCAAGCCGGCCCAGAAGTCTGCGGCCTCCCGATAGGCGGCGGCATGGGCCCGATCGGCGGCGAGCCACAATGCGAACCGTCTCCGGTCATGGGGTGTGGCCTGTCCCGATTCCAACAGCACGTGCCAGCCTGCTGCGGTGGAGGAAACCGTTTCGTATTCTTGTTCGCTCATTTCGATGGCCATGGTAGCTCCAGGGCCAGTGTCTTGTCATTCCCGTGACCGGACACACTGCCTACACTTATTGACGCATGTCTCATGTCGAACGTCTATTCGACGGCATCGTCACGATTCCTGTTCCTGTACTCGGCGCTTACAATATTCCACGGCTTTGATCATGTGCTTGACGACCGTACTCTGGGAAATTCCGAGGCGTGTTGCCACCTCCCCATGCGTGAGCTGATGAAACTTGATGAGAATAAAGACTTGTCGACATTTGGGTGGAAGCTCCTCGATGCTTTGTTTCAACAATGAAACCTGTTGCTTTGACCAGACCACGGTTTCGATGGAGGGGCAGGGGTCGGGTGCGTCCACTGGGACGTCCGTATCGGATAGAGTAGCCCGATGTTGTTGCCGACGATGATGGTCGATGACGAGATTGGTGGCGATTCGAAAGAGAAAAGCGCGAGGATTGAGAAGCGCTTGTCCCGGCGACGCTTGCAGCATGCGTAAGAACGTATCTTGAACCAGATCCTTGGCGGTCTCCGCGCATCCCAAGCGACGCGTGAGAAAATGCTGCAGATCGCGTCCATGTTCTTCGACCAGTGTCGACAATTCCTCGTGCGTCAGGTCAGACATGCCGACGGCCTTCGTTGAAGCGTGAATGTCTGTAGAGAAAGATTCGCATGGGAAGATAATAGGAGCCGCCTGGGGCACAATGGAATGTTCAAACTCCAGGTCCATTTGGCCGGAGCTGAATATGACAGCACATCGCTTAATCGGCTTGGAGGCGGAGGATCACCCTAATGAGAAGAAATGAAGCAGGAGCGAAGGTGTGGTTCGCGCATCATCATTCGTCTTACTCCATAGCAGGTGTGAAGCTTCAGTCACTAAGCAATTGTATTCACTGTCGGAGAGTGATGCATGAATGTGTCCATAAAAGTCGCGAGCCGGATGCAGAAGCCACGTGCCGTCCAGAATGTCATCAGGCAACTTCGCTCAAAGCTGGGTCGCTCGCGGTTGAAATGGAGCACTCAGCGCGAGCAAATTGTGACGACTTTCCTGACTCAAGATCATGTCACAATTCGTGGGCTCTACGGTTTGCTCAATCGAAATGGTCAACGGACACCGTTGGGTACGATTTATCGGACGATGCGGGTGTTATGCGACGTAGGGTTTGCTCAAGCGCGATGTTTCGGAGAAGAAACGCAGTATGACAATATTTCCGTGAAAGGTGATCATGACCACCTGATATGCACGCACTGCGGCCATATTGTAGAGTTCGAGGAGCCCACCATGGAGGGAATCCGACAGGAGATCGCGGCGGAAAACGGCTTCAGTCTGACCGCTCGAAATGTCGAGCTCTATGGTATTTGCCTCCCTTGTCAGAACAAGGGGAAAGTGGCGCAAGCCATGTAAGGAAAAGGTGTCCTTGCTCTGGATATCGAGGCGTGAATGCTAAACCCTTTCTCGCCTTCGCCCTCTTGTCCCACGCTCAAGCCGCACGACGGTAAGACTCAAGCCCTGGTTGCCTGCCTGGCGACGATCAACCAAGTCCGTGGGGACAGTTCTGCCTCGCCTCACGCCGATGATGGAAGGTCGACGCCGTTCATCTCTTCCCCAGCCTGATGCTTTCTGCGCCACAGATACAGCCCGCTCAGGAGGACAATGATCGTGATGACATCCAGGAACGCCCAAGTGATTTTTAATAGCATGCCGCCATAATCGCCAAAGTGCAACGGTTACGAGAGCAGCAATACCGTCAAATACCAGGGCAGCTCTTTTGTGGCGCTCACCTCCGCCGTTTCCGTATCGATGAGGAACGGCTTCAAGAGGCGCGCCGTCAGAGGCTCGTGTCCTCGCATGAACACCATATAATGGTGTCGACCGGCGAACAGCGTATCCGGGAAGGCCACGAATCGGACCAGCATGTCGGGGGCGGCCGTTTCCGCCGTCGTGACCACTTCATCCACTGCTCGTGTGTGTATCGGCGTCGGCTTGTCCTTCCATGGGGCGATCATCCCCGCCAATTCAGTCTGTTGCCAGTAGGCCAGCAGTGGACGGTCCAGTGTGCTGACGACCCCGGTTGCGCCGACCACGAGCATCCACAGCACGGCCCCGATGCCCAGCAGATTGTGCAGGTCTAATCATCTGAGCCTGCGGCTGCCCTCCCATCGTATGGTTCCGAACGACAGTTTCCGCATGAAGGGCCCATAGACAACGATACCGGATACAGTGGAGACGAGAAAGAGCACTCCCATGTTCGCATTCCAGATGCTCGGAATAATCCACGGTGGAAGTCGCGATCCTGAATCGGGTCGAAGATTGGACGGTTGGTGAGGGCGCTACCGTAAAAACGCCGGAGTGAATCGCTGCCGCCGATGAGCCCGGCGCTTGAGCCACCACATACGGAGCGCCGTCACATAGAGCACTGAGGGGACGAACCCGGTAAGAACCACGATCCATCGTTTTGGCAATCCGAAGGCTTCACCGTTGTGGAGGGGAAAGAGCCCGGCGACAAAGGTTTCGCCTTTCGTAATGTTCGCCAATCCTGTAGGCGTAGGACGGCTCCGCTGTATTGATCGATCCAGACTTCGCTTTGCCCTCGTGCCTGACGAACCTCCCCCGGTTGACGAATCCCGATTGAGTAACTGTCCCGGTCATGCTGAGGAAGCCGAACCACATCGGCTTCGAGTCAGGGAAGACGGTTTCGGATCTCGCGAGTGCCTGCTCGGATGGAATTCCTGGCACTCCGGCTTGCGGTGTGGAGCGCGGCTGAAGTCCGGGTGGCTGATCCCGAACGGGTGAGCACCAGCGCATGACCGAGGTGACGACGTCGGGGAACTCCAAATTGAACCCGGTCAAGGCGAGCGGGATAAGCAGGAGGGCGCCGGCCAGACCAGTGAGATCGTGCAAGTCGTAGTGTCTCCTGAAGAGACGGCCGCCGGACAGAAACGATAGGGCAAGGCGCATTTTCCCGGGGCAGGCCACCAGAGGTAGAGGTCGCTTCCAATCGAGAGGAGGAGGAACAGGGCTTGGATGTCGACGAAGATCTCGGCGATAGGAGCCCTTGACGGAGTTCATAGATGAACGAGACGAAGTAAGAGCCCACCTGTCAAAACCGAAGGCGCCCGCGTTCGCTTAGGACGTACCGGCGGAATGGCGGAGCGTGTGGAGCCCCTCGTCCGCCGAAAGGCCGGACGAGGGGACATATGAAGTGGCCGGGTGGTCGGAAGGGGAAGCGTGGTGGGCCGTTCGACCTCCCCATCGGATGAGGCTAGAACGTCCACTTGGCACCGGCTTGCCAGAGCGCCGGGAGGCCTGGATAGATGCCGCGGGTGCGGTCCATGATGGTGGCTTGATCCAACATGTTCTTCGCCACGAAGAAGAACGTGGTGTTGATTTTCTTTACATGCTGATTGATCGACGCATTCATCATGCACCATCCACTCAGGATCCCTCGCTGGCCATTTGATGTTGGGGCAACAAGGTTCCGGTCGTCCCCGAACTGATCGCTGATGCATTGAGCCTCCAACCGGGCACTGAATGCGCCAAGGCCCAACGCCCGATTGGCATATCCAATGCCCGCCGTCAGCAGATGTTTGGGCGAGTAGGGCAGCCGATTGCCGGTCACACTTACGTTCGCCGCCTCCGTGGGTAAGAGCGCCGCACCGGTGATCGAGCTGTTACGTGTGCCGATAAATTCTGCCTGTGCGATCCACGTATAGTTGAAATCGAGGGTCACATCCTGGTCCTTGTCTCGTCCCTTTACCGCATCCCATAGGTCCAAGCTGGTCGCGAACTCGATGCCCCGATGTCTGGTTTCCCCTGCGCTCGTCAGGGTCGCGCCGGTGCCGCCGGCGGCCGACTGCGAAATGATCTGGTTGTCGAAATCCATCTGGAAGAGGGTGAATTCATACCCGGCCCAGTGGGCCAGATTGCCTCTGGTGCCCAGTTCATAGGTCCAGCTCAGTTCCGGTCCGAGGTCGACCAGGGCTCCTGTGCCGGTGATGGCATCCGAGATTTGCGGCGGCGACATGCCGCGATGCGCGCCGAAGAAGAACGTGTGCTGTTTGAAGGGAGCGTACGTGATCCCGATTCCCGGCAGCACTTCGGTAAAGTTGGCTTTCCCGAACGTGCCGTTGCCGCTGTTTTGCAGCCGGTCGTACTGATCGTAGTTGATGTGCTCGACGCGCACGCCGGGTGTAACCGTGAATTGCCCGAAGATGAGGCGTTCCTGGAAGAACAATGCATAGGCGTTGGTCGTGCGCAGGTTGTTCTCGTTCAAGCAAGTGGCGCCGGCCACGGCCAGGAAGCAGCTCGAGGTGACGCCGATGCCTGATCCCGTATTGCGGAACTGTTTCCGGTCCGATTGCTCATACATGTAACGCGCGCCGAAATCGGCCGTGGCATTGACCCCCAGAAGCGAGTGATCGTACTTGAAGCGGGATTCGACCCCGTAGACCCAGTACTCGCGCTCATTGGTAAAGCGTGCATTGCCCGGCACGGCACCGGCAGCGGTGGCGGGAATGGCATTACCAAACTGCAGGGCGCCGTTGAGGCTCCCATCGGCGTTGACCCCCTGCGTCGTCTGCCTAGTCCAGTCGCGGGACATGTAATGTCCGAAGAAATTGGTCGTCGACGTCAAGTTCGCGGTGAACATGTGGTTGACTGCGACATGCACGCCCATTCGACGGAAGTCGAAGTGATCGTTCTTAAACAGCGTCTGCCTGTCCTGGCCGCGCGGAGATCCCCATTCCGATTCGGTCAGTCCCTGGTACCCGATCCCTGAATCTTCGCGATAGTAATTGAACTTCGCCATGATTTGGGTCCGGTCACTCAATTCCTGAACGGTTTTAAAGGTAATGTCGTCCACTTTGGCCCTGACATTGGTGAACCGCGGCGTGTCGCTCTGAAAATGGGTATAGTCCACCATGTAGCCGCTTTTGCCCCAGGTTCCTCCATAGTCGAAGTGGGTGTTGAAGTAGTTGTTGTTGCCGCCCCAAAACTGAAAATTTCCTTCCGGCTTCGCCGATGGCATCCGGGTGATGAAGTTCATGACGCCGCCGATGGTTTGCGGGCCATAGAGCAATTGACCGCTGCCTTTGAGGACTTCGATGCGGTCGAAGCGGAAGATCGGAGGGAAGTAATAGGATGACGGATCGGCGTAAGGCATCATCATGATCGGTACCCCGTCTTCCATGATGTGCACCTTGCGGCTTCTGGTCGGGTCCAAACCTCGGATGCCGATGTTGGGCCGGATACCCAGTCCGTCTTCATCCCTGACATGCACGCCTGGCACTTCGCGTAAGGCTTCATTGATGGTCAGGCGATGGTTTTGTTCAATGCTTTCTTTGGTGATCACGCGGCCTGAGCCGGGAATCTGATCGAGGGCATTTTCCGATGTTCCGATGATCTCGACCAGCGGCACTTTCAGCGCCCCTTCTTCAGCCGCGGCCAGAGATTCGTCGCCGGGCGAAGGGGCAGTGGCGATGACGGCTTGCCCCGCCGTATTGGCTGAATTGGATGGTGTCGATGCCCGCTCGATGACCACGGTTCCGGGTTCCGCGGCATAGTAGGTCAGCCCTGTGTCATTGAGCAGGATTGCCAGAGCGTCATCGGCGGAGTACCGACCGACGACCCCGCTCGAGTGCTCGGTTTGAATCAGCTCAGCCCGGTGGATAAAGCGTATGCCGCTCTGGTCGCGAAAGGCGCGTAGCGCCGGGGTAAGCGGTTGAGGTGGAATGTCGAATTCGACAGGATCTCCCCGCAATGCTGCGGCTTGCTCGGCGGCCGCGGTGTCATACGCTCCGGCGCCGACACAGATCGTACTAAGCAGGATGAGTACGATCCCTAACATGGACTGCATAGCGTCTCCTTTCACCTGAACGAAAAGTACGAACGAACGGTTTCAGGAGAAGGACGACGCGGCGAGGAAGAAACCCCTACTAGATCACAGTATTTTTTATAATCATTCTCAAAAATAGTTCGCTCCGCCCGGATTGGGCTGGCTTGGAACTCACGAATGAATGTTGGCGGAATAGAGAGTTAGAGGGAAATAAAGGTCAGGTAGGGTGTTACCCGCGTGATTCGAAACGGCAAGACGTGTTGGAGCATGGCAAGAGAGTGGTCAAGGTCAGTGAGAGCGATACTGCCCGACAACCGCTGCGCACGGAGCCGCGAGTCCAAGATAACAATGGAGCCGGACCGATACCGATTCAACTGATCGACGATCTGATCGAGCGGCATATCATCGAATATTAATTCGTGCCGGTGCCAAGCGGTAATTCGCGGAGGGTTGAACGGTTCGGGAGCGCTGGGTTGGCCGTCGGTTTCATATGTGACCCGGTGGCCTGCGGGAATATCAAGAGCCTCATCCTTGTGCAACAGACGGACCGTTCCTTCCAGGACGCTAATTGCCGTCTGGTGGTCATGATGGTCGATATTGAAGGTCGTTCCGATCGCTCTCACCACCCGGCCGTTGACTTCGACTTCAAACGGGCGGGACGGATCGTGTGCCACCTCGAAGAGGGCCTCTCCTCGTTTTAACGAGAGGCCCCGGCGCTGATCAGACAGGCGGACGGACAATGCCGAGCGGGTATTGAGATGGACGGTTGAGCCATCTGCAAGGGATAGCGATGTTTGTTCACCGGCATGCGTCTGATAGTCGCTCAGCCACATGTCCACTGTCGGCCACAGCATGGCGACCAGGACGGTCAGCGTCAGGGTGGCGGCGACGCCGGACGACCACTGAAGCCATGATCGAGGGCGTGAGAATGGAGGCGTCGCGAGTCGGGGCTTATCGTCGGCCCGTCCTGCAGGGGCATGTTCGAAAGGCTTCGGACGTGTCACCTGGTCTGCCAACCCATTCAGAGCATCCCAGAATCGTTCGGCTTGCTGAAACTGAGCGTTATGAAGTGGGGCACGCCGGCGCCAGGCGATAAATTCCCGATGCTCCTGTTCCGACATCATTCCGGAATGCAGGCGCAACAGCCAAGCATTCGCTTCCTGCCATGCGGCGGGAGTATCGAGGTTATGGTGAATCGCTGGGTCTTCGCGCTCGGACATGATGAATCCAGACCTGTGCGTTCAAATTACGGAGGGATGGTCTGAAACGAGAATAGTCGAGATGGTGGCGATAACTCAATGGGGTGGGTCACTCACTTTCTTCGAGCTTGTTCAACGTTTCGAAGCGGGCACGGCAGTAGGTCATGGCCTTGGTGAGATGATTTTCCACGGTTCTGATGGAAATATTCAGTTCCCGGGCGATCTCCACATAGGTTTTCTGCTCGAATTTAAACAGAATGAACACGGCGCGACGCTTGGGCGGCATTTCTTCGATCGCTTGTAATACGGCAGCCAGGCGATGTTTTGCATCGATGACAGTCTCGGCATCGGGAGTCGAGGCTGGAATAGACAGGGCCTGGTCGAGCGATTGAGAGCGAGGCAAGGCACGATCTTTTTGCCGAAGATAGTCGATCGCAAGATGTTTGGCTGTTGTGTACAGAAAGGTGCGAGGGTCTCGGATGGTTTCAGGCTTTGTCAGAGTGACGATGCGGAGGTACAGCTCTTGAACTAAGTCGGCTGCCGCCGAGGGGCACTTCACCTTCCAGGTCAGGAATCGAAGGAGCTCAGTCTGTTCAGACCGCACAAACGCGATGAGGCTGTCGAGGGTGATCGAGGTCGGAATACAAGTGTCGTCTGCCGAGGGACAGATCAATTTTGCCGCGGCGGTGTGGGAGTAATTCGACCAATATGGCATGGGTGGCCCCTTGGCAGGAAACATGGCGATGATCAGAGGGCACAGATCTGATTCGGAAACAGGAGGAGCCTACCAGATTCAACACACTTTCCTGAATGTTCATTTTCCGGAATTTAACAAAAAAGAATGGTGCCCATGAAAACCGCAGGAAGCGGTTCGGCCTCGCCGGAACGATGAAAGCAGACACCGGCTACACTGCGAAGGAGATCGCGAGACCGCGTACGTTCGAATCACGGTGGAAGGTGATGTTTTGTCAATCTCAAACGTCACAGTAATGAGGGACAATTCTCTTCATCCACTTTTGAGAATGAGATGAGCGATATAGCAGACCCACCTGCATCCGGAAAAGACGTCCGTTGCATCTGTGGCCGAATGACCGCACGACTCGAACCCGAGGGATTGGTCATCAAGTGCCAGCGGTGTGGAAAGTTGGTGGTGATACCCGTGTCGAAAATCAAAGGCTGGAAAACTGACTAATTCGTGATGAAGATTCGACGCCCAATGCTTGAGTAATGCCGCATAAAGGTGGCTTAAAGGTCGTCTTAGCGCGAAACAGCTCAGTTCGCGGGTTCGTGAGACGACGGTGGATCTATCCGATTGTCCACTCTGGTACGTCAAGTCATGAGGTTTTGCCTCACAGGCTATTGCTTGATCCCAGCATCGCATCCAGGGTCGCGGTAGATACCGAAGACGCAAGAATGCCCGTCAATCTGTCTGCAATAGTGGTCATCTCCATACATTCTTTTTGGTCACGTCGAACAGCGCTACGGTGGACCGCTGCCTTCCTTCGAACGGTTGGTATTTATGCCCCCCCATAGGATTTCCCCCGCTCAGGAGTAAATGTGGTCCATTGATGCTTCTCGATCCCGCAGGTTGCGGCGCGAACGATTCCGTATAATTTACATAGAAAGCAATGGGCTTCATGGTTGATAGGTCTATCCGATCGAGGGGCTAAATGCGGTGTCGGTTCTTTTTCCCTCGCTGGCATCTGCGGTGAAATCGTTTGGGTTATTTGTGATGTTCTGATCAAACAAATCGAACCGTCCTCCAAAGTGCATGTGTAGATTGTCGAGGAGATTGACTTAGTCACCGAAATAGGCCCCGATGATATTGTTGCAACGGAGCCTTGGTGGTTTGATTGACGATGTCGCTTGGATCAGACCGGCCATAGAGGTAGAAGGGCAGCCCTCTACCACCTCGAAGCGTTCGATATTGATGATATCCCGTGCGGCTCGTGAGTCGAAGGTGCTGTCGTCCCGAAATCCATTCTTGAAAACGTTCAAACTGCTTTGAAACCCGCGAATGGTGGTATCCGTAGCTCTGCCGCCGCTGGTATATGTCGCGGATACGCCGCTGATATACGGAACGCTACTTCATGGCGGCGCACCGAAAAAATTGTACCAAGCGCGCGTGAGGCGGGGAATCTTTAGGCATCAGTTGTCCCGTCCTATCCGTGGCTGATTTCCTCGTCTACCCACTCGGGTTTTACTACCCTATAAGACGGATTGAAGGGAGTGATCAACAGCTGATGGTTCGGATGAAGGCAAATCCTGCAGTCTCGATCGACAATGCCTCAAGGCTTGTAGGATGTATTTGGTAACCATACTTTCCGATACCCCAAGTTCGCGGGCAATTTCCTTATGCGTTTTACCATCCAGTCTGTTGAGCAATAATGCGCGTTTACACTTGACGGAGAGCTCCTGCATTGCGGCTTCTAACAGGATAACTCGTTGTTTAGCGTCGAGAGCGTCCTCGGCGGTGGGGGCCGGACTGGCTGTCTCTTCCTGCAGCGGTTCACCACTCAGTACGCTCCTGCGAGTCCTCGCCTTTCGCAAATAATCGATAGACAAATTGGCTGCTACGCGGAAGAGAAAGGCTCGAGGATTCTGGACGGTGATCGTCTGCCCCATGCGCACAAGGTGGACGTAGGTGTCTTGCGTGCAATCAGCCGCAAGGTCGCGACATCCTAACTTGCGCGTGAAGAAACGCAGAAGATCATGGTGATGTGCTTGAAAAGCCGAAAGACAAGGAAGGGCGTGCTCGGTTTCCATGTCGACTCCTATTCCAGGTGATAGCCGATGGGAAGTTGTACAACAATGTGTGGTTGGCCCAGCGGATGCTTCAATGATATCGGGGAGGTCCGCTCTAACAGAGCGACGGCTTCTTGGTCCAATGTCGGATGTCCCGAGCTTTTTACGACGGTGACATTTTCCACCCGTCCATCCTCCATAACAATCGCCTGCACCACGACGTTCCCTTCCCATCGGTGGGTTTTGGCTGTGTGAGGGTATCGTTTGAGTTGTTCCACCTTGGTGAATAACGCCCCCGCGAGCCATCCGAAATCAGGCTGAAGTGTCTGTGAAACCACCGGCTCACGATATTGAGGGAGAGGACGATTCAAGACGCGGGGGGGGTGCTGAACCGAAGTCTCGGAAGCCAATAGTGAGCGATCTGATGCGTCGATTTCAGGAGGCGGTATTTCACCTGAAATTGGCTCAGCCATCGGAAATACTGCAGTCAATTCTGGAACGGCGACACTTGGCTCTTCGTGTGGCGTCAACGGTTCAGGAGACGCCACGTCTGGGGGAAGCTGCGCTTTATGGTTCGCCTCACTTTTGCGCAGCGAGACACGCTCCGCCATATGTGTGCTTGGAAGCTCGTGGGAAGGCATATCTGAAGGCGCTGCGCCTATCGGGGAGCTTGCGGTAATCGTTTTGTGAGACGCCGTCTCAGGGGGATTGGGTTGCGGGGAGCCAATATCAGGCGTTACTTGACGAAGGGCGGATGCTGCAGGGACCGGAGTCGGCAGGTCGGAACTGACCAGCTCAGGATGAGAGGCGGCGATCAGCGAGACCTCCCACTGAAAAGCCTTTTCGCGGGGAAGGATGGAAAATTCTGCCGCAAGGACCATTGCAGTTCCGATGCCTAGGGCATGCAGCATTATTGACAACATCCAACTCCCGACCGTCGCGAGAGGATCCCGATGGACCTTCATCGAAAACCTAAATGCACGATTTGTTGTTTTCGGAATGCTGATGGCGAACAGCCCATGGCACGCTTAAAGAAGTGACTGAATGCGAAGGAATCACTGAATCCCAGCAGTTCCGCTATATGAGAGAGCGGGAGATCATGATCCATTAACATGCCGGTGGCCTTGGTGATGCGCAGATTCTTGACATAGTGCGAGAAGCACACGCCCATTTGAAGACGGAAGAATTCCGAACAATACTTTTGCGAGTAGCCGAGGAAGGCAGAGAGATCTTTGAGTGTGACTCGCTCCCTCAGATGCTTGGATAGAAATATTTGCAAGCGATGTTGCATTGTGTCGTGCCCTGGCAGCTCAGAACCTTGGTGCGCATGCTGCAGGCGGACATCCCCAAAACAAGTCTGAGGCTGAACAATATGTTGTTCGATTCCGCATGTTGGCACTGGGCATGGCTTAACCTTGTCGAAGGTTCGTGAATTATTGCTATGAAAGCCTCGGACTAGAGATGCTGCGAGCATATATTTCTTCCCTCTTTTTTCGTAGGAAACAAAAAAGCCCACGATCGTGAAACCGTGGGCTCTGGGAATTGGATTCCTCGGGCCTCTGCTGATGGCACTGCAGAGACGAACTATCGTATTGAGTATGGTTCTCAATATCACGATAGTTCTGAGCTTGTCAAGCGGGACAGGAACTCAAAGACCTTAGTTTCTACAAAAGGGTTCGGCCAACTTCATCGCCGATCTAAAAGGCGAGCAACCAATTTCCCTGAAATATGCGGTAAAGAGGCTCGGAAAAGTTAGGATCTCCAGATTCTGAGGCATTCATAAGGAAGTAAGTTCTTATTTCTAGTCAGGAAGATACGCGGTGGGATGGCCCCGAGAATACTCTTGACCCATCCTCGGTCCATCGCTCTTCATTTGGTTGGGAGATTTTTCACGGACAAGGCTGGCATTTGAACTGTCTATCGGTCACGCAAGGGGTAATGTTTGAGCCTTCCGAAGGTCGTTACATGCTTTTCCAATCGAAAAAGTCTCGGTAGTGCGTCGGTGACGAGGCAATCAGTTATCTGCAGATTGCATGAGCAATCTATCTTCCATCCTCCTCGTGATTTAGGCACCTAGTCAGAAGCATCACATTTTCATCAGTTTTCTGCCACTTGGATCTGAGTCTTGTCTTTCAGAACGGTTAAGTATGTTTTTCAATCTGATTCAATTCCGGAAAATGAACATGCGAATTGAGTACATCTCACGTGCAAGATTTTCATTTGTCTGCGTCTTTTAGATTAGGCCCTGGATCACGAACTATCATGGAATTAATTGTGCAATGTTTATATAGCCACACACCGGTAATCGCTCCACCTTGATCGATATTCTGCGCTCGCGGGCTTCATCGACTCCCGAACAGAGAGCCGCCGAGGGGCAAAATCGAACTGTCGACACCAGGCTTTCAGGGCATACGTAAACGATATGAATCAATGAGTTGAGGGAAAACGTTAGTGCAAAAAGCGACATGCTGCGTCATTACAAAATAAGTAGCTACGGAGCAACATGCCACTCGTGGACTCTACTTTTTTGGGCGTTTACAGCAGTTCTGTGAGCCAGTTAACCGCTCACGTCGATGTGACCTTTGGCAAACCGACACGGATCACTGCCTTGACAGGATGCTCCTCGTAGGTTCCTTGGGGGAATATGTACTTATTATGATCCCTCTTTGTGAATCTGCTCGCTCAAATACCTCTCAAGACCCACCTGCTTGATCAATCCTAGTTGCGTTTCAATCCAGTCGATATGGCCATCGGTATCCTTTTGCATGTCCTCTAGCATGTGGCGAGTCGTGTAGTCTCCGACCTTGGTGCACTGCGCCACACCCTTTGCATAGAGATGGAGCATGGCCTGTTCAGCCTTCAGATCGAGGGCGAGTTGTTCCGGTACGGTTTCACCCACATGCACAGTTCCCATCCGCTGCATGTTTGGGACACCTTCCAGGTATAAGGTATGCTCGATGACCTCTTCCGCATCCTTCATCTCGTCAAAGCTTCGCTTGCACACATGGTGATGCAAGCGCTCGTAGCCCCAGTTTTCACACATCTTACCGTGAACAAAGTATTGGTTTATCGCCGTCAAATTCTCGGTTAATACCTCGTTAAGCAGGTCAATGATTCCCTCTTTCGCCTTCATAAGCAGCCCTCCTTATGTGTAGTAGATTGTTGGCCGCTGAGGATTATAGAGTCAAGTATTTTACTTATAGATACCGATTCCCAATCTCAATATCTGGGTTTCGGGACTATTTTTAGGTGGTGCGTCCGCGATGATGTACGGACCTACGATTTGCATATCAAGGAAGGTACAAGATTGCAGTTTGAGCTGAGGGGATTATGTCGTCCGTCGCGCCAGATAAAATCGGTAATTGAGGCGCGGCATCGGTAGGGATTGCGGCCTATGGCCCTAGCCAACGAGTCCTGCCAACCAGTCCGACGAGACCGGTTCGCCATGTAGGAGCATAGAGGACATAGCGGGTGCCAACTTCCAACTTGGACTACGAGGCCCGAGCAACATCCTCAGCCCTTGGTCGAATCTCAGTCCCTTAAGCCAGGGACGGTGGGAAACTGAACCAATTTTTGGAGACCATCCAGAGGCGTCATGCCTTTTATTCAATGGCAACACTTTGTGTCAGTGACCGCCGTCATCAAGCACGATGATGAGTCGCCGGCGAGTGGGAAAGTCTTTGAAGCGAATGCCGCTGAATGGCAGAGTCTCGCGGCCGCCGGGGCTCGAAAATTTATGGAACCCGCAACCATCCGTGCACAAGTGCCAGGAGCACTATTCCCAGTGAGACCGACAGGCTGATCACAATCGACATCTCGTCCCGCATCGGATCAGCTCCTTTCCATTCGTTGCTCGCGTTCCCGCAATGTTTCCTAACGCTGCTGGCGACTCTTGTTTCGTCCCGATTCCTCCGGTTCGCTCGCCAGCGTCACACTTAGCGCTTGCCCCGTAATCGCGAAACTGCAGGCATAACAGGTCCAGAACGCACCCGTGGACATCAACATCTCTTGATGACATTCAGGACATGCTTGGATTTTCATACACGGTCCTTCCTAGAGTCAGTGTGTCCGGTGTTTGTGGGAGAGCAAGGTTGTTCCAATCCGCTCAACGGCTGTGTCTGCCAACCGCGCCACGTTGCGCGCGTACCTGACAAACTCCGCATACTGGAAGGCCATTGTGACGGGGCCATACGTCAGATAGACCCGTCCGCACTCACACACCTCCAACACGGGTGAATCATTAGCGTGCGCACAGGACATAGGGCACCTCCCTCTGCGACGTGGCTGATCCGTCACTCGACCGAAAGTTGCTCGGTGTGTTGCGCACTACACCACGCAGGACGTCGAAATCCGCACCATTGAGTGCATGATCGAACTCGAGTCGGAGAATCCGATCGGGATCGATTACGAATGTGGCCGGTTGTGAGAAAGGGAGCCGACGTTGAACTCCGTACGATCGATGGAGTCGGTTCAACGGATCCGTCACAATTGGTGCCGTGAATCCTTGGAGAGCATCACGGTGGGCCAGTCGAAGCAGCCGCGCATCTGAGAGCGCGAGCAACATCACGACGCCCTCTCGCCTCAGTGCGTCACCCTGCACATTCAAGCAGGCATCGGCCGCGGGATAGAGAGAACCAGGGAAGCACAGCGCGAGCCAGCGACCAGATAAAGAGGATGAATCCAGAGGCATGTATTGCCCTCGCACAAAGGCCAACAGATTCAGCCGGGGGACAAGACTGCCGAGAGAGACTCTCCGATGCACCAACGGTGATCGAGTTTCTCGAGGCCGCTCTGGGGCGGACTGTACTGGTCTCTGTGGAGGCGTGGGAACTGACGGTGTCATAGAGTGATCCTTTCAGCGATAGCTCAATCACGTTTCGTTGTTTGCGTTGTCACTGTCTGATGACTCTATTTGAACTCTCTGCGAGGCTGCCGGGCACCCTCTGTCACGACATCACCAGAAGTGATATTAGTTCTCAAAATCAAACTAAGACATATTTTGCTTCTTGTCAAGCGAAAATCCACGAGCGAACATTTGCTACTAATGCGGGTTCACGCTTAGGTCATGACACGCGGGTAGAAGTTGTGGATCTGGTGAGGGGATCTGAAGCGACTCTGGCCTCTTAAACGATCTGATTCTCCTGCCTTTTTGCCATTCAGGATTCCGTGTCGATAGCGAGCATTGATAACGATCTATCGCGCCAAAACATAGTCGTTGCAGAAGTCATACTGGTGAGGAGCCGATGCGTGCGGCTGCAGGGAAGAGCAGGTGATTTACCACGATACCCTGACAAGGGGTCTGCCTATCTAGAGACGACTGTGATGAAGCGCAAGGAAGCCCGCTTCGTTGTATTCAGGTGAAATGAGGTCGGTTTGGGCGGATCGTGCTGTAAATAGAACACGTCGTGGACACGTAGGGTTAATATCTAAACCAGCTCATCATCCTCCCGCGCTATGCAAGCAATGTCTCATGGTCATCAATGGAGGAAACTTTCTTCGGTTTTCGGAGGGTAAGATGTATGGCGGCTTATTATGGCCGCGCTTCAGGTCGGACTGCGCGAGAACAAGCTCATCGAGACTCATGAAGAATGGCTGATGCAGCGTGGAGATGGGTGGTGGATGGCGCCGGCTCCAGGCCAGACAAAGATCAAGGGGGTTCCCAAGACGCTTCCACTCAATACCCTGGCTCATGAAGCTTTATTCGGTAGGCTCCCACGGATTGGCGGACGATTTTTTAGTCAATGGAAGAATGGAAATTCCTTCAAACATACCTGGACAAAAACCTGCGAACGAGCAGGAGTCCATGATCTGCATTTCCACGATCTCCGGTACACCTTCACCACTTGGCTGACGCAGTGTGGTGTTGACTATGCTGTGATACAGACAGTGAAAGGCGAACCGCTTCCGGGCTCAGCGAAGTACTACATTCACAAATGGGATGGACGATTACGAGATGCGGTGACGCGTTTGGAGTCGTTCACTCGGGCTCTCCTGAATGCCGAATCAACGGCTCAGGTGCCACTTACTGCCACTCAGGTGCCACCATCCTACGTAGAACAATCTCTAAGTATGCGAAATATGGTGCCGAGGGACAGAATCGAACTGTCGACACCAGCCTTTTCAGGACATGGTTGGTTTTTGTAATGAACTGAAATTGTTGGTCTGTTTCTGTTGTAGTGAGCGTCGACAACCAAATGGACAACCGAGTGGGGAGCTGAGGGACCAATCTTCCATGTGCTTCCTATTACGGTGGAGTATGTGAAGCGCCCGTCAGCGCCGTCTTATGGCCGTCTATCGAGCCCGTGTGATGCCTTTTGAGGACAAGATCGACAGGTTCTCCATTATCGAGAAAAGATCGAAAAGGCAGGAGCCATTCATTATATTAAGCTTTCGCTCGCTTCAACGAGCCTGATGACCATCATGCTTTTTCCCGTAAGCGGATCCAGGTCGGTGCGCATTTCATAAGTGTGTCCGCCAAGTGTTTCAGTGAGCTTTTTAAGCAAACGGTCTTGTCCCGTAGCGAACAGCGCCTGGTGCGTCTGTCTAAGTTGAACGCACCCTTCCTGGGTTTGAGCGAGCCGCACTTCCGCCGGAATCGGCGAGCTTCTGGTCAGGTCCACCTCGATCACATTCTTAAGAAGCCGAACCTGGATGTGCGAATAGTGCGATTGCATGAACTCTCTTTGGAAGTTCAGCACGGCAGCATAATCGCATATTCGACATCAGCCTTGTTCCGAGTCGTGTGTGTCATGGGAGCCCCCAGAGATCGTTCAACGCACCCTGCGACCGGTGTGTGGGTCTTCAAGCTTCGTGCTGAACCGGTCGCGGATGAATTCTTCAATCGTCTGAGGGGAGGGATCGCTCGTCTCACCGCGCTCCGAATACAGGGTCCCGCGGAAGTTCCCTCCCACGGCTGATTCAGAGGGTTCGAGGAGCTTTGGCGCGGCCTTTTCGTCACCGTGTGGGTCCATCGATAGGATCCTCCTTATTGGGGAATCAGTGACCCCATTTGATGCTCAGCGCGGTCGATGGAGAGTCGATGCGTGCCCCGCAACTCCCGAGGCACGCATCGCTCTTACCGTTCATATTCGACCGCTGGGCGGCGTCTGAAGTCGCCGGTGGAGACGACAGGCGCGCGTGGCGCTAGTACGCCTTGCTGAATCCTGCTTCGCCGTCGTAGGTCCACAACTTCTGGGCGGCAGACCACCACCAACCCTTCTTGGTCAAAGCATCCAGAAAGGTATTGACGTCGGCGTCTTGCACGTCTTTCGTCGCCATAAACCGGCAACGGTACCAATTCACCATGAGCAGATCAGGGCTCACGAATCCGGGCCAGACCTTGGTGCCACGATTGGAAATGAACTCGCACTTGAATGGTCCGATGTCGTCGAACTTCGGGATTCCCTTCTCGGTGATGAGGTACATGTCAATCCCGACCAATTTGATCTCGCGCTTCTTCTTCGTCGCTTTCGCAATTTCAGTGAATGTTGGCATTGGTGTTCTCCTTTTCCATTCAGCCAGTAGTCTCGACCTCAGGCCTTCGCGTGCATCTTGTCCACGATCGCTTGCGCATACTCGTCTGTCGTTGCGGTCCCGCCGACGTCGTACGTCACGTGCTTCCGCTCGTCGAGAACGGCAAACATCGCCTTTGTGATCCGATCGGCTGCCGCCTCTTCCTTCATCCAGCGGATCATCAGTACCCCGGAGACCAGCCCCGCCCAGGGATTGACCTTCTTCATCCCGGCATCCCTCGC
>CAZBNV010000009.1:0-97678 GCA_964493335.1 uncultured Nitrospira sp.
TCCACCACGATCTGATGCACCACCGCCTGGGGACCGAGAGAGGCGAGGTAGAGGGCGGTTTCGGCAATGTCGAAGGGATCGATTTTTTCGCTCCGCGCCCGTTCGGCTGCCGTGGCATCCACCAACTCATCTGCCACGCCACCGGGACAGATCGCGCAGACCTTGATGTGATAAGCGCGCCCCTCGTCCGCGAGGGACTTAGTCAGCGCCATGATGGCATGCTTGGATGCGCTGTAGGTGCCGGTCCCACTCCAGGCTTGCACGCCGGCCACGCTCGACATGTTGATGATGGTCCCGCCTCCCTGCTGCTTCATCTGCGTGAACCCCGCGCGACAACAGAGAAACGTGCCGCGTAGATTCGTGCTCATCACCCTATCGAACGCCTCGGTGCTGGTTTCCGCCAGTCGGCCACCGCCAAAGATCCCGGCGTTGTTCACCAGAATATCGATGCGCTGAAACCGCCGAACGGTTTCGGCGATGAGCTGTTCGACTTGAGATTCAACCGCGATGTCGGTCTGCAGCGGAAAGGCGGTCCCGCCGGCGGCCTGAATGTGCGCCACCGTTTCTTCGCATTTCGCTAGTCGTCTGGCCGCGACCACTACGATCGCCCCTTCCTCAGCAAACCGTAAGGCGATGGCCTTGCCGATGCCGCTGCTGCTTCCGGTCACAATCGCAATCTTCTGTTTCAAACGTTCCATGGGTCTCCTCCCTGGTGGCTGTCCTTCCGCCATCAACCCGATGGTCCTGTCGGCTGCTCGTGGTCATCACGAAAAGCAGATCATTGCCCTGGAACAGGCGGATCAAGAACTCTTGCCCATGGCCTTTGTGACCCAGCGTCGCAGCGCGGCTTCAAGCAGGCTAAATTGCAGGGGCTTGGTGAGGTAGTCATTCATCCCGGCTGCCACACATTTCTCTGGATCGTCGTCTTGGGCCCGGCCCGTCATCGCTACGATGGGCACTCGGGCCCCCTGACCTTCACGTTGGCGAATCATCGCAGTGGCCTGATATCCATCCAGATCGGACAGCTGGCAATCCATGAAAACCAGGTCATAGGGCGTCGCTGTGGCAGCCGCGACGGCCGCTTGCCCGCTTCTCGCCACATCCACCAGGCATCCCAACCGTTCCAGCAGAGATACCGCCACCACCTGGCTGATCTCCTGGTCGTCCACAACCAACACGCGCGGGCGTTCACGATTAGTCAGCTCGTGAAGACGGTGGCGGGTCATGAGCGGCCGTGCCACTCCCTTCCGATCAGTGAGGTGATCGGGTGTCTCTTGGAGCAACGTCGCCAAACAACGCCAGAGCGCGGACTGATGGATTGGTCTCGTTAGATACGCTGCCACACCGGCCTCCTGCGCCGCGTGGGCATCACCTCGTTGGCCGAATGACGTCACGACGATCAGCGGAATGCTCTGTAGGACGGGATCTTCTTTCATCGCCTGCGCCAGGGCGGTCCCCTCGCTCCCGGACAGTTGCTCTTCCAGAATAACCAGATCGAAGGGGCGACCCTCTGTGGCGGCAGTACGCAGGAGAGCCACAGCTGCAGGCCCATCCTTTACAGTCGTCCCTTGTATCCCTCTGGCGGCAAGGGAACGTTCCAACAATATTTGGCTCGACCCAGGCTTCCCCACCAGACAGACCTTTCGACCGTCGAGGGCCGGGAGAGGTTCTGCCGCACTCTCTGTCAAGGCAGACGCCTTGGCCAAACGAACCGTGAACCAGAATCGGCTTCCTTTGCCGGAGGCGCTCTCCACCCCGATCTCGCCGTCCATCAGTTCCGTCAGACGTTTGCAGATCGCCAGACCCAGGCCTGTTCCCCCATACTTGCGCGTGCTCGAGCTATCGACTTGACTGAAGGTCTGGAACAGTCTGGTCTGCCCTTCGGGACTGATGCCGATCCCCGTATCCGCCACCTCGCCGCGGACGAACACATGGTTCGACGTCTCTTGCACGAGATTGACGCGGAGGACCACTTCGCCTTGATCGGTAAACTTGATCGCGTTCCCCAGCAAGTTCGTGAGCACCTGTCGCAAGCGACCGGGATCCCCGCGCACGGCCGAGGGCACGGCCGCATCGATGAGTCCGACCAGGTCAAGCCCTTTGCCCTGGGCTTGGGCAGCCACCAAATCCAGCGTGTCTTCGATCATGATCCGAAGATCGAAGTCGAGCTGATCCAAGGTCAATCGTCCGGCTTCGATCTTTGAGAAATCGAGGATGTCGTTAATGATCATGAGCAGGTGCTCACTGGAATTCTGAACCGTCGCCGCATACTCTCGCTGCTCGGGGGTCAGCTCCGTCTCGAGCAGCAGTCCCGCCATCCCGATCACGCCGTTCATCGGCGTCCGAATTTCGTGACTCATCGTCGCCAGGAACTCGGACTTGAGTCTTGCCGCTTCCATGGCCTGATCCCTGGCCAGCGCCAAGGCCTCTTCGGCCCGCTTTCGTTCAGTGATATCGGTGGCCACTCCGCCGATCGCATAGACGATCCCGTCGCGATCCAGGATTGGAAACTTAGAGACAATGCTCGTGTGGGGGCCACCGCTGTGGGTGGCCACTTCCTCAAACAGCAGTGGCCGTTTGGCCGTCAACACCAATCGATCATTCGCCTGAAAAGCAGCCGCCTGGACAGGCGAAAACAGCTCCACATCGGTTTTTCCAAGAATCGCATCGCGAGACAGATTAAACGTCCGCTCGAACTGTCGATTGATATCAAGGTAGCGGCCTGCCGTATCTTTGAGAAAAATCAACGCGGGGCTGTGGTCAAGAATGGCCCTCAGTTGTCCTTCGCTTTCTGCAAGCTTCAACTCGATTTCCTTGCGAAGCGTGACATCCATGACCGTGCCCAACATGCGCATAGGCGTACCGTCGGGGTCGCGCAGCACATCACCTCGGCACGCCACCCAGTGCACGCTCGCATCGGGCCAGAGAATCCGATGTTCAATCTGATAGTCCGCATTGGCCTGGATCGACTGACTGATAGCCTTGAGCAACCGATCGAAGTCCTGAGGATGCACGAGGCGCAGATAGGACTCGTACGTCCCTGCAAAAGCCTCGCGGGTCAATCCGAAGACAGCGTGCACATCCTCCGACCATTGGACGGCGTTTGTGCGGATATCCCAATCCCACACTCCCAGCTGCGCGGCCTTGAACGCGAGACGCAGTCGTTCCTCACTCAGTTTGAGG
This sequence comes from uncultured Nitrospira sp., assembly GCA_964493335.1. GTDB lineage: Bacteria > Nitrospirota > Nitrospiria > Nitrospirales > Nitrospiraceae > Nitrospira_A. Next base: position 3,184 of record CAZBNV010000009.1, read on the forward strand.
GCCGCTTCGGTGCGCTTTTGCTCCGTGACGTCGATCGCTACCCCGCCGACATACCGTTGCCCCCCTCGATCGTGAAACGGGAATTTGAACACCCACCAATCACGCAGGGTCCCATCCGGGTCCGGCGCCACTTCGACAAACTGTTTCGGCAGGCCTTCAGCCAGGATCATTTCGTCGTGTTGCCGCAACTGTCGAGCGATCTCCACAGGAAAGATTTCGAAGTCTGTCCGTCCGCGCCACAGGTCCGGCGTGACCTTCAACCGACGAGCAAATACTTCATTCACATAGACATAGCGGCCCTGCGCATCCTTCATCCAGGCGATCACCGGACCATGGTCCATGAAGAGTCTGAACCGTTCCTCACTCTGCTGCAGGGCCGCTTCGGCCTCTGTCCGTGCCTGGAGGTCTTGCGCCTGATCACGCTTCGCTTCCGCCAAGGACGCCTCCAACGCACGCATGCGGTCGATGAGCGACACCACGACAGTGGCCACAATCAGCGCAATGATCCCGGCCGTAAAAGGATAGTCCCAGGCAATGTGTCCATGGATCAAGCGACTGAAGAGAAGACTTAAGAGGCAGGAAAAAGCAACGGCGATCCAGATGAAATGCCACAGACTGCCTTGGGTGAACCGGAGTAGGAAGGACGCCATACCTACTCGGGATCCTTCAAAAGGAAGTCCTCACACATGCAGATTCTCACAGTCGGTACAATTCGGCAGCACGTGAAGAGAGAGGACCTGGCGACAGCGTGACTGAGTCATCCTGCAACATCCTCCTGTGCAACGCGGGAGAATAGCAAGTCCCAGCCATAGGTTTCAAATTCCCATTCTTGAGGGCGGGTACGTCATAGGTTTTCTGTTCATCGAACAGCGTGCTCACATCGTGCGAACAGAACAGGCCCTGCCCATTCGGCCCTATCACCAGTGGATCAGTTCAATGAGGACACCTAGTAGGTGAGCTTCTGTTCTCTTACCACCATCACCAGACGACATTGTGGAGCAGCTCGGCGGACCGGTTAAGACGATCGAGAGAAAGGGAATGCTAACGATATCGAGAACAACAAGAATGGGGAGGGTACTGAAAGGCGGATCATATAGCAGGGCCAACCGAATGAGTCAGCAACCGGCACACAAGACCGGCGGAACATCTATCGGTTTAGGTCCAGTTCTTCACGGGTGTGCTATTACGATCGATATTGTTTCCCAGAATTTTTCCGATGCGGTCCAAGGCATCCTTTTCGGCTGCCTCGCGTGTAGGAAAGGGTCCCGTCGCCACCGATTCTTCGACAACCTGTTCGGCCACTCCACAGCGGACAATACCCATAACCGTCCACCCTCCATCTGCGAGCGCATGATAGGTCAGATGCACCTGGCACCCGGCGATCTGTATATCCTTCGAATCTTCCGGCATCGAGGAAATCTCCCGCGTACACATCAGCTGCTTTAGGAATTCCATTGTAGACCCGACTGCAGGAGAGCCCTACTAGGAGGAACCCCCGTCGACCTAGTGGACGCCTCAGAGTAGGCCTGACAAACTGTGAGAGACAAAGGTCCGCTCACCCAGAGTCGCGCGGGCCACGTCGAGGAGATGGTGATGGTGAGTAAAGATCATAACCTGTCCGCCCTCCGCGAACCGTGCCAGCGCCCGCAGGATGTTGGCCGTTCGCTGGTCATCAGACGTGATGAGCGCATCGTCAAGCACCAGTGGCATCTGAGGATGTGACGCCCGCCGCACTTCCAGCGCTGCCAGCCGCAACGCGAGATAGAGCTGATCCGCCGTTCCCTCGCTCATTTCCTCGACCTTGACTCGGCTGCCCCCGGATCGGAGCGCGCAGAGAACCGGCTGTTCCTCCGTCTCGTCCGTGACCAGCCGCTCATAGACGCCGCCTGTGATGAGAGAAAAGTAGGCGGAAGCCGCAGTGACCATGGGCGCCTGCGCCCGCTCGCGAAAACGGTTCAGAGACTCTTGTAGCAGCGCACGGGCCAGCTTCAGTCTGGCCCAGGGTCGGATGGCTGAGCGGTACCGGGCGGCCGCCGCTTCCATGGCTTCCCGTGCGAGGGCGGCGCGGTCGGAAGAATCGATGGTCTCCAGTGCCCGTCGAGCCTGCTCCTCGGCCTGTCGTGCGGCAACCTGCGCCTGTTCGCGAAGGATGAGCTCTTCACGACAGTGCGCACGCTCGGCATTGATTGTAATGGCATCACGGCCGGAGAGCTTCTGACGAAGCTGCTCTTCGGAGCGTGATGACGCCGCGGCGATCTGCTGGCGCACTTTCAGGAGAGAATTGTGAGCTCCGCGCTTGCGAGCGGCCGCCTCTTCAAGCTCGGGAAGTTTCTCGATGGTCTCCACACCGGCAGCCTCGCAGAGCCGCGTCAGCACCGATTGCTGCGCGACCATGTCCGATTCCGCGAGCCGTTGTTTCATCTGCGCCTTATCTTGATCTCGTAGCAACGTGTTCCGCTCCTGATCCCCGGCTCGTGCCGCAGCTAATCGTGCTCGCAGCCGATCGGCAAAGTCCTCTGCAGTGTGAGGGATCGTGTCACCGAGAAGCAGGACCAGTTGGCTGGATTGATTGCCGAGGTCATCCAGTATGGCTTGCACATGCGCCTTCCGCTGTTTCGCGTCACTGAGAGCCGACGCCTGGCGAGCCAGACCATCAAGTTCATCCAGGCGGGCCTTGACCGCATCTGGAATCGTGCCGGAAGGCAGGAACAATCTGGCATGCCATCCCTGCAGTGCAGACAGGTGGCGCTGCACTTCGGCCTCAGTCTCGGCCAGCAGGCTCTCCACCTTCTCGCGTTCGGCTCGCTGCGAATGAGCCGCTTTGCGCTTCGCGCTGTGATCCGCCTCAGCCTCGACGGCACTCTTTTCCCATCGCATACCTTGCTCGATCAACGAAAATAGGACACCGATATCCCCCGCGCTTATTTCCCTTACAGGACAGCCAAGCGCCTGAAGCGCTTCGGCAATGCCAGTCGCGGCTTCACGAGTTTCCTCAACAAGCCGATCACGATCAGCGCGTAACGCTGCCACCCGTTCGGCCAACTGCAGGGCATCATATCGCCTCCCTTGCCATTCGCGTAATATGTCCGGATCAAGCTGAGGAAGACCGGCCTCCCTCAGCCGCTGTGCCCATGAAGCGAGAAGTTCGCCGCGGCGGGTAGCCAGAGCCGCCATGTCACGGTCGATCTCGCTCCAGCGCGCGTCCATCTGCGCAATTCGAACGGAACATTCCTCCAAGCCGGCGGCTCGTTTGGCATCGGCCCGCAGCAAATCGGCCTGACGATCGGCCTCACTCATCGTCGATTCGAAGGCTTCGGGCAATGGTCTGGTCGGATCGAAGGCGCGGGCGAGATCAGCGGCACTCTGAGTCTGCTCAATGTAGCCGCGGCGGATCAGTGCCCAGCCGGCATCGCGTTTTGAGCGGGCGAGACGCAGAGTCTCTGCGGTGACCACCTCACCTTCTGCCGCCAGCTGCCGCTGCCGCAATCGTACACCGTCCAAGTCACGGCCTACCAACTGCTGTTCATCGCGCATTTTCTTGAGCTGCTCGTCCACCTCCGCCAGGTGTTGCTTCGTGAGCGTGACCTGGGCTTCCAACACGGGCTGAGTGCGCCGCAGAGCCGAGTCCGACGCAAGGCCTAAATCCGACAGCGCCTGTTCGAGCTTGCGATCGAGTTCTCGAAGCTGCCGTTCGACATCATGGCTCTGTCGAACGACATCACCCAGCGATTGCCCTGCCCGAACGGCCGCAGCCAGTCGTTGCCTGACGGCCTGGTCAACCAAAACAGTCGGCTGGTCCGTTTCCGGCCTCAACGCCTGGTCCAGCATCTCGGCACGCTGTCGGTACCCATCACGTCGTTCGCCAAGCCGACTCACCTGGGCCAGGTGATCATCCAAGGCCACGCGATCAGCGGCAGAAGGAATGGCCGGCAGCAGTTCACCAAGGGCTCGTCCCGGTGCAAGCCGAGCGACGGCCATCGCCAGATCACTCTCGATCTTCGCCATGACGGCATCCTGTTGTTGCACCTCGATGCGGTGGCGGGCCGCGGCAGCAACCCCCGAGACCAATCGTTCGATCGCGTCCGCATGCTCGAGCACCAGCGGCTCAAGGACCAATGCATGGAGCGCACGTGCGCAACGGTCGAGTTCACGTTCAGCCTCTCTCACATCTCGCTGCGCATGGTCTAAGGCCTGTGCGGCCGCCAACCGTTCCTCGCGTGAGTTCTCCGCCAGATCAGGAATCGCGGTGAGAGCTTGGAGTTCAGCCGCCACACGATCGTGCTCGCGCAACAACGGTTCGACCGTTCGCAGCTCCGTCAGTTCATTTTCCCGCCGACGCAACTGCTCCAAGGCTTTCGTCACCTCATCGAGCGCAGCCGCGGCGGCTTCATGGGCACGCTTGAGCGCTTGCCAATCGGCGGGTTTCGTCTGCGCCTGACGCCAGGCCTGCCGCTGGTCATCGAGCTGACGGCGCGCCTCATTGATCACTGCGTTCTGCGCACGGCCGTGCGGGCTGTAGAGCTTCTTCGCGTCGACTTCCAAGGCCGCCAATAGGGCCGCAATCCCGCGGGTTCCCGCGCTTGCTTCGAACAGCGTTGCCCCCAGATCACCTTCGCCGCTCAGCAGCACCTGGCCGCCTTCGCGCAGACGAGCATGGTTGAGTCCGAACATGGCTTCAAACTCGGCACGCTCCAGCCCGCCGGTCAATTCCCGTTCATGTCGGCTCTCTGCTGTCAGAGTCGGATCAGGTTGTTCCGTCTCGACATCGAGACGAGCGAGGGTCACGCCCCTCCCCTTGCGGCGGACCAAGCCGATTCGGGCTCCCGCCTGATCGACGAAGATCCCGCCGATACGTAGATCAGAAGACAAGTGGAGAAAGCCATCCGAGCTGCGTGACGGAATACCGAACCGGAGGTCGATCATGGCCCGGAGCGCCGACGACTTCCCCGCTTCATTGGGCCCGTAGATGAGATGCAGATCGGTGGGGCCTGTCGAAAAATCCACGACCTTATTGGTGAAGGGCCCGAAGGCCTGCAGCAACAGCCGAAGGAGTCTCATGCGCCTTCTCCGGTCGCCGTCAGGCGCGCCAACACCGTGGATTCGGCATCCAGCACAAGACTTCTCAGTTCGGTCAAATCGTCGAGTTTCGGCACGTCTCCGGCAGCGACTTCCTGCGGTATGGAACTGAGCAGCTCCCCGAGTTCAGCCTGCGCCCATCGCGCCAGCTCTGCCTCGTCGCGTAGGATCGAATCAACGAGACGGACCAATTCACCCACGGCATCCTGCCGTTCCGCAGACTGGGCGCGGTCCAACGGCGTGGAGAGGTCAAGCCGCACCTGCTCGATCCAGATCTCGGCCTCGCCGATATCCTGCGCGGCCGCATGTATGGCTGCCGCCAAGGTGCCTGGCTGATCGGCTTCCAGCCGATGTAATGCGGTCGAGCCGCTCAAGGTCACACGGACGGCGTGCAATCGGTCGGTGGCCCCTGTCAGCAGCGGCTCCAGGGCGTGATGTAAAACCTCGCTCAATGCCTCCAGCCGATCCACGCCAGTGAGCGGCACGGCCACCTGACTCCACCGAACAACATCGAGGACGACGAACTCGGCTTCGATACGGCCACCCTCCACAGTGACCAACTCGCAACCCTTGGCGCCCGTTTCTTTGGCATGCCGGCCTTGAAGGTTGCCAGGAAAAACGATGCGTGGCTGTTCGCTCAGTACCTCACGCGCATGGACATGGCCTAACGCCCAATAGTCATATCCCTTGATGACCAGCGTCGGCAGATCCGTCGGCGCATAGGTATCATGGCCGACGCGACCGGTAAGACTCGTGTGCAGCATGCCGATGTTGAAGCAACCGGGGACCGGAGCCGGGTAAGCAGGAACGAGATCCTCATTGACCTCGCGCTCGGGAAAGCTGCGGCCATGGATCGCCACTGAGAGCTCATCGAGCCTGACTGTCTGGGCAGTGCGGCTGGAAAACACCGTGACGTTCGGCGGCAGAACCAATTGCTTGGAGATGACACCCTGGGCGTCGTGATTGCCTTGGACAATGAACACGCGAATCCCGGCGCGCTCCAACCGGACCAGCTGCCCGCGAAAAAACAGGCCGGTATGAAAGTCCTGCCAATCGCAGTCATAGATATCGCCGGCGAAGAGCACAAAGTCCACACGCTCGGCGAGGGCGGTATCGATCAAGCGTTCAAACGCGCTGCGGGTCGCAGTCCGCAACCGTTCGACCGGCGCGCCGTCGTACCGGTCGAGGCCGCGCAAGGGACTGTCGATATGGAGGTCAGCCGCGTGAATGAACCGCATTACGAGCGAGGTCCCGATGGTTTCATTGAAGAGCGGTGAACCATGCAGCCGATCGCCAAGTCAATCGGGTCAACAGGAGATCATCCTGCACCGGGTTATATCCATCTCCGGACCTGGCTACGATAGGTCACAAAGGCCTGTCCGAATAAACGGGTGAGCGCCCTTTCCTCTGGTTCGATTTGGAAACGATTCATATAGAGGACGAATCCAGGGAGAACCAGGAAAGCCAGCGCGTTAGAAAGGAATATGCCCCAGCCGATCAGCAACAGCAAGATGCCCAGATACATTGGGTTGCGTGTCAGTCGATAGATGCCGCTCACGACGAGAGCGGACGAGGTGTCCGGCTTCATAGGATTGACGGTCGTCTTGGCCCCCCTGAATGAAAACACACCCGTGCCTGCTATAGCGATCCCGATGAAAACCACACCCATTGCGGAAATAAAACGGGCAGGAAAGGTAAACCCAAATGCCGGTGCTGCCCAGGCGACCACCCACATGCATCCTCCCGCGAAAAGCATGAGCGCGACTGGAGGAACTTTTAAGTCCAAATCGTGCATGGGTTGGCTCAGCACATTAAATGCAGGAAGTTTGTAAAGCATAGCCGTTCAATCAGCAAGCGTGCAGCCCCTGCCCCAACTTTAATCGCTCTTTCCGTCACCTTTCTTGGATGCACTTCCTTTGGCTATGCATAATACGTGAGCGGCGAAATCCTCACAATCCTCGTCACGCATCGCAGAGCGATTGGGTCTGTTTTTGACCCCGCCCACCAGAATCCGGCGGGCGAGGCATAACCAGCCTACCGACCGGAGGTTTGCTTGCGGCACCCACATTGGCAATTGGTTTGCTCGCAGCGACAGGCGTTTGCCTGGCACCCGCAGGCACAGGATGAACAATCGCAGGTTCCGCAGCAGCTGGCCTTCGCAACGTTCTGCGTGGTGGTTTGTTTTACTTCGGCCATAGTGGGTCTCCTTTGTTATGTCAACGCGTCATTGCGCTGTCATAAAGGCTGACGTAGGCCCTCCCGAAACCTTACAGTACGGAAGCCATCGTGGTAAGCTGCTTCCATGAAGCTCGAATCAAACCCATCGACATCACTCTCGCCGGAGGCCATTGCGCAGCTGGTGAACGGACATCGTGACTTTCTAGCATTTTTGGAACGGCGCGTGGAGTCTCGAGCGGTTGCCGAAGACATTTTGCAGGCGGCCTTCACGCGTGGATTGGAACGGGGCGGCGACGTGCAGGACGAGAAGGTCGTGGCCTGGTTCTATCGGGTTCTCCGCAATGCCGTGATCGATTACTACCGCCAGCGGTCCACCACTGCGCGAGCGATGGAAGCCTGGGGACGAGAATTTCCGGATGTCCAGGAGCCCGAAGCGGAGCTGCGTCAGGAGATCTGCCGATGCGTGTCTGGCCTGCTGGAGACCCTGAAGCCCGAATATCGCGAGGCCCTGCGGATCGTGGATCTGGAAGAGGGCAAACTAAAAGATTTGGCTCACCAGTCAGGCATCACCGCCGAAAATGCGGCAGTCCGGGTGCATCGAGCCAGGGCGGCGCTTCGTCGCCAAATCGAACAGGCCTGCGGCACCTGCGCCGTCCATGGCTGTTTGGATTGCTCCTGTGAGGCCTCGGGTGGGTCGGAGTGCGGAGAGGAACCCAGCAACCCTGAGAAAACAGCTCTGCCATAGGGTGACTCGGAAGATTGAGGAGGAAGCCTTGGCATCCTCTTCATCGCTGTCTTCATGCGCCCTAATCACCTGGCGGTATTCCGCGATGACCGCCTAATGAATCAGGCGGCCAACGAGTTTGCCGTCATAGCGGTTGGGCCCGAGAAAAATACTGTCACTGTGAAGCTCAGAAGTGTGGATGAAGTGGAGTAAGTGTTGATCGCTATCAAAACCGCGTGTTCGCCCTCTCCCTTGTCAGGTAATGCCGACGGGCGACTTAGCTACGCTGCTGACGACGCCAACGGTCCACAATAGCCTCGACATCGATATCGTCAGGACCATCTCTCCATTTGTTGTAGAAGTCGATGTCCTCGCTGTTCGGAACGGGCTTAGGCCTGTTGAAACGAAATCTAGTGGGCAACGGAACAGCCTCGCCCAACGCCAAGCACTCACCACGTCCCAATCCGGCGAGAATGTCGACCAAGCCTCTCTCTGCCTCAGGGACAAGTCGCTTTACATATGACTGGTCGTCTGGATTGGTGATGCGCAGGCAGATAAAGGTGCCACACTGGGCAAGAACCGTTTCCGAAAGCTCGTGTGGCCGTTGACTAACAACGGCCAAGCCAACACCATATTTGCGTCCCTCTTTGGCAATCCGTTCCATTGATTTCCTAGCACCGGCATAATGTGAGTCCTGATCTCGTGTCACGTAAGCGTGGGCCTCCTCACATACCAATAAGAGTGGAAACTCCCTGTATTGCGGGTTCCAGTAGTTAAATTCAAATGCGAGTCGGCCGATTTGTGCTGCTACGGTGGGGCGTACATCAAATGGAACGGTGCTCAGATCGATGACTGTCACTGGACACTTGGGATCACCCAGGCCCACAAAGTCGCGTAAGAGTGCGGAGAGAGACGCTGAGCTTGTGCGTTTTGCTGGCTTCAATAGAAAATCGTAGCGAGAGTCATTCAGCTTGCTGAGTAGCCGGATAATAAATCTGTCAAAAACCCCGTTCAGTGGTCCCTTGACTGGTTTAGTTGTTGCGCCAGGTACCATTCGCTCGTTCTCTGTAGTTACTCTGCTCATCAAATCATTAAGCGAGAAAAACACCGGAGTGTCCACAGTCACGCGTTCTAGATTCAACGGCGTCTTTTCAACCTGTTTCAAGTCAAACAGAGTGTCCCGAAAAAACGCTGTCTGGTTTGAGGCCTCTCGCTCGGAATGGTCAATTAGCAAGTCGCACAGTTCTGCATAGGTCATCAGCCAATATGGCATCTCCAGTTCTTTGGCATCGACATAACGGAAGTGCTCAGCCTTGAATGCTGCATTCCTTGTCCCGTCGTCCTTCAGCCAGCAGTATTCACCGTGAAGATCGAGGATGATGATATGCGCCTTGGGCATCACACCTAGTGCTTGCTGTATAAGGCTTGCAACCGTCCAGGATTTGCCAGCGCCCGTTTGTCCAAGAATGGCAAAGTGACGACCAAATAGTCGGGAAGGATCTAGATGTACTTTAACGCCGGGTTGTGAAGAAAGACCTCCAACTTCGTAACCCTGTGCCCGGAACTTGGAGAACAGGATGGCAAGTTCAGCGGCACTAACTACATGGACCTCCGCTCCGGTGGTCGGATACGTGCTTACACCTCGCTCGAACTGGCCTTCCCTCGTTACCGTACCGATCGGAATTAAGGACATTGTTCTCTGTGCGAAGGTAACAACAGGCGCGTCCGGGGTGGCTGCGTTCACATCGGCAAGCTTTTCCTGCTCTGAAATTCGGGTGACGAGGCAAAGAATCTTTATGGGACCCTGTTGTACCGAGACGTAAGAACCCAGCTGCCCAACTAAGATATCCTCGTCACCGACCGTGACCTTCGGAGCTGATTCTTGTTGATCGGCAAGGAGGTGTGCGGTTAATCCATCTCCCCGCACATCGACCACGTGTCCGACTAATGTCGCGCTTGTCGAACTCATAAATACTTACACCCTTCGTGTTAGTTCTTCGAAACTCCACAGATCAGGATGGCCAGGACCTAATTCTGCATAGAGAGCACATGCACTATTGGTCACGATTATGACGTTTTTTTTGCTGCTCCAGCGCGCGAACACCTCTGAAGTCAGACTGTGTGCAAATGCCAGAAGGGTAAAGTTACCTCTGGCGAGCGCGTTCTCGATGACGGCGTTTACGTGCTCGTCCCGAAGTCCATAACCGATTGTGACAAGTCTGTTCATAAGTTGAGGGCCGTGACAAAGTTGGCCTCGAAAGTCGGACCACAATGCAGCGTAGGGAGGCGCTGTAGTGTCGGTTGCTTTGCGGTGCTGGGGAGGCACCATTAGCCTCTTCGCCATAGCAGGAGTGGTTACTCCAAGTCCGAGTTTGCGGGCGTTATTATCTCCAAGATGAAACCACCCTAGCGAGCCATGCAGTTTATATAGGTGCAGTGTGCCTTTTCTCCAATCGGCCTGCGGTTTCTTCGGGCCACGGTGAGCCAAAGCAACCCGCTCTTGAAATGATTGTGGTTGGAAGAAGGGCCTCTCTAAACCTAGAAATCCATCGACAACCCGGACTTGCTCAGCGTCTGCCGCCTGCTCGACTAATCCATCATAGTTGAGACAATAAATGGGAACGCTGAGCTCCTGCCGCAAAGCAAGCCGTCTAACAAATATCTGGTGAAATTCCAGCGGCGGCACGATCGATAGAAAGTGTGCAGCAATCGCCTCCGTCACAAGATGACGATGCGGCTTCTCGGCGGCCGCGCCATCGTCAAGAAGATCAAGTGCTTGCTCAATCCCTTGTGCACCGCCATCCAACTTGACTTGAATATCGTCTCTCTCCGGCCTGCGTACTTCCGTCGCGATTCGGCTCCAAAGGTCGCCAGCCAAGGGATAACCATTCCCATTTAAGTAGGAAGCACCTGCGCCAAGTAGGTAGGCGACATTCTGACTGCCAAGCTGCTGCTCGACTTTGGCCGCTATGCGTTCCAGAAACGAGATAGAGGAACTCATCGGAGTGCACCCTGCTTAAGCCCACTTTGCCCAGCTAGTGCGTCGTGCGGAAAAGCTTCGCGGAGGCGCTGGGTTTCGCTTTCTGTGGTGGTGAGCTGCGCTTCCAGCCGGTCGCCCAGAGACGACAGCTCTCCGGCAATCACTATAGTGCCGAACTTGGCCTTGCCGCCCGGGAGTAGCTTGCCTCGGACAATGATCCATTTGGTGAAATGCACCTGATCACGGATTTAAGACAACTCTCCCAACCGGCGTTTCGCACTGCCCGGAGTGATGAACTTCGTGCAAATATCGCATTCGCTGAGGGACTTCTTGCCGAGGTCGGTCATTCCACCAGAAGAACGAGGGTTTTGTTACTACCCTCACTCCTACCCTTATTCACGAGTTAGTACCCTTACTCCCCAAATACCGCCACCGCGCTGCCAGCCCCTTCCCTTGGCAAGTGGCTTCCCCTGCCCCTTTCAACTCGGTGAGCAAGGAACGAATCCATTCTCGACCCACGCCGGGACAGGCCTGCTCGATGTCGGCGAGACGGAACTCACCGGATTGCTCGCGGATCGCCGCGAGCACCAGCCCGGCCTTTGCGCCACGCGGGGCTTTGAGTTGACCAGCGCGCCGCTCGAATTCGCCATAAGCGCGTCGGGCGATAGAGAGAAAATGATTGAGCCATGGCAGAAAGTCATGTTTGCGCTCGTGCCAGCGCTGGGAGCTTTCTTGGAGGACGCGGTAGTAGTCTTCTTTCCCCTCTTCGATGAGTCGCTCCAGGCTGATATACCGACCCACTTCGTAGCCCTGCTGATAGAGCGCCAGTAGCGTGAGCAGGCGGGAGACTCGGCCATTACCGTCTCGAAACGGGTGGATGCAGAGGAAGTCGAGCACGAGCGCCCCGATGGCCACGAGCGGCGGGATGTGGTCCTGGTCAATGGCGTGGCGATAGACGAGGCAGAGTTCACCCACGGCGGCGGGCGTGGCTATGGCTGACACGCATTTGAAACGGATGATGGGCGCAGCGCCTGGTTGCAGTTCGATGACTTCGTTGTCCACTTTCTTGAACTGGCCGGCATCGCCGCTGCCTTCCTGACACAACTGATGCAGACGGCGCAGCAGATCGGGGGTGAGGTGCAATGACTCTGATGCGCTGTGGATGAGATTCAATGCACTGCGATAGCCGGCGATGTCCTGTTCGGACCGGTCTTTTGGACGGGCGTTCCCGAAGACGAGCGGGCGCAAGCGGTCGTGCGCGACGGTAACGCCTTCGATGCGGTTGGAAGACTCGACGCTTTGGACTAGCGCCATTTCCCGTAGAGCGTTCAGCACCTGTGGCGATTGGCGGGTGTACAGTTCCTGCTTGCCCTTGGCTTCGGCCAGGTCATTGAGCAACCAATTGGTGCCCATCGGTACGGCAAGGTCACGCAGACGATGATCGCGGAATGTCATCATGGCTAAGGCTTATACTCCGTGAACCCTTCCGCCAGAACGGGCGTTTGCGATTGGATGATCGTTTGCTTGAGCGGACGCAGAATACCTTGTTCTGAACGAGAAATCACGTGCCCGGCTACGCATCTCGGACGAGATACGCCCCAAAAAGACGCTTCACGATTCCATCCCCTGTCTTGCAATTCCCGCCGCCAGCCCCGTATGCTCCAAATCTTATTAAGGAGTCGCTATGACCGAGCCGACCATCACCATATCTAACTTAAGCTTGGCCGAATTGAAGCACCTGGTCGAAGGAATCGTCGACGATCGGCTGCGGGTCCTGCTGGGCGACCCTGATCTGGGTGCGCCTCTGGGCGAGTCTGTCCGCGACCGCCTCAAGCAGTCCCTGGCTTCGACGGAACGTTTCACGGGCGACGAAGTGGCCGACAAACTCGGCCTGCGGTGGTAACGCGATGCCTTGGTTTCGTTTAGCCTTTCGGCCTGATGTGGTCACCGACTTGAGTGCTGCCGATCCCGCCATGGCGCAACGGCTGTTCGACAAAACCAAATGGTTGGCGTCCAACGTGGAGAATCTTCGGCATGAATCCGTCGCCGCCGACTTGCCTGGCATCCATAAATACGCCGTGGGCGACTGGCGGATTTTCTATTCGATCGACCGGACGGACCAGCTCGTGGACATTCACCATATCCATCACATGACGCCCGCCCACAATCCGTCGCCTGCATAACCATGCTGAACCTCACCTGGACCGCCATCGAACGCCTGCGGAAGCTCGTTGAGGAACATCCGGAAGATCCGGTCGTCCGGATTGCGCTACGCGACCTCGATGACCAGCGCCTCTCCTTGGCGATCACGTTGGAACCGGCAACGCAGGAAGAAGACGAAGTACAGCACATCGAGGGATTGACGATTGCGCTGGATCGCGCGAGCGTGCACCGCACGAACGGGATGACGGTGGATTTTCAGGAGGCGAAAGGCTTCAGCTTTGTGCATCCGCCGGCGGGTGAGTTGGGGTTGATCATGCCCAGCAACAATTAGCCCGCAGGATGCTGAAAAAGAGCGTCGGCTTTGTTCTCGCAAGACACTGCCGCCTCACTATCTCGGCGGCGTTCACAAACCTGACGCGCTTTATTCAGCGCGTCGTGAATCTCCGAGGCTCAACGTACCGCACAGGGGAAAAGAGCCTGTCTCGGCAGGCTCGGGATGGGTGGGTAAGAAAGATGTGACCTCGCCCCCTCACATTGCTGCGGCCGCGCCGGACGGCCTTTTTGAGCATCCTGCAGGGCTCGATATTTTAGGATTTCATCCGGGGAAAGACGCTGCCGAAATGCATGGTAAAGGTGCCGCGGGCGACATCCGCAACGTAGCGTTCGAGCGCATCATGGATCACGGGAAAGGCCAGGTCGTCCCAGGGAATGTCGCTCAAGGCAAACAATTGCACGTCGAGGCTCTCGGTGCCGGGTTTGAAGTCTGGGGTGCGCATCGTTCCGCGGAAGACCATATGAACTTGGCTGATGCGAGGCAGGCTCAACACCGCATGCAGCGACGTGATCTCCACGTCAGCATGGGCTTCTTCCATGGTTTCGCGAATCGCGGCCTGCTCCGTGCTCTCCCCGATTTCCATAAAGCCTGCGGGAAAGGTCCAATGGCCGAGGCGCGGTTCGATGGCCCGCCGGCAGAGCAGGATTTTGCCTTCCCACTCGGGAATGCAGCCGGCGACGATTTTTGGATTGATGTAATGGATGGCCTGACAGGTATCGCACACAAATCGCGGCAAGTTATCGCCGGGGGGAATTTTTGACGACAACCCGGCCCCACATTCAGAGCAAAACTTCATGACAACTCCTGATCACACCGCGAAAAGAATGGATAGCATAAACCACGCCTTCTTTGCACCTTGCCCCCGCGGGCTAGAGGCCGTCCTTGCGGATGAACTGAAAGATTTGGGCGCTTCCGATATCAAGGCGACGGCCGGGGGTGTCGCCTTTGGCGGCACACTCGCCTTCTGCTATCGCGCGAATTTGCAGAGCCGCATCGCGAGCCGCATTCTCCTGCGTATTGCCGAAGCGCCCTATCGCGATGAGCATGACGTGTATGACGCGGCCAAGGCGGTCCGTTGGCAGGATTGGTTTACCCCGCAACAAACCATCAAGGTCAAAGTGAGCGCCCACCACTGCCCCTTGAAGAGTTTAGACTTTGTGACCCTGCGGGTGAAGGATGCCGTCTGCGATCGATTTCAATATGCGAGGGGCAAGCGCCCGATTGTCGATACCCATGCGCCGGACATCCTCATCGCCGTCTTTTTGGATCAAACGACCTGCACCCTCTACCTGGACACCTCCGGTGACCCCCTCTTCAAACGCGGCTGGCGGAAGTCGGCAGGCGAAGCGCCGATCCGGGAAAACCTCGCAGCCGGCATTTTGCGTCTCGCGAGGTGGACGCCTGAGACGGTGCTGTTCGATCCCATGTGCGGCAGCGGGACATTTGTCATCGAAGCCGCCTTGATGGCCCGCCGGGTGGCGCCGGGATTCGGCCGGCAATTTGCTTTTGAGAAACTGCTGTCGTTTGAGGCGGGCACATTGAGAGAGCTGCGGACGGAACTCAAAGCCGCGGAAATCCCGGCCAAGCCGGGATTGATCCATGCCGCCGATCACAGCGCCCAGGCACTCACCTCCATACGAGCGAATCTCACCATCGCCGGTATCGCCGAGGCTGTCACCCTCTATCAGGGAGACGTGCTGGAACTCCCTGCCCCGGCCGAAACCGGTATTCTCATCACCAATCCGCCGTACGGCCATCGCATGGGGGATACTGAAGCACTCCGTACGTTCTATCCGCAGTTCGGCGATCAGTTGAAGAAGTGCTACTCCGGCTGGACCGTTCATATCTTTACTGCCGACGTGAAACTTCCCGGTCTCTTACGCTTGGCCCCTTCCCGGCGTGTCCCGCTGTTCAACGGGGCGATCGAATGCCGCCTCTTCGAGTTCCGCATGGTGGCGGGCAGCCATCGGAAACCCCGCGCCCAAGACGAACCCCTTCGCGACCGCTGAAGACTTTTCGTTGTTGTTCATAAGGCGTGGCGAGTCCCTCGCCGTTCGCGAGGGAGAATTCGCCAGGCGCAACATTGCGCAATAAATTTCAGGCGGAACGACTGCCGACCCGTCGCTTGACACCAACGTGAAAGGCTCTTATTTTCAATCTAAGCTCTTACGCACCGGTTCACTACTGACCACAGAGGAATCTGGATCCGTATGAACGCGTCTCACGCTCCCCTTGAGGAACTTCAGTCGCAGGACGAGATGTCCTTGTCTCGTCTGATCGTCGTCTCGAATCGCGAACCTTACGAACACCGCCTCGTCAAGAATCACCTGATCTGGGAAAAAACATCCGGAGGCCTGATCTCGGCGCTTGATCCGGTGATGCGTCGTTTAGGCGGCACCTGGATCGCCTGGGGCAGCGGCAAAGCGGATCGCGACGTCGTGGACCAGACCATGGCCATCGAGGTGCCGCCTGACTCCCCGGCCTACCGTCTACGCCGGGTATGGCTGGAACCCACTGAGGTGAAGGGCGGCTATCAAGGGTATGCCAATCAAGTGCTGTGGCCCCTGTGCCACCTCACGTTGGACCGAGTCGTCTATCGAAAAAGTTTCTGGCACGCCTACCAGGCCATGAACGCGCGCTTCGCGGAAGCCGTGCTGGACGAGTTGCGGGTGAAACCCGGCTTCGTCTGGATTCACGACTTTCACCTGGCCCTGCTCCCAGGCCTCATCAAAGCGTCGCTTCCCCAGCAGCCGATCGCGACCTTCTGGCACACGCCCTGGCCCGGTCCCGATGCCTTTCGCATCCTGCCTGAACGTCGCGAACTGATCGAGTCCCTCCTGGCCGGGGACTTCCTGATGTTCCAAACGCGCACGTTTCTCCATAGCTTCGTCGAATGCGCGAAAGATTTTTTGGGCAGCGACGTGCAAGCCGATGACCACCACATCGAGTATAAGGGTCATATGACTCGTCTCGTGGCCAGGCCGATCAGTGTCGGTTTTCAATCCTGGTCTGAACGGGCGCAATCCCCGTCCGTCGAACGAGCGACGGAGGTTCTGCGCAACCTGCATGTGTGTCAGCCCAAAACCCGCATCGGGCTCGGTGTCGACCGCCTCGACTACACCAAGGGACTCCTCAAACGATTCTGGGCGATCGATGCGTTTTTTCAGCAGTACCCCCATTATCGCGGCAAATTTACCTTCATCCAGATTGCGGTCCCGACCCGGGGCGATGTCGAAACCTATCGACGCTATCGGGAAATCATCCGTGAGACTGCCAACGATATCAATGTGCGTTACGGCAGCATCTCGCGTCCCGGTAGCCGGGATGCGTCGCGCTGGCGACCGATCGAGTTTCGGGAAGGACGCATCGGAATCGATACTCTGGCCGCCTACTACCGGATGGCGGACTTGGCCTTGGTGAGTTCCGTCTATGATGGGATGAATCTGGTCGCGAAGGAATATGTCTCGTGCCAGGTCGAAGAGAAGGGCGTGTTGCTTGTGAGCCACATGGCCGGCGCGGCGGAAGAACTCACCGACGCCCTGGTCATCAATCCTTACGACCTGGAGGGCGTGGCCGATTCGATCCGTCAGGCACTTGAGATGCCCATGGAGGAACGCGTGGACCGCATGCGCCGGATGCGCGGTTATCTGGCCACCCACGATATTCGGGCCTGGGCGGACGAGTGTCTGCGGGACGCGGGCCTCTTGCCACAGGATGACAGTCCCTCTATTGTGTAGTCGGCGCCACGACAACCGGCGTCGGCTGAGAGGGCCTGTGATCGTCACTGCATTGTCTGACTTCTCTTCTCGTTCTACCTGTCACGACTCACGTAGTACGCACAGGAGACCTGCGAGCCTGGACTCCTGTCGCCTCACCAGCCGCATGCTCTTTCTCGTGCCAGTGGTGGTCCTGTGGTTACTGCTTGGCGGTTGCGCACAGATCTCGCACGTGTTTTCCGTCACCCCTCCACCCCACCGACCGATGGACCGGGCGCAACAGGCCATGGTGTCGCGGATGCAGGCCATCGTCGAACCAGACCTGCGCGACAACCTCAATACTGGACTCCCGACGGTTCGTGCGAGCTTGGCGAATCAGACCAATAAGATTGCTAAATTCAAGCGTGGCTTGGTGCTGCGCACACTCGCCGATCCCTGGGACGGCCTTTCAACCATAGAGCAATCGGGTCTGCTGGCCGCGGGAGCCGCGGAATCAGGCGTCGAAGGACTTCCGGCTGTCATCGATATCCTGGAGGGCGGCATGGATCGCACCGGCACGCCTTTTAAGCCGCTTACATTTCCAGTTACCCTCGCGCGGGAAGATATCCTCGGCTTTCTCATGGAAGTCGTTGAGGACGCCTATCAAGACCGTGAACACGCGCTCCGCCACCTGTCTCCGCAAGATCGGGAATTCCTCTTTACCCAGGCCCGCCCTCTCGTCGAACAATTCATTCCCCAAATCACTCCGCCGACCCAGCTCACCGACGCCGAAGCCGCCGTCCGATACGCCACCCTGTTGATGCAGCAGGTCGATTACGGATCGCTGATCACGGCCGCGCAACGACTGGCGAGACTCGGCAACCGGAAATTTTTGCAGCAGTTGGACATTGTGTTTCACAATAGGCCCGCGGTCACCCATGCGATTCCCGGCATCACCGGAGATGTGCTGCTCGCGCAGCAGACTTCGTATGGATTGGTCATTATCGGCGGCCGCGGCCCGAATACCTATGACCTCGAGAAGGGCGCCGCGCTGATCATCGACCTCGGCGGCAACGACACCTACCGCGGGTCCATCGGCGCAAGTTCCAACAGTGATCTCGGCAATAGCATCGTCATCGACTTGAGCGGAAATGACACCTATCAGCCCTCCCCGCTTGGTCTCGCCACAGGTCGGGCGGGCATCGGCATCCTCATCGATCATAGCGGGAACGATACCTATCGCCTGTCGCCCGGCTCGGGCGGGGTCGGGCTGGCGGGCCTCGGCATCCTGTATGATGGAGAAGGACAGGATATCTACGAAGGCAGCCGGTTTACTCAAGGCGCAGCCTTCGGCGGGTTCGGCTTGTTGGTGGATCGCGCCGGAGATGATCGCTATACAACCTTCGGCTATGCGCTGGGATTCGGCGCCCCATTGGGCGTGGGAGCGGTCATCGATGTGGCGGGAAACGATTCGTATGAATGCGGCGGACATTATCCCAGCGCCTACAATGCGGCCGACGCTCCAGACGCGCAACCTCACGACGCCGGGTATCAATACGATTGTTTTGGATTAGGCACCGGATCGGGGCTCCGCGTTTTCACCAAGAATCCGGCGCAACGCGCGCTGAGTCTCGCGGGGGGCTGGGGGCTGTTGATTGATCTGGACGGACACGATCGTTATCGCAGCGCGAATTTTTCTCAAGGCCACGGGTATTTTTTCGGCCTTGGCGTCAAGCTGGATCTCAATGGTGACGACGATCACCAGGCCGCTCGGTATGGGCACGGCACGGCCGCCCACTTCGGCGTCGGCCTGCTCGTCGACTACCAGGGCAAGGATCGTTATGGCTCAAAGGGACCATTCTACAACGGCGGTGCGGCCTGGGACGGAAGCGTCGCCCTCGCCATTGACGGCGGCATGACGAGCGACTTCTACGACTTGCCGGCCTCGACCGGACTCGGTATGGGTGACCTTGGGGGATGGGGACTGTTCATTGAAGAAGGCGGCGCGGACCATTATGCCGTCAGCCGTGGGCTGGGACATGGCGCGGATGCCAGCATCGGGGCATTTTTTGATCTCGACGGCCGAGACGACTATTCCTCAGTCCCGCCACCAACTGCCGGCGCTCATCCGGAGCGGCTCAATCGAAAAGTCTATATCGAGAACGCCGGCAGCCTCTTCATCGACCGGTAACAGAATGGTGAAAATGTCCGCCAGCTTTGTTCTCGCATCGTTTAGAGTCTCAACGTACCCCAGGGGTACGCCTCGACTCTTCACTCGCTGCGGCCTCGCTGGACGGCCCTTTTAACCATCCTGCAGTCTTACTCGGAGTTATCTCCGACTCGCCCTCCGTGAATCGTTAAGAGTATCTCGTCTGGGATCTAAGCATATGTCCGCTGGCGGGAAGAGAAGAGCTGATGGGTTATAGCAGGAGTGCGAACCGATAAGTGTCTCTCTTCCTGGCCGTTGTGCCTCCGACTCTGGTTATAGGCTGTGAGCCATTCGCCCCCTCTCCAAGTCAGCGCTTGACTCACCCTGTCTTATGGCTATCTTAACCAACAAGAACGAGCGTAAGTGTGACTTTGGTACCACTCGCGCAGCCTTCAGCACATGACCATCCGAGCATACCGGAGGATGATATGAACGATTCGAATGCCCCGATACTCACGAATCTGCCCGTACTGCCGCTGAAGAGAACGGTATTGTTTCCAGGCACGATGATGCCCTTGACCGTGGGGCGGGACCGCTCCGTCGCGGCCGTGGAAGCGGCATTGAAAACCGAAGATAAGACCCTGCTTGTCGTGGCTCAGCGGGATGCGCAGACCGACCAGCCCTTGCTGGAAGATCTCTACACCATCGGCACCAAGGCCGTCATCAAACAGACGGCTCGCGCTGCTGAAGGCCATTACAATATTTTGATCCAGGGTTTGGAGCGCTTCGTGCTCCTGAAGCTCGATCAAATCGATCCGTTTCTGCAGGCGCGCGTGAAACAGTTGCCTCCTCCGAGTGAACAGAGCACGGAAGTCGAGGCGTTGCATCGGGCGATCCTGGACATCATCACTGAGCTGCCGAAGCTGATTCAGACGCCGGGCGTCCATGAAGCGGTGGCGGCTCTCGGGACGGAGCAGGACCCGGTCGTCCTGGCCTACCGCATCGCCTCGTTGTTAAATCTCACGTTGGACGGCGAGCAACAGTTGCTCGAAGCGGCCACGCGGGCAGACCTGTTGCGCGGGCTCTATGCCGCGCTGTCTCGCGAGGTGCAAATCCTCCAATTGAGGGACAAGATCGCGGGCGACGCGCGAGAGAAGCTGGGCAAGACCCAACGCGAGTATCTCCTGCGCGAGCAACTCAAGACGATTCAGCAGGAGTTGGGCGAGAGTAACGGCGAGGAAGATGAAGTCGGCGCATTGAGATCCAAAATTCAAGAGGCCGATCTTCCCGAACATGTGCGGAAAGAAACGGACCGTGAGCTCGCGCGGCTCGCCAAGACGCCGAGCGCCTCTCCCGAGCATCAAGTGATCCGGAGCTATCTGGAACTGGTGCTCGAATTGCCATGGAACAAGTCATCGGAAGAACATCTGGACCTCGCGCATGTCCGCAAGGTCTTGAACGAGGATCACTACGGCATCAAGGAAGTGAAGGAACGCATCGTGGAGCATTTGGCGGTGCTGAAATTGAACCCCGCCGCCAAGGCGCCGATCCTCTGCCTGGTGGGCCCTCCGGGTGTGGGCAAAACCAGTTTGGGGCAGTCCATTGCCAAATCGATGGGCCGCACGTTCGAACGCTTCAGCCTCGGCGGACTGCATGACGAAGGGGAACTGCGCGGCCACCGGCGCACCTATGTCGGTGCCCTTCCCGGCCGTATCATTCAAGCGGTGCGGCGCGCCGGAGTCAACAATCCGGTCATCATGCTGGACGAAGTGGATAAACTCGGACGCGATTTCCGCGGCGATCCCGCGGCGGCGTTGCTGGAGATTTTGGATCCGGCGCAGAACCATACGTTCCGCGACCACTATCTCGATTTGCCGTTCGATTTGTCCAAGGTATTTTTCATCACGACGGCGAATACGCTGGAGACCCTGTCGCAACCGTTGCTGGATCGCATGGAGATCATCCGGCTGAACGGATATAGCGAACGGGAAAAGCGCGAGATCGCCGTTCGTTACCTCTGGCCAAGACGGCTGAAGGAAGCCGGGCTGCGGACGGAGGACGTCAATCTGCCTGAAGCAGTGCTCGACCAGATCATCGGCCGATATACCCGGGAGTCCGGGGTACGGCAACTGGAGCAAATGTTGGGACGCCTCACGAGAAAAATTGCCGTGACCTTGGCAGACCAACCTGCTGACTCGGCGTCGGCCACGGTCGATATCACGCCGACCTTGCTGGACGAGTGGCTGGGTCAGGAACGGTTCCAACCGGAAGAGGCGCGGAAGGACTTGCCGGCCGGTGTCGCCACCGGACTCGCCTGGACTCCGACAGGCGGTGATGTGCTGTATATCGAAACCAGCTTGCTGCCGGGAAGCCACGATATGACGCTGACCGGTCAACTGGGCGACGTGATGCAGGAATCGGCACGCGCCGCGCGCAGCTACCTCTGGAGCCATGCCGAGGCGATGGGCCTCGACATTTCCCGCTTCAAACGGAATGGCGTGCATATCCACGTGCCATCCGGTGCCATTCCCAAGGACGGCCCTTCGGCCGGTATTACCATGGCGACTGCGCTGGCCTCCGCCTATGTCGGCAAGCCAGTGCGTAGTGACACGGCGATGACGGGAGAAATCAGTCTGACCGGGCTGGTGTTGCCGGTGGGCGGTATTAAGGAAAAAATCCTGGCGGCCCATCGAGCCGGCCTCCGGCGCATTATTCTACCGAAGGCGAATGAGAAGGATCTGAAAGAGATCCCGGCGGAAGTGCGTCAAGATTTACAGATCTTCCTGGTCCAACGATTGGATGAAGTGCTCCAGGCCGCGTTCCAGGAGGAACCGACCACTGGGCCTCAGCCTGAAGTGGTGGCCGGAACCTCCCTAACCGGATCATAATGGGTTGTTCGACCGGTCCGGTAGTGTAAGAAGCCATTGGTTGGTGAGACATAGGCATGGTAACGTAACGCCATGAACCTGTGTCTCACCACCCATGTGGATTGAGGGGGAATTATGGGCGACAAGATCGACATCGGCCCGATTGTGAAAGTGACCAAGAGCGACGACGAGTGGAAAAAGTTGCTGTCCCTCGCGGCCTATCAGGTCTTGCGGCAGGAGGACACCGAGCGGGCTTTTACGAGTCCCCTCCATGAGAACCATCAGGCCGGCGTGTACTACTGCGCCGGCTGTGACCTCCCCGCCTATTCGTCGGAGCATAAGTTCGATAGCGGCACCGGTTGGCCCAGCTTCTGGCAGCCGATCGATCCCCGCGTGGTCGAGACACGCACAGACTCCAAATTCTTTATGACTCGCACCGAAGTCCATTGCGCTCGTTGCAACGGCCATCAAGGTCACATCTTCAATGACGGCCCCAAGCCCACCGGACTCCGGTACTGCATCAACGGCGTCTCATTGAAATTTATCCCGACTCACCCGTAATCACCCGTTCGGATTCGACGGCGAATCCACCTGGCCGGAGATCGCCATACGGCAGTCTGAGCCTAGCACTCAAGCTTGCTATTTGCCGGTGTGCCTCCTAGACTATTCATTCCATGTCCATCTTCTCGTCGATACGCCCCACATTCGGCCTCGTGATTACCTGGGCCATGGTCCTCGGTTGCTCGCAATCCTCCGATGTGATCACCACGAATCTGAATGCCTGTTTGATCGTGACGGAAGCGGATGTCGAACTCGCCATCGGAACGCCGGTCGCCACTGGCGTACGCCAAAACGACCGGCAATGCCTGTACCATGCCAAACGCAATCCAGAAGAGACGGTCACGGTGGAACTTGATCCGGGACCGGACGGGAACAAGACTAGCTTTTTCCACGACCAGCGCTCGAAAACCGGCCACCAACCGATCCCTGGAATCGGCGACGGAGCGTTCACCCTCCGATCTCCCATCGGTGGCATTCAGCTGACCTTTTTGAAGGATAACGCGCTGGTCACCCTCTCGCTTTCCTCGCCGAAACAAGGCAATCCTCAGGCGGCCGTCACGAACCTCGCCAAGGTCGCCGTAACCAGGCTTGCAGGTCCACGTCCCGCTGTTTCCGTGACATCCGCTGCATTGGGATCGGAACTGACCGGTGCATCGCCCCAATGGGCCGGTGATTGGTATGGCTGTGTCCCCGTAGGATTGATGAATGGAAAAGGCCATCTCGCCTTGAGCGAGCGTGCCGACTGGACTCTCACAACAGCCGTGATGATGCCCGGAACGGTGGTGGCAGACCGGGGGCGCTGGCAAGCTGAATCGTACCAAGAGATCCTGCATGGAACCTATCAGATAGCCGAAAGCGATCGCTTCTCAACAACCGGTATTCTGAACGTCACCTGGACCAAGCTTCCGAAGAAGCAAGTACCGAAGCAGTTCGATCCACTTCTCTGGCAATCGTTCGGTGCCGTCCCGCATAAAATGGCAGTGAAGCGGCTGACGCCGGTTGAGCCTGCGCTTGTGGGCACATGGGAAGGCTCGTCCAAGTTCGTCGATCGTCATGAAGATTTCGTCTGGACGATTACCTCAGCGAACGTATCGGAATTCTACAAGGCCACTTCTCAGACAGGCCGGATCGAACCGGACCAGGATCGGGATCGCTTCAAGTTGATCGTTGCCCAGAGCAAAACGCCGCCTCTCCTCATGCGTATTCTGGCGCAGGACAAGATGGAGTTGACCGACAACAGCGGCACGGTCTCCCAATGGAACCGGAATGAAAAGCTGCTCTCTCGCTGTTAACGTGCTTGATCATCTTCCTGCGCGAAAGTTCTCCCCTCACGGGCTTGACTGCCTTTCTGCCGGTAGATAGACTGAATCCATGGTCGCCTTTCTCCTCACTGCCCTGCTTCTCACCGCCACGCCGGTGTGCGCAGCAGACGATCGTACCCTGTTGGATCTAGACCTAGGCCGCGTGGCGAGTGACCTGCTCGATAAGACGAAATCTGACAACCTTCTGCACGAATGGTTCGATCAAGCCTTGGCGACCGTACGGGAATATGTGGAAGTGGAAGGAAACCTGCCCGCTCAGGAATCTCGGCGATCAGGAGAATTCCGTTTAAAACTTTTCCCGCAAGGCAAGTCCCACTCGCAGGAGCATCTCAGCGCCGAAGGATCATTCAGTCTTTCACCCGAGGCCGATCAGCAGGAATTCACGCTTCGGTTCAAGTCTTCCAAACCATCACAGCACTCTGTTCCCCCTTCCAACGAGATCCTCTGAAGAATGTTCGAATCGCCTGTTCCTCTCTGCAGATAAGATTCTGCCCCTGCGAACTACTCCCGGCTCACCACACCGGACCATCCATCCCCTTGACCGGTCTTTCATGAGGGAATAAGATACAAGCTCATTCACGTTCCGCCTCATTCTGGAGGTGGGAGTCATGTTCTTCCGTGGAGCGCAATTCCAACGGGACGGACATGCTAGGTGTAACCTTCTTCTCTCCCACACTCTTCTCAGCAATAGCGCCGACTTGTCACCTGTGGGCCTGCGTGCGCTCAGAGGAACAATCCACTGCGCTCGCGTCGCCGCCCACAACCGGAAAAGACAGAAGCTGCACAGCTGCAGTGACCGCTATCTATTTGATGCGACGCAATCAATATTTCTAGGGATAGGTCCGGTGATGCGTCTGTGTCACCGCCTGCAATTAGCCCCGTCTCGATCACCTCATTTTGAATGGTCTCTTGTTGAAGCGCTTGTAGCGGATCAACCACCCCCACGCGTCACGGTCCGTCACTCCGCGGGCGAGAAGCGACAGACATCCTGTCGTCAAGGCGCGTACACAAAGGACTCGTGCGGCTTCGCGCGAGTGAGTGACCTATGTCTGAGGTCTATTGGGGAATCGTGCTCGGTCTCTTGGCGATGGTGGCGACCCTCTTCATCTGCGTGGACATTCTGTACTCCAAGCCAAAGGGGTCGCCCAAGGTGACGAACGATAAGGCCGATGAGTCGGGTCAGGCAGTTGCGCAACCTTCAGCCGGATCCCGGCAGGCGGCGTAGATATAGGGGCTGCCCCTGTGCCTGTGCTGCAATCTCAGATCTGCCCGACTCTATGATCAGTAAGGTTTGGAGCACGATAGAAGCAAGTCGGTTGCGTGAAAAGATCGTTCAGCGAAACCACAGAGACATGAGTTGGCTCTCATGCCCTGAGAAAATGCCGGATGCCGTTGCTGCTTCTTCCCAGATCGGTCCCGTCGTTCAGGAAACGGAGGTGCCCTATGGTAGAGATTATTGGCTTCGGAACCATGGTTGCGCTGGTCTGGCTGCTTGCCTGGTCCATGGCAAGCGAGAGTGAATCTGAGAAGAGACGGTTAGGATCGTCTGCGGCCGGTGGTCGCAACGTCGAGACCGTCGCGCAGGGAACGCGCGCCAGGCACGCAGCCTGATTGTGGATTTCCTTCTCAGCGAGGCACCCCAAGGCAGTTTCTTTTCTTCGGGGGAGGAGAGGCCTGGAGGGAAGGTTGGGGTTTGTCCCTGGTGCCGCCCCCGATCGGCTCGAAGACGACCAATCGCCGCCGCCCGGTTCATGACGGGGAATGTCAGGTAAGAATCTGCGGTTGCCCAATCCCGGCAATGACCTCTTCCGTGATCACGACGGATTTCACTCCGCCCAACGCGGGGATCTCATACATCAGGTCTAGCATCACCTCTTCCAGAATCGTGCGTAGCGCCCGAGCCCCCGTTTTCATCACGGCCGCCCGGCGGGCGATGGCCTTCACCGCAGGATCAGTGAACTCCAGTTCGACTCCTTCGATCTCGAAGAGGGCCTGATACTGCCTCACCAGTGCGTTGCGAGGCTCAGTCAACACTCGAATGAGCGCCGGCACATCGAGGTCTGCGAGGGTGGTCAAAACAGGAAAGCGGCCCACAAACTCGGGAATGAGTCCGAACTTCAAGAGATCTTCGGATTGCACGCTCCGCAGCATGTCGGTGTGGCCGTCGATCTCGCCCGCGGCGCTCATCGCGCCAAATCCCAACCGCTTCGGCATCGTCCGTTGGGCAATGAGCTGATCCAAACCCACGAACGCCCCGCCGGCGATAAACAGAATGTTCGTCGTGTCCACACGAATATAGTCCTGCTCGGGATGCTTGCGTCCGCCCTTGGGCGGCACATTGCAGATCGTCCCTTCGACCAGCTTCAGCAGCGCCTGCTGAACCCCCTCGCCCGACACGTCGCGCGTCAGGGATGGATTCTCCGACTTCCGGCTGATCTTATCGATCTCATCGATGTAGATGATCCCGGTCTCGGCACGGCTGACATCGTACTCGCAAGTCTGGAGTAACTTGAGGACGACGTTTTCCACATCTTCGCCCACATACCCTGCCTCCGTCAGCGCGGTGGCATCCGCTATGGTAAACGGCACATGAAGGATGCGGGCCAGCGTTTGCGAGAGGAGGGTCTTCCCGGTTCCGGTCGATCCAATCATCAGGATGTTGCCCTTTTGAAGATCAACGTGTTTGAGCCGCTCCCGGTTCGCGATGCGCTTGTAGTGATTGTGGACCGCAACGGAAAGGACTTTCTTGGCGCGATCCTGGCCGATGACGTAATCATCCAGCATCGCTTTGATATCGGTCGGCTTGGGGATCACGAGCGGCAGAAACGAGGATGAACCCGCTGTTCCGTTATTCTTGTCTTGGCGCAGAGAAAGGGCGCAGTGCTGGACGCATTCTTCACAGATCAATAGCGCGGAAGTCGTCTCGCATGAATGGCAGGTGTATGGCTCCGGACCGGTGATGAGGTGCTGACCAGCCTCCTTCTGGCGCTTACCGCAGAAGGAACAGAGACGCTCTGGATTCTGCGAGGGGTGCCGCGTGTCCCAGAACACAGCTCGTTCCTCCATGCAGCCAGGTAAGCGGACAAGGGATGGATCATATTATGCCTCACCCATGCTGCACTGCAAGCGCGTGGCGATCAGCACAGGTCTCCGATGAGAGGCTCGGCATCTATCCTTATCGGAACGACCAGAGCTGAAAGAGACTGCAAAAGGACGTCGGGATGCCGGCCTCGACAGAAGGAAGAGTGGGAGGCATGCTCCACGAACCGCGCAGCGACGAGAGGACGCGAGAGGGAGGATTTAGAACCGGAACCCGAGACCGCCAGAAATGAGATGGGTACGATAATTCAATGTAAACGATGGACCATGTGCCCCATTGGCGAGCTCACTTTCCCATTGGTAATTCGCCACGAAGTATTTGTATTCCGTAAACAGAAACACCTGCTCGCTGACATTCGCGCGAATACCCCCGATAAACTG
This sequence comes from uncultured Nitrospira sp., assembly GCA_964493335.1. GTDB lineage: Bacteria > Nitrospirota > Nitrospiria > Nitrospirales > Nitrospiraceae > Nitrospira_A. The sequence goes on from CAZBNV010000009.1 coordinate 30,713, forward strand.
GTAAGCAAACGCCCCATCGGCCGCGTTCTCACGGATCACACCGATCGTGCTGTGCTGGAGGTTCAAATCCCGGGCAAACCCTCCGGAAATCCCCGCCCCGACACCGATATAGGGCTGAATGACCTCGCCGGGATACCTCAGCAACAGATTGGCCATGGCATTGATGGATTGGAGACGGAAATTCGCGCTACGCGTCACTCCGCCTGTTGTGGCCGTTGGCGCATCGACCTTTCCATCGAGGCCGGAGAGTTCAGCCTCCAGCCCGACCATTCGCCCAGCGAACGCCGGGAAAACACCGACTTTTAATCCCCCACCCAGTCCACCCCGAACGTCGGTATTCGTAAAGGGGTCATCCTGCAATCTTACCGGACGATTGAGTGGATGACTGCCCTGCATGTAGAGACTCACATAGAATTCGGTCTTGTCCTGTGCCGGCGTAACATCGGCCGTCGGTACCGGAGCCTTACGAGCGCTGGCAGCAGGATCGGCCGCCAGGGCACCTGAGACACTCCCCTCGAAGAGAACACAACCACCTATGCATGCAGCCAAGAATAGATGTGCTGTTTTCATGGATCACTCCAGTGGGGTACAGAGCGCGGCAGGACCGAACAGTCCTGCGTCCTCTCACTCATACCATGGGGACTCTGGGGGACAAACTGATTAGGACATTTATGCGAAAAGGTGGCGCTCGGTGGGCGATCCGTGATGGGGAGCGTCATGGGGATACTGCTCACTGGGAGACACGCGGGTCAGTCTCTCTCGACGCCTGACGGGATCGGGATGAACTCTACTCATGATCAAATGGAACGCGGCCCGAATCACAGGCTACGATCCGGCGAGAAAGCGTTGGATGGCATCGACGGGCATGAGGCCGACGAGCAGGGCATGATCCGGTCGCTCGAGAAGAGGCACCCCCTGATGTTCCGTCTCGACCCACAGCGTTTCCCATGCTCTCAACACCGGAGCGATCTCGATGGCACGTGCTCCGACTATCTGGACGGAAACGTAACCATGACGGTCAGCTTCACGTTGCAACAGATGCTCGTCCGAGATGTCTTGGCCCTCGACCCAAAACAATCGATACAAGGATCGTATATAGGCTTGGGCTCGTATGGGATCAAGGGTCAGCGCACGCGCCGCCGTCGCAAGCGCGCGCCCGCTGTTGGGCTTCCCTCTCGGCGTCGTAATCGGTAACTCAGGCGCCAGCCGTCGCACCACCTCCACCTCCTGCTTCAACTCCACCGCCAAGTATCCGGACCATGTCGCCATCGGCATGCGAAGATGGCGTGCGTGCTGCACGCCGTGCCAGGACACATGATCCATCAGGCCAAGGCCATGAAGACGCTCGTGCATCGCGTAACAGAAGGGACAGTTGAAATCGCTGAATAGTCGGCAGAGGTTCATGGCATGACCAACAACCTGCTGAAAAACAGATCGGCGGCCTCCTGGCTTCGGTCCCCCGACGAGAGACGCTTCGCGAGTCACGCCTCACGGCGCTGGCCCAATAAGACGGCAGGCTTTACCACCATCCTGCTATGGAAGAATGGCGATGAGACGAACCGGAGCCCCGGTGCCACCGGCAATTTTCATGGGAAGGGCCATCAGCCTTCCGCCGGACGGAGGGACCTCCTCGAGCTGCGCCACATTTTCGAGGCCATACAGGCCCGCGCTGTTGACTATCCGATGGACCACAAAATCCTGAGAAGGACCATGATCGATGCTGGGCGTGTCGATCCCGACTCCATGAATGTGTCGTTCGGCCACCAGAAACTCCGCGACTTCCTTTGAGAACCCGGGAAAGTGAAGCGTCGCAGGAAGCTCCGGTGTAGCCGTGCCGAAATAGCGCTCGCGATCCTTCCAATAGGCCCCCCACCCGGTCAGCATCATGACGACCGCGCCGGCTGGTATTGTTCCATGCCGGGCCTCCCAGCGCTGAATGTCTTCCAGCGACAAACGGTAGTCACGATCGGCGGCCACCAGGGTTCGTACGTCAATCACCACGGCGGGCCCCATCAGACGCTCGAGCGGGATACCATCGATTCCCACTTGCTCCTGTGCGAAATGAACGGGAGCATCCATGTGGGTTCCGGCATGTTCGGATAGCGCCACCTGTCCCGTCGCATACCAGGCTTCAGTCGTCGTGCCTCCCCGCACCATTGAGTCCCGATGGAAGGGAGGATTACTCGGCCAGACCTGCGTTGTCTCATCGAAGGCGTAGGTGAGATCAATGAGACGTTGCGCGCCCGCACGCTCACACCACACAGTCATCGCAGCCAAAAGGATGACCACAGCGCCGACGGGACAATACATCATAGATTGAATGTCCTTTCGTTCCTGCTTCCCCATTGTGCTCCTTATGCCGACCCCCAGCCCAAGCCAACAGTCCCGCAGCGCGTCGAGGGACTACCGGGTTGGGCGGAAATACGGTACCCTCTCCACCTGCAGAACTGCAACTTCGAAGGAGCCACGTATGCCTCATTGTCCAACGCCGGAAAGCGACCTGCAGTTGTCAGGACAACGCTTTTCAGTGGAGTACAACATCCGTGGATCGGCCGCAGAGGCACGCGAGCGCGCAGATCTTCTCTGTATCGACCAGACCGTCGAGGCCGCTGATCACGTCATTCCATCAGGGGCGATTCGAGAACAACTGCTGGGCCACGTGGTGGAACTGGAATCCTTGAGCCCCGAGCTTTCCCGCGCCGCCATCAGTTTTCCCACTGAACTCCTCGACGGATCCGTCAGTACCCTTCTGCACATGACATTCGGCATGGCCGGCTTACAAGGGCGGGTCCGCCTCACAAACCTGTCGCTGCCGGACAATCGCGTGGCGCAGATGGCCGGCCCTCGCTTCGGAACGCCGGGCCTTCGCAAGTTGCTTCACGTCCCGACACGTCCGCTCGTTTGTGCCGTCCTGAAGCCATTGGGATGCTCTCCTCGGCAACTGGCCGCCCTGGCCTACGAATTTGCACTCGGGGAGGTCGATCTGATCAAGGATGATCAAAGCCTCGGAGATCAACCCTTCTGCCGGTTCGAGGATCGGATTGCACAATGCATCGACGCCGTCGGTGAAGCCTCACGCCTCACTGGAAAACGCTGCCTCTATGCCCCGCATGTGTCCAGTCCCTGGCCGACTCTCATGGAACGAGCGAGCAGGGCGCGGAAAGCAGGGGCCGGCGCCCTGCTGGTCTGTCCGGGCCTCGTCGGCTTTGACGCCATGGTTTCCCTGGCAATGACTCCGTCGCTCTCGCTCCCTCTCCTCTCGCACCCGGACTTTCTCGGAAGCCACTACGTCTCGCCGGACAGCGGCATCGCGCCTTCAGTCCTTTTCGGGCTCCTCCCAAGACTGGCCGGCGCCGACATTTCCATCTATCCGACATTCGGACTCACGTGCCCGATCTCCCAAGGCGACTGCCGGCAAATTGCGGCATCCTGTCGCCGATCACTCGGCTCCTGTCCCCCGATATTTCCCACTGCGGCAGGAAGAATGACCGCGTCGCGCATCCATGAGATGGCCGAACTCTATGGCCATGACCTCGTCTACATTCTCGGCAGTGACGTGCGCCGAGAGCCATCCAAGATACGAACTGCCTCTCTGGAGTTTGTCCGCCTGGTCGAAAAAGAGAAGTTCCCACCCATATGAATAGTTAATGTTATTGTTCATAGTGAATCACCAACATGCTGCGTATACTGGATGATATGCGAACTAATGAATCTCGCGTAGCGTGGCTTCCGGGATTCGATACGACCGCGCTGATTCGACTCCCCACGCACAGGCGTTAAGATTTGGGCTCTCGTGGCCGATATAGACCAGGACCAACCATAACCAACCAGCCATGCGGTTGGAGCACACCTAGAGGGGAAGGTCTTGCCGCACAAGTCAGATCGAGCATCCAAGGGCACCGCACCGGAAACGATCACCGTCCGTCCGGAGTCACTCAAGGTAGGCATGTATGTCGACCTGAATTGCTCCTGGTTCAAGCACCCGTTCCCTCGGCGGTCATTCAGAATTGCGTCAGAAAACCAGCTCAAAACCATCCGTGGACTTGGGCTAACCACGGTCCTGGTGCATCCACGGGAATCAGACCCCGACACGACGCCCGATACTGCCGCGAACCTCTCCGCTGCCCTCCCGGAAACGACCTCAGAAGTTGAACTAGACGCCGCCCTAGCCGACGATGCGACGCCGTTGAGTGACGAAGAAGTTCCGACCGCCAACGACTACCATCAGGCGGTAGAATTGGCATCCGAAGCGTATCGACAAGTCATCCACCGCTGTTCGCAGATGATGCGAGACCTCTCGACCGGTTCTCCGGAAGGTTTGCGTAACGCGAAAATGATGATCAATGGGCTCAGCACCTTGCTGACCAATACTGAGGCTGCCGGTATGGTGGCCAGCGCCTTCGATCCCGAGGACCTCGATAACTTAAGCGTCCTCCATTCCCTGAATGTCTCCACCCTCTCGATGATGGTCGCCCAACATTTTGACATCGAGGTGGATTCGATCCAGCTGATCGGCATGGCGGGACTGTTACTCGATATCGGCGAGCAGCGCATCTCAGGCCGGATCCTCCGAAACCGAGCCCATCTCTCTCATCGCGAGACGAGGGAGTACCAGCTGCATCCCTACCACGCCATTGACATGCTCAGGCGTTATACCGGGTTTCCGGAGGAAGTCCTGGACATCATTCGTAGCCACCACGAACGGCTCGATGGGTCCGGCTACCCGGAGAAACTCAAGGGCGAGCAGATTCCCCTTGCAGTCAGAATCGTCAGTGCCGTTGATCAGTACGACTCGCTGATCAATCACCCTGACCCCACGCAGGCTATCTGCCCGGCTGAAGCCTTGGCCAAGATGTACAAGCACCAGCAACACCTGTTTGCGCCCGATGTTGTCGTGGCAATGATTCAAACTTTCGGGGTGTACCCTCCGGGAACCGTGGTCACCCTTTCCGACGGGGCTCTCGGACTCGTGCTGAATATCAATTTTGAAACCCGCCTCAAGCCCCTCGTCTTGCTTTACGATCCGGCCGCCTCAAGAGAGAATCCTACTACCATCGACCTCTCGGGAGCATCCCAACTCACCATTCTCCGTGCCAAGCCGCGCGCCGAGTTGCCCAGACAGGTGACCGATTACTTTCACATCAAGCGCTGGACCGGCTATTTCATCCAGTCTTCGATGCGTGCAGCTCGGGAAGAAACGACCAAGTAAACTCGATCGGACCGCTGGCAGGCACACCCTGCGGTGTGGTATTTCCCTCGCATGGCCTTGCCGCGTGTGCTGCTGCTCATTCCTCCATTGACACAACTCAATACACCCTATCCCTCTACGGCTCAGCTGACAGGATTTTTGCGCTCTCGTGGTTACGAGGCGACCCAGGCAGACCTCGGCCTTGAGATGATGCTCCGCCTCTTCTCGCAACCGGGGCTCGAGCAGGCGTTTCAACGCATCAGGCAGGCCGACGAGTCATGGCCCGGAGAGGTTAAACAGTTTCTGGCGCTTGAAGAGGCCTACCTCACCACGATCGAACCAGTGATCGCGTTTCTCCAGGGACAGGATCCCATGCTCGCGCCGCACCTCGCCCGGACGGGATTCCTTCCGGAAGGCCCCCGCTTTGCCGCCCAACCCCCCCAGGAAAATAGTCGATCCACGTCGCCGTCTGACAAGGCTCGGCATCGGGCCACCCTCTATATCGAAGATCTCACGGACCTGCTGCATGAAACCGTGGCGCCCCACTTATTTCTGAACCGCTATGCCGAGCAGATTGCGCAAGCCACCTCGTCGTTCGACCACATCGAACAGGCATTGGCTCAACCGTTGAGTTTTACCTACGACCTGTTACTCGACGCGCTCTGGCCACATATCGATCGCACCACCCCCGACGTCGTCGGCCTCACCATCCCCTTCCCGGGGAATCTCTTCGGCGCGTTGCGAATTGCTCAAGCTCTCAAAGCCCAGCGGCCGGATATTCGCGTTGTCCTGGGTGGCGGCTACGTCAATACGGAACTTCGGCGACTGGAGGACCCTCGCCTGTTCCAGTTTGTGGACTATGTCACGCTCGACGACGGCGAACGGCCGTTCTTATGTCTACTGGATCACCTGGCGGGCGGGCGCTCGGACGGCTTGCTTCGCCGAACGTTTCTTTGCATGAATGGCACCGTCGTATTTCGTGACGGGAGTCGTGAGCCGGACCTGCCGATGCATGAGTTGGGCACGCCGACCTATGCAGGCCTGCCGTTACACAGCTATCTCTCTATCCTCGACAGTCTGAACCCGATGCACCGGCTCTGGTCGGAAGGCCACTGGAACAAGCTCACCGTCGCGCATGGCTGTTACTGGAAGCAATGCACGTTTTGCGATGTGGGCCTGAACTATATTGCGCGATATGAACAGACTCCCACCGACGTGCTCGTGGAACGGATCGAGGCCCTCATTCACGAGACCGGGCAGCGGGGCTTTCATTTCGTCGACGAAGCCGCACCGCCGGCTGCACTGAAAGCCCTGGCGCTTCGACTCCTCGAGAAACGATTGACCATATCCTGGTGGGGGAACATTCGGTTCGAGGAAGCCTTCTCACCGGACCTGGCTCGGCTATTGGCCGCATCCGGCTGCATTGCCCTCACAGCCGGGCTTGAAGCGGCCTCGGACCGCCTGCTCGAACGAATGAAAAAGGGGATTACAGTCGACCAGACAGCGAGGGTTGCAGCCGCCTTTCGCCGGGCCGGCATTCTAGTTCATGCCTATCTGATGTATGGCTGCCCCGGCGAGACGATTGCCGATACGGTGGATTCACTCGAACGCGTCCGGCAACTCTTTGCAGATGACCTCCTGCAATCTGCCTTCTGGCACAAGTTCACGGCCACGGCCCATAGTCCCATCGGACTGAATCCGGCATCGGAAGGTCTCACCATTCTTGGACCGAAGTTCGCAGGCTTTGCGGAAAACGATCTTCGCCATGCCGATCCCAAAGCTACCTGCCCATCCTGGCTTGGCGAGGGATTGCGTGCCGCGCTGCTCAACTACATCGAACAGGCCGGGCTCGACGTTCCCGTACAGCGTTGGTTTTCGCAAGCGGTGAAACCTCCTCGAGTGGCACGACGCTGGCTGAGCACCGCGCTGGCCGTTCCCCCTTTCGCGCCTCTGACCACCGAACGGCGCTGCGTCTGGATCAGCGGGGCACCGGTGGTGACGCCACTTGGAGCAACGCGGACCCGCGTCATTCTGCCGACGCGTGTAGAGGATTTCACCTTCACACTTTCACCGCGTCACGCCGCCTGGCTGGTTTCACTGCTTCAGGAGTCGACTCCGTCGCCACATCGGACAAGCATCGAATACCCACGCCTCGCGGACGCCCGCCGACACTTCCCTGTCTCCGGTACGCAAGGCTTCGATCGATTCAGTCATACCCGTGCCTGGCAGACGATCCGCCAAGCAGGTCTTCTCTTGGTCTGACTCAACTTCGTCAGCTTCCTACTCTGCCATCTCGCCGGCATCGCGGATTGAAGATAGACCTTCGTCATCAAACCGACCGCCGTCCATTATTCGACCCTGCGTAGACTTGCCCGTGAGACCATCCTCTATTCACACCGTTCAGTCATGAAGGAGTCGCTATGTTGAAGGACCTCTCGGCCTTGTATTCTTCGCCCTAATCTGGGCATCAAATTGTCCTGGACAGGGACGCTCGGGGGGTGGCACCTGTCAGCTCGATGCTGTGTAGAATTCCCCGGACTGGGGCCAATGCAACAAGGGGAGCCGGCCCACAGGCCGACTCCCCTTGTTCTCCGTCTATGGAAGAGATCCTATTTATTGGGCTGGGGAGTGAGACGAAGATAGGGCTTGATGGCTTTGAACCCTTTGGGGAACAGGGTCTTGGCTTCGGCATCATTGACCGCCGGAGTGATGATGCAATCCTGTCCGTCCTTCCAATTGACCGGAGTCGCCACTTTGTATTTCGCCGTCAGTTGCAGGGAATCTACCACCCGCAGCAATTCGTCGAAGTTTCTGCCGCAGGAAGCAGGATAGGTCAGCATCAACTTGATTTTCTTGTCGGGCCCGATCACAAACACCGACCGCACCGTCATGCTATCCAACGAGTTCGGGTGGATCATGTCGTAGAGGTTCGCCACCTTCTTCTCAGGGTCCGCAATGATGGGATAGCTCACCGTGCAGTTCTGAGTTTCGTTGATATCTTTCGTCCAGCCGCGATGCGAATCCAGCGGATCCACACTGATCGCCAGAATCTTCACGCCGCGCTTGTCGAATTCCCCTTTGATTTTGGCCATGTAGCCCAGCTCCGTCGTGCAAACCGGCGTAAAGTCCTTGGGATGAGAAAACAAAATACCCCACCCCGTACCCAACCATTCATGAAAATTGACGGTCCCCTCTGTCGTCTCCGCGGTAAAGTTCGGGGCCTCGTCGCCCAATCGTAGTCCCATGGTATCCTCCTTCTCCGTTCGACCGGATGTGTACTATGCAGTATGCGATAAGGCCAAATCAGCACTCAAGAGTACCGTTTCTCAGGAGTCCGGCGCAAGCGGAAGATGCCCCGCTGAGGACAGCCGCCGCGGTACAGGGGCAAACGACCGCGCTGATCACGCTCAAGTTTTCTCTCAGGTCTCCGATACAGAACTCAGACACCCGAGGAATCCGTATGGAACATCAAAAACTTACCCCCAACGGGCTACGAATATCCAACGATCCCATGTACCGGTTGCTCCGCGAAGGCTGCATCAAAGAGTTCAATGTGAAACGGGCTGCGGGCGAACAGGTCGACCTCACCCGATGTGATTTACGCGGCCTCGATTTACGCGGCCTCGAGACGGATGGATTGGATTTTAGCGAGTCGTATTTTCGACAGGCCGATCTTCGTGGAATCGATTTCCGCCATGCCCGACTCGAAGGCGCGAGCATCAACGCGGCCAAAATCTCCGGTGCCTACTTCCCCAGCGAGTTGAGTGCGAGCGAGATCGAACTCTCGCTGCTGCACGGCACGCGAATGCGCTACCAGCCAAAACCTTAGCGACCCCATCGACCCGTTTAGTTCCCCGCCAAGTTCAAACGGGAGCGGACCTGCGTTCCTTCTGAGTGGATCAATTCAGCCTCGACGAGAAACACGCGCTCCTCTGGCAGTCGGCCTGGCGCGATCAGCTGTTCACGAATCACTTTCGCACGACCTTGCGCCAGCGATCGCAATTCCGATTCTTCCACGGTCATCGCGGGAATCAGTTGCTGGCGCAATTCATCGACCGTCAGCACCCGTTCGACACTTTTTCCTCCAGGTGTTTCTTCTCGCTTTGTCGGTTGCTTCCCCAATTTCTCGGCATAGAGATCGCTTAAGAACTCGAACTCGCGCTCCTGCGCGACGACCGCTTGCAGATTCTTCGTTCCGCCTTTCGTAAAGCGTCGCTGAACCTCCGCACTCATTTTTTGCAGGGCCAGCGCATCTCGGTCGCGCGTGAGGTCGGCTGCGCCGATGACCTCGACACGCAAAGTCGGTCGTTCTTGCAGCGCCTTGGCGAGCGACTCGATTTTCTGTTGTTCGACGCTCTCCAGCGTCTCTGCCCCGGTCTGGAACTCGATAAACTGCAGATCTTCTCCCCCGCCTCCCACAAGTCCTCCCAGCGCCGCGAACGGAGACGTCGCCACCTTGGTGATCACGTTGAGTAACGAGCTGAGCAGGACCCGTCCGTATCTGAAATCCGGCTCATTCAAATCCCCGCGCACCGGCATGTCGATATCGATCACGCCACGCCGGTCTTTCAGCAACGCCACCGCGAGACGCACCGGCAAACCCGTGGCGTCGGGGCTTTCGGTCTTCTCCCCAAACGTAAATTGATCGACCAATACCTTGTTCTCCCCGACCAGTTGTTTCTTCGATACCTGATACCTGAGATCGAGCGAGAGCTTGCCCTTGGTGATGGGATACCCGGCATACTTCCCCGCATAGGGGGAAACAGCAGTGAGATCCAGGCCTTGAAAAATGAACGTGAGATTCGTAAAGGCATCCTCGCTGAGCGGATTGATCTGCCCCTGGATTGTGAGGGGCGCCACTTTGTCGACTTTCCCCGCAAGCGATACCTCGGCCTTCGACAGCTGCCTGGAAGACAAGCCTTTTATGGTTCCGCTGAGATCCTGAATCCCGGTGGTCACCGCCGGTTGAATCGACTCATCCACAAACGTCGCAGACAACTTCGACAACGTCACCAGATCGATGGTGATAGGAATGGGAGTGGGAGCGGGTGAAGGTTCCTTCTTGGCCGCCGCACTGACGGGAGGCGATGCGCTCGGCCGCTGAGCACCTTGGTCAGGCGCGCGCATGGCGTGAGCGATGTTCGTGGAGCCGTCTTTAGCGATCATGAATTTGGCCGACGGCTCGCGTAGCGCAATTTCCCCGATCCTGACCTTGGTCGGCGCAAGCTCCAACGCCACCTTGTTCAACCCGAGTGTCGACCAGGCGAGGAACTCTTGCTGTGTCGCGCGATCGACTAGACTCAGATTCTGCACCCCGATCTGCCCCGTATAGCGCAACAAGGGTTCTGATTCGTGACGGCTCCGGTAGCGCAGCTCTCCGGCCATTTGGAACTCACCATTTTTCACATCCACTTGTGCCGACCGATCAACGTAGGGCTGAAAAGGGCGGAGGTCGATGTGCGACAGGGCCATCGTGAGATCCGCCTGCAGCGGATCGACCTGCACCGTGCCCTTGCTTTCAATCGTCCCCTGCGAATTCAGACGAAATCTGGCGGCGATCGGCAGCGGTCGTTTGAACGGCACATGGAGATCGTCGACGGTCACGTTCAAGTCGTCGATGATCAGCATCGCAGGTGTTTTCAGGCGACGATCTTCGAATGACACGTGGGTGTTAGTGACGGCAACCTTGTGCACATTCACCGTCCACGGCCGCGCAGGGCCGGAAACCTGCCGAGCGGGGTTCGGATCCTCCGCCACCGGATCGAACAGGGGCACGGGATAGATCACTCCATCAGGCGCCATCCAGGTTCGCAGGTCTGCGCCGGTGAAACTGATCGTCTGCATCTCCAGCTCTTGCTTGGGAAGATCCAGCCGGATGGCGTCCAGCACCAACGATGGGACGGTCAACACCGGCTCTCGGTCTCCGGCCGGAGCCAAACGGAAATCCGACAGCACAATCTTTCCATCGGAGAGTTGCAGGTTGATCGGCACCCCCACCATGTCGAAGTGATACCGTGCATCGACCATGACCGCCCCGCTCAGGATATCGAACCGAAACCGATCGCGGAGACTTGGCCAAAAGGTATTCAGTTTGACATTGGCAAGCGAGATTCGTCCGCTCGATTCCAATGGGTCCAAGTGAATATTCCCTTCCCAGGCGAGGACCTCACCCTCGCCAAATTCAGCTGAAAAGGCATAGGCATTCTTGTCGCCCGGCCGCGTACTGAAATTCTGCAGCGTAATTTCAATGGGTACCACGTCGATTGTGACCGGTTTCTGTTTTGAGTCGTCTCGAAACTCAATCACGCCCTGCCGTATGCTCAGCAGACGAATGTCGACCGGGGGCAACGATTGCGCCTTCGCGGTCGGCGTCGCCGCCTCTGCCGGCAAGGCCTGTTTCTCACTACTCGGAGGAACAAGGTCCAATAAATTCAGTTTGCCGTCCGCTTGAATGTGCACAAGGCCGAACGGGAGAGTGAGTCGGATTTCGTCGAACAGGAAGGCCGAACGAACAAGTGAGGTCCCCTCAAAATTCACGAACAATTCCTGGAAGCCCAGCATCGGCGTTTGGTCTGGTTCCTGAATCTCGAACGACGAGAGGGTGAGTGAAAACGTAAATGGATTGAACCGAATATCACCTAACAAAACAGGGTGACGCAGACGCTCGGACAACGCCGGAATTCCGTAGGCCTTGACGGCATAGGGCACGGCGATAAAGCCGAGCAGCGCATACAAAGCGACGATTCCACACACTAGGATCAGGGCTGTTCGATATCGCACAAGGAGCGACATGGGTAGAGAAATCATGGTGCGCCCGGTTGGAATCAAACCAACAACCCTCAGCTTGGAAGGCCCTTCGGATACAGAGGTTATTAAGAACGATGAAGTGTGAAGGATAGCTACTAAAATGGCCTAGAACAAGGGGAAAATGTCTGCGGACGTGTGACTGAATGTGATTAAGATGGACTGGCAATCGGGATCAGAATTGGGAGCGAACCGGGAGTGAAACAAGGAGGAGTTTATCAGCGAACTGCCGCCGCCCTTTCCCATTTCACAACGCTTTTCACGACAGGGTGTGTACGTAGACCAGGTGTGCCTTGCCCACTCCCACAGATCGGCGTAGGATCCGCGTATGACCTGGGGACAATTTGTCTCGTTTTTGCAATTCGCCATTCATAAGGACACGCTACATGGTGGAACCGAAGACAAGGAATGCACTGCTGATGGCACGCAGTTGATCGAACAGTTCGAGGCGTGGAGAAAGACGCAGCCGGCCCTCACGTGGACCAAAGAGAGACCTGTAAAAGAGGGTTGGTACTGGTACCAAGAAGACGGGAAGAACATGGACTCCCCTATGCCCGCCTGGATCTTTGATGCCTCCAGCATTCGCTATGCCTGTCGATATGGTCCGCATGAGTTATTCTGTTTTAGAGAGCCACATCGGTTGGATGAATGCCCAGGGCAGTGGTGTGGTCCGATCGAGGTTCCAGGATAAAGGTTACCTATGGTGCGGGTAGATGGACAAGCGAGCGCCGGGAGACTGATGAATGTTTACCCGGGTACTGTGAATCACCTGCCTGTGTTGCATATCTACGTAGAAGCGCCGTTGAGCGAAGCAGATCTATGGATGAAGGATGGCCCCTTCACGATCGAAGCGGATTGGAAAGCGGAACTCGGAGGAATGATGTTTGCTTCGCAACAAGGATTGGCCGAAATCCTCCAACATTGCTCGGTCCATGGGCACTTCAACGCGCGAGTCGAAGCACTTGAGGAAGAGGGCACCATCGCGGTGCAACTTGTGTCTGTCGGCAGCCTGGCGCCCTTACGATAATCGAGCTTCTTGTCACCCAGAATCGATTTCTGGGACTCGTCTGCTTGTCCGCCTCGGTTGATTACAATAGCATCCCGACATGCGATGCCACAAAAGCCAGCGCCGGAAGGTTGGTATTGGTTCCGCGAAAGAAACATGCAACCCGAAGCTGTTCACATCTGTCTGGTGCGGGATGGCACAAGATTTGAGGTGCAATCTGTATTTGGGCAGGGCAACGCCACCATAGATGGGTCCGCGTGGGATGAGGAATGGTGCGGGCCAGTTACCCCGCCCTAATGCTCTATCTGATGATATGGGCCATGGAAGTGAATACGTGCTTTCCTGCCACCCGTATTACCGACCATTTTGGGGAGTGGTTCAGAGCATTGAAGGTACTGGAATGAGCGAGACATTTGACGACGACCAGAAGGTTAAAACAAGCTGGCCGTCATCCGGCAGCATCTGCTGTGCAACATACCGCCGTGCAAGATCGCCGACAGGTACTGCACGGGCCAGATGTCTATCTCGCCCTCAATTTGGTGATTCCGAACGAATAAAGAGCCCTTCGGATATGTAGACTCGGACACGAAAAGCGGCGAAGCTTTTGGCCTCGCCGCTTGGATCGATGCCTCAGAGCGCAAGAGGCTTCATACCGGTACATAAACGCATTTATTGCGAATCGGCTTTGTCACGCGCTAGCTTCTGAATGGTTTGAGCCTTCCCTGCTTCGACACCCACAATTTTCACATAGTCACCAGTTTGGAAGGAGCAGCCCTCCTTACTTTTTGAGATGAATTCCAATCCCTTTCCTGGGTTATCCGCAGGTTGACCAGATTCAGTTGTGGGAGGAATTTTCTTTAGTGCTTCGCGGCTGGAAGAGAAATCGGAATCTTTGCCCGTTGTGCATATCACATTGGTATCCTCCGTGATGCGGACACTCATGTTTTTTCCATGGTCTCCCTTAATCGAATACTCCCCCGCTTGAATGCGATCAATCGTTCCAAAGATCGGTTCGTGATGTCCCTCTGCAGCAGCTATCCCGGAGGCCAAGAGCACGCCCGCGAATGTCATGAGTGCCGATCGAGTTTGGTAATACATAAGATCCTCCATACCTCTCATTGAGTGAGACGATGATTTGGTGCGATGCACCGAGCCCTGTCTATGTTTTTACTTATAGAGGTATAAGGACACTCTGACAATCTGGAGATTGCCCTAGTCGGTCGTTAGCATCCGTGATATATCACGCCGACATGTCGCGGGGCATCGTGGGCACGAACTCGAGCCCTGGCTCTTGGTGTACCCGGCTTACCATCCAAGGGCGTGAGAAATGGTTCCACGCCACAAACAAGAGCCAAACGAAAGCACTCTACGGCCGACATAAGGCGGATACCGAGGGAGGGAATCTACTTTCCTGAAAAATATAAGAATCCCAAAGAGATCACCTTGCGAGCGTGGAATTCTCGACACCTCGACGGATCGAGCAATCGAGCGTGGTCAATGAGAGGCGATAACGGCGGCTTTGGTCTCTCCTTTTAGGCAGTCGAAGCCTGCGTGATATCACCACAGAAGATCCGACAGATTCGGACCCAACTGAGACGCGATATGACACGAAGAAGCCGGGCGGTATAAAGCCGAGCGCTCCGCCAACGATCAGCCGCTACTTCTCGCTTCTCCGGCATGTGCTCATGTTGACCATCAAAGGCGGTAAGCTTGACCGGAATCCTATGGCCAGCGTGACATTCCTCCCCGAGGCCGCTCGTACAGATTTTTGCGTGATGAGGAGATCGCTCAACTTCGTAGCTTGATGCAGCCTGCTGATTGGGAGAAGGCGCGCACAGCCTTCTCGCCTCCTGGGATTTCATAATGCGATCTCCCTGGGTTTTTACCGGCGTGAAAAATCCGCTGAAGCCGATGGACAGTCGCGCCTTTGAACCCGCCCTTCGGAGAGCTGGAATTGTCGGCGTGAAGTGGCATGCACTCCGACATACTGCAGCATCGCGTCGAGCCTTGGCTGGCGTGGACCTCTACAGCATCAAGGAGATCTTGGGGCATCGGAATATAGCCACGACGCAACGATACGCGCATCTCACCCCCGGCTTTCTGTGAGATGTGGCCAATAGAGGAAGTCTCTATCCGTACTGCGTGGAAACTCCGACTGTAATGGGAACCGGGAGTAAAATTGGGAGTGCCGATGAAAGGGACAGGAAGAGATTTGCAGAAACCCAATGATTCTATGGTGCGCCCGGTTGGAATCGAACCAACGACCCTCAGCTTAGAAGTCTCTACTAATGCAGATACTACTGAGAGTGATTGAGTGCGAAGGATAGCGACTATATGGGCATGGAATAAGGGGAAAATGAGATTTGAAGTACTATTAAGTGTGATGTAAGTATATTAGGAATCGGTAGCGGAACCGTGACCGAACCGTGAGTGAAACCGTGACTACAACCGGAGCCGATGGTAGATGATCGCGCCACGGAGGGAGTATCGGAGGAAAGACTTGGAGGAATGTGAAAAACTACCTTTTTAGGGGGCCCCATGCGAGTGCTAAAACTTCCCCACCCGCTTCACAACGCCTTTCACAACACCTTTTTTACGTCCTTAAGGAGTGAAATGTGAATCTCCCGCTGATTAAGTTCGTTTGGGACACATCGGCCATTATAAATATCAAAGAACCCAATCACCAAGGCTACTCCCCAGGGCACAGTCTCATGAAGGATCTCGCTGACGGCTGGATTAAAGGACCATATCTAAACATTTTTCCAAGCATAGCGATGTTCGAAGTGTCGGCCACGGTTGCAAGGAAACTTCGAGAAGGTAAAAATATTCTAAAAGATTTCTACCTTTTTGATGAGAACTCAATGCTGTATCAAATAGACGAAGCTCTTATTCATAAGTCCGCGAGTCTCTTTGCACGGGCGGGGTTCGATCAACTGCGCGGTGCGGATCTAGTGTTTGCCTGTATAGCTTTTCTAGAAGAGGCCTATTTGGTCACTCTCGATAAAGCACTCGCCAAACATCTTTCAGGACATGTGAAATTAATTTATCTAAACGAAAGCCTCGACTCGGCGACGTATCGGAGCCTTTTTGCTGAGAGAATGGCTCATGTACCCTAAGGAGTTTGGCGTGCATCTGTGCCTTACCATCGCGCTTTCCGGCATAGGATCTGCGCGTGACTTGGACGCGCGACGTTCCCCACCATTCCAGGTTGGTTTTGGTTCCACGGAATCTCCGGTAAGACTGTGGTTACGATTGATGTCGTTGAGCTGGACTAAGGCAACAGCGGCATCCTAAACACAGCCTCCAGTGGATCGTGTGGAGAACAATCTTCCCCGGAGCGGCGCTGTCGCCATGGTACCCACGTACTTTCTGTAAAACCTGCAGATTTCTTAGCTTAAAGCGCTTATCATGACAGGGTGGATACGTAGTGATGGCATATTGCCTATCCCTTAAAGTCTCGGTAGGATGCATCCGCATTGACAAGGGCATAGCTTTTATCCAACCCAGGAGCATTTTGCATGATTACGATGATCAGAGGGTTAGATGGTAATGATTCAGAATACATTGCCTGGGAGCAATCTGGAGGATCAAAGCGAGCCTGGGTACAGCATCGGGAAGGTGAGAAAGACTGGGCCAAAACCGGGCGGTATTTGAACGTGGCGCGAACTGAAACTTTAGCCAGCGGACCAAGCGGGAACGCTGCAGATTTCCCCATTTACAACGATCTGACTGATAAGCAGGTCTTGGAGGCATTTGTTGCTGCGGTATGCGCGTGCACGGGCTGCACATTACCATCTGGCGCCTATCCTCATGGATCATTTTAACGCTGTCATCGGCCTTGTCGTCATTAGCTACCCGCGGAAAAGGCGTCATGAAATGGACCGCTCCCCCCCCCTCGCTTCACGCTGATACAGGTCCAGAACACCAGATAGAACAGGGAATATTCATGCGTATTTTCACTCTTTGCGTACTCAGTTCGTTAGCGCTTGGCGGTTGTCTTGGAGGTAGCCTAGGAGAGGTCAGAGCATCCCACCCTCTCCAATCTGGGATTTTCCAGATGCCCTATGAGCAAATGGCCGATTGCACAAAAGCGAGAGTAGAATCCGACCCTTGGCTCTTTGGTCAACCGATTGTGCAAATCGCTCGCATCCCAAACCAACCCTTGATCAGCGTGTATGCAATTTATTCACGCTCGACACTCTTTGAATTAACCTTCAAGCCTATCTCCCCTCGACAAACCAGTGTTGAATACCGTCGAAGCTATGATGGTCATGGAACCCAAACGCAGGCTTGGAAAATTGTTGAGCAATGTTCTCATTGAGCTAGACCAAACCGGTTTGCGACTAGATGTCCCGGCGATCACTGCCCTGGCCATTCCATCGAGTTTGAAGGCTGAGGGGTCGTGGCCTGAGATTGCGAAGTTTCAGGGAGATTAGATGGGGCCGATCGAGGGAGCAGACTCATGACCTGGACTACCGACAAGCCCACTGTTTCCGGCTGGTACTGGTACAAGGAGGCGGGTCTCAACTACGATAAACCCATGCCGACGTGGGTCTTCGATAACAGTGGGCTGTTCTACGCCTCCCGAATGGCACCCCATGAAGCCGCAAATATTTCCGCCACGCAGCGGCTTACCAACTGCCCCGGTATATGGTGGGGACCGGTCGAGGTTCCGGATTAAGCCACTGTCGAAACACGGCATGGATCACAATGCCGCTAGTGTTTTCCATCCCCCGAGCTCATAAGATGGAATCACCGAAATATTGCAAAGGTTGTTTTGCCGCCATCGCGGCTGAAGAGCTGCCCGAGGATGTGGCCCGTTTGCACGAGCTCGACCACTATTGGGCGATGCAGAGTGAATTGAAACATACAACGGGAACCTGTGCGCGCTGCGGAAAGGATGGAGACGTGGTCTTTCATGAGACCTGATTTCGTCTACACCCGTATGTGAGGAGACTTCACCATGAATGAAGCAGAGGAAAAAATGCGGGTGATCGTCGAATACTTCTCTGCGCACTTTCCAAGCCCATACACTATGGAGGTCGTTCCGATTCACCTACCGCCACGTTCCATGCCCGACGATCGGAAATTGCGCGTCTTACTAGACAGTAAGGTCGCATTCACGGTGATAGTCAGCTCCGCATTGTTGTCGGATGCGAGCCCTAGCCCCACACGGCTGGCTGAACTGCTTCACGAGAAGATGATCGCCGATAAGCTGAAGCGCTCTGCTGAATTCCGTCTCAACCATTATGAACTTGGTACCGAGTCCCCGAATCGCTAGATTCGCCCATGGATGAAACAGAGCTCCCGTTAGACTTCCCAACTGCTCCTCATACCACAGCTGCCATATCCGACCTCATCCGCTTTGGCACCTCAACCTGGACCTATGAAGGATGGCAGGGGCAGGTCTACAAGCGGACGTATGCCAAGACAAGTTTTGCGCGGGAATGCCTAGGCGAATTCTGCCAGTATCAGTACAACAGCCAGCCGCTCTTTCGCACGGTGGGAAATGATGCGACGTTCTACCGGCCGCCTACCGCGAACCAACTCAAGCGCTACCTCTCACAAATGCCTGAAGATTTTGAGATGTGTTTCAAGGTCTGGGAAGAACTCACCATTCCTAAATATGCCAACCGGCCGCGGTATGGCATGCGAGCAGGCCAAGAGAACCCAAACTTTCTGAATGCCAAAGCGTTTATGCAGCATGTGCTACAACCCTATCGGGACGCTAACTTTCAGAAGCACACCGGCCCCTTCTTGTTTGAATTCCAGCGACATGGCATGCTGACGCAGGAGTTTGTCGACAGGCTGGACACGTTCTTTTCCCAACTCCCGAGGGACTTTCCGTATGCCGTCGAGATTCGTAACCCTGGCGTATTGGGTGTTCCCTACCGGGAGATGCTGCAACGGCATGGAGTCGCGCATGTCTATAACCATTGGTCCTCAATGCCGGAGCTCGCGGAGCAGCATCGGCTGATGGAGACGTTCACGGCGCCTTTCACGGTCTTGCGGCTTTTGACACCATTGAAAATGACGTATGAGGCCGCAAAGAAACGGGCCGAACCCTATAACAAGATCGTGGGGGAGTTATCCGAGATGCGCGGGCAAACGGTTGCCCTCGTCAAAGAGGCGGTTCGTCAGAGGATTCGTGTTTATGTCCTGGTTAATAATCGATCTGAAGGAAATGCACCGTTGACCGTGCAAGCGCTGGTGGATCGGCTGAGTGGGTGACCAGTATTACCTCAGCAGCATCTCTCTGCATTAGACATAACTGAGTTTAGTCTTTCGTTAAAGATCTCGAATTTTTACAGTGATCGGACTATATTTCTGCTTCCTTTCATCTGAATAACGCAAGTTTACTTACTGCAGGGGCAAAAATGTTAGCGGTCCCATCTGATTTATTAGGAGCTATCTCAGATTTAACCGGAGGCAAGGTAGCAATCGTGATTGGCGCAGGCTCGTCTCACGAATTGCCCACTAATCTACCTCTGTCAAAAAAGTGCTCGGAGGATGCCCATGAAAAATTGATGGCCGATGGCGTCTTGTCAGCTGGTGATTGTGTGGATCCGAGCGATCTCAGTATCCTAGCGGACGCAGTTTACGTGAAAAGCAATAATGAACAGGAAAATCTAGTCAGGCGGCTTCCTATCGATGAATTTAGGAACGCCCAACCGAATGAAGGGCATACTATTGCGGCGGCTTTGCTAGTTGAGCAAGCCGTAATAGATATCCTAAGTCTTAACTTTGACCACGCTCAAAGACATGCATTACCGAATGTGAGTGCGGGATCGAGAGTCAGCATCGTAAATGGCCCACAGGATCACGACCGCCTTGGAGTTTGCAACTTTATCTATCTCCACCGGCACGCAGATGCAGGATTCGAGGAATGGATTCTTCGAAGTGTGCAACTGGAGGAGGAATGGCGAGGAAACTGGGAACAGGTTATTACCCAGCGTGTATCCTCCACACCCCACCTTGTATTCGCCGGATTGGGCTACCCGGCTAAAGTACTAGTCGAATCGGTGCAACAGCTTAGGACTGCTGTCCCGACCAGCCACAACGTATACTATGTGGATCCAGCGCAATTGGAGAATTCAAAATTTGCCGAGAGTCTCTCGATTAGCACTGAGCAACACATTCAGCTCGGTTGGATTGACTTCATGAAAGTGTTAGGAGCGCGACTAGTCGAAGAGCATATCAGAGACTTGCGAGATAGGTGCTCAGTGTTTTCGGTGACTAATGCGATTCACGAAGAGGATTGTAGCAACCTTCTTGCCGAACTTAGATCTCTGGGATTGATAACCTTAGGACGAATACGAGCAGTTTGGCAGCTCGATACGACGATACAATACCTACCCTATCGCGGGTGTCACTATGAACAATATGCAGACTTAATACTGGCCATTTGTCTGATTGAGCGAACAACCGGAAGCAAGGGAAAGCCTGATAGGAATGGGAATGTTATCCTTCACAAAGAAGGGAAAGCAATTTGCACTCTTGTTCCGATTTCTGGAAGAGGAACAAGGACTTTCTCAATGATAGAGCCTCTATTCGCTCACTTAGAGTCCGAAATAAGCATCGCTTCCCAACCTACTCCTACAATATTCGTGCTTTCTGGAGTCCAAGGGACGGTAGAAGAATCAAACCTTCCACGGGATATTGTTATGGGGGATCAGCCAGATAATTTGGTAATTGGAACTTCTGTGCGGGCTATCACCAATGTCCCCAAACTCCGCGGGGATCCCGAGTCCATTTTTAGTCTTATAGGTCACGCATAGCATGGCTACACCATTGAGTGCCAGTGCGATCATAGCTGAAGTTCAACGACTATTAGAGCAGGCTCAATATGTTGTTCGACGTGATGTGTTGACGGGAGGAACCAATGGAACCAAAAATGATCACGCTCTCGCTCAAGTATCCCAAATGTATGCCGGCAGATGGCTCTGGGCAGAAGATGCGGTCGCGATAGTGGCAATCGTTGTTTACGATCATTTGACTGACTTGCTAAGCTCTTGGAATCTTGCGCAAGGTGCCGTCGTGGATCTGATTTCGAAAAAATTAAGTACATCGGATCCAAAATTATGGGATGGGTATTTGGTTCTCATTAATCCTTCACACGTAAGCGTAGAAGGGAAAAGCGAAATCGAAACGATCCGACATGATGTTTCACGTGTCCGAAAAATCGTTGCCACTGGTGAGGAGCTTAATTCGATTTCTGATGTAGAAAGTATCTTGCTCCCATTCCTCCCCATCGATGTCGGAACCTTTGACGTGGGACCAGCTTCATTATTGGAAATCCTCCCTGCTCTGCTCGCGGAAAAAGGAGTACCACTGGATTCAGCTACTACAATCGTGGATGCGTTCAAAAAACACGAGCCACTGCTTGAGAAACTGTTCGAGAAGGAAGTCCAGTGAGACTCTCGTCCTTAGAAATTGAAGGATTTCGCTCATTTTCAGAAAAGGTTTCATTGGACTGCTCTGGAGATGTGATCTTGATCACCGGCGCGAATGGTACCGGGAAAACCTCAATACTAGACGCTATCTTGTGGGGCCTCTGCGGAACACTTCCTCGTCTGAAAAGAGCACAGGACAAAGTTTTATCTCTCTACTCGAAGTTTGGATACGCAGCAGTAACATTGACACTAGTTAAGGAATCCACCGGCAGCCTACGGATATCTCGACGGTTCGATGGGACACAGACGACACTTACTGTCCAGGAAGGTAACGAGCAATTCATCGCTCGAAAGGCTGAAAACAGACTGATTGAATTGCTTTGGCCGCTGGCTCTTTCTACTGAGAAAAGCTTCGAAACCTTAGCGGATGTCCTAACGCATTGCGTGTATCTACAGCAAGACTTGGTGCGAGATTTTATTGAAGGCAGATCAGATACTGAAAGATTCCAGGCGCTTAGCGAGTTGGTAGGAGCAGGTTGTATTACTGACCTTCAGAAGCAACTCGAAAGCGCCCGGCTTGCCTGGAGTCGGGTAACAACACAACGTCATGACAAGTTACAGGACACACAAAAAGAATTAGAAAAGCTACAACAAGAGGTCCAAAGGCTGGGTGGGACAGATACTGACCACGTCTCGGATTTGAGTGGATCGTGGCGAGAGTGGTGGCAAAAGGTTGCCGAGGTGGGCATACCCTTTGATGGAGCTCCAGCTATTGAAGACGCAGACGCGCCGGTCCAAGTGGACTCCGTCCTGCGTAAAATTCAAGCTGAGATGACTGCAAGTTCTCGCCGAATAGTTGGTATAGAAACCTTGCATCGTGAGGCCGAGGGGCTGCAAGAGCTTTCATTGCGAACCGAGGAGTTATCAGAAGCTGAACTCGCACTGGGAGAGATAAGTAGAAAACGTGAGGAAGTAAGTCAAAGACTTGCAAATGCTCAAACAAGAGCTGCTGAAGAGAGGCGAAGTCTCACGGAGCTGCAAGATGCTCGACAAAGCCTCAGTTCTCTAGCCACCTTGGCTTTGCGGCATCTCGGCGACACATGCCCTGTCTGCAGTCAAAGCTATGACAGGCTTGCAACACGACAAAGATTGGAGCAACTGACTTTAAATTTAGGAGATCCCGAATCAGGGGATACAGTCTCACCGACGATCAAGGTACTCTCCGATGAATTAGCCCAAATAACCACCAATTTTATTACCGTAGAGACCAGATACCGCCAGCTTGTTCAAAGGCGCGACGAGTATCTCGCACTCCGACGCAATGCACTGAGTCAACTCATGCCTCTGCAATTTGTGCCTAAAGATAATATTCCACTTTCCACAGTTTTGAGCAATGCACTAGAGAAGCTAATCCAAAAGGACAACCAATATAAGGCACTGTACACTTCGGGAGAAAAACTCTCTCTTGCCCTCAGTCGACTGTCGGAACAGGTCCAGAGAATTCAGGTGCAGAAAGACTTGGTGACAGTAGACCGCGAATTCAATAAGCAGCAGAAGACGTACAATTCTTATGCAACGACTAGACAGACAGCGAGTAAGGTAATTGAAGTATTGCGAGAGGTGGGCGCAGTTGCTGTTGGATCACAAATCGAGCAAATCGCGCCTCTCCTAGATAGGATTTACGCCAGAATAGTTCCTCACCCGGCCTTCACTCGAACCTCCCTTTTGACCAAATACTCTCAAGGGAAGGGCAGAATGGACGTTGTCATCGGGGATCCGGTGAGCAATATTAAGGATCAAGATGCGCTTGGCCTCTTAAGCAGCTCGCAGTTAAATGCATTAGCTTTTTCTGTTTTTCTGTCGTTTAACCTTGCCACTTCCTCGATTCCTTTAGAAATGGCAATTCTTGACGACCCTTTACAAAGTTTGGATGATGTCAATCTTCTCGGGCTCATAGACGTCCTGCGGCGCACCAGAGGGAAACGCCAAATCCTGATCACGACTCATGACCCGCGCTTCAGTCAATTGCTTAAACGCAAACTGAGACCGATCGAAAGCAACCAAAAAACTAAGGTATTTACGCTTCAATCTTGGACTCGCTCCGGTCCTGCCATAATCTCTTCCGAAGTTGCATCTCAAATTAACCCACAGAGTTTACTTCTGGCATAATTTCGCATGCTGATGCGGTACTGGTTGTTTTAATGGGGTACTATCAATGGATTGACTAACGTTGGAAGGTTGCTCCGATTCGCGACGCGAACCTTCCACCCATCAGTAGCCGCCTGCAAATTGATCGTCGGCGGCGACGTGGCCATGGTCAATACACCAGTAAAGATGGCCCATTAGGGGTCGAGCCGATCTGGACGACAGGCGTCCCGGCCGTGGCGCCTGTTTTTCCGAAACCATACATCTTCGCCGCACCCGTGAACCCAGTCAGGAGGCCACTCGCCGTTGCCCAGTCGGCTTGCGTCTGGGCCGAGTCGGCCCCGTAAAGACTGAGGGCTTTCGTATCCTCATACCCTAAGGCCTTGAGTTCGCCCTTGAAGAGGATGGCGTTATGGTCGCGCTTGGCATTCGTCGCGCTCATGGCCAAGACGTCGAGCGGGGATCCCTCGGCTCGCACCCCTGACGCCCCGTACGCCGCGCGCATGGCGCCCATCTGCATTCGGGACTGACGCTCTTGGATATCCGCATCATAGGCGGCGGATTCACGCGCGAGATTGGCATTCCGGCCGCAATCTCGGCGTTGAACATCTGAGCTTGGGCCGCAGCTTGCCCTTGAGATTGAACGCTTATCGCTCCCATGAGGCCGCTCACAGCAGACATCCCGGCCATGATTGTGATCGGATCTGCCATCGTGTTCCCCTTCTGTGAGATGTGAGTCCTGCTTGCGTTCCGTCGGTGAATGATCGCCTAGAGTTCAAACACATCGCCGACCGGAGCCGACGCATCCCAGTTCTGAACACGGGCCCGCGCCTCATCCAGAGCGGCCCGAACATTGACCGTCGCCACCCGCACATCGACCCGGTCGGTCAACAACCCTGATAATTTCGCACGGTGTTCGACCGCCTTAAAGTAGGCCATGCTATTTTTGTTCTCTTTTGAAAACTCGATCACCTCTAACGATTCCTGCATGGCCTGTGAGAGGTTATACACGGACTGTTCACAGGCCTTCTCCCGCACGTCCTTCACCACCTCGGCCACGGCGGGAAGCTCTAAGAGGGACGCGCCACGGTGCGCCTTCGAGGGCGAATACCCGGCTTGCTTCGCAGCTTCGGACGCGGGAATGCCGGTCAGATACGCCTCGACAAATTTCTGTTGTCGTTGTGTCAGTCGTCGGGGGGTGCTCATTAAACAATCTCCTCCTTGATGGATGATAGGTTAGGTCGATTCGCCGTTACGAACTAAGAGACGTTGGGCTTGCTGCCAAATTCTGACAATGACGCCGGAGCTATTTCCAAGGCCGGAATCGAGTACGGGAAGTATTCCGGGATGTATGTCTGCCAGCTCCGCCACAAAGTCTTTTGCCATTTGTATATTCTTGCCGGTGTCCGCTCCCCACATTTTTTCAAGGCGCCGGCGTTCGGTCATTTTGAACAGTTCATGCTCGGCAGCGGTTGTAAACCCCTCCAGCTGCTTCGCCACCCGAGTGCACTCGTGGGCCAGCGCCGAACCAAGCGCTTTATCGAATTTTCCAGCGGCCAACCAGTTTCGCGCCTCCGAGGCAAACTTCTGCTCCTCCGGGGTTGGTGTGCCTTGGCGTTCGGGCGGGCCGAAATCGAAATGCTCGGGCTTGGCGACTGGAAACTGCGCGTCGAATGATCGTTGTGATTCGGTTCGGTTGTCCGGCGCGAGTTGAGTTTCGGTGTCGCCGTTCAGCTCCTGCAAGGCCGTCACTAGTTCCGCATCGGTCATGCGGCCCTTTGAGTGATACTCCCGGAGTGATTGCTCGATCGCGACATGTTCGCGGCTCGGCTCGTGGGTGTTTTGGCCATCGGGGGCGGGGTTCGGATTCGGCGTCGATAGGTTCGGCGCGGTATTGGGTGCCGTTGGTTCGTTCATACGTGTTCCTTTCTATAGCGGCCAGGGGGACTACCTGACTTCGTTGGGGTTCGGAAATCGTTCGCTGAAGGGTACCAAGGTTTCCACAAAAGGCGTGCCGCAATTTGGCATGCCCGGTGCCGAATGCTTGAGATAAAAGTCGAAACTGAATTTCCCCTGCACCAGCTTATTGGCGACCTGATCCGTCCCCAGAGTGCGGCTCGCGGCGCCGGCTGATTCAAGCGCCCGATCAAATTCGATCGTGCGGGCGCGAAGCTGATCGAAGATATCCTGCAAGGCCTTCGTGGTGCGTTGAACCTCCGCTAAGGCATCGCGAAGTGTTTGACGCTTTGCTTCTCGATCGCTGGCTTTCGTCTGTTCGACCGTCTCGGCAATGCGTGTTTGCAACGTTTCAATCCCAGCCTTCAGATGCAGCACCTCTTTCACGGTCTTTTCATAGGCCGCTGTGGCTTCCGCAGTCGGCACCCCGGAGGCTGCGGCATCCCCGATCGACAGATAGGCCTGGTTTCTCAGGCTCTCAGCGAGCTTGAGCTCGTGCCGTAATTTGTCCAGGCGCTCGCCATCGGTGGGGACAATGTGACTTTTTAACAAATCGAGAATGGACATGTTCGTCTCCTTATCGTGAGCTTGTGGGATTGTGGGACTTGGTTAAATACGCATCGAGCCGCTGCCGATTGAGCAATCGAACATCGGCCAGCCGCAATTCGGCATTTTTCAGTCTCAATTTAAACTGCCGGCTGTTCGGGGAGGAACTCGATTGAACGTACGCCATCGTCAAGGCGCGAATTGCCCTCTCCTCGGACAGTTCATTGTCTAAGAGAATTGCGGCTAGTGCTTGGTCATCATCATCATCGTTCATGATGGAAATTTCTCCTTTCCGTTTTTGGGCGGTTGAGAATTGAGGATTGAGGATTGAGGGGACTTTTGAAAAAATATTAGAAAAAAACCAGGGCGCCGGATCGACTTAAAAAGACATCCCGTGAAGCTACCCCTTAGACACACCAATCTGTGGAATGGCGGGGGCGGCGGCACCGGCATCCCCCCTTGCCTTCTGGGCGGCTCGGCTAGATGGCGTTTCGATTCGTTAGGGCCGATCGATCGTGCATCCCTGCGCCACGGGGAAGAGAACAGACCTCTACTCTGAGGGCCAGCGGGTGAGAGACCCATAGAATCGACCGGTTGTGACCGATGATCGGCAGATAACACGGTAGCACTCACGGTTAAGGCCGCGAATTGGACCTCTGCACGTTGGCGAAGGGAAAGCCTAGGGGGCGATGTTAAAGACCCTATGGCGGGGTTGTGTGTTCGATTACAGGGCCTATAGGGGGCGTGGGACGATCGACCATCGTTTGCACGAGGCGCGGCCTCGTTTTCCATTAAACAGGAGGCTACAGGCCCCGCGGCCACTCGAATACGTTCGCCTTGTCCAGTCCGACGAATGCTTGGACTATCGCCACTAGTTGGACTGCCGAAACCCCGCTCCAGTATTGGCCACGGCCAAGCAGTCCAAGCAGTCCAATTAAATATTAAATTTAGAGAGAATAGTAATTCATGACCCTTGGATACGTTCTGTAGCCGTATTTTTGTATTCTTAATAAAGAATTTCTGAGAAACCGTGGACTGACCGGACTGCCCGGACTGTGCCTTATATTTCAACGGTTTATGGGTTTCATCCACTTGGAACGCCCATGGACTGCGTGGACTGGGATAGAGGTATCGGGAATTCATCGTTAACCTTGGAAGATGTCCGGGCATTCGTCTGCGGTGATTTCCGTATCCGATGGCCATGCAACCGGGTGGCCGATCCAAGCTTCAAACGCCACCCGGCATCTATCGAGTGGCTCAAAAATCAGGAGGCGGGGTCTGCTTCCCTCTTTTGCCCATGGACGGGCATCGCCCACACAGTGGCCGAGCATCTTTTTCAAATCTTTCATCCACGGTGCGGCCTCCTCCGGGCGGTATTCTCGCGAGAGTTTGGAATAGGACCGATAGGCGGCGTAGGCATTCTGTTTCATCACCGAAAGGCTGGCGGTGTCCCAGGTATCGCATTCGGCGCTGGCTCCGGGGATAGTCCCTTGCTGAAGGCAATCGAACAACCATTTTTGAGTCCCGCTCATGCCGTGCAGCTTCTGTTCGAGTAAGGCTGTGGTCTTCGGAACATTCGTGATATCGAAAGAGGACGCGTCGTAACGCAGGAGATCGTAGAGCATGGCCGCGGCGCCGGCTCCCGTTCCGTCGGTGTCGGCATCAAGTCCGAGTTCGTGTCGTAAGGGCGTGAAGTAATTTCTGTCTTGTTTATGCGCGTCACTAACGTCCAGAACACAGAACCGGCGTTCATCCCGTCCCGCTGGCACGGCGAATTCTTCGTTGGTTGCCAAGAGAAGATGTATGCAGTTCCGCGCCATGCGGACGGATTGAAATTTCTCTTCAATCGCAATGGCCGGTTCAGTCACTAAGGCCTTCAACGTCGACAAGTGTTTCTTGTCGTGGGCAAAGAAACACTCATCGCCGAACAAAAAACTTGCGTCTTCAAGGTGGCCATTGAATTTGCCGGTGAGCTGTTCGCTGTTGGAAATGTACACGCCGTGCTGTCCGAAGATTCGGAGGAATGTATTACCCACGATGCCTTTACCAACGCCGCGATCTCCTCGGAGAACCATCGCGACAAGTCCCCGATCATCCCGATACTGCACGGCACGGGCTAACCAACCTATGACATACCGGTAGGTCGTTTCATCGCCTGAACAAATCACATTGCGGATGTGGGCATGCATCAACGGCCATGCGCCTTTCTTGGGTTCGATCCCGAATCCCCTATCGAGGTTCAGCATGCCGTCAGGAAGGATTTGACCCGGCGCATAGGCCGCGCCTTTAAGATACTGTCGCCTCAATGGATGGTCTAACCAAGCAGCGCCTTTATTTTTTCGAATCACGCGCCCGGAGTCTTGCACAACTGGCACACGATCGTTTTGATAGAGCTGGAGGAGAGAGGCGAAGGGGTGCTTGTCGTACTTTTGTCTCTTCAATCCCGGATCAAAGCTTGGTCGATAGACGAGGATTTCCCGACCGTGGTTGACGATGAAATTATTTTCGTTCATCTCTTCCAACCACGGGGCTTTGGGGTCGAGCATCGCTAAGGGTTCAGCTTGCGGGAGCGGCGGGAACTCAACTTCCGGGGCGGCGCACCCGATCGGCTTCTGTCCGTATCGATAAGCGTTGGCTACTTTCGTTGCGAGCTCATCGTCGGACCAGGGTGGACAACAGCGAGGGTTGTAAATTTTAAGCATGAGCTCGGTTGCGACGTGTTGGGGTACGCCATGGTCCTTCACCTTCTCCGCGACTATCAGGGTTTGGTTATCCCCGCCTCGACCTTCGATCGCGGGCTCTGCCTCATTTTCTAAGTACCAAATCGCTCGTTTCTTCGCGTGCTCCTGATCGATTTCCGGTGGGACCACGTGGTTATTGACGGCGGCTTTCGG
Organism: uncultured Nitrospira sp.; assembly: GCA_964493335.1. GTDB lineage: Bacteria > Nitrospirota > Nitrospiria > Nitrospirales > Nitrospiraceae > Nitrospira_A. The sequence goes on from CAZBNV010000009.1 coordinate 59,645, forward strand.
CGTCTCATCCGCAACCCCGATGGCATGTTCGGCCCATTCTGGAAGGTCTGCGATAGGCAAATTCAAGTGTTCGACATACTGACGCCCGTTCACCACGCTGCCCGCCGCAACGACCTGACCCCCGTGACATTTAACATCGATTCCCGGGTAGAGACGTGTCCGTGAGCGAAGAAGCCTGGACGCCCAAAAATACAGCTGCCATCCACCCCCGGCCGTGCGCACCATGTAGCTGGGGGGCAGCTTGAGACCTTTCGCTTCGAGTTCCGCCATGGCCTCTCTGCCATCTATCGCCGGCTCCCCATCTTTCGCGGGTCTCACATCGATGTCCCAAACGACCAGTATCTTCCTGTCTGAACGTCGGCCTGTGCGTATACCGACGTTGGAGTTGGGGTGTTCACCCCACAGGGCTTTGATTGTGACCGGGTCACATGTTGTGCGACTTGGCCAACTCTCAAAGAAAGGCTTTTTGCCGTTCGGCTTTCCGTCTTTGTCCAGGGTGTCTTCCTTGAGCAAGACCATCTCGTGATTCGCTGCACCATGATGCAGAGCCCAATCTAATCGCGTCTTCGGTGTGTTCGTTTTGACTTCTTTCACCGTTTCAAGTGTCTGCATCGAATCCCCCCGCGCTGTCTGTGGCGTTGCTCTGGTTCATCCCGCTTACTTGATCGCGGGCTCGGAACCTTTGCGGATCATGTCCTGAATGGTGGATAAGCGGATTCGGACTAATCGGCCCAGGCGAACGACCGGGATTTTTTTCATGAGGATATCTCTGCGCCACGTGCTCGCTTTCCGGCCTGTGCGGCGTTCCGCCTCGAATACGTCTATCAATCGGTCCTCTTCCTTGAGACCCTGCTCCGGGTAGGTGCTCTTCTTTTCCACTGGGTGCTCCTTCCGTCATATTGATTAGCAATAGACCCTTTACTTTATGACCACAGCGTACTACACTGGGGTACTAGTCTTTAGTGTTAACACTTTGTACGCCAAAGGAAGGCCAATGAATATCCATAATTCAGAAAGAAAAGCGGTTCAGAAAGAGCCCAAACCGCCAGCAGAAATTGTACGGGAACGTGAAAAACAACAGCGTAGAAGCAGGATTATGGCGTCCCCCCGTGGGGCCCTTCAGATGATTGCGACTCACATGAATGCGTTTGCGGACGGCAGTACCCCCACCCCGGAACGAGAATGGGAGCTGGCGAAAACAATTGTGGAAGCCAAGTCTCTCGCGAAAAAAATTGATCGCTTTAATAGCGAAGCTGAGAAGGTCGACGTACGCCTTTGGATCGAGAAAAAGGGAACGGTGCCCCGTCCTTCGGAGACTTCACACGACCAGAAAGGCGCGGTACTTCTGCACCTGTGGCGGTATTATTTTCGTGATGAAGGATGGATCCGTCTCAAACAATGCTTGAAGTGTAAAGAGTGGTTTGTTGACGCAACGCTGAACAAGTCCGCTGTTCGGTGTTCTGCGGGATGTAACTGGGCGTGGTGGAGCAGAAAGAGACGTGCGGAAAAGAATCACAAGCATCAAAAGAAAGCGGAGGGTTAAGACATGGCACGAAAAAGCGGAAAGGACAGAGGCATTCTTGAATACCCGAGCGGGTCGAATATTTGGTGGACGCGGATCTACATTGACGGCAAAGAGAAGCGCTATCGCTGCTCCAATAAATCTCAGGCGCGAGCGCTCTACGGCCGGCTGATGGCCGACAAACGGGAGAAAATTTTCTTTCCTGAGAAATACAAACCGTCCAAAGAAGTCACCCTTCGGGCCTGGATCGCTCGCCATCTTGCCGGATGTAGTAACCGGAGCGTGGTCAATTCGAAGCGGTATGGAAGGTTTTGGTCGCTGCTCTTAGGCAATCGAACCCTAGGCAGCATCACCATGGAAGATTTGCGAAAGATTCAGGCTCAACTGAAAGGGCGACATGACACTAAGAAGGCTGGCAGTCCGAAGCCCAAGGCCCCGGCGACCATCAATCGATACTTTGGCTATCTGAAGCATGTGTATATGTTGGCCATCAAAGATGGCCTCGTCGACCGAAACCCCGTGAGCGGCGTGAAGTTTTTTCCAGAAGCCAAGAAGACGCGGTTCTTCAGCCAAGAGGAATTGGTGCAACTCCGGGGTCTCATGAAACCGAAGGATTGGGAACTGGTGGCCTTCGCCATCGAAACGGGATTGCGCCGTGGGGAACAGTTCGGGCTTCGATGGTCGCAGGTCGATGTGGAGAACAAGGTGCTTGCCCTACCCATGCCGAAGGGTTCAAAGAGTCGATTTGTTCCCTTGAGCCATGGGACATGCGCGTTACTGTCCGGATGGGATTCGTTCACCTACTCGCCCTATGTGTTCCCTGGCAAAGATCCGCTCAAACCTCTGGACGCCCGGAGCTTTAGCAAACGGCACTTTGAACCCGCGCTTCGACGTGCCGGTATCGTCGGTGCCTCGTGGCATAGCCTCCGGCATACCGCAGCCACCCGACGCGTGCTCGCTGGTGCGAGTCTCTACGGTGTGAAGGAACTATTAGGACATCGGGATATTAAGACGACGGAACGATACAGCCATCTGACGCCCGGCTTCATGCAGGACACGGTGGGCAAGGGCAGCTTGTTTGCTTCGCCTCTGGACTATCAGGCAGAAACGCGAACCGTGAGTAAAACCGTGACTGGCCCCTTGGCCGACTTAACCCCTCTCACACAACCTGTTGATTTTTTGGTGCGCCCGGTTGGAATCGAACCAACGACCCTCAGCTTAGAAGGCTGATGCTCTATCCGACTGAGCTACGGGCGCGCCTTGTTTTTCAATGGGTTAGTATCCCATGATCCAATGGAGGTTTCCTCTGGTGTTAATAGGGTGTTAGCTGTAAGGAACTTATCCAGCTTTTCTGCTGCTTGCGTCAAGTCTCGTTCTTCAATTGCGTTGTATCGCTTCCACATTTTTTCGGATTTATGGCCCACGATTTTCATTGCCGTTACCGTGTCCACACCTGCCCTTCTGAGGTTGGGAGAGGCACAGTGGCGCAGGTCGAGGAACCGGAAATCCGTTATGCCCGTGTCCATGAGGGCGGTCTTGAAGGACCGCCTGACCAGTTGAAGCGGTCGCCCTTATACGTGAAAACGTGCCTTGTAGCAAGCTCATCCTCGGCATGGATCATCCTCAGTGCGGCGGACTTCGTAGTCCAGTCACACCCCCGACGTATCCAGCTCGATCAAGCAGTGATCATCCAACATTTTGCGAAGTTGCTGATGTCCACGCTTCACGCGCGATTTCATACCGGGAACTGACAGCACGAGTTGTCTGGGGTCTCTAGTCCCGCTGTGCACATCTGTCTTCCAGAAGTCAATAATTTCGATGGACTAGGGTTTAAAGCAGGTTGAATGACCCGTACAGTGTCCAGTATAACTGGACACTGTACGATGCGAGGAGCAGTTGATGATCGACGCTCTTTCTCCACATGCTCAAGCTGCATGATTCATATAAGCGAGGAGCATTGTAATAATTATTCCTACGTGTAAAGCGAGAGCGCGCGAAGATGTACAAGCGGTGAGGCGTTATTATCGCCAGCTATCCTAATGTATGCGAGCCGGTTTGGCAGCGTTGTGAATTTGAATAAACGATGGGTCGATGGAACTCCATGGAGTGACGCTCGCCCATTTCTACGGAACTGTGGGAGGGCGAGATCACTATGACCGCTTTGGGAGAACTGGCCGGGAAACGAATATTCGTAACTGGAGCGACAGGATTTATCGGGAGCCATTTGCTGTCTCGGCTCTGTGAATTGGGTGCGCGCGTCTATGCGGTTTCCAGAGGACAGCAGTTTGACACGGGGCGCGCCATACAGTGGTACCAAGGTAATCTTGCCGATCTGCCTACTGCCAGGACCTTACTGCAGACTATTAAGCCTCACTTTATCTATCATCTCGCCAGCCATGTGGTGGGGGCACGCGGTACAGAGGCCATCGTACCGACATTCCAATGTAACCTTATGACCACGGTGAATTTATTGACGGCCGCCCAGACCGTCGGCTGCGAAAGATTCATCCTTCCAGGGTCCCTTGAAGAGCCGTCGTCAAACGGCACCGAGGCGGTACCGAGCTCTCCCTATGCAGTCACGAAATGGGCCAGCAGTGCCTATGCCCGCATGTTCCACGCCCTGTATCAATTTCCTGTTGTGATTTTGCGTGTTTTCATGGTCTACGGACCCGCGCAACGCGATCTCCAAAAACTTATTCCTTACGTCATTCGTTCATTGTTAAAGGGGCAGGTGCCCCAACTTACCAGCGGCCAACGTCCCATTGATTGGATTTATGTTGACGATGTTGTAGAAGCGCTTGTTGCGTCAGCCCTGGCCCCTAATGTCGAAGGCAAAACCATCGACATTGGATCGGGGGAAGTGAAGACAGTACAAACCGTGGTAGAAACCCTAGCGCGGTGTATGGGCTTTGATGGCCCGCCCTCGTTCGGCGCAAGACCCGATCGGCAGTTTGAGCAAGTCCGCGTCGCCGACAGACGTGCAGCTGAAGAGCTATTGGGATGGACTCCACAAGTGTCACTGGACGAAGGCCTGCAGCGCACCATCCTGTGGTATGAGCGCCACCTGAAACCCTCTGCCTGCGATCAGGCTATGCAAATCACATAATTCTCACATGCGGGATTATCGGTGTGCTACTGCCCACTCTAAAATGTGGCGGCGTTCCTGAGTAAAAGCCCCCGACCGACGGTTTAAACGTATGTCCGAATTCGACTCACCAAGAACTCGTACATTTTTGCTCCTTGGGGGCAATGAAACACAAGTCGCCGTGTGGTTCACGAAAGGGGCATGGCACGATTGCGCGGTAACCCTTTTCGTCGTAACGATCCTGTACCTGATTCTGCCGTCGCGGCGTTGCGGGAATGACCCTCGTTCAGCACTACTGTGCAGGGTCCGCACATCTATTTCATTGGGCGCACATGTTGGGGAAAACTAGGGTTATGCCGAGGTCGGGTAGGACCTTACTTAGTTCTAGTATCTTTGCACATTCAGCCCAAAAACCCATACCCGTTCCTGGAGCTGTTGTAGAAAACGGAGGAGTGGAGCTTCGGACTGCCGAGGATACGGATGAAGATCAGCGTCATTATTCCTTGTCTCAATGCAGCCGATACTATCGGTGATACCCTCGATGCGCTCATTGAGCAGTCATGGCCCGCAGACTGGGAAGTTATCATCGCGGACAATGGATCTACGGATGCTCTAGGACCTGTCGTTGCCCCATTCAAAACCAAGATTCCCTCTCTGAGGATTATCGATGCAGCTGCGAAACGTGGTGCCGCCTATGCCCGAAATCTCGCTGTCAAGGCTGCGAGTGGTGAGGGCATTCTATTCTGCGACGCCGATGACGTTCCGGGGGCTGGCTGGGCCACGGCCCTGGTCACAGCTTTGACGGACCATAGTTTCGTGGCAGCTCGCTTCGAATTTAACAAGCTGAACCTCCCTTCAATCGCGGCGATCCGTGGCGGCACTCAGGTGGATGCCTTGCAGACATGTCGGTTCTTGCCGTTTCCCTATGCGGGGGCAGGAAGCCTTGGAATCTCTCGACGACTTCATGATGGAGTTGGCGGGTTCGATGAAACGATTCCTATCGGTGAGGACACCGATTACTGTATGAGAGTACAGCTCACGGGTCAGAAACTCGTGTTTGTGCCGGATGCCCTGCTTCATTATCGTCTACGCGGAACCCAGGCAGAGACTTACTTGCAAGGCCTAAGCTACGCGGAGAATGCAGTGTATTTGTATAAGAAGTACGGAAAGCGATCACCCTCCGAACTTTGGCGGTGGCGTGCGTATGGTCGATCATTGAGAGCGCTCCTGCGGAGGACGCCAAACCTGATAGGAACTCCGGAGGGCAAGGCCATTCTTGCGTGGCGCTTAGGAGCCCACACGGGAGCGCTCGTAGGGGCTCTTCGATTCAGCGCTCCACCCGTAATGGTCGAGTAGGAACCAGGACAGCGGTAGTCTGGGCCGATGCATCCGGTTCTCGTCCGATAGGACTGGAACACTGAGTGACTTGCAGTTGACAATATGCTCATGCACGCTCTATCACGCCCAATATTGTTACCAGCGAAACATTTACGACAGTGAAATTTCCAGGGGGTACGATGGCTGGCGGTATAATCGTCTTTTCTATCGGTTTTCCCACGGAGCACGATGTCGCGCGGCCGGACCGCTCAGAGTTGGCGCAATGGTGAGCAAGATGATGTTGTTGGAAGATGAACTGGCTTCGCCGGTGGGATTTAAATGGGCGACATAGCGGTCACAGTGCAAGGATTGCATAAACGCTACCGTCTGGGAGCCACTCACACGCAGGAAACCTCGTTGGCGGGAGTGTTATCCCGTGGGATGCGTTCCATCTTGAGGCGGTCGCGGGTCCCGAAGAGCCCGGACGAAGCCATTTGGGCGCTCCGCGATGTGTCGTTCGAGGTGAAGAAGGGCGAGGTATTCGGGATTGTCGGGATCAATGGGTCGGGGAAAAGCACCCTGTTGAAAATCCTCTCACGGGTGACAGAACCGACCAAGGGCCGCGCCATCATCCACGGTCGGTTTTGCGGCCTATTGGAGGTAGGCACCGGCTTCCACCCTGAATTGACGGGCCGAGACAATGTCTATATGAGCGGAGCGATCCTTGGCATGAAGCGCCAAGAGATTGCGCGCAAATTTGACGAAATTGTGGCCTTCGCTGAGGTGGAACAGTTTATTGATACGCCGGTGAAACATTATTCCAGCGGGATGTATGTGCGCTTGGGGTTTTCCGTCCTAGCGCATATGGACCCCGACATTCTCATCGTGGATGAGGTCCTGGCAGTGGGTGATGTCCGATTTCAAAAGAAATGTATGGGGAAGATGGAGGATGTAGGACAACACGGGCGCACCGTCCTCTTAGTGTCGCATGATATGCCAGCCATCACCCGTCTATGTAAGCGAGCTATTCTTCTCAACAAGGGCGAAGTGGTGCAAGAGGGGTCGGCACACGAGGTGGTCCATCAATACCTCCATGCCGGCCATCTGAAGCCCTGCGTCGAGTGGCCCGACCTGGCGGGTGCGCCCGGCAATGAGGTCGTTCGGATGCAGGCAGTGAGGGTGCAGACTGAATCCGGTGTCATTCTGGATCGATTCGACATCCGAAGACCGATCGAAATCGAGTTGGAATTCGAGGTCTTGAAATCTGGGCATGTCTTCGTGCCGGCAGTGACGTTTCAAAACGAAGAAGACGCTGTGATCTTTATTGTTCATGATCGCGATGCTCAATGGCAGCGAAAACCACGCCCAGACGGTTTTTATTGCTCCACGGTTCGCGTCCCAGCGAACCTTCTTTCCGAGGGAGTCATCACAGTATCGGCGGCAATGATAACCGAAAGTCCGTTTCGGCTGCATACGTATGCGTCCCGTGTCGTTGGTTTTCGCGTGGATGACAGTGGCATGGGAGATACGGCGCGAGGGGATTTCCAAGGTCGATGGCCGGGAGTTGTCCGGCCCTTGTTGGAATGGAGGACTCGCTACAGGCCTCATTGAGTATCGGGTTGTGGCCGTGGGTCATCCCGACTCTAGCGGCGAAACAAGGCACTGGCTCGCTGATGGTTAGGGAGAAAGAAGCGGGGCGAGGATTTCACAGTGCACCATCATCACATGTTTAAAATGAAACCATCCGCCGCTTGCATATGACTGCCTTCCAGATTGCCCGGGCTGCTACTTGCCACAGGGGAAGGCGCCCAGATACTGCACGCGCCCTCTGTCGCGCCGTGACAACCGCTTATCATGTCTCCGAAGGTGTCGAGATGAGCGGGAGGTTTTCGAGGATGCGTTCGGCGTGGGTCTGGCTCATCATGGCCATTTTCATGAACACACCGCACAATGCGAAGACAACGGCGGTGACTAGAAAAAGCGCCACTGTGAAAGAGCCAGTGGTGACAGCCCAGGCTTCCAAGTCTGCGCGATGACGTTCTAAAGTTCGCGTTTCTTCCTCACGGATCTGCCATGCAATATCGTGTAGTGCTTCGCTACTCACCTTGGACTGATTGACGGCCACAACTGACTTCGCGAAGGGAGGGGCCTCGTTGCGGCGGGTCACGATGGCACGATCCAGCTCGTCTAATCGTTGGCGAACTTGCGCAGTCAAATATACGATTCGATCCCGTTGATTTGCATTGTTCCCGATCATACTACCTAGGTGCTGGATCTGTATTCCAATGGCATCTAGAGCCCCACGATACGAGGCCAGGTAATGGTCCAACCCCGTGATGATATAGCCGCGTTGGTTCGTTTCGGCTCCCGCCACGGCGTTCATAGCCCGCTCTATTTCGAGCGACAGATTCTGGCTCTTCTGGACCAAATTGTTGGCAGTTTTGAGATGGACCAGGCTGAGGAAGCAAGCCGCCACGATGGATTCAACTGCTACAAAAGCAAGACATAAACTAATTATGAGACCTCTGCCTGCGTACAGTCGACGGAGGAACATGGAATTCCCTAGATTAAGGGTTCGGCATGCGCTGCCCACCGAGAAGAGACGGTTCGCGCCATTGCTTCGGCGATACGGATTGAATCATTCAAGAATAGCCAGATGTTCCCCGCCGTTCCCGCTGTCGATCGAGATTGCTTTTCCCGCAATATACCCACAGCGTCTACTGAGTGTCCAGCAATACTGGACGTATAATCTGCATATTATTCCCACGCATCCGCTCGCCGCGAGTTTGTCTTCCGAACCGACCTCATCAAACTGACGTGAAGCCTTTCCTGTAGCGGTGTGTAAGCCGATTCATTCACCTCAACAGCGTGTGACTATGCAATTCGCACATTTTCAGAACAGTGTTTCGAGTGTCCAGTATTACTGGACACTCATGCCGTATGGATGCTAAATGTAAGGCATCCGCTTCCTGTTCACCGAGGCAATTGATTTCTAGCCGTGTCGAATAATATGGATCGAGAGAACTCCTATAGCGCAATGCAAAATGACAAACAAGCTCGGATAGTAATTGCTTTTACAATCACGGTGTTCACCCTGGGATGTGGCATTTTCCTCCTATCAGGTGTCACGAACATCCGACACCTAATCGACAATACGATCGCAACCTATCTGCTGGCATGGGCGCTGTATGGGATGTTTGCACGTGTGCCGCTTGCGGAAGTGGGAACACGTTTCCTTCTCACAACGAGTGCCCTGGTGATCTCCTGGGTGCTGGCGGAAGGAGCCGTCCTAATTGGAGCGGTTGATTATCGCACGTTCCTCGGAGGCTATGAACAGGACAATCCTTTAAGTGTGGCCGGGAGGCAGTTTGATAAAGAACTCCTCTGGCGACACGACCCGTCTTCTCACTATGAAGCCGCTTATCAGGGCAACATAGGGCAAGCCCTGTGCATTCCACCGGATCCGGCGCGGAAGGTTGCCGTACGGTATGACAAAAACGGGTTTCGTAATAGCCAGGACCTCCGTGCAGCGGATCTCGTCGTTATTGGGGATTCGTACATTGAAGGATATCTCACGTCGGAGGCGAAGCTGATCACAACCATCCTCGCCGAGCTGCAAGGCAAGCGGGTCGCCAACCTTGGTCATTCAGGGTATGGACCTCAACAAGAACTAGCCGTACTGAAACGTTTCGGTCTCCCACTCAAACCGAAGACCGTTATCTGGGCATTTTTCGAAGGCAATGATTTTATCGATGCGGAAGGATATGACACCCAGGCTCTCCTCAGCAGCAATGTCTTCTGGCAAGATTTTTGGTTTCGGTCATTGACCAGAAATGTGTCAATGCTCCTGTTGCGCCCGGCGCACACCTGCGTGCCAGATGACGCGATCAAAGAACTTCGGGCTGAATTTACCGACGGACACAACCTGACCCACACCGTGTTCTTCGCGCCAACCGAAGTGGAGAGACCGTCAGACACGACCGTTCACAAAGCCGCCGCTCTCATCGCAGAGGCGGCGAAACTGTGTCGCGAGCAAAATATCCGATTCATCGTCGCGTTCGTTTCGGAAAAATATCGGGTTTACCATGACCTGAGCAATGTCTGGTTATCGTCAGATGCGGTGCGTCAATGGCGCGTGAGCAATCTATCAGACCAGCTGCAGCAGCTCTTGGTGGAGCTAGAACCGAGCCTGGAGTTTGTCGATCTGACCCCCGCGCTGAAGGCGGCCTCACAGAACGGCGTCGCGACATATCTGGCCGATGATACACACTGGACTGACGAAGGCAATCGGGTGGCGGCCGAGACCATTCACCGCGCGCTACTAGAGAAACGTATTAATAAGATATAATGACCAAACTGTTACGAAAGGACGAACTACAATTACTTCCGTTCGATTCGTGCGGTTGAAACCCCGCACTTCGACAAGGAATAGAGGCTGGCTACACGGTACTTACATGCATTGGCTGAACATGGATAAGTTAAATCGACGGTGGGTGAACGTTGGCTAAGCAACGGGTAGCGCCACTCCCAACAGCAACTCCACTCAGTGAGCTTGAGGGGAACGCTGAAGCGCCGACTGCTCAGCGCGAGCAACATGTCGGGGAGGCTGTACGTCGGCTTCGAGACGACCAGCGACTTTCCGTGCGGACCTTGGCCGCCAAGTGTGGGTTTTCCGCCAGCTTCATTTCGCAAGTCGAACTGAAAAAGGTATCTCCCTCCCTCGCCTCCCTGGAGCGCATTGCTTCTGGACTCGGTGTCACATTGGGCCAATTCTTTGTAACCGCAGCCCCACCAACAGCTGCGGTCATCAAGGCCTCACACCGACCCACACTCCAGAGTGCGTGGTCTCGCTCTCAAATTGAGTCCTTGAGCCCTCCGGGTGTCGGCAGCACATTCGAGGTGTTGATGATCACGGTCCGCCCCGGAGGGCGCAGTAGCGGAGAGTTGCACGCGAGGGAAACGGAACTTTGTGTGATTGTGTTTTCCGGAACAGTCCGGCTGCAGTTGGACAAAACGTCTCACGTGCTCCAGCGAGGCGATGCCATCACGATTCCGGCCGGCACCCCACACCGCTGGGAAAATACGGCAGCCAAGGCCGTACAGCTCCTTAAAGTCGTCGCTCGTTAATGCGCGGAAGGATGCAAGGAATATCAATGTCCCTGCCGGCTGAGAAAACTGCGTCCGACGACTTGCGGCGAGAGGTGCTGCGACGACGTACGTTCGCCATCGTGTCGCACCCGGACGCGGGGAAATCCACGTTGATTGAAAGCTGCTGCTACGCAGGAGTCGTGCACCTGGCCGGGGCTGTACAGGGTCACTCCAGCCAGCGCCAAGCGAAGTCGGACTGGATGGAGTTGGAGCAGGCACGCGGGATTTCAATCACGTCCAGCGTGCTCTCGTTCGGCTATCAGGTACGCACATCAATCTTAGCGACATCCGCCGGGATCATCGATCCGACGAAAGTCGCCCGTAATGCATTGGCCCATGCCGCGAGCGTGGCCGGAGTACTCCTCACTACCGACGTGATGGTGACGGAGTTGCGCGACGAACAGAGGAGCGAGCGTGGGGCCGAGCCTGAGTCAGTGTAACCGGTCAACGGGAAGAGGAGCATTGTGCGGATATTGATCACGGGAGCCACCGGGTTTGTCGGCGCACATGTCGCGCGGGTCTTAGTCGACCAAGGCCACGACGTGCTCGCATTGGTTCGGCCGACGAGCGACCTGAGTGTCTTGTCGGACCTGCGCCTGAAGCCAATCCTTGGCAATCTCAATGATCCTTCCTCACTGGAACGCGCCGTACAAGGTATTGATGTGTTGTTCCATGTGGCGGCGGACTACCGCTTGTGGGTCCCCGACCCGCGCGTGATGCACGCCGTCAATGTCGGGGGGACGCGACGGCTCTTGGAAGCGGCGTCCAAGGCTGGCGTCGGGCGGATCGTGTATACCTCGAGTGCCGTCACCGTGCAGTGCACCGCCGACCGCCTGGGGACGGAAGCAGACTTCATTGCGCCTGACGACGCTCGCAGCCTCTATCAGCACACCAAAATTCTCGCCGAACAGGCCGTCTGGGATCTGATCCGGAAGGGCGCCCCGATTACCATTGTGAATCCGTCAACGCCCATCGGCGCCCTCGACCGACGCCCGACCCCAACGGGTCAATTCATCATCGACTTTCTGAACGGGCGCCTGCCCGCCTTTCTGGAGGCCGCCTTTAACTGGATTTCCGTGGAAGATGTGGCGGTTGGCCACTGGCTGGCTGCCACGAGAGGACGCGTCGGCGAACGATACATTCTCGGATATCGGAACCTGCCCTTAAGCGATTTCCTCGACTTACTCGGATGGGTGAGCCAGCACCCGCCTCCTCGAATGAAAATCCCCTACGCCGTGGCCTTCTGCGCCGGCGCCTGCGGAGAACTTCTTTCCCGGCTCTCGGGACGGGCCCCGCGTGCCTCGCTGGACGGGGTGCGCATGGCGAGACAACCTATGCGGTATGACAGTCGCAAAGCCGTTGAAGAATTGGGTTTGCCGCAGACCCCGCTGCGTGAAGCACTTGATCAGGCCGTGCGGTGGTTCACGGCCCACGGATATGTCAAGAAGGGAGGAACCACATGAGAATCGGACTCGTCGCTGAGGTGAAATGGGAAGTGCGGGAAGTCTGCCGGCGGCTCAACCTCGAATTACTCGATGCACGTGACGAGATTTGGGGGGCCACGCACAACGGGCATACCATACGACTCTGCCTCTCCGGGATGGTGCCCGCTGTGTCCAAGGATCGCGTAGACCGGTTCCTGGACTCGCAGCAATTGGATCTCATGATCTGCTCGGGCCTCGCAGGGGCACTCAGGCCCCACGTGCGCATCGGCGAACTCATCGTCCAATCGGAAGACCCTCGCTTGATTGCCGTAGCCGAACAGGCGCTGAAAGGCCGAAATATTCCTTACCATGTGGGGCCGTTGGTCACGGTCAGCAAGCCCGTGCTCACGCCCGCCGCGCGGCACGCCTTGGCCGCGACCACGCCGGCAATTGCCGTGGACATGGAGAGTCAGACGATCGCGACGCTCTGCAAACAACGGAATATTCCCTGTCTGGCCATGAAAGGCGTCTCCGATGGGATAGACGACGATCTGTCCCCCATTCTTGGTGGATTCGACATCATCAATATTCCACGCATCGCCATGCGGGTGCTGGCGAAACCCCAGACGTGGCCGCTAGCCGCACGCTTGGCGCGCCATAGTTATCAATCGGCCAACCACCTCGGACACGGAGTCTGGGCGACGCTCGAGGGAATGGGAGGCTCCTTGAACGCATGAGTGAGTTGAAAGCTGAGGAAGTGAACGCGATCAGAGACCTTCTAAAGACCCAGCGCCTCGACATCGAGCAGCGCCTCGCCGCGCTACGCACCGAAACGCAGCCGGTCGGCCTCGACCTCCCAATTGGGCGCCTCAGCCGCATGGATGCGATGCAACAGCAAGAGATGGCTGCCGGCCAACAACGGCGGATCGAGCAGGAACTGCAGCAGATTGTGTCGGCGCTCGACCGGCTTGAGCGGTATCGGTATGGGCTGTGCTTCCAATGTCATGAAGCACTTCCATACCAACGCCTGGCCATACGTCCGACGACGATGCTCTGCTATGAATGCCAGGTTCAACGAGAAGCCCGGCGGTAGAGCTGGGGCCATTTTGTCCGGGAACACATGCCTGCGAGCGTAATGCTCGTCAATAAAGGCCCGTCATGCTATATCTTCAGTGTCCAGTATTACTGGACTGATGGTCATTACTACCGTGCAAATGTTCAGTTATTCCATATTAAGGGAGAGCGCTTTACCCGAGTGCGATCGATTATATGAGTCGCCATTATGAACCACGATAGTTGCCGCGACCTCTAGGGAAGTCAAGATTGGCGAAGCCACGGTAATTGGCGCGAATGCTCTTATAGTTACCGTGAGTGTCTTGGGACCCGCATCTCAACTGCCCATGACCTAGCCGGACGCCCAGTACCGTGAAACAGAAAGAGGCTAGTTCAAACTTTGGAGCATGACAATGGAGTTGCACGAACGACTAGAAGAGGTATTCCGGCAGGTGTTCGACCATGAGAATCTCAACTTGGCGGATGACATGATGGCCTCCGATATTGAGGGATGGAACTCCGTCACCCATATCAATCTGATGTTTGGTGTCGAGCAGGCATTTGGGGTCCGGTTCAATGGCAATGAGTTGGCAGACATGAAAAATATCGGTGAACTCAAACAGTTCTTAGTGAACAAAGGAAATGGTAGCCGCTGAAACAGGTAGCTCCGACAACTAAAAGGATGCTGGTCGTGATAATACGCCATCACAAAGACTTTCAAGCATACATGAGATGCTTAATGGAGCACGATCTCCATTTGAGCGTCCGAAGCGGTGCGGTCTGATTCGTAATCGCCAGAGTGCGAATCGGCTTATGTGAATACAGGGACATTCTCCAGTCAGTTCTGGAATCTTGCCTTCAAACCGATTCTCGTATCCTCGTGCACTTTTTTGGTACGTATTGTGGATGTGTGCGATTTTATTGTCGCCTTTCCCCTCTTATGCTAGCCAGTGCATTAACTCCGTGGTCGTGGAAGACAGTCCATTCCATTTCCTGAGACGTTTCACAGACGGCTTAAATTATGCACAAACTTCCATCAAGCGCTACACCGATAAAACTGAGACATCTTCCGATGCGGACTCCATTTCCTCACAGTTGTCTGTCATTACACTGGGTAAAGCAGATCTCGAATGCGCCGAATCTCAGGTAGCCGCCTATCGCATGAGTTCACACGCCATTATTCGACAGAGTGCGGAAGTCGCGGCGTCGTCTTTTGCCCAACTAGCACGTTTACAGCAGCAGACTCTCCTCGATTTCCAAGCAGCCATCAATGCTGGGCCCAAAAACTTTAAACCGTGGACATTCATGGCGAGACAAGCTGAACGTGTCTCCGCCATCGATGAAGCATGGAAGCGCCTTGTGCCGGTGGCTATCTTGGCCACATACTCAGTGATGGATAAAAATCTGTCGACGGGACGCGTGTCGAACTTGGCATTGACAGCCAGACAGAGGAATGAAATTTTGGAGAAACTCCGGGCGACATTCGGCACTGAGATATCAGAAGGAAACAAGAGCGGCCACAAGGCTGCGGTAGCAGCCGGCCCCGTTCTGTACGAGGTTTTAAGCAACCAACAGCGCACGTTACATCCAAAATGATAGGACGTATTAGGAACCAGCGTGGATCCTCTCCGGCATCCGGATCTTGTTCCCAGCATGATTCAAGCAGATGCGTTGGGAATTATGGTGGTTCTGTGGCGGAACTATCGTGTCTCATCGATCGAGACCTGTTCTTCCGTTTAATCGTCTTACCTAGAAATCATTGAGAACAAGCAATTAACTGCGATTGAGGTCCATAGTCTCTAATTCATCGGAGATTTCCAATCACGCCCCTGGCGGTAGTCCTGACCGCGCATGGGTATTGTCAGTAGATCTGCTTTTCTAACGTTGGGAGAATCTGACTTTGTACATCTTCCGTGATGGTATAACGGGTGTAAGCGTTCTCAACCATTTGGTTCGCGTACAGTCTCCCCGTAGGCGCCGCGACTTCCAAGTGCACCTCCTGTGATGCATTCGGACCGACCGTGATGGTCTGCTCATGGGCGTCGCGGAGGTACGGATGCCAGACGGACAGCTTGTATGTCCCCGGCGGTATATCGCCAATCTCGAATCGTCCATCCGTATCGGTCACCGCAAAATAGGGATTGTCCGGTATAAACGCCCAACTCTCCATAAAAGCGTGGAAGCCGCACTGCATGGTAAAAACACGTCGTCCCTTCGTCATTTTTACCGTTTGAGTCATCGGGGATCCCTGATAATGTTTGTGAAAATGCGCGCTGAGAGCGACTTCCCTGGGGTAACGCGGACTAATCGGCAGTGGAATGTTGAAGAGAACCCGAGGCCCCAGTTGCGAGGTTTCGTACGCTTGAATGTCGTGCATCGCCGGATCCATATTCACCACAACCACCTCCTGTTGATCTCTCACGACATTGATGAATGGTAAGAACTGGCAGTCAACAGCTTGGATATGCGATGACTTGGGTGGTGGAAAAGGTTTACCCTTGGGTACTCCTTCCAATCGTACGACTACTTGCCGGAACTCCCCCTGTGGTCCGACGTCAAACGGTTGTAAGAGGCGCCAACCTTTTCCGTCAGAGATTCGGCCGCAGTAAATCGGATCGGGAAGGGTTGTGAGGTTATATCCTTTGGGTTTAGGGACTTTTCCGATGAGACTTATCTGTCCCTGAATGGAACCCCCATTGGAAATGACGACCTCTTGATAGTTCGGCATATCGTTTCCCCAACACGAAATGGGAAATAACAGTATCACTAAGATTTGAAGAACCACCGGTTTCTTCAAGACAGAGGGCATGGGTGCCTCCTTCATAGAGAGTGGCTGAACTGTGTCCCGTCGAACGTGTCAGACTCCATTCCATGGCATTAAGACGCGGAGCATTACCATAGAAGTCTTATCCGGACAAGTACTCTGGCAATCTCCCTAGTCCCCGGGAGGGTTTAAATAAATGACGCTCTGGAATGTTCTGCTTACTGCATGGGGACATGGAGATACAGAGATGGTTCAGGAAAGTGTGCGCGTGAAGTGCCTGCCAAATCCTCATAGAGCTAACCTTCTGACCCAGTAACTTTACTTCCCATACTATCGGCATCTACGAGTTTCGGCCCGCGCACGGATGTTTTACAAAATGGAGTGGGAAGTTGTTGCGGCTAAAGAGACTGTGGGCGTGGCACCCACCCAGAGGCTTTATGCCCCCGAAGCTTTTCTTCGAGCGACCAATCGTATTTCGCTGCAAATTCTGTAAGTGGGTAAGCCTCAATCTCACAGACGAGGCCTCTCGACAAATTTGGCTGGATGAGGACGCCGCATTCCAGCAAGCGAAGCTCAGCACCGAGGATGTCTGGTGGTTCCATAGTATTTGTGATGTCTGTGAATAAGCCCGTCGATCCCAGCCTTATCTAACAGTTCACTCCTCGCGGTGGGACTAGCGCACAAAAGTGTTTGAACTGAGTCCGGATGGGCAAAAGTCCTGGTCTGGTTAAGGATTGTCCCCTACGGCCGCAGCAGGAACGAAATCTTTCACATAATCTCTCTCTTCCGCCACCCCACTTCTTGTGCACGCCTGTTAGCCGAGAGAACAATCAATCCGCTCACCATCGAAAGGGTGCCTGATTGCTTCAAGTCAGATGACCCATCCATGATACGATGTCTCAGGAAAAGACTGAGCCGGTCTTTGCCAGCCCGGGGGCCGATCCGGCGCGTAAATATCCATGAAAAACGAGAATGCAATGCAAACTGCTAGCGTGGTCGCACTGTTGATGCTCCAGATCATCGTGCTTGTAACAAATCCAAAAACAGTCTACCCAGCTGACCAGAGTGCTGCTACGCAGTTGCTCTGGCAAGCCGAGCAGGAAGCTGGTGTGATTGGAAACGAATATCTGCGAGAGAATACGCTCCAGGACATTGCGGTCGCAGAGGCGAAAGCCAACAACTCACAAAAAGCACTCGAAATTGCCTCGGAAATAACCGAACGAGATGATAAGAACCTCACTTTGGTGGAAATTGCAGAAGTGCAGGCAAAATCACACCATATCAAGGCCGCCTTTCGAACAGCCGGTAAGATTGACGATAAAACCGATCGAGCGGCGGCCATGGAGTCAATCGCGTTGGCTCAACTCGCTGGGGGAGACCACGCCGGCGCTCTTCACACCGCGAGCTCATTCCAGCGGAGCTCAACCGAAGCAGTGTCTTGATGCGTGTTGCACTGGCCGAAGCGGGATCGGGAAATGTCACTCATGCCATAGAACTGGCGCAGCAAATCCAAGCTCCCTCCCGAAAGGATATGGCACTTGAAGGTATCGCCCTTGTACAGATGAAGCAGGGAAATTCCCGAGGATCCTTAGCTACCACCCTGTTCATTGGAAGTGAACTGGCCCGCGCTAAAACGTATAGGGAAATTGCAACAGCGCAGACTCAAAGAGGGCGTCAGGAGGAAATCGGCCTCTGGATCAATGGACTCGGGTCGCCTTTGGAACGGGCTTCTGCTCTGCTCGGGGCAGCGAATGGACTGTTGGACGTCGAAACCACTCCTCCGGAAGAACCCTGTGAGAAACAGAGCCAGAGCCGTATTAAGCCTCCTTCCGAAAAGTAGGACGGGGGTCGCACCCAACGGAGATCATACAGTTCGGCTAGCTCAACGTCGGGATCAAGGCCGAGAGAGTATTTTTCACCCTTCCAAGTACAACAGTAGAATGCTGGAACAATCGGCTCTTTTCCAAACACCGCGGTGGCATCTTTGGCTGGGGCTGCTTCTGCTATCGGTGCCTCTGTTTCAAACAACCGCCGTGTCGGAAGAGCTCAAGGGTGAACTCATAGTCGTCGGACGAGGTCCGGAGCGCACGATCATTGAGCAATTGACGCAGGCCTTTGAAAAGGATCACTTCGGGACTGCTGTGGATATCCGATGGAATCGAAACTTTCACATCGCCAACATGGTGGCGTCGGGCGAGGCCGATATCGCTGTGAGCGGTCGAGAGGAACTCGGCCTCACCGCGACAACTATTGCTTGGGACGGACTGGCTGTGATTGTGAATTTTTCGAATCCGGTCAAGGAGATGACGAAAGATCAGGTCGCTTCCCTATTCTCAGGGTCAATTCGGGATTGGTCTGAACTAGACGAAAAGGCTAATGGGAAAGTTCAGGTGATATTGCGACCAGACGATCAGAATCTCAATGATGGGTTCGCGCAGTCGCTCGAAATCGTCGGTCGAATGACCAAGAATGCCGAGCATCTGCGTTCGGACCAACAGGTCTTAAGTCGAGTATCGGGGCAACTGAATGCGGTGGGCTACCTATCCTTACAAGCGGCGCTAGATGCCGTGACGTACGGGGTATCCGTTCGAATACTCGTCATCAACGGGGTTGAAGCCGGAACCCCGACTCTCCAATCTGGCCAATATCCGCTGAAACGGCCTCTCGTGCTACTGATGCGGACAGCCCCGAGTGCACTGACTAGGGCATTCGTCGAATCGGCGCGTTCATCTGCCGGTCAAACCATACTCGGCAATGGCTATGTGCCCCTCGCGCCCTGAGCCTGTACCATTGCAATTAACAGCGTCAGAGGAAATTGCTTGCCAATGATGCAATGGTTCAGCGCATGAAGACCGCCTGTATATTAGCAGATGTCCATCAGGCTGAAAGGCCCTGGGCCGGAATAGCCTCCGGTCGTGCGCGCCTCGCAGCCTCGGAATATCTCCCTGTCTTTATATTTTTGTACGGCCTACTGATGGGAGAATCCTCTGCGCAGGCTCAGGTTCTATCTTTTTCTGCTGAGGAGTATGCATTTAACGGTCCTGAGGAGGTTGAAGCCGGTTGGCAGACGGTGCGTCTCATCAATCACGGCCACGATGTACATCAGGTTCAATTCTTGGGATTGCCACCCGGCAAAACTGTAGACGATGTGAAACAGGCGCTGGCAGGAGGACTCCCACGCTTACCAAACTGGCTGCGGCGTCATGGAGGTGTGAATAGTGTTGCCCCAGGACATGAGGCATCGGTCGTCATCCATCTTGATCCTGGAAATTATGTGTTGCTCTGTGGGATTCCGGATGCCACCGGACGCCCCCACGCCACGCGGGGCATGGTGCGTTCGCTCCACGTAAGCGAGCCAGGCTCGCGCGTCGTTGCGCCTCCACAATGGGACAAAACCGTGAGCTTGAAAGACTTCTCTTTTTCATTGAGTGAGCCACTCCAGGTGGATGATCACATACTCCGGCTGTTCAATGAGGGAACCCAGGCCCACGAGATGATCATCATTCGTCTGGCCGAAGGCGCATCCACGCAAGATTTCCTCACGAGTTATCGGCCCGGAGGCGCGCAGAATCCTGCTGGTGCTGAGGTCGGCGGCATGACCGGTATCGATCCTGGACGTGAGGCCTATGTCCATCTCGACATGCAACTGGGACGATATGGACTGATCTGCTTTCTCGCGGACCCCGTCTCCGGTACCTCTCATTTTATCCGTGGCATGTGGATGGATCTCAATGTGCAGCAACGATCCATACCGTCGGAGGGTCCGTGACCTACCAGGAACTTATGCGGTTAGCGAATGGGCATGCGGAATCAAAGGTGCTCCTCATCGCCAATGAATTGGGTGTCTTCACGGCAATCGGGGCCGGCGGCAGGAGGGCCGACACGCTCGCGACATCCTGCGGCACCACTCGCGAAGGCATGACGCTGTTGTTGCAGGCCCTCGCGGGACTCGGGTTGCTTCGCCTGAATGGCGGCCGGTACTGGAATACTCGACTGGGGCGTAAGTTCCTCGATGACCGCAGTCCTTTCGCGGTGATCAATTTGCTGTGGCTCTTGAACCACCATTGGTCGGATTGGACCGGCATGCTCAGGGCGGTCCGCCGCGGCCGACCGGGGTGGTCGCCTATCACGAAGACGGCCGAGTTTCGACGAAGGTTTGCCCTGGCGATGCATGAGCGAAGCCATGTATTGGCGTCACCCATCATTAAGTCGATTCGTTTGCCGAGACCGGCTATTCGATTGCTCGACTTGGGCGGCGGATCCGGATCCTATTCAATTGCGCTGGCTCGACGCTATTCAGGTCTTCAGGGTGTTCTTGTCGACCAGTCAGTGGCCGTCGCCAGACGGTTGATCCTGCAGGAGGGGTTGTCAGGTCGCATCCAGGTCCGGCAGGGAAATGTGCTGACGCTACCGCTTGCGACAGGCATCGATGTAATCCTGCTGTCCAATCTGCTGCACGATTTTAACGAGAGGGAAAATCTGCAGTTGCTGCGACGGGTGCATGGGGCCCTGCGCCCGGGTGGCAAGATTTTTATCGTCGAGTTCTTTCTCAACGCCGCTGGAACCATGCCGGCGGAGGCGGCCGTCTTTTCGCTTCTCATGTATGCCTTCACCGAAACGGGTCGGGGTTACACCTGGCAAGAAGTCGAGGCATGGCTGACTGATACTGGATTTGGCCGGTATCGCAGGCATGTGGTCAGCGGCAGCATCGGCACGTTGGAAGCCGTGAGGTTGTAATCAACAGGGTAAGGTCGGAGAGGTGGGAAAAGCGCCGAGGCGGCCGTGGTAGCTCTGCAGATGTCTCCGTATCGGGATGAGTAGGCGTGGAGGAATTTGCTGGCAGACCTCACGGTCGAACGACACCATGCGTTGGTATCGTTTTACGCCGAGGGCGGCTTCAGCCAGCGCCCAGTAAAGATTCTCCACCCACCGTGATCTGACCACTTGCCCCCAAAAATCGTATAAGACCTTCGGCGCTCGAATAGCCCCGCGGAATGCGTCCTTAATGTCGTTCAAGAGCCGGTCCTCCGTCGAGGAACGTTGGTAAATGCCTTCGACCATATGGTTGAGAGAGATGTAGTCTTGGAGGTCGAAGCGGGCATCCACGTCTTTGGTCTGTTCCCGGTATAGGTCCCAATCGGTAGTGAACTGCAGCCGTTCGAGAAGCACGAGAAAATCCTGCAAGGTAATTTCTTCCACGGTCTCATATGCGCGAGACACCCGCACCTTGATAAACGTTCGGCGTTCGTAGGTGTGCGAGGGCAGGTAATGCGTACCGGAGACTTCTAATAATCGGCCTGATGGATCCTTCTTAGGAAATTGATACTGCCAGACATCGGGAAACGTCACACCTGCACCCTGCAACACCGCATGATATCGTGGGAGCAGGTGTTCGAATAGCGGCCCACCTTGTTCCTCCAGTGGCGTGATGGGAAGGCCACCCACGGCCAATGTAAGCCGAGCAAAGGGCATTCGAGTATAGCCATCCCCTTCTACCACGAAGTTGAATCCACCCCATGGACCCACATCGAGTAGCGTGTAATACCCCTGGCCAGCCAGCGACTCTTCGGTTTCCAGTGCGAGGCGACGCCACAGCTGGAGCAGGCTTCCGATGTGCACGTGTCTATCGCGGAACAGCGGGATGGAATTTGAAGAGGGCTTGCTGTCTGTGCTGCAGAGGCGCGATTGGAGTTTAAGCACTTCCCATTCGATGGCCTGCGCCAATGTGCCCTTAGCTATGTGGACTTCAGAAAACTCTCGTGCACAGTCTGCTCGAATGTCTGTCCAGAGATCCGTCCCTGGCATCCCTGTGGCGGCCAGTTGTGCGACGTGATCGACGAGACAAACAAACCCTCGCGGTGACTGACCCGAAATCAGCTGGCGAAGGCTCAGATGGAATTGGCGAATGGCCCGCCCAGATCGACGCTCTAGAGCGAGATCGAGCCCGACTCTATTTTCAGGTGCTCGATCGAGGGGACAAATGAGCAGGATTTAGCTCCTCTGCAGAAGATGCTCTATATTTCAAACAGTATGAAAGCACCGTCGCAGACCACTTATAGGCCGCATCGCCCACAGGGGGAACTCGTAAAACCCGATAGTTTTTGACAGAAGATTACGAGGTCTAAAGATCAGCGGACACTGCGGGGAGCCTATTCGAGATCTCGGGAAGGAGTTAAGAAGAGGCCAGCAACCCATGCGTCAGCGCATATTTGATCAATTCCGCCGTGGTGCGCAGATTGAGCTGTTCCATGACTTGGGCTTTATGAAATTCGACGGTTCGCGTCGAAATCTTCAGCCGAACCGCAATGTCTTTCACCGTCCGGCCTTCGGCCAACAACTGCAGCACTTCACGTTGGCGAAAGGTGAGCGATTTTCTCTGTTGCGGTGGTTTCGACCCGGTGGTCAGCAACACATCGAGCAGGTCTTTAGCAATCAACGGCGTGATGTAGGAATGACCGGCCCAGACAGCCCGAATCGCCTGTTCCAGCTCATCCACGGCAGACCGCTTCAGCAAATACCCCGACGCCCCCGCTTCGAACGCAGATCGCACATAATCGGCATCAGCATGCATAGTGACGAAGATGACCTTGACCGAGGGCTGTACTTTTTTCAGCTGCGTGGCCGCATCGATACCGTTCAACAGCGGCATGGATACGTCGAGGATGACGATATCGGGCTTCACCTTCTGCGCCGCTTCAAGGAGTGCCCGTCCATCCTCTACCATCCCGACGAGTTCGCATTGGTCTTCGAGAATGCGGCGGAAGCCCTCCAACACTAACGAATGGTCGTCGGCCAACAACACGCGCGGTTTAGCCATGACGATTCCCTGACAGCGGCACGTGTACCTCAACATGCGTCCCGCAGCCCTGCGTTGCACTCACCTCCAAGGTTCCTCGCACTAGTCGTACCCGTTCCTGCATACTCAAGAGGCCGAGACGCCCACGTTCCTGTGACGCGCGCGAGAGGTCGAAGCCGATGCCGTTGTCACGGATCGAGAGCGTGATCATCCCCTCGTCACAGATCAACTCAACCTCCACCTCAGAGGCCTGAGCGTGGCGAGCCACGTTGGTCAAACATTCCTGTGCAATCCGGTACACGCAGGTCGCAAGGTCGGTGGGCAAGGGAGTCACGGGATCGCGGTGCACATAGACCGCTTGCAGTCCCGTGCTGGCAGAGAAATCATCCACCAAACGCCGGACCGCTTTCGTGAGCCCCAGATCGTCCAAGATGGAGGGATGGAACCGGTAGGCCAACCGCCGCACATCGTCCGACACCATGGTCAACCGACCGGAGATCGACCGAACCATCCCCATGACGGCCGGCAGATCGCGCTTCTCGTCCTTCTCAATCCGCCGCAGATCCATCGCCAACATGGCCAACCGTTGGTTCACGTCATCATGCAAATCGCGCGCAATGCGACGGCGTTCCTCTTCTTGAGCCGTCAGGAGTTGGCCGGCCAGGGATCTGAATTCCTCGCGACTGTGCTGCAACTCCTGCTGGCTCGCCCTTAACGACGTCTCGCTCTCCCGGAGTGATCGTTCCGTTTCCATCCGTTCACCGATTTCCTCGACCAGCGCCTTGTTGACCAACGCGAGTTCACGCGTGCGTTCTTCGACACGCACCTCAAGCTCATCATGGGCCTCGCGAAGCGCTTCCTCGATCTTCCGACGCTGAAGGAAATAGACGACGGGGACCCAGATCGCCGTCAGACTAAACAATCGGTTGCTGATCCCCATCCAGAGTGGCACGTTTGGGAAGGTGACACCCAGGAATACATCCGACAGGGCAAGGATGGAGCACACACTGGCGACCATGAGCGGGGCCTTCCGGTCCGGCAAAGCCAAGGAAAGCACGACGAGGCCGCCATACAGCACGCCATTGCCAATGCCGAGCGGAAGATAAAGATCCAGCGAAAACAGTCCGAGTCCAAGAACGACGATCGTCAGTAGCAACACTTTTTGGGAGCGCTGTGTCATCGCAAGAGCAATTATCCACCTTCAAACTGGAGGCATCAAGGGATCCTACCCGGATCCGCACAAGCGAGCAAGACGAACTTACCGTAGTTTACGATAAGAATTGAAAGGAGTGAGCCGCACTCGTCGGCGGAGCTTGCTCGTTGGGGAGTTTCCCAGTATCCAATGACTGATGCCTTCCGGTAGAAGGACGCCAAGGATTCAGAGGTTCAGCCAAATGGGGAGGCCAGTCATGGAAACGAAGAAATGTGCCCATCCTGCGTGCTCATGCCAGGTTCAGAGAAAGAGTTACTGCAGTGATACATGCGCGACAGCCGATACGACACAAGCAGGCTCAGGTTCCTGCCCTTGCGAACCTCCGGGTTGCAAGGCGAAACACTAGTCAGCTCACCTGCTCCGATGCCTCATCCATTGTCAAATCCCTGCTCATGATTCTCTCGACACCTTCTATCACCATTTGCGTGGCCACCCAGCCTCTGGTGGGGTTGCGATTGAGGTGGTCCGGCGCGAGCCCACTTCAGGCATGCTCCCTCATCGCGCTCGCTGGGAGATATTGTCAAGAGTTGTGGAGCGCGGCTGATTAGGCGGCGACCGTTCCGGCCTTCTTGTCTGGTCTCTGCTGTCCGCACTCGACCTGGCGCCCATCCTTGAAGTCAAACCCAGCACGGACAAGTGGGAGAAGTTCCTGTGCGTCAAGACGTCGCCAGGTGTTCTGTGCCGCCGCCAGGAGCTTGAATGCCATCGTCAGTCCCGCGGCTCGCGAGCCAGCCCCCTTGGTGACGCGCGTACGGAGCTTCACCGTGGCGAACGCCGACTCAATCGGGTTGGTCGTTCGAATATGTTTCCAGTGGGCAGCCGGAAAGTCGAAGTGGGTCAGCAGCCGCGGCACGTCCGCGAAGAGCGCCTTCACGGCCTTCGGATACGTCGCCTCGTAGGCCTGGGCGAACCGCTGCATGGCGGCCTCGCAACTCGCCCGCCGCTCCGCATACATCATCTCGTGCAACGCGTGTTTGGTCTGGGGCTGAAGCCGGGCGGGGAGCTTGTCCAACACGTTGGCGATGCGATGCACCCAACAGCGCTGTTCCCGGGCTTCGGGCCAGACCTCGCGAAGGGCGGCCCAGAATCCAAGCGCTCCGTCGCCAATGGCCAGCGCCGGCGCCCGCATGCCCCGCCTCTTCAGGTCCCGCAGCACCGTCAACCAACTCTCCGTGCTCTCGCGATAGCCGTCCTCAATGGCGAGCACCTCCTTCGTCCCATCGAGGCGCGCGCCGACCACGACTAAGGCGGCGAGGCGATCGTCCTCCAGGCGGATATTGAAATGCACGCCGTCGACCCAGATATAGACAAAGTCGCGATCGGTCAGCGTTCGCGTGCGCCACTGCTCGTACTCCGTCCGCCATGTCGGGTCAGGCGGGTGATCGCGGCGGGCGACAGTCCCGCCGCCTCATTTCCCAGCAGGACCGGCAGCGCCTCCTGGAAATCTCCGGTCGAAAGCCCATGGAGATACAGCAGCGGCAGCACCGCGCTGACATGGGGCGAGCGGCGCAGATAGGGCGGCAGGATCTGGCGGGTAAACGTCTGCCGAACCCCGTCGACGTGCCGTCGATCATTCACCCGAGGCGCTCGAATCGTGATCGTCCCGGCTCCCACCGTCAGGCGACGCGGCCGGGCCTGCCCGTTGCGGACCACTAACGCATGGCCGCGGCTGTCACGGGCCTCGCGGTGCTGCTGCCGGTACTCCTCCACGTCGACTTCCAACGCCGCCAGGATCATGCGGCGGGCTCCCTCGCGGGCCAACTCATCCAGCGCCGTGGCCACCTCCGGGTCCCGCCCTTGCGCTCCCGCTGTTGTTCGGACTATCGTCATCATTGGCGTGCCTTTCCCCGGCCTGCCAGCCGGTGTGTACGGGTTTTGTTCACCCGGAAAGGTACGCCACCTTCTCACCCTCGTTCCACAACTTCTGGCTATAACTCGCTCGCTGGGATGAATGTTACGGCTGAGAGGGCGCCTCGCAACGCCTTTGGTGGGCCAACCTGGTGCTGGTCTGCCGCTGCGACTGCAGGCGATTGTGGGGGGACCCATTGGGAGAAGTTTGTGCGCAAATCCAGACAGGATCGAAGACTCCCAAGCACGGAATGCACTACGTGTCAGAGGCGATTGCTGTTGATCTTATTCGAAATAATTAATGAGATAGTTCTTCATTGGACCAAGCGGGACTTGCACTGACGAGAGCGAATCACGGGGATATGATGCAGCCCCCTCCTATTTCAGGAATTCTCTGGACCTATGAAACGGACGGCGCGATAGTCAGTCCCGTGATATCCGCTGAAAGGAGCGGCCGTAATCAAATGCCACTACAAGGCCCTAAACCCAATCCTGTGCCGCTACACTACTGCCCCCATTGTCACACCGAGGTTATGCCGGAGAGACGCCTGATCACCCCCCACATCTCCGGGCATAGAGTCACTCCAAAGGGCCCCGAATGGCATTGCAACAGTTGTGGGACAACCTTCGCTCCTGACTATTTCGACGAGCCGCCGCAATAATTAATCAAATTTCTTCGAGGCAGGCTTGGCTCGGTTCGCATCGGCACTGTGATAGAGACCAGGGTGGCTTGGCCCCTTGTTTCTACAAGTCGCTGCCGGGGATGGTTCCGCTGCTGGCCTCACGGCAAAGGAAGTTTCACGCTAATCGCCCCTCCCAGGTTTCCTTCTTGAGCGCCTTCCCTGGGGTAACCGGTCAAGTCTCGCTCGCCCTTGGGGTCACCATGGCAGCTCAAACAGGCTTTGCTATAGAATAACGGGAGGAGTACACGTAGGGATTTTTCGCCTTCCGCCACTTCGCTTAATATGCGATCCCCATCGCGAGAAAAAGTCGGATCTCCCATTCTGTTCATCGCGGCAAGCTCGAAATCATCCGCTTTGTTCTTGGCGTTACGAAGGAGATGGTCGGGTGCGGTCTGTTTGAGGTAGAGGCCGGACCACAGTTGGAATCGGGCGCCTGTCTCCGTACCGAACGTGGCCGGTATCAAGCCTTTGTACTTGATTCCTTTCATGTTGATGACGGTCTGGTAGGTCGCCACGGTTTGCTTGCTTTCCTCCAAGAGCCGTTCGAGCAGTGGCTTCGCCATAGCGGGTACATGAGCGTTATCAAGATTTCTCAAATCGTGTCCCGTCCGATGCTTAAATAAGGCGATCGTTTGTTCCGCAAACACTTCTGGAGTGAAACCCTTCTCCCCTTTTCCTGGATCGTTGATCAATTCCTGGTTTCGGCCAATCGCCACACGGCCAGAATCCAATAATACTGCCAGCAGGCGGGCCGACTCGCGCACATCCTCCTCTCCTGCAGCGACAACCCATGGAGCAACGCTCCCTAATAAGAGGCCGCACAGAACGACACCAATTCTGACGGTCCAATGAGGGAGACGTGTTTTTTTCATAGTATCACCACAATGAATTCCTATTAGAGCGATCATGTTTATTCCCATAGTACCTCGTTCAAATGGTGCATTTCCCGGCCGACTTCGCAATCCTGGGTGCGCGTTTCAAGGACTAGAACCTATTAGGCACCGCCATTTGAGGGTACGACTATCATAGGACAGTACATTGTATCGTCTTGGCACATTCGTAGAACCTAGGAGATGACCTAGTACCGCAACCATCACTGCCTACCCCCAACCAACCATTAGGGGCGGGCGATCAGCGAATCGGGTGGGTATACGAGATTAGTGATTGGTAACGGGGTACAGGGTCGCTCAGGCACTGGGGAGATCACACCTGATAGACAGAAATTTGTTGACGAGACCATAGCGCGACTGAATCCTTGTGAGTCACAGAGCCTCCGCCTACTCCACCACTTATACAAAAACACTCTGGAGTTAACCCGAAGAAAACGAGGCGGCACAACAAGGCCAAACGGCTCCGTCAGAGACGTTCAGCGCACCTGACAAGGATTTGGATAGGAATTTTTGATATTTCAGGAAGGAGACTCTTCTCACCCAGGCACCATGGCCGCGCTCGGCAGAAACGCATGAGGGTAAAGAGTCAGACGTGACACGTGAGGTACACCTGCTGACTGTCTCCTGGTTTCATACCTTACGTCGAGTGATTGGTCGGGGCGAGAGGATTTGAACCTCCGACATCCTGCTCCCAAAGCAGGCGCGCTACCGGGCTGCGCTACGCCCCGACTGAATTCCGTTCCGCCATCATCTGCTGAAGTAGTTTCTTCGCCTGGCTAAAAGCACGAGCACGGTGACTGATGCTGTTTTTCACGTCCGGCAACAGTTGAGCCAACGTTTGATGATATTCCGGCACGATGAAAATCGGATCATACCCAAACCCATGAGAACCGGTAGCCTCTTCGGCAATCGATCCTTCCAACACACCTCGTACCGACGTGGTCTCGCCGGCAGGAAAGGCGATGGCCGCCACCGTCACAAACCGGGCGCCGCGTTTTGCGGACGGGATCCCGCGAAGCTCATGCAGGAGTTTTCGGCAATTATCCTCATAACTAGCATGTTCCCCGGCATACCGAGCCGCAAAGGCCCCAGGACGTCCCCCCAGCGCATCGACCTCCAGGCCGGTGTCATCCGCAACCGCCGGCAACCCCGTGTAGCGCGCGATCTCTACGGCCTTTTTCATGGCGTTCGCTTCGCAGGTGGCTCCGTCTTCTACGACATCCGGCGCCTGGGGAAAATCATCCAACGTTTTGATCGCGACGCTCACATCCTGGAGCAGGGCAAGGAGCTCCTGCTTCTTGTGTTGATTTCTGGTCGCCAACACAATCTGCATGATCAACCAAGCGATCCGATCAGTGATTTCTGCAGCTCAACCAGCTCACGGATCGCCCCCCATCCGAGGTCGAGAAACTCGTCCATGTCCTTCTTATTGAACGGAGTCCGTTCGGCCGTACCCTGCACCTCGACATACTGCCCGGCGCCGGTCATCACCAAATTCAAATCCACTTCGGCATGCGAGTCTTCCTCATAGGCCAAGTCTACCAATACTTGACCGCCGACCTTTCCAATACTGATTGCCGCCAGGTAGTCGGTGAGGGGATTCATCTTCACGAGGTCTTTCTTTTTCAAGACGGTCATCGCGTCCGCCAAGGCGATAAAAGCCCCGGTAATCGAAGCCGTGCGCGTGCCCCCGTCGGCTTGAATGACGTCGCAATCGATCCACACGGTCCGCTCCCCCAACCGCGCCGTGTCGATGACCGCGCGCAAGGCACGTCCGACCAGACGTTGAATCTCCAGCGTTCGCCCACCCTGCTTGCCCTTGACTGATTCCCGGGGCGAACGATCGTGCGTGGCCCGTGGCAGCATGGCATACTCGGCCGTTACCCACCCGCTCCCCTTCCCCTTCAGGAATGGGGGAACTTTTTCTTCAATCGAAGCCGTGCAGATGACCTTGGTGTCCCCCATTTCGATCAGGACGGAGCCTTCGGCATGTTTCGTAAAATTGCGCGTCACCTTGACCGGGCGGATTTGATCCCGCCGTCGCCCATCGATCCGACCCAACCCTGCCCCGCTCACCATGAAGTCGCACCCCTTCCTGCACAGCGAATCTAAAGGAGCGGATTATAGTGAACGGAGCTTCAAAGAGCAAATCAAACGCCACGGCTAAGTCACGATTTCAGAAGCGGCGTTTCGACTGGCGTTCACCGACGAGCAATGTATAATCCAGCATTGAGGTGGGCAATGCCCTTCGTTGAGGCCCCTACCCTGTACAACGAGCAATGGGAAAAGCGTCAGAGTTGACGACCCAGCCGAACCTGGGCGCATAAGCAGGCAGATCTAGGATTAACAGTATCTTGTCATAATATCAACGTGGTTTCAGTATCATTGAGCTGCGCAAGGAAAGCCCATAGAGGCCCTCCGGACGACAACAGAATGGCACAGAAGCTGCAATCCTCGTAGGCTCCACCATATGCTTCAGACTTATACCCATGCGACCGATACTGATCCTAGCCTTATGGCATATCTGAGCAGTGAAACCTAGCGAGCAGCTTTCTATGAGTATCCAGTCTGTCACCGAAGAAACCAGCCAACCCTCGATTCTCGACAATCGCAACATCTTGATCGTAGACGATGAAGAGCCCATTCGCCGGTTGCTGGGTTACCTGCTCGAACCCCACGGATACCATGTCACCTTGGCCGGTGAATCCCGCGAAGCTCGTCAGCGAATGGAAAAAGGGGCCTATGCCCTCGTGTTGTGCGATGTGAATATGCCCGGCGAATCCGGCATGGATCTCGTACGCCACATTCTCGTTCAATACCCCACTACGGCTGTCATCATGATTACAGGCCTGGATAGCCCCGTTCTCGCCAACGCGGCCCTGGACATGGGGGCCTTCGGCTATGTGATCAAGCCCTTCGAAGCCAATGAAGTCCTCATCAATGTGGCCAATGCGTTACGACGGCGCAAGCTGGAAATTGAAAATGCCATGCACCGGGAAAATCTCGAAGAAGTCGTCCGGACCAGAACGATTGCTCTGCAACAGGCTCTCGAATGGCTGGAACGCAGCGAAAAAGAACTGCGCCTCTCGCGCGAAGAAACCATTCAGCGACTCGCCATCGCCGCCGAATATCGCGACAGTTCGACGGCACAGCACATCCAACGGATGAGCCACTACTGTGAACTTCTCGCCCGTCGCTACGGCCTGTCCCCCGATCGATGCGATTTGATCCGCACAGCCAGCCCCATGCACGACATCGGCAAAATCGGCACTCCGGATCACGTGCTCCTGAAGCCCGGCAAATTCACGCCGGAAGAGTTCAAGGTGATCACCCAACATACGGAAATCGGATATCGTATTTTGGCTGGTTCCGATTCGGAACTGTTGAAAGTAGCCGCCCTCATCGCATGGACCCACCATGAACGTTACGATGGAACCGGCTACCCGCGCGGGTTGGCGGGAGAAGCGATTCCACTAGAAGGACGGATTACCGCCATAGCAGACAACTTCGATGCCCTCACGACTCAGCGGGTGTACAAGCCTGCGTATGAGTTCGACCATGCCAAAGATCTGATGCTGAGAGAACGCGGCAAGCATTTTGATCCCGACCTTCTGGATATCTTCTTCAACTCGAAGGACGATATCAAACGCATTTACGACCAATTTGCCGACCCCAACTGGTTCTCCTCTTCTCGGCACCGTCAGTCCACTCAGGAGCTGAATGAGTCATGATCGCACATCGTTCACGGAATTGGATTGCGTATCTCTGTGAGAATCTTGCTTCGTCCGGCATGATGCCGACCTGGGAAGCAGCGACCTATCTGACTGACAATCTATTCGGGGACAAGCCCAATCCTCGGCTGCTACGAACCACCAGCCCTTACGAAGAGACGACGCATCTGCTTCATCGTCTATACAAACCGCTCGTCGAGGCAGCCACGCGCGACATTGTCCTTCCCTCAGCGGCCATGATCCATGTCTTCACGGACGTCAGCCTCACCGGCAACTCCGCCGTGCTGGTCGTCTATATCCCCGGACAGAATCGACCGCACCAACTCTTGCTCCTGGATGCGGCCAAGGCCTGGGAATTGGTGTTTGAGAACTCAGAGGTATTCAATGCCTGGGCAGAGGAACGCTACGGCTGGATCAAATCTTCCCTCGCGAACGTTATCTCAGGAGCCACCACCCCTGCCCTTCCCCCAGCCCTTGAAGCCGTCAAGAACTGAGTGCCACGGTAGAGTCGCGGCTCTCCCTCCATTGTTCCTTACCTAGTCGGGATAATAGCCTGCAGCCGCGGTAGTCTCACGAACGACACTTCAAGCCTATGCGTCATAATTCAGGTTGGGCGCCAGCCATCGCTCGATTTCGCTCACGGGCAGTTTCTTACGGGTCGCATACTCATCCACCTGGTCGCGATTGATCTTTCCCACCGCAAAATACTTGGTCTGCGGATGTGCGAAATAGAGTCCGCTGACGGACGCCGCCGGCAACATCGCAAACGATTCCGTCAACGTCACTCCGCATGCAGCCTCGGCGCCCAACAGATCGAACAGCGTTCGCTTCTCGGTGTGATCCGGGCAAGCAGGATAGCCGGGAGCCGGGCGGATGCCGCGGTACCGTTCCCGGATCATGTCTTCCAGTGTGAGCGTTTCCGTCGTTCCATATCCCCACTCATGGCGAACTTGTTTGTGCAGCCATTCGGCGAAGGCTTCCGCCAGCCGGTCCGCCAGCGCCTTGGTCATAATGGAATTGTAGTCGTCGTGATCCTTCTCGTACTTCGCGCACAGCGCCTCAACACCAATGCCGGCCGTGACCGCAAACGCTCCGATATAATCCGCTCGACGAGATTCCTTCGGCGCGATGAAATCCGCCAATGCTAAATTGTATTGGTCGGCAGGCTTCTCCATCTGCTGCCGAAGCGTATGGAACACTGCCTGGACGTCCCGACGATCCTGACCGCGGTACACTTCGATATCGTCCCCCACACTATTGGCCGGGAAGAATCCGTACACCCCGCGCGCGGTCAACAACTCGCCACGGATGATGTCCTCCAGCAACGCCTGCGCGTCCTCGAACAGTTCCTTGGCCTTGGGCCCCACCGTGGCGTCCTCAAAAATGCTGGGGTAGCGGCCCCGTAGTTCCCAGGTGTGGAAGAAGGGCGACCAATCGATGTACGGCACCAACTCACGCAATGGCAGCATCTCGATAGTACGTACGCCGGTGAACGAGGGAGTGGGAATATCGACGGTCGCCCAGTCGGTGGCAAGCCGATAGTTGCGCGCCTCTTCGAGGCTGCGGAGGACCTTCGGCCCACGGTCCTGATGCGCCTGCCGGACCCGATCGTAATCGGCACGGACGGTATCGGCGAAACTCTCCCGCTGCTGCTCGTTGATCAGACTGCCGACAACACCGACGGCGCGTGAAGCGTCCAGCACATGCACGGTCGCATGGCGATAGGAGGGCGCAATTTTAACGGCGGTGTGAGCCTTGCTGGTTGTCGCTCCGCCGATCAACAGGGGAAGCTCAAATCCCTGCCGCGTCATCTCCTTGGCCACATGCACCATTTCGTCCAACGAGGGAGTGATCAGCCCGCTCAATCCGACGATGTCCACCTGCTGCTCCTGGGCCGTCGCCAGGATTTTCTCGCACGACACCATGACGCCAAGATCAATCACCTCATAATTGTTGCATCCCAGCACGACGCCCACGATGTTCTTGCCGATATCGTGCACATCACCCTTGACGGTCGCGAGCAGAACCTTTCCATTCGCTCGGGAGGTGCCCAAGCGCTGCTTTTCGGCTTCCATGAACGGCATGAGATAGGCCACGGCTTTTTTCATCACGCGAGCGCTCTTCACCACTTGAGGCAAAAACATTTTCCCCGATCCAAACAGATCGCCGACCACATTCATGCCTGCCATCAAGGGTCCCTCGATGACGTCGAGCGGCCTGGTTGTCCTCTGCCTCGCCTCTTCCACATCCTGGTCGATATAGTCCGTCAACCCCTTCACGAGCGCATGCGCCAATCGTTCCTCCACAGGCCGGGTGCGCCACTCGTCGTCTTTGACGACCGCCTTCCCTTTTTGCTTGACCGTTTCGGCAAAGGTGACCAGTCGTTCGGTCGCATCCGGCCGGCGGTTCAATAGCACATCTTCGACCAGCGCCAGGAGATCCTTGGGAATTTCTTCGTAGACGGCCAACTGCCCGGCATTGACGATGCCCATGTCGAGACCCGCCTGAATCGCATGGTACAGAAACGCCGCATGCATGGCTTCGCGCACGACATTATTGCCGCGGAACGAGAAGGAGATATTGCTGACCCCGCCGCTGACCTTGGCCAGCGGCAAATGCTGCTTGATCCACCTCGTCGCTTCAATGAAGTCGACCGCGTAATTATTGTGCTCGTCGAGTCCCGTCGCGACAGTCAGGATGTTCGGATCGAAAATAATGTCCTGCGGCGGCACGCCGACTTGGTCGGTGAGCAGACGGTACGAGCGCTCGCAGATCTCGATGCGTCGAGCGACCGAGTCGGCCTGTCCGCGCTCATCGAAGGCCATCACTACCATGGCCGCCCCGTAGCGGCGAATGAGTCGCGCCTGTTCGAGAAATTTCGCCTCACCTTCCTTCAAGCTGATGGAGTTGACGATGCCCTTGCCCTGCATGTTCTGCAGGCCGGTTTCGATGACCTCCCACTTCGAACTATCCACCATGATCGGCACGCGGGCAATGTCCGATTCCGCCGCCAGGAGACGCAGGAACTTTGTCATGGCCGCCTTGGAATCCAGCATCCCCTCATCCATGTTGATATCGATGATTTGGGCGCCGCCTTCGGCCTGCTGACGCGCCACGGTCAAGGCCTTGTCATAATCGCCGGCCAGGATCAGCTTGGAAAACGCCGGTGATCCGGTGATGTTGGTCCGTTCACCGATATTCACGAAATTCGACTCGGGTCGCACGGTCAACGCTTCGAGACCGCTGAGTCGCAAGTACGGCTCAACTGTGGAAGATTGCCGCGGAGGCAGCCCCCGCACCGCCTCGGCGATCGCTCGGATATGGTCCGGTGTCGTCCCGCAACAACCACCGACAATGTTCAGCCAGCCGTTGTCGGCCCACTCACGTAACTGTGGCGCCAGCGAGTCGGGCGTCTCAGGAAATCCTGTCGGGAGCAATGGATTGGGTAACCCGGCATTCGGATGGCTACTCACGTAGATCGGCGCAATCTGCGACAGTTCTTCGATCAACGGCCGCATTTCCTTCGGCCCCAGGGCGCAGTTCATCCCCACGCTGAGCAACGGCACATGCGAAATGGAATTCCAGAACCCTTCGACCGTCTGCCCTGAAAAACCACGATTGCTTCCGGCTTGGATGAAGGTCACGGAGGCCATGATCGGCACTTGCCGCGCCCCTTCGGCGAACAGCTGCTGAATTGCAAAAAAGGCCGCCTTGGCATTCAAGGTGTCGAAGATCGTCTCGACCAGCAAGAGGTCGACGCCGCCATCCAGCAAGCCGCGCACCTGGTCGCCATAGGCACGCACCAATTCAGGATAGGTTGTGCCACGCGCCGCTGCGTCATTGGAATCTGTCGACACTGAGGCGGTCTTTGTCGTCGGGCCGATCGCACCGGCGACAAAGCAACGTCGTGCCGGCTGTTTTGCCAGCACCTGCGCCATGGCGCGTCGGGCGCATTCGGCCCCGGCTTTGGACAGCTCATACCCAAGCTCGTCCATACCGTAGTCAGCCAGCGACACGGATTGGGAGTTGAACGTATTCGTCTCGACGATATCCGCTCCGGCCTCGAAATACTGCCGGTGGATCTCCTCGATGACGGCCGGCTGGGTGACGTTCAAGAGATCATTATGGCCCTTGAGATCCTTCTTCCAATCCTTAAAGCGTTCTCCGCGAAACGCGGCTTCGTCCAGCTTATATCGCTGGATCATGGTGCCCATGGCCCCATCTAAAATCAGGATGCGCTCTCGCAGTAAGTCTCGGATGTGTGCTTCCGGCATGACTACCTATGTCTTTCTGTTACCGAGTGTCAGGTCTATGGCCCACTGCTTCGATGACTCGCAAGGGAACGGCCATCATATCGGGAACGGACTTTTTACAGCAAGTCTTTGCTGGTTCCGCGCCTTGACATCGACTACCCTGGCCGATACGATGCCCACTGTTGTCTGGCTCGAGCCTGAGTGGATACCTATGGCGCATCAGACAGTCATCCGCCTGCTCATCGCGATTTTCTTCTGCACGGGCTTCCTGTGGCCGGGGCGTGGTCTCACCTGGGCCGGTGCCTATTTTGATGATGGGTACCTCGGCCTCACGCAAACCGAATTGCACGAGAAACTTGGGCTCCCGCAGGCCGTGCGAGACCGCAAGTCCGCCCTGAGGGTCTTCACGTACTACCCGATCGGAGATTGGGATCAGTACTTCAAGAAAGTGGTCTCGCCTGAAAACGGTGAAGATGTCTATACCTTCAAACGTGACGGCGTGGACGTGCGGTATTCCTTCAGCTACACGTTCGATCGGAACGACCAGAGCGAGCAACGTCCCCTCTTCGTTCGTCTCGTAGATATCGAATTCACACCCCCGGTGCCGCTGAGCAGAATTCCCGCACTTGTGCCGGAGTTCAAGCCGTCTGAGGACAACAGTGCGCCGGTTTTTCGATCCAACATCATGCTGTTGTTCTTTACCGGAACTCCCTCGGCAGACGCGCGCTTTATTGTGAGGGAAAAGGGAAAAGAGTCGCTCGACTGGTCGCTCGCGTTTCAGATGTTCGCGCTGCAGGGGTTACCTGATCCGTTGACGTCGAAGGCCCCTATTGATCGCATGGAGATCGGCACCCAGAGTCTCCCGCTCGTCAAAATGCGCCAACGCAACACGCATGATCCCATCCTCAACCCCTATTCCAAAGCATTTGCCCAACAGGCGCCACCGCCACCGGCAATCAAAAAAATCCCGGTTCCCAAATACGCAGACTAGTCCAGTTAGGGGGTTGGCTGTTCGGCTTGATCCAGTTGGCGTGTGGTTCGTTCGTCTTGTAAGCGATAACTCTGCTCAGTCTTCGTTTTCACCTGGCCCATGATGTTGTCCATAGCCTGCCCAGATCCCTGCGGAACGGAGCCGGCAACCGTCTCAACTGGGGAAAAGCCCCCGACAGCCAGTTGGTAGACAGCAGCAAGGCTGACCAGAATCAGCAGGCATTTGGCGAGGATCCGGATGGCCGGATTAGAGCTGAGAAACATCAGCGACAGCAGCGCCATCCAACAGGCACCCGCCACGATGACCACGGCAGTCTGATGGGGAGTGAGCCCTTTAATTGGATGGACCTTCTGAGCAACAGCGTGAAGAATCTCCTGCAACACACTCGAAGTGGGCAAGGGGCGGCTCGCTGCCGGTTCCGAGGCCATCACACCGGCTGCCGGAGCCTCCCCGCTGGTCACGGTTCTGAGGCGCCCGCGATACTCAGCCGGCACCTGCTGCACATTATCGGTCAGTACGGCTTGGCCCTGGGCATCCGTGTAGACGTACAGGCTCCCCGCCTCCACGGCAATCCCCCCATGCCACATTAGGCAGAACCAGGCCAGTAGCCATGCCGCGCGTTGACTCTCCGCCCGGGACGAGTGCCCCATCGTTGCTCCTCCACTATCCTGACTCAAGCATAGCAGGTCGGAATACAGGTCAAGACTCTGCCAGCGGTTCCGTAATGAGCCTTTTGAGTCCCTTGACGGACCGAAAAACGATTGTTTAGCATGCAAACCTGTGCATGCTCACCTCGACAGTTCGCTGACGGAAGGATATTTGTGACTGATCAGACAACCACTGCCACTCCCGTTACCCCCCTGCCTCCGAAGGCGGAACCCACGCCCTTTATCCGCCAACGGCCGGTGCGGATCATTATCTATGCGTTCCTGGCGCTATTCCTCGTCAGCCTGATCGCCTTTCGCTTCGTGCCCGGCTGGCTGGACCCCGACTTCTCCAAACACATCGAAAGCCATCGCGTCATGGTGGGCATGGACCGCAAACAGGTCCTGGAAGCCTGGGGCTCTCCGAATACGATGAATGTCACGCACACCAGCGACGGCCTGCGGCGTGAAGAATGGATTTTTGAGGATTGGGAAAGTCCAGCAGTCGTGAAGCACCGCTATCTGTATCTTGAAGAAGGGAAGCTGATCGGCGGGCATTTTTCGGGACCGGAAGTGCGCTAGCCACTTCCTGCGACCCCTGAGATGGTCACGCCGAAGGGGCATCCCTAGCCCGGACTATTCATGAATCCCTGCTCCGTCGTCCCATGCGCC
>CAZBNV010000010.1:0-90231 GCA_964493335.1 uncultured Nitrospira sp.
TTCACCATGTGGGGGAAGAAGACCAAGCATGGATTGCCGGCACCGATGGTCGGAAAGCTGAAAGAGGGCGTGAAAGCAGGAGCCTCAGCCATGAAGATTCAGATGGCTCCGGGCGCCTCGCCCTTCCATGTCAATACCGAAGTGATGGTCGGCATGGATTGTTTGGAGAAGGGGCACGACGCGACGGCCTCACTGCCGCGCGATAAGAGCTGCCAGGAAGTCGCCCGCATCAAGGAGATCAAGGGCGATCTGGTCACGTTCTTCAAGCCACTGAAGCAGAATCACCCGGCCAGCGATCTCGTATCGCCGGAATTCGTGCGGTATCGGTGGTGGGTCGACGTGGATATGGGGACGGTGTTCTGGCATGACCACGCGTTCGGCGCGACGACCTGGCCCCATGGCGGGTTCGGCGTGACGATCGTGGAGCCGTTCGGGTCCACCTATCATGATCCGAAGAACGGCAAGCTCGTGTATAGCGGGCCGATCGCGGACATTCACAGCAATGAGCCGATCGGCGCCGGTGTCAGCGGCAGCTTCCGTGAGTTGATGGTCTCCATCCACGACACGGTGCCGCATACCGTCAACGTCATCGAAGCCGGCAATCCTCCGGGACAGCCGATCGAAGTGGCGCTGGAAGCGGGTAAGACGGTGTCGTTCCAGATGCCTGAGAAGATCATGAACGCACCGAACAAGTACATCAACGGCGGGACGCACACGACCGGCAGCGGTTTCAACTTCCGCGCGGCCCCGTTTGCGCAACGCCTGTCCAACAATCCGGATACGTCGAAGCTGTTCAGCAGCGCGATCCATGGTGATCCGGGCACGCCGCTCTTGCGGGCGTACACGGGCGACACCATGGTATTCCGTCTGTTGCATCAGCTGATGAACGAATCACACGTCTGGACGATCTCCGGTCATACCTTCCTCACGGAACGGTATGCGGGCGATGCCAATCGGAAGAACTCGATTCACGTCGGGATCGCCGAACGGTATGATCTCGTCTCCAAGGCGGGTGGATTCCAAGGCATGCCGGGCGATTACATCCACTTCAACGGCCGTACGTCACACTTCGCCGAAGGAGGATGGGGCATCGTTCGCGTGCTCGATAAGGAAGTGGCGGACCTGAAGCCACTGCCCAAGGGGACCAATCCCATGGGGATTCCTGCGACTCCCAATTCGGTGTGTCCGTCCGATGCTCCGGTGAAGAGCTTTAACGTGGTGGCGTTGGATCGCCCGATGAAGCTCAATCCCAAGGCGCCGGATGTGATCGAGGTGGATTTCGAGCGGAAGATCGAAATGACCATGCCGGAAGGCAAGATCTTCGCGCTGGAAGAAGAAGCCGCGACGGTG
The DNA here is from genome assembly GCA_964493335.1 of uncultured Nitrospira sp. Classification (GTDB taxonomy): domain Bacteria; phylum Nitrospirota; class Nitrospiria; order Nitrospirales; family Nitrospiraceae; genus Nitrospira_A. Next base: position 1,351 of record CAZBNV010000010.1, read on the forward strand.
GCGAGCAACGTGATGCCGAATCCGCTCACGCTGCGCGCCAACTTGGGCGACTGTCTCAAGGTCCATCTGAAAAACAAGATGAAGGCGAGCCGGGCATCGTTCTTTGCGCCGGGTCTGGCCTTCGATCCGAGAGACAGCCAGGGCTTGAACGTCGGCAACAATCCCGGCGACCAGACCGTGGCGCCAGGCGAGAGCCGCACCTACACCTACTACGCGCATCCTTCCAATAAGGAAACGACGTCGTTGGTGTGGGATGGCGGCAACATCGTCGTCAATCCGCGCAACGGATTGTACGGTGCCATCGTCGTCGGGCCGAGAGGATCGCTGTATCGTGATCCTGTCACCGGTGCCGATGTGTCGCAGAAGAACGCATGGCGGGCCGACGTCATTGTCGATGCCAGCCTGCCGGAGAACGTCGGCAAGCGGAACTACCGTGACGTGGCCCTCTTCTTCCAAGACGAGGACAACATCATCGGCACCGCGTTCATGCCGTATGTGCAGAATGTGGCTGGTCTGACGTCGGTCAACTACCGCGCGGAACCGTACAAGTTCCGTGAGGAAGAAGGCTGTTCGTTGGGCAAGATCTTCCAGCCGTGCAAAGTGGACAAGCCCGAGGATCCCGTGACGCCGTTGATCGAGGCGCATGCGGGGGATGCGATCCGTATCCACGTCATCGGCGCGAACAGCGAGCAGAACGGAATGTTCGGGGTCGAAGGGCACGAATGGCCGATCGAACCCTACATGCCGGGCGCCGACATGATCAGCGTGGTGGAGTATGCCGGGTCTGAGATCCTCGATGTCTTCATCCGAGGCGGTGCGGGCGGACCGTATCGCCAGGTGGGAGACTTCGTGTGGTCGAATGCGCGGCTGCCCTACACGCAGTCGGGACAGTGGGGCTACCTGCGTGTGTTGCCGGTCGGCGACCAGCGGATTCAGCCTCTCAGCGCAAACGGATCGGGTGCACGTCAAGCCGACGTGCAGCCTGAGCCGCAGGCGATCCCAACCGCCATGAAGTAAACGGGCGAGTCATGACGTAACTGCGGATGGGGGAGCTGCCTGTATTACGCAGCTCCCCCATCTCTGTTTGAAATGGTGGGCGGGCATCTCGTGAGCTGTCGTTCGGTGGAGGCACAAGCCGCGCATGGCGAGCCACAAGAAACGAGTCGTGTTGGCGAGAGGCGTGTCCGAAGGATGCGCGACGAAAGCGAAAGAAGGAGGCCGGAGTAATGACGATTAGAAACACCATCGTGATGGGGCTGATCGCTGCCTGTCTGGGCAGTCCAGCCTTGGCGTATGAAGAAATCACGGTGTCGGAGGGTGGGACCCTCATGGGTACCGTGAAGCTGGAGGGAAAGGTTCCAAAGCCGAAAGGCTACAACCTTGTGACGTTGCCGGATCAATACTATTGCGGGCGCATCTCCGATGGTCAAGGCTGGCGCATTCTGCAACCGTTCCAGGTCGGACCGGCGGACGAGTTTCGCGACGTGGTGGTCTATCTGGAGGGGATCGACAAAGGCAAACCTTTCGCCGACGGGGGCGTGCCGCAAATCGAAGCGAAAGACTGTCTCTTCGTCCCGTTCACGACAGTCGTGCGGGGTGATCAAACGGTGACGGTGGTCAACATGGACCCCGTCATGCACGACATTCAGGCCTATGAAACCTCGCACTTAGGTCCACGCGTGTTGTTCAACGTGCCGCTGCCGATGAATCCGCAGCACCCGCGAAACCTCAAGGATCGCAGCGATGCCGGGATGTACCACAAGCACATGGCCGGTCCGCCGATGAAACAATTGGTCAATCTCAGCAAGGGCCGCCGGGTTTTCGTCATGCAATGCGGCTTCCACGCCTACATGGAGAGCTGGGGCATGGCCGTCACCAATCCGTACTTTGCCAAGACGGACGAACAGGGCCGGTTCACCATGACCGATGTCCCTCCGGGCACCTATAAGCTGGTCGTCTGGCATCCCTATATTCGTAGCCCCATAGAGCAACCCGTCACCATCGGCCCGAAGGGAACCGTGGAGGCACAGATCGTGGTTCCGGCCCCGACTGGACGGCTCTACGCCAACGAGGTGATGGATCATCCGTACGTTCGCTACAACGTGCCCGAAGAAACGCAACGAGAAATCGATCCGATGATTCAAAAGCAAGAGCACTGACTGAGCTAGTGATACAGGTCGGACATCGATCCGTGGGGTCGACAAGACCGGCCATGATGACATGAACACAACGAATACGGTTGTAATCCCGGCATGGGTAGTGGGCTTCGCGATGGGGCTGATCTTGGGCGTCGTGGCGCCGGGTTATGCCGACCATGATCTGCCGAAGCCGCCGCCCCTGTGGTCTCCGCTGGACGAGGCGGAACGGCTCGCCCTGACGGAGGTGCCCGGAGGCATGATGCCGATTCCGGAAGGCACGTTTCTCATGGGAAGCGATCCTCGGATGGACAGAGCGGCCGGGCCTCAGGAGCAGCCGCAGCGCGAGGTCTATGTCGATGCGTTCAATATCGACCGGTTCGAGGTCAGCAATGTGAACTATCTACGGTATGTACTGGCGACCAGGGCGGCCTGGCCGCGCTATTGGCGGGGGCAACCGTTTGCGGACAAGATGGCGAAACACCCCGTGATCGGCGTGTCCTGGCGGGAGGCCGACGCCTATTGCCGATGGCGAGGGGCTCGTCTGCCGACCGAGGCGGAGTGGGAAAAGGCGGCGCGCGGTCAGGATGGCCGGATGTTTCCCTGGGGCAACGAACCAGCTGGGTGGATCAAGAGTAATATCGCCCACCCGGGATCCAAGCGCGGAGCGAAGTATCCCCCGCTGGCCAACGTGGATCGGTACGATCAGGGCGTGAGCCCGTATGGAGTCTATCAGTTGGCAGGCAATGTGAGTGAATGGGTCTCGGATTGGTTCGATCCGGAATATTACCGACGCGCAGACAATCGCAATCCGCAGGGGCCCGTGTCGGGGCAAGACAAAGTGTTTCGCGGAGGCTCGTGGAATGAAGATCCAGAAGTCGCCCGTTCCGCGGGGCGTAATTCAGGGGGACTGGATTATTGGAGTTATCTGATCGGGTTTCGCTGCGCAGAATCGGTCGAGAGCGGTCGTCAGCTTTCGGCCGTCGATCCGGAACTTCTGCAGAAGGTGGATCGTTGAGTTTTGACGGCAGGACAACGAGGAGGCCACAGATGGAAACGCAACGAACGGACATTTCGCAGAAACGGAGGCGGGTCGCACAAGCGCTCCTGATTGGAGCGGCGCTATTCGCACTGGTTCCGGTCGCACGTGCGCTGGATACGCAGGACATTGTCGTCGAGTGGACGGAAGCCGGGAAACAGCTCGCGCAAGAGCGCGTGGCCAAGTGGAAGACCAAGGACGAGATGGTGTTGATCCCGGCAGGCGAGTTTGTGATGGGAAGCGATAAGAAAAAGGATCGACTGGCCTATCGGAGCGAAATCCCGCAGCGGTCCGTGTATTTGGACCCCTATTGGATCGGTAAATACGAAGTCACGGCGCTGGAATATCTCAAGTTCGTACTGGCCACCGATCGGTTGCCTCAGCTGGACTGGCGATATGACGGCGGCAATTTTCAGGAGACGATGGCGCATCATCCCATCATGCACGTCAGCTGGTACGATGCCGATGCCTACTGCACGTGGGCAGGAAAACGCCTGCCGACGGAAGCCGAGTGGGAGAAGGCGGCGCGTGGGGTGGATGGACGGCTGTTCCCCTGGGGCAGCGAATATGCCGGTCCGACCAGAGCGAATTTCGGCAGAACCGGATTGTCCGGGCCCGTGCGGGATCGTCCCGAGCGGCTGTTGCTCTATCCGCCGATCATCTCCGTCGACAAGTATGAGAATGCCGTCAGCCCCTATGGTCTCTATCAGACGATCGGCAATGTGGCTGAATGGGTCTCCGATTGGTATGACCAGGACTATTATAAGAAGTCGCCGGATCGGAACCCGAAAGGGCCGGAGACCGGCACGCAGAAGGCGTTTCGCGGCGGCGGATGGATGGATAGCACTACCACCATGCGGGCGGCAATGCGCAATGGCACCGATCCACAGACCAAGATCAATTGGATGGGATTTCGTTGTGCGCAAGACGTGAAGGAGGGAACAGCCAGCCCCGTGTCCTATATGGGGCCGAGTGGAAGGTAATAGTCGAGGATGCGTCGATGACTGACCATGCTGATGCCACGGACCGGCTGTCTCGATACAGCAAGCCGACGGGAGAGCCTCGGTGGCTCTCCCGCAACAACAGCCCAGGGAGGGATGCAGTAAGGAAGCATGGATGAGAAATGGATCGCTGGAATCGTGCGTGCGACGGTTATGAGCGTCATGGTTCTCGCTCTGTCTGGTGTGTAGCCGGGCTCCGGTGAAGAAGTCACCGACAAGAGGATGTTGTTTCTGGCGGTGTTCATGTGGGTGAGCAGTCAGTCCTTGTTCTTGCCTGCCAAGGCGATCTCATTGCCATACCCCCGCGGTCTGCCGTCCTGCTCGCAAAAGCCCACGTCTTGGCGGTCCTGGGAGAAATGGACTGTTGCCAGAACGTGCATGGTCCACTCCCCTGGTGCATGCTCCTCGCTTGCATCTCAATCCTCATGACGGGCAGGTTGCCCCCATTCAACAAGCAGGAAGGGAAGATATTGTGTTGGCCTTAGTGTGGATTCACCTCATAGCGGCGGTCGTCTGGATCGGGGGGATGGTGTTTCTGTCGGTCGTGCTGGTGCCGGTATTAAGGCGGGACGGACTGTTTGCGAACTACGCGATACTCTTTCGCACCGTCGCCTATCGGTTCAGGAGTCTGGTGTGGGGTGCAATGGGGCTGCTGGTCGGGACCGGTCTCCTGCTGGCCTCGTTTCGGTTGATCCCCGTGTTGCAGCCAAGACAATGGCCCGCCGTTTTTGCCGCCAAAATGAGTTTGGTCGCGCTCCTGTTCAGCCTGACGCTGCTTCACGACCTCGTGATTGGACCATATGTGCGGCGGATTCTTGCCATGACTGAGACGGAGAGAACTGCGCATCAGAGGACCCTGGTCAAGTATTCGGTGCTCGTGCCTCGACTCTCGTTGCTGGTTGCGCTCCTGGTATTATTGCTCGCCGTGGTCCTCGCACGCACCTAGCAGAGGGTGGCAAGCTGGCCGCCAGCCTCGAGTTCGGCATTCCGGCGCACATTGGAAGGCATGAGGGTCAGGAATTCATCACGAAGGATGTAGGCGCTGCAGGGTGCGTGTCGATCGAACAGCGCACATTGGGGCGGCATGTGCTGAGTATCGGACTTCCGCAGTTACCTGGTTGCGGGAGTCGTTGAAGAGCGTGAGAAAGTGTGGAGGAGGCGCTCAGCTTGTGCCTGACTCGTCAGGGCCATTTTCATGACCACACCACACAAGGTAAAGACGATGGCGGTCAGCAGGAAAAAGACCGCGACAAAGGAACCAGTGGTAATCGACCAGGCTTCCGAGTCCGCCCGGTGGCGCGCCAGTATGCGCATTTCTTCCTCTCGAATCTGTCCCACAACATCCTGAATCGCGTCCATCGTTCCATTCTGCCGATTGCCAGCCACGATTGATTTGGCATAGGGCAGACCTTTTGTGCGGCGGGTTACGATGGCCTGGTCCATCTCCTCAGACCGCTGTTCGATTTGGTTCACAAGATAAGCAACGCGGTTCTGTTGGACGGCATCACGCCTGGTGAGATTCCCAATAAGCTGAATGTGATGGTCAATGGTGTCCATCGCATCGCGATAGGGGGGGAGATAGTCATCGGATCCAGTGATGATGTAGGCGCGCTGATTCGTTTCGGCACCCGTGACGGTGCCCATCATGCGCTCCAGTTCGAGCAACACATGTTGGCTTTGCGAGACCCAATTGGCGGAGGTTTTGAAGTGCAGCAGGCTCAGAAAACCAGCCGCGACAATCGACTCCACTGCAATGAATCCCACGATGAGGCTGATAAACAAGCCTTTACCTGACCAAACGCCGCGGATCGACATGCTACCTCCAGACAAAATAGTCACTATATGACTACCGACGGAAGGGGAGTAATGTCAACCTGACAATTCCCCTAGTGGGCAGGGAGATTTGTAGAAATGTTCCAGTACGAATCCATGCCAAAACGAGTCGTGAACGGGAAGGTCGAGCGGGCCCCATCGTCTCACGGCGAAGCGGGCCGGTTCACTCCCTAAACATGAATCCACACCGGTCTTTTCTGGCTCTTAACCAGTGAGGAATGAAGTTTGCGTGAGCAGGCCAGTTGGAGAGGTCAGTGATGCGGAGAGGCATGAAGTATAAGCAGGGTTAGCGGCACACCATCACGGTCACTGGGAGGTGAATCATGGCAAGAGTGGTCATTATCGGCGCGTCGATCGGAGGGTTGCCCGCAGCCTATGAGGCCAGGGAATTGCTGGCGAAGAAGCACAAGGTGACGGTGATTTCGAATGTAGAGTCCTTCCATTTCGTGCCCTCCAATCCGTGGGTGGCGGTCGGGTGGCGGACGAGAAAGGATATTAGCTTTGCGCTAGGACCGGTGTTGGAGAAAAAGGGTGTCGAGTACATCCATGCCATGGCCGAGCGGATTGAGCCGGAACAGAATCGCGTCATCACCTCGAAAGGGGAGGTTCCCTATGACTACTTGATCATTGCGACCGGACCAAAGCTCAATTTCGGCGCCGTGCCAGGGCTTGGGCCAAGCGGCTATACACAGTCGGTGTGTAATGTGGATCACGCGGAGCAGGCCTGGGGAAGCTACCAGGCCTTTCTCAAGGACCCGGGGCCCATTGTCGTGGGTGCGGCACAAGGGGCCTCCTGTTTCGGCCCCGCCTATGAAATGGCATTCATTCTGGATGCCGATCTTCGGAAGAAGAAACTCCGGAAGAAGGTGCCGATGTATTTCGTGACACCGGAACCCTACATCGGCCATATGGGCCTTGCGGGGGTGGGCGCCTCGCGGCGCTTGATGGAGGACGAGTTTGCAGAACACTCGATCAAGCCCATCAGCAACCAGGCCATCAAAGAGGTGCAGCCCGGCAAGATGATCTTGGAGGGAGGGCAGGAGGTGCCGTTTCGCTATTCAATGATCATTCCGCCCTTTGCCGGAGTGGATGCGGTGGCGGGCACTGCGGGACTCTGCAACCCGAAAGGATTTGTGAACATCGACGCCTACCAGGCCAATCCCAAGTATCGGAACATTTATTCGGTCGGTGTGTGCGTGGCTATCCCCCCGGTCGAGCAAACCCCGATTCCGACCGGGGCGCCGAAGACGGGCTATATGATCGAATCGATGGTGTCGGCCGCGGTGCACAACATCAAGGCCGATATCGATGATGATCCAAAACGGGAGACTGCTACGTGGAACGCCATCTGTCTGGCGGACATGGGCGACACCGGCATGGCGTTTGTGGCTCTCCCGCAAATGGCGCCGCGCAATGTGACCTGGGCGAAAAAGGGCAAGTGGGTGCATCTTGCCAAGATTGCGCTAGAGAAGTATTTTCTGCGCAAGATGAAGAAAGGCGTCAGCGAGCCTTATTACGAGAAGGTGATTTTGAAGGCGCTGGGTATTACAAAGCTGGAGCAGCCGGTTTGACCGGCGTCGGGACTGGCTGCAACGTGGGAATCAGCACAACGAGCCCGGCATGATCGAGCAGGCGTTGCGTGCTGTCCTGTCAGGGGTGCCGATCGGTCTGCAACTCGGGGCGACCGGGACCGGTGGCGCGATTCTGGGGGTGCCGCTCATGGTATATATCGCCGGCATCTCCTTGCAGGAGGCGGCGGCGATGTCGCTGATGATCGTGGCGGCATCCGCGCTATTGGGCGCGTGGGAGTATGGCCGACAGGGCCTCGTGAAGATCAACGCTGCGGCGGCGTTCAGTTGGACCGGCATGATCGGGTCCTGGGGGGGAGCCTTCGGCCATCGGCTCTTCCGGGACGAAGTGTTGCTGGTGCTGTTCGGAATCTTGCTCTTGCTCGTCAGGGCCCTGATCATGCGGCAGCGCACACTGCTGCTCGAGGTCGAGCGGGATGAGAGTTGCGCGACCCGTTTTCCGCGCACGTGCTGGTTGAAGGTGGGCGGGATGGGGTTGGTGGTAGGCACCATGAATGGGTTGTTCGGAGTGGGTGGGGGCTTTCTGGTGGTCCCGGCGCTGATCTTAATATTGGGCTTTCCGACGCGGACGGCCATCGGGACCTCGCTCAGTATCATCGCGCTGATCTCCATCGGCGGGATCGTGGGGCATCTTCAGTTTGGACGCGTCAACTGGGCGCTGATGGGATTCGTGCTTCTGGGCAGCGTGTCCGGCATGGTGCTGGGTGTGCGGATGGGGACCTGGTTGTCGCCGACTGTCGCGAATCGGATGACCGCGTCAATCACGATCACGATCGCGGTAAGCCTCATTGTGATCAACACGGCCAAGTTGCTGGGGCTGCAAGGCTGAGCGGTTTGCACCGTCGGGCTTGGGTGATGAATGTGTAAGCACGATGATGCGGAGCGGACACTGACGGGAGTCTTCTCACCCTGCGAGGAGAAGGAGTCAGGCATGCGTTGCCGTCTATGCAGTTCTTCGGTCGACCATGAGAGATGATGCCGCACGAGCGACCCTTGCTGGTGCTGGCTCTTCGTGCGGCCTTGTGGGTTGCTGCGGGTACTGGTTTATGGAGACCGGCCACGCCGGTGCATGCCGAATGGTCGGCGATCGCCGAACAGAAGACCAGCTACACCACCGACGCCTTCCGGTTTTCTTCCGCCCGACGACTCCGATTGAGTGAGGATCCGTCGCAGCCGACGGTGGTGTCGACCGACAAACCGCAGGATGTGATTTGGGAACCGGCGCTCGAAGTCATCCAGTCAACGAACACCTCGCTGGGACGCAATGAGCTATCGGTCAAGGCGCGCGGCGCGATCTTTACGAACAACCCCATTTTTGACCATGGCGATTATCGTATCCAGGATCGATTGGCGCTCACGGCCGACACCTCGGTGCTCTTGCGGTATCGCTATGTCCCCAACCTGTTCTTGGGACCCAATTTTGAACGTCGTACCGGGACCCGGTCGATTCAAGAGGAGCGGGTCAGCTCCCATACCTGGAGAGCTGAAGTTGAACGGCATGTGAGTGAGTCCGTCACGGCGGCCTTGATCGGTCGATATGGCCTCCGTCTGTACAATGAGTCGTTCGCCGAGCGGGATACGACGTTCTGGACGATCGGTCCTCGCGTCGACTATCGCGCGACGGACTGGATGATGGTGACGCTCTCCTACCTCTACGAGCGTGGTTTGGCAGACGGTCGGCAGGAGACGCAGTTCATGGACGATGTGTCGTACTATCTGCATATGCTGTCGGTCGGCACGGAGTTGCATCTGCATTCGCGGTTCGATCTGGAGCTCATCTATATTCATCGTCGGAAAACGTTTACGAGCGGTCTCGCCGGCGACACGCATCTGAATCGCTTCGACTCCACGCACCAGGGAATAGCGGAGCTTCGGTATCGTGTGTCGTCGGCGGCGACGATGACAGTGGCATATCAATACGGGAAGCGCACGTCGACCACGGTCCTCCGAGATTTTAACGACTCGATCGTCTCCATCGGGGCGGAGTACCGGTTCTGACCTGGAAGCGGAGGGCATGGCACAGGGTGGTCGGAGCATTGCCTGAGAGGGGTGATCCATGTATGCACCGAACAGATTCAATTCGTTGAGTTTTCATCGAATGCTCCAGCCGAATCCTTTTTCGATTCCGCCACTCATACGGGGTGAGGGAAGGGGGTGAGGAAGGTATGAACATCAACGAATGGCTTCGATTCATCGCCGGCCTGTTCGTGCTGGTGGCGGTTGTGCTGGGCGCGACGGTGCATCCCTATTATAATTACGTCGCGGCGTTCGTCGCGGCGAATCTGGTCCAGTCGGCCTTTACAGGCTGGTGTCCGATGATGGCTTTACTGAGGAGGTTGGGTGTTCGGGAATAACCAAATAGTCCTGAAGACAACATGGATTGGGTTGAGCCTGCTCTGGCTGGCGGGATGTGGGCAGGCTCAGGAGCCGTCCCGGCCCGGAGAGGGTCCGTCCGCGGCGGCCGTGCAGCCGGTAATCCAAACGACTGTGATTGCGGTGAAGACCAGCCAAGTGCCGGTCACCGTTGAAGTCACCGGCCAGGTGACAGCCGTCTATCAGGCGACGTTGGCCAGCCGTATTCAGGGCACGATCGACAATCTGCTGGTGCGTGAGGGAAGTCTGGTGCGCAAAGGACAGACATTGGTCGTGCTCGACAATCGAGACCTGCAGGCTGAATTGGCCCGGGTCACGGCGGAACTCGACAATGCCAAAGCGCAGTGGAACCGTATGAAAGATCTCTACGAGAGGGATGCGGTGTCCAAACAGGAATTGGAGAATGCCACGCGCACCTTCAAAGTGACGGAGGCGGGGCGGAATGCCGTGATGGCCCAATTGAGCTACACGGTGGTGAGAGCCCCCTTCGATGGGGTGATCACGGAGAAGAATGTCGAAATGGGGGAACTGGCTTCTCCGGGCCAACCCCTGCTCAAAATGGAGAATCCGGACCAGCTTCGATTGGAAGCCACCGTTGCAGAAAGCGATATTCGCGCCGTGTCCGTCGGAGCGTCGATTCCGGTCGTCATCGATGCGCTCAATGCCGATCCCCTCAAGGGGAAGGTGTCGCAGATTCTTCCTGCCGGCGACCCGCAAACCCATACCTTCACGATGAAGGTGGACCTTCCCAAAACGGGTGGTCTCAAGTCGGGCATGTTCGGTCGGCTCCGCCTTGAAAAAGGGGTGAACACGACGCTGCTCCTCCCGAAGTCGGCCTTCATCGAACGAGGCGAGCTGGCCAGCCTGTTCGTCGTCGGGAGCGACCGGGTGGCTCGTCTTCGATGGGTCAAGATCGGCCGTACGTTGGAACAGGGGGTTGAAGTCCTATCCGGCGTGGATGCGGGAGAACGAGTCATCGTGGACGGGACCAAGGGCCGGGACGGCGCAGTCGTGCAGGATATGACGGCGGTGGCATCGCCGCCCCAGGGATCGTGACTCGCCCAAAGAGCCTATGGCTCATGGCCTATGGCAGGAGCGAAAAAAGGATCCGTCGAATGGCGTCAAATCCCATCCATACGCCATAAGCCATATGCTATCAGCTCCCCCACACTCCCCAGCTCCCCTCGGCTTGAGCGGTCGCCTCGCGGCACTCTTTATCGGCAGTAAACTCACCCCGCTGATCATCATCGCCAGCCTCCTGCTCGGACTGTTCGCCATTCTCCTGACCCCGCGCGAAGAAGAGCCGCAGATCGTCGTGCCCATGGCCGACGTCTGGCTGTCGTTTCCCGGGGCCTCCGCGAAGGTGGTCGAAGAACAGCTCACCAAGCCCATCGAGCGCAAGCTGTCCGAAATCAAGACTGTCGAATATGTCTACTCCACCTCCCGTCCGGGCGGGTCGTTGATCATTGTCCGCTTTTATGTCGGTCAGCCGATGGAACAGAGCCTGGTGGATCTCTACGACAAATTGATGTCGAACCAGGATCTGCTGCCGCCGGGCGCCCAACCGTTTCAAGTCAAACCGAGGGACGTGAACGATGTGCCGATCGTCACCCTGACCCTGTCCAGTGAACGGTATACGGATTTCCAGCTGCGGCAACTGGGCGACCAGGTGTTGGAAGATGCGAAGAAGGTCCCCGGCACCGCCGGCGGGTTCGTGGTGGGCGGTCGCGGCCGCGAGTTGCGTGTGCAGATCGATCCCTCACGCCTGAAGGCCTACGGCCTCACGCCGTTGCGGGTCGCCAGCGTCATTCAGGGCGAAAATCTCGCTTTGCCCACCGGCCGGTTCGAGAGCCGGAATGAAAGTTTTCTCGTGGAAACCGGACGGTTCATCCGCTCGAAGGAGGATCTCGAGGGGGTGGTCGTCGGCGTCAACGATCAGCGGCCGGTGTATCTTCGCCAGGTGGCCGACGTGAATGATGGACCGACCGAGGCAACCAGTTATGTGTGGCATGGCGAGGGGCCGGGGGAAGGTCGCTCGTCTCTCGCGAAACGTGAATCGCAGGAGGGATTGCGAGAGACGATTCACGAGGAACGTTTCACGACGGAATCCCCGGCTGTGACCGTGGCGATCGCTAAACAGGCCGGCACCAACGCCGTGACGATTGCGCAGGGCGTCATTCGAAAAGTCGAGGAACTCAAAGGAACCCTGATTCCCGACGAGGTGCGGGTGACGGTCACGCGCGACTACGGAGAAACCGCCGATGAAAAAGCCAACGAGCTGCTCTGGCATCTCCTGATCGCAGTGGTCGCCGTCGTGGTGTTTCTCGGACTGACACTGGGGCTGCGCCCCGCACTGGTGGTCTCAATCGCCATCCCGCTCACGCTCGCGCTGACCCTGTTCATTTCCATGCTCATCGGCTACAGCATCAACCGCGTGACGCTGTTTGCGTTGATCTTTTCCATCGGCATCCTCGTGGATGACGCCATCGTGGTGGTGGAGAACACCTACCGGCACCTCACGCTTCGTGCGCGGCCGCACCGCGAGGCGTCTCTGTTTGCCGTGGACGAGGTCGGTAATCCGACCATTCTTGCCACGCTGACCGTCATTGCCGCCCTCCTGCCCATGGCGTTTGTGTCCGGTCTGATGGGGCCCTACATGCGGCCGATTCCGGTGAACGCCTCGATTGCCATGTTCGTCTCCCTGCTGGTCGCGTTCATCGTCATCCCCTGGTTCTGCCAGACCTGCTACCGGCCCGGTGTGCACATGGCCGGGGTCGATCACGAATCGTTCGAGGGCAGCCGCAGTTATCGCCTGTATCAGCGGTTCCTGGCTCCCGTGTTGTCCCATCCGGTCGTGGCCTACCTCGTGTTGGCGGTCATTGCGCTGTTGCTGGTCGGGTCGGTTGCGCTGTTCTACACCAGGTCGGTAGTAGTGAAGATGCTGCCGTTCGACAACAAGAGCGAGCTCCAGCTGGTGATCGACATGCCGGAAGGCACGACGCTGGAGGAAACGGCTCGGGTCACGAAGGCCTTGACGCAGTACGTGAGCACGATTCCGGAGACACGCGATTACCAGGCCTATGTCGGCACGGCCTCGCCGTTCAATTTCAACGGGCTGGTGCGGCACTACTATCTGCGCGACCAACCGTACGAGGCCGACATTCAAATCAATCTGGTCGCCAAGGAACGACGGAAGACGCAGAGCCATGACATCGCGCAACGGATTCGTTCCGCGGTGCAGGACATCGGACGGCCCTTCGGTGCGAACGTGAAAGTGCTGGAGGTGCCACCCGGCCCGCCGGTGCAATCGGTGCTGGTGGCGGAGATCTATGGGCCCGACTACGAGCGGCAGAGGGCGATTGCGCGGGAGGTCCGCGGACTGTTCGAGACGACGGCCGGCGTCGTCGATGTCGATGACTACCTCGAAGCCGACCAGGTGAAGTATGTGTTCAGCGTGGATCGCGCGAAGGCGGCCCTGGCCGGGATTCCGTCGGAGGAAATCGTCCGGACGTTACGACTGGCATTGGAAGGCGCCGACGTGGGGCTGGTGCACATTCCCAAAGAGAATCGGCCGGTGCAGGTGCGGCTGCGCCTGCCGATCATCGAACGGACCGGCCTGGAGCATCTCGGGGAGATCTCGTTGCGAACCACTGCCGGCCACATGGTGCCGCTGTCCGAGCTGATTCGAGTGGAACAGACCGTCCGGGAGAAGGCGATTTATCACAAGAACCAGAAACCGGTCGTGTACGTGATTGCGGATGTGGGGGGAGTGGGCCCTGATAAAGGCGAGAGTCCGGTCTATGGTGTGATGGGCATCGGGAAGAAACTGGAGCAACTGATCTTGCCGGAGGGGTATGCACTTGCGCAGCACTATGCCGTGCAACCCTGGTCGGAACAGCGGTTTGCGATGAAGTGGGATGGCGAGTGGCACATCACCTATGAAACATTTCGAGACATGGGGATCGCCTTTGCGGTGGCGCTGCTGTTGATCTATTTGCTGATCGTGGCGCAGTTCCAATCGTTTCTCACGCCGGTGGTGATCATGGCGCCCATTCCTCTCACCTTGATCGGGATCCTTCCCGGTCACTGGCTCACCGGGTCCTATTTCACCGCCACGTCGATGATTGGATTTATCGCCCTCGCCGGTATCATCGTGCGCAATTCGATTCTGCTGGTCGATTTCATCCAACATCAGGAGGCGGAGGGGGTCTCGCTGTTGGAGGCCGTGATTCGCGCGGGCGCGATCCGGACCCGTCCCATTCTGTTGACAGCCGCGGCATTGATGGTCGGGGCGTTCGTGATTATTCTCGACCCGATTTTTCAAGGGCTGGCCGTCTCGTTGCTGTTCGGCGTCGGCGCTTCGACCATCCTCACGCTGGTCGTCATTCCGGTGCTCTACTACCTGTGGATCGGTGGCCCTCGAAATTCACCTGCCGGCCTGATACCGAAACAGGAGCATACAGAGCTGCCGCAGCCGGTTGCGGGAAGCCAACCGGGATGAGCCGGAGCTCATTCCGTCCTGCCGGTCTGTCGCCTTCCGCCACAAACGCCTCAGCCTCTCTGTCGCAGACCTCCACATATCAGCTCTCTCTTGCCCCGATTTGCCGGCAATCCACTGGCTCGGTTAGAGCTCGAGCGGGATAGGCTTTGAACGCGATGCCCAGGTGTCTTCCTTGCAACCTCGGTAAACGATGGACGATTGGGCCGGAATGGTTCGCCGGCCGGTTCATCGCTGATAGGAGCGCAAGGTGAGGACGTTCTGGCATGTAGTCTTCGTGGTGCCGATTCTCTTGGTCCTTAGCCTGGGGGCGTCGCCAGGGGTTTCAGCTGAGCCGACGACGGAGACGCGGGAACCGCGACTGAGTTTGCATGATGCCATCCAAGCAGCCATCGACAATAACGTGAATGTACGGTTGCTGAAGGAGCGGATCGTGGCGGCGCAATCGGCGACCAGCACCAGCCATCCTGGCTGAAATGCGACAACTTTTCAAAGCGGTAGACGGGGTAGTCAGAGGGCTCGGCGAACCGCCCCGGATCTTAACGCGATGGAAGCAGTCGCAAGAGCGGCCGGGGTGAAGGCGGCGCAGACACGGAACCAGCCATCATGGCAAAGCTGCCGTTGCCGTTCAAATAGATGGGCGTGTCAATCTATAAGAACATGGATGCGCTGGCGGATGCGATCGTGCAGAAGGACCTCCGCAACAAATTCTTCAGCGGTTCGAGCATGACGACGCTATGCGCCACCTGTCACCATCTCTATCGATTCGGGGTCAACCAGTAGCACTTAACGTGAAAGTGCGCGTGGAGAGGTGAGAGCCCTTCGATGCACGATGACAGGATATCGCATGTGACGGCTATGGCCGTATGTGGAGCGCAACGGAGAGGGTTCATCACCCGTTTTTACCGTGAGCAATGTCGCTCACGGCTATGTGCGCAAGGAGGTGCCCATGAAGTCCAGAGTAATGCTTTCCATCGCGGTGGCGGTCGCCATGTCGTTCCCGATAGGAAACGTGACCATTACGTCGGCGCAGGATCGCGATCGGGACCAGCTCAAAACGCAGCAACAACTTCAGGATAAGGATAAGCTGCAGACGAAAGATCAGGTGAAAGAAAAGGAGCAACTCAAGGAGCAGGAACGAACTCGTGAGCGGACGGGGGAACAGACCCGTACGGAGCGTCCGGAGAGATCACAGCATGAAAAGGCTGAGCGGACCGAACGCGGCGGTCGTTGAGTGCGGAGGGATATGCACGCGGCATTGCGCGACGCCAGCCGACAAAGGGGCGTCGCGCCTACGAGTAGGTGCCGGAATGCGTTCAGCCAGCGAAGGAGTGGTCGGATTGCGATGCGGGACAGCCGGAGTGGGGAGATTGTCGACCTGTGAGCCTGACAGCGGTTTTCTTGGGGATGGGTTTCCTTCTGCTCGGCGCAGGGACGGTTGACCGGGCGGCGGCTGAGGTGGAAGGGCCGCCCCAACCAACCCCGCAATGGCGGGTCAGCACGACCGTCAACTATTCGAGCGGTTCGTACGGAGCGGACTCCAGGACGAACATTCTCTATGCGCCTCTGACGGTTCGGCGGGTGTTTCGTGACGGAGATATCAGCCTGACGATTCCATTTGTCAGCATCTCCGGGACCGGAGCTGTTCGACTCGTGGGTGGAATGCCGACGCGGACAGGCAGTGCCGCGGTTAGTCCGACGGCGGCGCTCGCCGGCCGGGCAGGCAGGGGCAAAGGGCCCGGCGCCACCCCGTTATCCAGCGCCACAACCGACAGCGGTTTAGGCGACCTGATCCTGCGTGGTCGCTATTACCTGCTCGAAGAGAACGCCGTCATGCCGCTTGTGGCGGTGACGGGGCGGGTCAAATTACCCACTGCGGATGCCGATCTCGGGCTCGGCACGGGCGAGTTCGATGAAGGGGCAGGATTGGAATTGACCAAAAGTCTCGGTGATCGATGGCTGGCCTATCTTGACGCAGGCTATAACCTGATCGGCGATGCACCGGGCACCAACTTTAACAATCAGTGGTGGTATGACGTCGGCATCGGATACGACATTACGGACAATCTCCATATGAGTATCTTTTATGAAGAATACCGCGCATTGGTCAATACCGTGAACAACGCCCGTGACCTCTTGGCCCTGACGAACTACATTGTGAACGACACCGTTCATCTGACCGGGTCGTTGCTTGTCGGATTGTCGAACGGCGCGCCGAATTACGGATTGGGTGGAGGGGTCAGATTCCGGTTTTAATGGAAGGCAGCCTAGGCCGCGCGCCAGTCGAGCGCCTCACGAACGTCGCAACTTGTAGGGTCACAGGAGGCGAAGAATGGAAGTCGTCAACGCTCGCGAGGCTAATCTCACTCAGAATTCTCATCAGGTCAAGGCGAGTCGACTCTACGACACCGAGCATGCCCAAGTCGTTCACCTTACGTCGGAACCGGGTGAATCGCTCAAGAAGCACGCTACGCCCGTCGATGTCTTTTTTCTCTGTCCTGGAAGGGCGAGGGATTGTCGAGCTTGGAGATGGCGAAAGAAGCGTCGGGCCGGACATGCTCATTCCCAGCCTCGCTCGCATTCCGCACAGGTGGTCCAACCGGAGCGAGAAACCGTTTCGTCAAGGTTCCTCGCCCGACCGAAGCCACGAAGTTGCTGTGTGGGATGGATTGCGTCACTTGTGACACGCACCTGGAACCCATCCAATCGCTCCTCTTTGTCGTTCCGAGAAACCGTGTGACAGGCGCTTGACGAATTTTGTATCAGAGCACAGCCGGCGCTCTGGCTATTTACCAGTCGGTCTGGCATGCTTCCGCGCCGGATAAAAGCGCCGGGTCCTATAATTGGCATCATTCTGCGCAGGCGAAGAAACTCGTCCTATAGGTCGTTCGACAGGATCGTCTTCTTCCAGAGGCGCTTGTGATGGACAGCCGTGACGTGCATGGGCATATCCGACAGCGGGGGGAGTGCTGAGGTGTCGGTCGAACGGGTGCTGAACCAGGAAGGAGCGGATGAATGTCCGCAGTCGAATGCCGCCATTCGCCGGTACTTTGAAATGGCGCTGCTGGTGGTGGTTGGAGCTTGGGCCTATTTTGTCAATCTTCATCTCTCGCTCTTAGAAGGCAGTGAAGGGTTGTATGCGGGCATTGCCGGAGAAATGGGCCGGAGGCGTGAATTTTTCGACCTGACCTATCAAGGTGTTCCGTACACCAATAAGCCGCCGCTGTTCTTTTGGCTGCTCAATCTCTCGACGTCGATGTGGGGTGACCACGAAATTGCCTTGCGCCTGCCCGGCTCGCTGGCTGCGGTGGGCACCATCATCCTGACCTACGTGCTTGGGGCAAGGCTGGTGTCGTCAACTGCGGGATTCTGGGCGGCGCTTGTCGTGGCGACCAGCCATGTGTTTCTCTGGTACGGGCGTCGTGTCCTGTTCGATTCGACCCTGACCTTCCTCGTGACACTCGCCCTGTTTGCATGGGTTCAGGTTCAATTGTTGGGCCGAAGCTCACGATGGTATCTGCTCGCCTTCGTCAGCATGGCCCTGGGTGCCATGCTGAAAGAGATGCATGGGTTTTTCTTGCCTCTGCTCGTGATGGCGGTCTATGCCGTCATTCAGCGGGATGCGCGGATGCTGAAGGATCGATTCTTCTGGGCCGGCCTGGTGGTGGCCGTCGCCATGATGGCGGGATACGCGCAGATGTTAGGTCCAGGCTATCAGCATCATTTCAACCTCGGCAGTGCGATCCAGTCAGTCTGGAATACCGGGTTCGTCCGCACCTCCGGCCCGGCCATCGACGGGCACCCGCTGTATTGGTATCTGGGCATGATGTGGGCTGATTTTTTCCCCTGGTGTGCCCTGGTGCCGTCGGCACTCCTGTTGCTCTGGACGCAGCGGCCTTTCCGGTCTCACCCGACGGAGTTGTTGCTACTGGTCTGGGTGCTGAGTCTCTTCACCGCGTTCAGTCTGGCCACGCTCAAACGTGAACCCTACCTCATGACGATCGTGCCTGGTCTTGGCTTGATGATCGGATATTTCTATGACCGAGTCTTCTCCCAAGCCGAGACGGCCGAACCGATGCCTCGACTGTTGAGAGCCCTGCTCGTCATTTTGGCCCTGGTTTTCGCTGCCGGTATGTTCTTGGGCGCGGCCCCGCTCCGACGCCGGTGGCTCGTATCGTCGCCGGTGGTATCTCCCGCGTTCATCGTGATGATCGTGTCTCTGTCTGGGCTCCTCCTCTACGCTGCGATTCGATCCCGCCTGCGCCTGGCGCTCGGCACAGTCGGCGCGCTTGCCGTCGGCTATGTCGTGCTGGTCGTAACCTATGTGTTTCCTGCGATCGACCAAGCCGCGTCACCGCGGAAGGCCACGGAGGAAATCAAGAGCCTGGCTATGGAAGCCCCGCCGGCCCTGTTCATGTATATCCCTGGATGGCCGAAGAACGAGGATGCCCTCTATTACCTCAAGCGGGATACTGTGGTGCCGGATCTCCCGAGTGAGGATGCGGTCATCGAGGCGGTACGCACGCGCGGGACCATCAGAGTGATTGCCGAAGAGCAACATGCAGTCATTCTGGAGCAGCGATCAGATCTGGTGACGGAGAGGATTCGAGAGTTTCGGCAGCCGGGCCGCAAACATCTGCTCCTGTTGTCCCTGCGCGCACCGCTATGAGCAGGACCGACAAAAGGGGCGAGGATTCGGCAAAGGAGTCATCAATGCTCGACTTCCGGCTCGGTCTTTCCAGAGCATTTCACGACCAGAGGCTGCGATATCAGAAATCGCTCATGGCTCGGCCTATGCGGCCAAGCAGGGTTCGATTCGTCGCTGCAGCGCTGTTGCGTTCCGCCACAGGTGCTCAGAAAGTTGCTGTCGCAGATCTCCCCGGTCTCGACCCTGCCATCTTCTTGTTGCCCACAATTCGCAGTCCGAGCTAAGCCTACGCCTCGTTACCATTGGTGAGTGGGGCAGGATTCATCCTTGCAGGTGAGGGCAGAGGGCAGGGCCACCGACAGGGGCAGGTCCGTCCCGATGTGAATGGAGGACGATGTGAGATCCATCGTTTGGCGGCTCTGTCTGGTCCATGCTATCGCTCTTGCAGGCTGGGGCGGCGTTGAGTCGGTGTCGGCGGCGGAAGCAGTCTCGAGTCCGCCGGAACTTCGATTGAGTTTGCACGATGCGATCCAAGCAGCCATCGACAATAACGTGAATGTACGGTTGCTGAGAGAACGGATCGCAGCGGCGCAGTCGGTAGAGAAGACCAGCTTGGGCGCCCTGCTACCGAATGTCTCCGGGTATGCGACAGGGCGTAATCAGACGGTCAATCTCGCAGCGTTCGGCATTCCTCAGGACCGTCTCGGCGCGCTTGGATTATCCGGCAGCGTCACACAACCCTTCGACGTGTATGACGCACGGGCAAGCCTGGTCCAGAATGTGTTCAGCCTCAGTCTGATCCAGCGATGGCGCGCGGCGAAGACCGGCGTGGATGTCGCGAGCCTCGAGGCCGAAGTGACGAAGCGCGACGTCATGGCCACCGTTGGATTGTTGTACATGGAGGCGACAAGGGCTGCGGCTGCTGTAAAGGCTCGTCAGGCTGATATGGACCTGAGTCAGCAACTGCTCAAACTGGCTCAGGATCGAAAGCGAGCCGGCGTAGCGACGGGGCTGGATGTGACGCGCGAAGAAGTTCAGTTGGAGAATACCCGCCAACGTCTGCTGGTATCAGAAAATGATCATGAGAGTGCGAAGCTAAATCTTATTCGAGCCTTGGGGATCGATTTCAATGTCGTTGTGACGTTGACTGATGAGCTCTCCCTGGTCAACATGTCCCCTCAGACTCCCACCGACGCACTTTCCTCGGCGCGCGAGAATCGCGCTGAACTGAAAGCCCAGATAACACGCCAAAAGCTGGCTTCATTGAGCCTGAGTTCCGTCACGAGCGAACGGCTCCCGTCGTTATCCTTGAACGGCGACTATGGGTGGATCGGGCTGAAGCCAGACGAGGGATTACCTACGCGTTCGGTCGGGCTCATGCTCTCAGTCCCCATCTTTGACGGCGGTCAACGAGAGGGCCGCATCTCAGAGAGTCGCAGCCGGCTCAGGCAGGAATCGCTTCGGATGAAAGATGTTTCCGACCAAATCACGCTCGAGGTCCGCAATGCCCTCCTCACACTGGATTCGTCCACGCAGCAGGTCGCGGTCGCCGAGAAAGGAATCGAGCTGGCGATGAAGGAACTGACCTTTGCGCGAGATCGATTCGCCGCAGGTCTCGCCACGAACATCGAGGTCACGAATGCCCAAACCTCTGTGGCACGGGCGCGCGACAACCTGATCGAAGCCCTGTTCCGGTTCAATGCCTCTCGTATCAATCTGGCTCGTGCGAAAGGTGAGATTGAACGGCTATTTTGAATCCCTGAGCCGCGTAAGCGATCGCTGTTTCCGGAGTCTGTGGTAATGAGGAGAGAAGAGGGCCATTGAGTATGGATACAGTGACGGCTCCCAACAGATTGGGTGGCGCCGAGCCAGGCAAGCATGGAGCCTCGCCGCAGGTTGCTGCGGTGCCCGTTGCTGGAAGCGCGAGAGCACACAGTCGGATGTGGATAATCCTGATCGTCGGTGTGCTGCTCCTTGCCGTCGTCGCCGTCCTGTATCTGCCGTCACGAACGGCGACGGACGTGGGGGCACTCCGGGTGTCGGGGAATATTGAAATCACCGACGCCGAGGTGAGTTTCAAAATACCAGGTCGGGTGGCGGAGCGCCTGGTCTCGGAAGGAGAGATGGTCCAGGTGGGGCAGCTGGTGGCTCACCTGGATACCAGCGAACTGGCGCAGGAGGTGGCGCTGCGCAAGACAGAGGTCCGGGCTGCCGCGGCTGCGCTGGCTGAGCTGGAGACCGGCTCTCGCCCGGAGGAAATCGCGCAAGCGGAAGCCGTGGTCCGGCGGACGCAGGCTGATGTGGCGCATGCACGGGCGGATCTCAAACGCCTCAAGACGCTGTACGAGCAGGACAATGTCTCGGTGCAGGACTACGATGCGGCCAAGACGGCTGTGGAGGTGACCGAGGCCAAACTCCGTGAGGCGCAGGAGCAATTGCACCTCGTCAAAAAAGGGCCGCGCATCGAAAAGATCGAACGGGCGCGCGCGCAGCTTCAGCAGACCAAAGAGGCGCTGGCTCTGACAGAGACTCGATTGAGCTATGCCACGCTGACCTCGCCGCTGACCGGCGTGGTGCTGTCGCACAATATCGAACAGGGAGAATTCGTTGCCGCCGGGACGCCGATCGTGACGGTCGGCGATCTGGAACATGTCTGGCTGCGGGGCTACGTCGATGAGACCGACCTGGGACGGGTGAAGGTCGGGCAAACAGCGCAGGTCACGACCGACAGTTATCCCAACAAGGGGTACGAGGGGCGCGTGTCCTTCATCTCGTCTCAAGCAGAATTCACGCCCAAGAGCGTCCAGACCGCAAAGGAGCGCGTGAAGCTGGTCTATCGTATCAAAGTCACCATTGCCAATCCTCACATGGAGCTCAAGGCCGGGATGCCGGCCGATGCCCGGATCATCCTGTCCGACCGCGCCGCGGAGGCGTCCGTTGGAGGCCATTAAGCTGGTCCACCTGACGAGACAGTTCGGAGCGGTCCGCGCGGTTGACGATCTGACGTTCGAGGTGGCCCAGGGGGAAATCTTCGGCTTGGTCGGTCCGGACGGCGCCGGCAAGACGACCACGATGCGGCTGCTGACCGGCGTGATGGAGCCGACCGGCGGCGAGGCCTGGGTCATGGGAAAGCACGTCGTGCGGGAAGCGGAGGCGGTCAAGGACGACATTGGGTATATGAGCCAACGATTCGGGCTGTATCCGGATCTCACGGTAGAAGAAAACATCCATTTCTACGCCGATCTCTACGGGGTTCCCACGAGAGGCCACGAGCAAAAATTCCACGAGCTACTTTCGTTCAGCAACCTCACGCCGTTTAAGAAGCGGCAGGCCGGCCGATTGTCGGGCGGCATGAAGCAGAAGCTGGGCCTGGCCTGTGCGTTGATCCATACGCCGAAGGTCTTGTTTCTGGACGAGCCGACAAACGGAGTCGATCCCGTCTCGCGGCGCGACTTCTGGCGAATCCTCTACCACCTGCTCAAGGACGGTGTGACGATCTTTGTCTCCACCGCGTACTTGGACGAAGCGGAACGCTGTCACCGCGTGGCGCTGCTGCACCAGGGCCGTCTCCTGGCCTGTGACACCCCGGATAGGGTCAAAGCCCTCATGCGGGGCACGATCCTCGAAGTCCGAGTCGGCCGGGCGCGCGCGGCTGCAGTCCTGCTCAAGCGGCGCATGAAGGCCGAGTCCATCGGACTCTTCGGAGACCGTATCCACGTGGTGACGATGGACCAGACACAGACCGCTCAGAAGGTGTCGGCTGTGCTGCAATCCGAAGGATTTGTGCTGCAGGGGCTCCGGCCGATCGAGCCATCGTTGGAGGATGTCTTTGTCTCGATGCTGACGACTGAAGGGGCCATCCCTCAACAGGAACCGATCGATGCACTCCGATCATGAGCCTTACGCGGTCGTCGTCCACGACCTGGAAAAGCGGTTCGGATCGTTCGTCGCCGTCAACCGGATCAGCCTGCAAGTTAAAACCGGCGAGATCTTTGGATTCCTCGGCCCGAACGGCGCCGGTAAGTCCACGACCATCCGGATGCTATGCGGGCTGCTGACTCCGACCGGCGGCACCGGGACGGTCGCCGGCTTCGATATCATGCAGGACACCGAGCGGATCAAGGCCCACATCGGGTACATGAGCCAGAAGTTCTCGCTCTACGAGGACCTGACGGTCGAGGAGAATATCGACTTTTACAGCGGCATTTACCGGATTCCCAAGGCGAAGAAAGCGGAGCGGAAAGAATGGGTCATCAGCATGGCCGGGCTGTCGCAGCATCGGACTTCCCGGACGGCCGTGCTCTCCGGAGGCTGGAAGCAACGGCTCGCGTTGGGCTGTGCCATCCTGCACGAGCCGCCGATTATCTTTCTTGATGAGCCGACGTCTGGGGTGGACCCGATCAGCCGCCGCAGCTTCTGGGATCTCATTTACACGCTGGCCGGACAGGGCGTGACAGTCTTCGTGACGACGCACTACATGGAAGAGGCGGAGTATTGCGACCGGCTGGGGCTGATTTATCGTGGCGAATTGATCGCCGCTGGTACGCCAGAGGAGTTGAAGACGCGTTACATGCAGGACGACATCATCGAGGTGCTGTGTGAGCAGCCGCAGGATGCGATGCAGGTCCTCGAGACGATCGAGGGGGTCAAAGAAGCGGCCTTGTTCGGCAAGGGCCTTCACTTGGCGGTCGATCGAGAGGCGGTGGGCGTGATCCCTGCGATCAAGGAGCGGCTGGCGGAACGACACCTCACGGTGTCGCGGGCGGAGCGGATCGTGCCGTCGATGGAGGATGTGTTCGTCTCGTTGATCGAGGCGCGGGACCGACTGGAGCGTCCTCAGACCGAGGTGGCGGGATGAACGCGGGACGCATGTGGGCGGTCGCCCGCAAAGAAAGTATTCATATCATCCGGGACTGGCGCAGCCTTGTCATGGGGATTGCTATCCCGATCCTCTTGCTGATCCTGTTCGGCTATGCGCTGACCTTGGATGTGAATGAGGTACCGCTCGTCGTCTGGGATCAGAGCGGCACGCAAGCCAGCCGCGACTTCATCAGTCGCTTTGAGGGGTCGCCCTATTTTTCGCTCCGCCGTGTTGTGCGGACCTATGCGGACATCGAGCGCGCCATTGATGCAAGGGAGGCTCTGGTGGCTCTAGTAATCCCGGTCGATTTCGCGATGGACGTTGAGTCGGGCCGGGTCGCGCAGGCGCAGGCGATTCTGGACGGCAGCGATTCCAACACGGCGACCATCGTGCTGGGCTATTTGGAGACCATCGCGCGGACCTACAATCAGGACCTGGCGATCGAGCAGGCCGCCCGCACCAGCGGCCGAACCGTGACGGTCCCGCTCGATCTGCGCCCGCGCGTCTGGTTCAATGCCGACATGGAGTCCAAAAACTACATCATTCCGGGGTTGATCGCGGTGATCATGATGGTCATCGCCGCGATGCTGACCTCGCTGACCGTGGCGCGCGAGTGGGAAGCCGGCACGATGGAGCAGGTGATCTCGACCCCGTTGAAAGGCTCCGAGCTGATCCTCGGCAAACTGCTGCCCTACTTCGGCATTGGGATGCTGGATGTCCTGGTGGCCGTGCTAATGGGCGAGTTTCT
Source organism: uncultured Nitrospira sp. (assembly GCA_964493335.1). Classification (GTDB taxonomy): domain Bacteria; phylum Nitrospirota; class Nitrospiria; order Nitrospirales; family Nitrospiraceae; genus Nitrospira_A. Next base: position 26,076 of record CAZBNV010000010.1, read on the forward strand.
CTTCGAGGTGCCCCTGCGCGGCAATGTCTCGCTCTTGTTCGGCATGGCCGCTGTCTTTCTGGCCGGCGCGCTCTCGCTCGGCATGCTGATTAGCATCGTCACCAAAGCGCAGCTGCTGGCCAGCCAACTCGCTATGGTGGTCACCTTCCTGCCGGCGTTCCTGCTTTCCGGGTTCATGTACGACATCAGCAACATGCCGAAAGTGATACAGGCTATCACCCATGTCGTGCCGGCTCGGTATTTCGTCTCGCTGCTGAAGGGAATCTATCTCAAAGGGATCGGATTGGAGCTGCTCATGATGGAGGCCGTGCTTCTGACCGTCTTCGGCCTGCTTGTGTTCCTGACCGCCAATCTGGTTTTCAAGAAAAAAATGGCGTGAGAAAACGATGCTCGAACGGATCACCCACATGCTGATCAAGGAGTTCATCCAGATCCTTCGCGATCCGCGGATGAGGGCCGTGATATTCGTGATGCCATTGGTGCAGACGCTGGTGTTCGGCTATGCCGTCACCACGGACGTCACCCACATCCCGACCGCAATCTTTGACCTGGACAACAGCCGGGCCAGCCGCGAGCTGGCCGCCCGGTTCACCGGGTCCGGCTACTTCGATGTGGTGGAGTATGTTGACCGTGAAGACAAGGCCCGGGATCTCCTCGATCGCGGCGAGGTGAAAGCGGTGCTGCGGGTGAACAAGGGGTTCGGGGATGATCTGCGCGCCGGGCGGACTGCGGCCGTGCAGATCATTGTGGACGGGACGGACTCCAACACGGCCGGCATCGTGCTCAACTATGCGGGGCAAATCGCCGGACGGTTCAGCGAAACCGTGTTGCTCACCCGGTTCGTCCGGGCGACCGGCCAGCCAGCCTCCCCCGCCCGCGTGGCGCTAGAGACGCGCGCCTGGTTCAATGAAAATCTCGAGTCTCGGAATTTTTACGTCCCTGGTGTCATAGTGTTGATCGTCACGCTGGTCACGCTCATGCTGTCCAGCATGGCGGTCGTTCGCGAAAAGGAGATCGGCACCATCGAGCAGATTATGGTCACCCCGATTCGCCAGTCAGAGTTCATTCTAGGCAAGATGTTGCCGTTCGCGCTGATCGGTTTTGCCGACGTCGTGCTGGTGACTGTGATCGCCGCCTATTGGTTCGACGTCCCGATCAGGGGCAGTCTTCTGCTCCTCATGGGGGCGACGAGCCTCTACCTGATGAGCACACTGGGCATCGGCTTGCTTATCTCGACCATCAGCCGGACGCAGCAACAGGCGATGATGAGCGCCTTTTTTTACTACTTCCCCGCCATGCTGCTGTCAGGCTTTGTCTTCCCCATCGCGAACATGCCCGAAGCCGTGCAATGGCTGACTTATCTCAACCCGCTTCGCTATTTCCTGGTGATCATCCGTGGGATCTTCCTGAAGGGGGTGGGACCCGGTATCCTGTGGCCGCAGATGTTGGCGCTCTTGATCTTGGGGACAGCCACGTTGTGGGTGGCGGCTCGGCGGTTCCATAAGACCGCTGTCTAGGGGGAAATGACTTTGTTTTGGAAGACGATAATCGGGGTGGTCGGCCTCACTGTCCTGACGATGGGCGAGGTCCGAGCGGAAGACGCGCAGGACAGGAAGAACAGCGCCGTGCTCGACTGCCGGTACGAACCGAGTGACAGTGGAACGAGCAGTTCGGCATTCCCAAGCGATGACGTGTTTCGACCCTTGATGGCGGATCCGAAACAGCCGCAATTCTTCGCCACCCATCAATCTGTTCAGCATAAAGAGCCCACAAGTACCGTGAAAGGGGTGGGGAAGTCCGTGAACGTCGGCTCGGTGGGGTTCGGTGAAAATTTCGGTTTCTTCACCACGCGGCAAGGGTGTTATGAATGGCAGGTGGGCCTGTTGGCTGGGGTCTTTTCACAGTTCAATCTGGGTGCGCCGTCTTCTGACTTGATCAATGCCGACTAGATCGTGGGGATCCCCGTCTCTTGGCGGCGTGGTGACTGGTCGACACGGGTGCGCCTCTACCATCAGAGCAGCCATGTCGGAGACGAATTTCTCCTGGAGAATCCCGCATTCAATCGGGTGAATCTCAGTTTCGAGGAGGTTGAGGCGATCCTATCCTACGACCATCGGTGGGTACGGGTGTATGCAGATGGAGGCAACTTGCTGCATCGGGAGCCGGCGGTGCCCGATCGACATCGTATACAAATGGGGAATTGAGCGTCGCGGCCCGACGATGGCCTCGCTGATCCTGGGCAAGGCGCTCGAAGGATTGCTCATCACCCCGGTGCTCGGCGCGGACTCAAATCGTTCGGAGAGCTCAACTGGGTGATCAACACCAATGTCGTCGGAGGGGTCGAATGGTCGATGGACGGGTCAAGCCGTCGCTTTCGATTCTTGCTGAATTACTATCACGGCTTCAATCCCTACTGACAGTTCTTCGCGCAGAAGGTCGAGACCGTGGGATTCGAACTCTACTTGTCGCTGTGATGCTGCGTAGCTGATGCCGATAACATCCACGGACAGAACCGGACGATAGGCATGCCTATGGATCGCTGGGCCGCGGAAGAAGGCACTCCCTCTCCGTTGGGCATTTCATGGCTCGAGGAGGATCAGGCGTACAATTTCGCCTTATACTCCAAGCATGCCACCGGGGTGACGCTGTTACTATATGCGGCGGATGATGTCGTCACTCCGGCTACCCGGTACCACTTCAATTTTCTCACCAATAAGTCCGGCCGAATCTGGCATTGCCGGATCCCGGCAGCACAGATGCGCAGCATGGCGTACTATGCGTATCGGGTAGAGGGGCCGTTTGAGCTGGCGGAAGGCCATCGTTTCGATCCGGAGAAGATTCTGCTCGATCCCTACGCCAAGGCGGTGTGCTTCCTTGAGGGGTTTGATCGGGAGGCCGCCAGAGAATCGCTCGTATGGTGTGGGAAGAGACGTGGATATGTCCTACAATTCGCATAGCCTGGCGTACTTCCTGTCCGGCGCCTCGCAACAGGACGATGACCTGTATGTCATGATCAACGCCTATTGGGAAGATCTGCGGTTCACCGTTCAGGAGGGTCAGGCGTCGGACTGGCGGCGAGTCATCGACACGAGCCTCCCGAGCCTGACAGACGTGAGCGAGGCAGGCCGAGAAGCACGGCTTCGATCCTTGACCTACCAGGTGCGCTCTCGGTCGATCGTCGTTCTCGTGAGAGCGCGGCAGTGAGGAAACCACAGCGCCGACCGGACTGACCCAAAGACCGGTGGGGAAGGGAGGCAGAGATCGTGATTCCATTCATATTCTTTGTGTCGATGGGTTGGTTGGCGTGCGTACCCCTCGCCTTTGCCGATGAGGGGTTCCCTCGGACGCCGTTCAGTGATCGGGCTGTCTTGCGGGCCGGTCAAGTCGTGCAGGGTGACTACTTCGCCTTCGGCCCCCATGTGGAAATCTCCGGTATCGTGAACGGCGATCTCTATGCCGCCGGCGGTGAGGTCTTGGTGGACGGCACGGTGAACGGGGATGTGATCGTGGCGGGGGCCAAAGTGATTGTATCCGGCACGGTGGCCCAAGATGCCAGAATCGCAGGAGGGCAGGTCACCATCACCGGGACCATCGGCAGGAATGTCACGGTCGGAGGCGGGGACATCCATGTGACGGAGACGGCGAAGGTCCAGGAGAACCTGCTTGCCGGCGGCGGCAATGTGCAACTCGCGGGGCATATCGGCCGGGACGCCAGGGTCGGCGCGGGCAATGCGACGTTATCCGGCGGGATCGAGCGCGATTTGGCCGTGGCGTCTGGCTCAGTGCATCTCACATCCAAGGCCGTGGTCGGAGGCAAGCTCCGATACTGGAGTGAGACGGCTCCCCTGATCGATGAGGAGGCGACGGTCCGTGGAGCGATCATGCGTCGTCCGCTGCCGGAGGGATGGTCGCTTGAAAACGCCCGCCGCGGCATCGTCGGGATGCGAGTCATGGCCGGGGTCATCAGTTTTCTCTCCACCTTAATCCTCGGCTTGGTGCTGCTGCGGATGTACCCTATCTTCACCCTCCGGGTGACGACGGCGATGCGGGAACGTCCAGGACCCTCGCTCGGTTGGGGCACGGTGGCGTTGGTCGCCACTCCTGTTGTCGCCGCAAGCTTCCTCGTGACGCTGTTCGCGCTGCCCATTGGAGTCATCCTGCTCGCGTTGTATGTGGCGATGGTGTACCTGGCACGAATCTATGCCATCACCTGCCTGGGTCAGTTGTTATTTCGCAGGCCCTCCGACTCGTTGTCGCTGACGGGACCGTTTGTGGCAGGGTTGGTCCTGTATTCGATCCTCTCCTTCATCCCGATCATCGGCGGATTCGTGACCATGCTGACGATCCTCTTTGGGCTGGGCGCGCTGCTGATAGGAAAGCGGGAGCTGATCGTCGCCTTGCGGGAACAGGGACAGGTGTAGGGTCAGAGACGCAGGTCTTGAACGAGGGGTCGGATATGGGAGTGGACGGGAATCGTAACGAGAGTTGGGAACAGGGAGGCCTAAGCGAGTCGGAGCATGGATAAACGGACGCCGCAAGCGAGCGTGCGGCTCGACGGACGGATCGTACGCTGCCAAGGATCTTGGACATTGCTGGGCCTCTCGCAGGTCGAACGAGCCTTCAGCGGCATGGTTTGGCCAGTGACCGGTTCCCTCACGTTTGAGGCCAGCAAGATCGAGGCCTTCGATACGGGCGGTGCGGTCCTGCTCTATCGGGCCTTGATGGACTGTCGCAAACGGGGTTGTGAAGCGTCCGTTGAAGGCCTGGGGTCGGAACATTCCCAGATGTTGAACCTCGTGTCGTCCCACTGGAGCGCCATTGCGGCAGAGGTGATCCCGAGACCCGACGGGATCGAGCGTCTCTCGTCCTCGATTCGAGATCGGCTCGCGCACGTGCATCGAGGGTTGGGTTTCATCGGGGAGAGCACGATTGCTCTGGTCCGGTTCGGCATGGATCCCGCGCGACTTCGCTGGCGGACCTGTTTGAATTGTCTGCGAGTCGATGGGGTCAATGCCTTGCCGATCAACGGCCTGCTGACATTTCTGATCGGCGTCGTGATTGCGTATCAGGGCGCCGAGCAACTGCGGAAGTTCGGCACCAATATTTTTATCGTGGACCTCGTCGGCATTTCGCTGCTCCGGGAGATCGCTCCGTTAATCGTGGCGATTCTTATCGCCGGCCGGTCTGGATCCGCCTATGCCGCGCAGATCGGGACCATGAAAGTCACCGAAGAACTGGATGCGTTGCAGACGCTCGGTCTCTCGCCGTTCGAACTGCTGGTGTTGCCGCGGATCATCGCCCTCGTGGTAGCGCTGCCGTTGCTCACCGCCTATGCCGATGTCCTGGGCGTGTTCGGGGGCATGTTGATTGCCTCGAATCAGTTGAACGTCAGTTTTACCGCCTTCCTGTCGCGATTCGAGGAAGCCGTCGCGCTGCGGCACTTTGTGATCGGGATCGGCAAGGCACCGTTTTTTGCTGTCGTGATTGCCATGGTCGGCTGCTACCAAGGGTTTCAAATCAGAGGCGGCGTCGATGACGTCGGACGGCATACGACGATCAGCGTGGTGCAGAGTATTTTTCTCGTCATCATATTTGACGCGATTTGCAGTATTCTCCTCAATTGGTGGGACCTGTAGCCTGGATTACTCATGAACACCTACTGCGGCGTCCGATACTCTCATCCGGCGGGGCTTTTCTCGTTCGGCCTCCTCAGCGGACTGCCAGTACGCCTGCGTCGGCCTCACTTGCGAGAAGCCCCGGCGGCTTTCGGCCTCGGACGCCTCGCTACGGTATTCATGAGTAATCCGGGCTACCGGGATGCTCGAAATAATTATATCCCGCCTCATCTTATCTTGGGGAGTGACTGGTGCCATGTCTCTACCCAAGCAAACTGAGCCGCCGATTATCGAGGTCAGCCATGTCTCGACGCGTTTCGGCCGGGCTGTCGTGCATGAGGATGTGAGCCTCATGGTCGTGCGAGGAGAGGTGTTCGCCATTGCCGGCGGCAACGGTTGCGGGAAGTCGACTCTCTTGCGTGAAATTATCGGTCTGCTCACACCGACGGCGGGAATCATTCGTCTTTTCGGCACGGACAGCCGACAACTCGAGGAGTCCGATGGGAGGCCGCTGCACCGCCGGTTCGGGGTGATGTTCCAGCAAGGGGCGTTGTTCAGTTCTTTGACCCTGGCGGAAAACGTGGCCGTTCCGCTTCGGGAGTTTACGCGGCTGAGCGCCGGTCTGATCAGGGACCTCGTGGCGTTGAAGATTGCGTTGGTGGGCTTACCGCAGGAGAGTGCGGTCAAGTATCCGAACGAACTCAGCGGCGGGATGCGGCGGCGCGCGGCGCTGGCTCGTGCTCTCGTGATGGATCCGGAACTGTTGTTCCTGGATGAACCGACGGCGGGGTTGGATCCGATCATCGCGGATGGGTTTGACGAGCTGTTGCTGCGTCTCAAAAGTATGCTGGGGCTGACGGTGGTGATGGTAACGCACGATTTGGATACGCTGTGGCGCTTGGCCGATCGCGTGGCGTTGTTGGGGAACGGGCGCGTGCTTGGATTAGGGACGATGGAAGAACTGGCGCATGCCACGGATCCCCTCGTGCGGGAGTATTTCCTAGGTCCCCGTGGACGCGCGGCCCGACTGCAATACGCCGCAACGGTGCTGCACCAGGATTGAGGGGTGGCGCATGGAACCGAAGGTCAGCTCTGTCGTGGTCGGGGTGTTTGTCGTGCTCTTGGGGGCGACGGTGTTAGGCATTGTCCTGTGGTTGGGCAAGACGGATTATCGCGGGCTCTACGATCGGTACTACGTGTTCACGCGGGAGTCGGTTGCGGGCTTGAGCGTGGATTCGACCGTGAAATATCGCGGCGTGGATGTCGGACGGGTGAAGGAAGTCGTCCTGAACCCGGAGAATTCTGAAGAAGTGCGAGTGACGGTGGATATTGCCGGCGGAACGCCGGTCAAGACCGATACGGAGGCGCTGTTGGTGACTCAAGGGCTCACGGGATTGGTGACACTCAACTTGACGGGAGGAAGCCGCGATGCCCCCGCACTGGCGGCGAGTGGAGGCCAATCCTATCCTGTGATCAAGAGCGCACCGTCGTTGTTTGGGCGGTTGGATAAAGTCCTTTCGCAGGTGTTATCGGAGCAGGGACTCGCAAACCTCATAGGAAATCTGAGCAGTCTGGCCCAGAATGCCTCCTCTGTGTTGGATGAGGAGAATCGCACAACGCTCAGACACATGGTGAAAGATTTGTCGGAGGTGACGAGGACGCTGGCGGCCCGCAGTGGTCAGGTCGATCGGGGGGTGCAGAGCGCGGCCCAGGCGGCCGAGCAAGCGGCGCACCTGACGGAGCATCTCGGTAAACAGCTGCCGGTGTTGCTGGATCGTGTCACCAAGAGTGCGGTCGGACTGCAGCAGATGAGCGAAGAATTGGCGCGGACGAGCCGCTCGGTCGGAGACATGGTGGGGGCCAGCAAGCCGGACATCGAGCGGTTCTCTCGCCAGACCTTAGCCGACGCGGGGCTGCTCATCAGCGAGTTGCGACAACTCACCGCGACCTTGAATCGTGTGGCGCAACAGATCGAGCGACAACCCAATGTGTTGGTCCTGGGCCGTTCCGCTCAGCCGAAGGGTCCTGGCGAATGAAGGGAGCGCTGTGGCGAACCGTCAAGTGATGAGGTATGTGGGCGTCATGGTGATGTCATGGGCGCTTGCGGCTTGTGCCCTGTCCCGTTCGACGGAGGGTCCGGTCCGTACCTATGTGTTGGCATCGGAAGAATCGGCTTTGGAAGGCGGCGTGCCGACGACGCCGTCGGGCGTCCAACGGGTGCTGGTCGTCGGTCTGCCGCAGGCGGACGCGGGGTTCGATACGCCGCGCATGGCCTACGTCCACCGGTTGCACGAAGTGAACTATTACGCCACCAGTCAATGGGCGGATTCTCCGGCACGCATGGTCGTGCCGTTGCTCATTCGATCCTTGGAGCGTACCGGGCTATGGCGTGCGGTGGTGGCCATGCCGACGACGATCCGTGGAGACTATCGCCTGGATGTGTCCGGCCTCCTGTTGCAACACGAGTTTCTTCAGCAGCCGAGTCGCGTGCGTGTGTTGTTGCGAGCCGAGCTAGTGGAGATGACGGAGCAGCGTCTGCTGGGTGCGCGGAGTTTTGAGGCCCTCGAACCGGCGCCCAGCGAGGATGCCTATGGAGGCGTTCTCGCGGCGAACCGTGCAGTCGCCAAGGTGCTTCACGCGATGGAGAGCTGGATCACGTCCTGCCTGCACGGATCGGCGAAAACGGGCTGTTGATCGTTGGGATCGACGATCTGTTCCGCACGAGCCGACTAGTTCACGGGCCACGTCACACCCTATGCGCACGTCAGGGATGAGGGGGTTCTGTTTCGGCCTCACGTCCGGTGTGATTACGACGCTGAGCTTGATGGCAGGGCTGCACCCCGGTGCGCCTTCGATGCCGGCGGTGCTGGGTGGCATGCTCACGATGACCGTCGCCGAGGCGATGTCCGATGAGTTGAGAATTCACATCGCGGAGGAATTCAAGAACCACCGCAATACCCTTGAGGCGATGAGGCATCAATGGGGCGAGTGGGTGAGAGGCCGCTGTACATGAAGGAGCCGTCATGGATCAATTGCTCATGAATATGCCGGCGCGGGTCGCCTATTTTTCGATGGAGATCGGCCTGAATCCTCTGATGCCGACCTATGCCGGAGGGCTTGGGGTTTTGGCGGGAGATACCATCCGCTCCGCCGCCGATCTGGACGTGCCGATGGTCGGGGTCACGCTGCTGCATCGTCGTGGCTATTTCTATCAGCGACTCGACCGAAAGGGGTGGCAGTCGGAGGAGCCGGTTGCTTGGTCGGTCGGTGATTTCGCAGAGCCAGTAGATCAGCAGGTCTCAATCGAGATCGATGGCCGCACCGTGCACGTTCGTGCCTGGCGCTACCACGTCAAAGGCATGTCGGGCCATACCGTTCCGGTGTATTTACTCGATACGGCGCTGGCTGACAACAGTCCCTGGGATCGGACTATCACGGATTCGCTGTACGGCGGAGACCCCTACTACCGCCTGTGCCAGGAAATGGTCCTGGGGTTCGGCGGGTTTGCCCTCTTGCGGGCGTTAGGGGGCGGCGACATCTTTCGTTATCACCTCAATGAAGGGCATGCGGCGCTGCTGGTTCTGGCATTGATCGAGGAGGCTCTCGGGACCAGACCGCAGAACGGAGACGTGCCGCCTGAGGTGATTGAGAAGGTGCGTGAGCAGTGTGTGTTCACGACACATACCCCGGTGCCGGCGGGCCACGACCAGTTTCCGGCGGACCTGGCGCACCGGGTGCTGGGAAGCCGGCGGTGTGATCTCGTGCAGGCCTGTCAGCACCAAGGCGCGTTGAACATGACCTTGCTGGCCCTGCGGGGGTCGCGTTTCGTCAATGGTGTGGCCATGCGGCATGGCGAGGTGTCTCACTCGTTGTATCCCGGCTATCCGATTCATTCCATTACGAACGGGGTGCATGCCGTGACCTGGACCGCGCCCTCATTTCAGAACCTCTATGATCGCCATCTGCCGGACTGGAGATACGATCAACTGTCGCTTCGGTATGCCATCAGCATCCCCGGTCCGGAAATCTGGGCCGCGCATCGCGAAGCCAAGCTGGCATTGGTGGATGAAGTGAATCGGGAGACCAATGCGGGATTCGATCGCGATGTGCTTACCATCGGCTTCGCCCGCCGTGCCACTGCCTATAAGCGAGGGATGCTGGTCTTTCACGATGTCGAACGGCTGCAACGACTGCTCAAAGCGGCGGGGCCGATTCAATTCGTGTTCGCCGGCAAGGCGCATCCTCAGGATCAGGCCGGCAAGGAGATGATCCATCGCATCCACGAGATGCGCGATCAGTTGTCGGTGGCCTACCTCGCCAATTACGACATGACGCTGGCTCGTTTGCTCTGTGCCGGGGTGGATGTGTGGCTGAACACGCCGCTGCCGCCGATGGAAGCGTCTGGCACCAGCGGCATGAAGGCCGCCATGAACGGCGTCCCCAGTCTGAGTGTGTTGGACGGCTGGTGGGTCGAGGGACACATCGAGGGGATCACAGGCTGGTCGATCGGCGAAAAAGTCGAGGTTTGTCCCACGCCTTCCTCGGACTTAGAGGCCTGTCATGCGGCGGCCTTGTACGATAAGCTCGAGCGTCACGTGATGCCCTGTTTCTATCAGAACCGGGAAGGATTCGTGGAAATGATGAAACATGCCATTGCGATCAACGGGGCCTTCTTCAACACGCAGCGCATGGTGGGGCAATACCTCCGCAATGCATATCGCCTGGCCGGACAGTCCGGCAATGGAGCGTAGGGGTATGGCTCAAGATCGGGATCGGGGCACCATGCAATCCGATTACAGTCATCTCCTGACGCTCTGGACGTCGGGTGTCCGGGATTACCACAGCATGTTGTCGGATTACCTCACGGCGAATTCAATCTTTGTCGCCGTGATCGGGCTGCTGGTCTCGCGCGAATCCGTGGCCCTTCCCTTTACCATCGTCATCGTGCTGTTGAGCGTGATCGGGATTCTCATGAGCGTGCAGATGGCGATTGTGTTGGGACGATTTTCCGCACAGAATGGCTTCTGGGAGTGGCAGCTGCGAGGCATTGAAGCCATGCCGGAGTGGCCGGAACGAAAGCCGGTGAGCGCCCTCTACCGCATACGAGAGCATCGTGAAACCATCGTGGATGAGACCAATGAGCCGCGCAGTTTTGAGCCTTCCTGGGCCTTCCGACAGCATCGCCAGTGGTGGGCGCATCGAGCGATCAGTTTCCCCTGGTTCTTCGGCACCGTCTATGGCCTGTTTCTGTTGTGGGGATTGACGCAAGTGGTGCGGTCGAGTGCGTTGTCAATTGGGTAAGGACTGAGTCAGGGCCGAGGACGCTGCGCCCTGTCCGTGAGGGAGCGTCATGGCCGACGAGGTCCGGTGCTGTCGGTCCGCCGCCGCAGGAATCATTTCTGTCGCGTGACAGCTCGGAGGCGTCCGAGCGTCCCGCTCCCACCCTACCATGAAGTGTTGATGAAGCCTCGATGAAGAAGCTTTCATACCAGAGGAAAGTGGGTCCGTCCTTGTTATGATGGTGCCGTCTGATTGCCCGACCGTGTGTGGAGCCAGGCGTGTCGCGTCCCGTGAATATTGAAGCGAGGAGTCCATGCGTATTCTGGTCATCGAAGATGATGCTGATCTGGCGCAATTTCTTCGTAAGGGACTGCATGAAGAACAGCATACGGTTGAAACGGCGGGCGACGGTGAGACGGGGCTGATCCTGGCCACCGATGAAAGTTATGACCTCTTGATCGTGGACGTCATGCTGCCCAAGCTGGACGGACTGACGCTCTGCAAACGCCTCCGGGCGAAGGGAAACCGGACGCCGATCCTTCTCTTGACCGCTCGCGACCTGGTCGAGGACAAGGTCGCCGGTCTGGATGCCGGCGCGGACGACTATTTGACGAAACCCTTCGCATTTACGGAATTGGTGGCGCGGGTCCGAGCCCTGCTGCGGCGAGGTGGGCCACATGTCGGTAGTCGTCTGAAGGCGAAGGACCTGGAGATGGACCCCGCGTCGCGCCGCGTCTGGCGAGCCGGAAAGGAGATCGTCCTGACCAGCAAGGAATTCGCCCTGCTGGAGTATCTGTTGAGGAACCGCGACATCGTCCTGACCAGGACGGCGATTCTAGAACGGGTGTGGGGCCTCAACTACGACCCCATGACGAATGTCGTGGATGTGTACATTCGTTCGTTGCGGGTCAAGATCGACCGGGATTTCACCTCCCCATTGATCGCCACCGTGCGCGGCGTGGGTTATAAACTGGAGACCGGCGAGTGAGCAGCTTCCGCACACAGTTCCGCCTCTACACGGTGGCGCTCATCGCCGCCCTGCTCCTCGTGTTCAATTTGCTCGTCTACATCGGATTCCACAGTCTGCTGCAGCAGTACGTGGACCGCCGGTTGTTCGGGTTCGCCGACACCCTGGCCGAGCTGATCGAACAACGGCCGGAGTTGTTGAAGCGGCCGGACCACGAACTCGTCGTCCCGCGAGGCGCGCAGGTGGCCGACGAACGGATGCAGGAATTGCGGGAGGTCTCGCATTCGGTCCATATTCTGTCGCTCGACGGGACGGTGGTGTGGGAAGGCAGCGCCGTGGTGCCGAGGCCGTCGGTGGATGGGGCCGTATTGGAACGGGGCAAAAACGGAGAGGTGGTGTATGCGACGATCGAGACCTCTTCGGGGGCGTCGGTTCGTCAAGTCTTCGTTCCGATCCGGCAGCAGAACCAGGTACGATATCTGCTTCAAGCCGAAGAGTCTCTGGAATTTTTCAGGAGAACGCATCGAAGCCTCATGGGCCTGCTCATGCTGGGATCTGTGGCGACCCTGACCGCATCCTGGTTCGGCAGCGGATGGCTGGCCCGTAAGGTCCTCACGCCCATCGAGGTGCTCAGTCGCACCGCTGAAAGCATCTCCGAATCAGACCTGCGATCGCGGGTCAATCTGAATGCGCCGTTCGAAGAATTCGAGCGGCTGGCCCAGGCATTCAATGCCATGCTTGACCGCTTGCAGAGAGCATCCGAGAGCCAACGGCGATTCGTAGACTATGCCGCGCATGAGATGAAAACGCCGTTGACTGTGATTCAAGGCAACCTGGAGGTGGCGTTGCAGCGCTCCCGATCGGCCGAAGAATATCGAGATGTGCTCGTCTCCAACCTCGATCAGGTGCAACGCTTGATCGTGTTGACGAGATCCCTCCTGACCCTGGCCCGCTTCGCGGGCGACCGGCCGCCCGTGGAACTGGTTCCGCTCGCACTCGAGCCGCTGCTGCGTGAGTTGATCGAGGACCTGACGCCGGTGGCAGAGGATCGTCGCATCCGGCTGGTGCTGGAGCAAGAGCCGGTTCCTCCGGTGCTCGGCGATGCTGAGCGCTTGAAACAAGTGTTCATCAATTTGTTGGATAACGCCTTGCGCTATACGGATCCCGGCGGCACCGTCACGGTGCATCTGAGCGGTTTGCGTGGCGACGTGCGCGTGGCCGTTCGCGACACGGGGCAAGGGATCGCCCAGGAGCACCTACCGCTGTTGTTTGAGCGTTTTTATCGGACTGATCCGGCCCGCGCCAGGGATTCGGGAGGCCACGGCCTCGGCCTTCCCATCGTGAAGGAAATCGCGGAGGCCCACCATGGGTCCATTTCCGTGGAGAGCGAAGTCGGGAAGGGCTCGGTGTTCACGCTGACACTACCCGCTCCGCAGGGTTGATCGTTCGGCAGACAGTCTTCTCATTCATCCTACGTCACATGTTCCGCCGACCCATTGACGAATCCGACCGTGCCCAATATGAACGATTCTTCATGTCCCGTTCATCCTCGGTTCATGTTGGCTGAGTACAGTGGCATCATGACAGGCGGGGTCACGACGATCCCGTCGCCGATAGATTGAGAAAAGGTGAACGAGATGAAAGACCTGAAAACCATGGCGCCGGTCACGTTGCTGCTGTTGTTGGTCATTGCGGCAATGGGAGTCATGGTCTTCTGGGGTCTGTCCCTGCTGGATTTGTCTGAATAGGGAGCTGATGTTTCAGCGGCGAAGAGGCCGGCAAGAATGGGTGGATGGCATGTTGCCGCTGTTGTCTCTCGGAGGGGGGCGACGGCCAGATGGGCATTCTGCCACGTAAGGAGATCATCATGCGGGAGATATCGGAATCGGGTGGCCGGCGTTGGTCGATCGTGTTAGCGGGAGGAGAGGGCGTCCGGATGCAACCGGCAATCAGGCGTTGGCTCGGCCGGACGATTCCGAAACAATATTGTCGGTTCCTTGGGACGCGGTCGATGTTCCAGCATACCCTCGACCGCACGATGCAGGTTGCGAGTCCCGCGCGCACGGTCGTTGTGGTCGGGCGTGGACACCAGGAGGCCTGGGGACAAATCGGTGAACGGGATCCGGGAATGGTGTTGGTTCAACCGGGCAATGCGGATACGGCACCGGGTATTTTCCTTCCGCTGACCTACATCCGAGCTCGCGATCCGAAGGGCACGGTCGTGATCGCTCCTTCCGATCATTTCGTATTTCCCGAAGCACGATTTCTCGGTGAAGTCATCTATGCCATTCGGGCTGCGGAGAAGCTGGCCACACGTGTGTTGTTACTTGCGGCGCGTCCCACGAGCCCCGAAACGGACTATGGGTGGATTCAACCCGGCGATGATCTGGCCTGGTTCGGCGCCCGCCCGGTCCGGGCCGTCAAAACATTCTTGGAGAAACCTGAACCGGCCTTGGCAGAGTTGGCCTATCGCTCGGGCGCCTTATGGAACACGTTTATGATGGTCGGAAACGTGGAGACGATCTGGAATCTTGGACGTCGGGTGCTCCCGAAGATGATGGGCCTCTTCGAACGGCTCGGTGATGCAATCGATACGCCGAAGGAGCCGGAAATTCTGCGCACGATCTATGCGCGGATGCCGCGCCTGAATTTTTCACGAGATCTCCTGGCGCATGCGCCCGGCGATACGGCAGTGATGGAGATGAAGGGTGTCTGGTGGAGCGATTGGGGAAGTCCGGACCGGATCGTCGAGACGCTCACGCGTCTGGGTGCCGGTTCTGCGCCGCTCGCCGAACATTTGAGAGCCGCGGCGGCCGAAGAGCGGTCGGGCTCGTTCTTGCTGCGCGATGAAGAAGATGAGGAGCAGGTCGTATAGCTCAAAACCCTTTTCGGCGGGGAGCGGAAGGTGTGACGTCTCCCTCCGGGAGTGGTCTATTGCCTCACAGCGAGGGGCACGCTGCCGCAAATGGCCACAGTGGGCCGGTGGCATGAGCCCCGTCCGGTCGCCGGGCAGGAGAATGCTACAGGCTTTCCGCACTGTCACGCCGGTGTGGGAGGCTGGCATCTGTCTTGCTCAATTCATGGCCAATTAACCGTTCATCCTCGGCGAGCATAATACCCACGACAGGTCGCCAGACGTGGCGGCTTTCCAGTGATTGAGAGACCGGCTGTCTGCATGGGTGTGTGCTCGCTCGTCTCCCAAGGAGCACGTATGGATAACCCACTGCTGACGCGAATTCTGTTTGCGACGGATTTTTCTGACGATGCCGCACACGCGCAGGAGTATGCCATGTATCTGGCCACCGCCTGTGGTGCCACATTGGATGTGTTGCATGTCCTCGAGGCGCCCGCCTGGTTGAACGCCGAGGCGGCGGCGATTGTCGTGGTGGAACAGGCCCGGAAGGACGCTGCAGACCGGTTGGAGTTGGTGCGCGATCATCTGGCGGGATGCGGCATCCCTTCGACAATTCGGCAAGTGTTGGGAAACCCGACTGAACACATCTGTCTCGCCGCTAGGGCCAGCGGGGCGGATCTGGTGGTCTTGGGCGTTCAGGGACTAACCAACCTGGTGTACGGGCTGATTGGCAGTACCGCGGAGCGGGTCGTGAAGGATGGGCCCTGTCCGGTGCTCACTGTGCCGGGACTGCGTGAAGAAGCCGGCAAGCCTTCGATGGCAGGCGGACGGTTGCCGATTCGGCATATTCTGGCTCCGTTGGATTTTTCGAGTTCTTCGCTGGACGCGGTCGAGTACGCCAGTCACCTGGCAAAGGGGCTTGATGCCGCGGTGACGTTGATGCATGTGCTGGAACCGGTTTGTTATGACCTGGACTGCGGCCTGGGCATGATCGAAGAGGAGACACCAAAACGAGACCGTTGGACCCGGCAGTTGACGGAGTTGAAGGAGGCGGTGACCTCCTTCGGATTGCAGGCAGATTTCGAGATCTCGGGGGGAATTCCTTCCGATGCAATCCTGGCCTGCGCCTTGCGGCATCAATCTGATTTGGTCGTGATGGGGACACATGGGCGTCGTGGCCTATCCGATAGCCGTTTTGGAAGCGTCGCGGAGGCGGTGTTGCGCCGGGCGACCTGTCCGATCTTGACCGTCAGAACGCCAAAGTTCCCACCGGGGCACCGTCGTGTGACAAAACACATGATGGGCGTCACCGAAACGATGTAAGGAGTAAACCCATGAACCCTCGTGACATCTATATTACCGAATTCGATTTGACTCGGCTCAGGGATGTTCTGCAGGCGCGCATCCAGGTCGAAGCCCGTGATCAGAGTCATGTGGACAGCCTACAGAATGAGCTCGACCGTGCCCATGTTGTGGACCCGTCCGCGATTCCTCATGATGTGGTCACCATGAATTCTCAAGTCCGCATCGAAGACCTAGAGACCGGCAGGGAGAATGTGTATAAGTTGGTATTTCCTTCTGAGGCCAGTATCCCGGAGAACAAACTCTCGATTCTCGCGCCAATCGGGACCGCCCTGTTGGGATCCCGGGCGGGTGGGATGGTGGATTGGCGGGTTCCGGCTGGGAGGCGAACCATGCGGATCAAGGAAGTCCTCTATCAACCTGAGGCTGCCGGCGATTACCACCTCTAGGAGTCTGTCCGAGTGAAGCCATTCTGCTGCGACGAATGATCTGCCGGCATCTGCGCCGTTTTCGGCTCGTAAAAATCCTCAACGTATTCAGCGAATACGCTTCCGGTTTTTCGAGCCTGCGGCCTCGCATCCACCGGCAACTCCTTCGCCTTGCTACGAAGGATTACTCGGACAGGCTCCTGGCAGCATGCTGAAAAAGTCCGGCCGCTTTCTGAAGGTTTAAGTTCAGGTCAAGGCTGAGAATGCAAGAGTCTGTTTCGCTCAACCTTGACCTCGACCTCAGGCTGCTTCGCTTGCTGCGGCCTTGCCTGGGACAAGGCGCGTTTTGGTGCGCCGGGGACGGGCGGGTAAGAAGGTCGCTGTTTTGAGCATCCTGCGGGAAGGTCGTTCTATTGTGATGTATGTGCGGGCCGTTGAATGTATCGTGCACTATCAAAGTTTTTCCGCAACCCGGCAGGACAGGCTACGATGAAGGCATCTGAATTGCTCATCCGCTGTTTAGAGAATGAAGGCGTGAGGTATGTATTTGGCGTGCCGGGTGAGGAGAACCTCGATGTGATGGACGCGCTGCTCGACTCGTCCATCAGCTTCGTGGTGACGAGGCACGAGCAGGGCGCCGCCTTTATGGCCGATGTGCAGGGACGACTCACGGGTAAAGCCGGTGTCTGTCTCTCCACCTTGGGTCCTGGTGCCACGAATCTTCTCACCGGTGTGGCGGATGCGTATCTCGATCGCGCACCCCTCGTGGCGCTGACGGCACAGGTTTCACTCGATCGCATGCACAAAGAGTCGCATCAATCGATCGACGTTCGATCGATGTTTCGGTCCGTCACGAAATGGAATGCGGAGATCTTCAGGCCGCACATCATTCCGGAAGCCGTGCGGAAGGCGTTTAAAGTGGCTGAGACTGAAAAGCCCGGCGCCACGCACCTGGAATTGCCGGAAGACGTGGCCGCTCAAGATTTGACGGATACCGACCTGGTGGAACCCTTGCTGGTGCAACATCCGGTGCTTCCGGAACCAGTGCCGGTTCAGGTCGCACGTGCGGTCGATATCATCGGGAAGTCCACACGACCGGTGTTACTGGCCGGAAACGGAATCGTGCGGGGGGCGGCGACAGAAGCGGTGCGGCGGTTTGCGCGGCGATTCGGTGTTCCCGTCATCCATACCTTCATGGCCAAGGGCGTGATACCGGACTCCGACCCCTTGTCCCTCTACACCATCGGTCTGCAGATGCAGGACTATGCGGCGCGGGTGCTCGCCGAAAGCGACCTCGTAATCGCGGTGGGTTATGATCCGGTTGAATATGCTCCCTGTTTTTGGAATCCCGATCGCCATAAACCGATCGTGCATGTCGACGTGGCGCCGGCCGAAGTGGATGCCCATTATGTCGTCGGGGTCGGAGTGGTCGGCAACATCGCGCTCTCGATCGACTTAATCGGACAATCTCTGCGTTCATTCCCTGGCGAATGGGGTCGGCACTGCCGCCAGACTATCCAGGATGGGTTCGACGAAGAGCATGCGGCATCCCGGATGTGGCCCATGAGACCGCAGCACATCGTGAGTGAACTGCGCGCGGCGCTCAAGCCGGACGCTCTGGTGATATGTGACGTGGGCGCCCACAAGCTCTGGATGGCGAGAATGTTTCCCTGCGAGCAGCCGAACACCTGCATCATTTCGAATGGCTTTGCCTCCATGGGTATCGGGCTGCCGGGCGCCGTCGCGGCACAGCTTCTCTATCCTGACCGTCAAGTGGTGGCGGTGACCGGTGACGCGGGGTTCCTGATGAACTCTCAAGAACTTGAAACGGCGGTGCGCCTTGGCCTGCCGATTGTCATCCTCATCTGGCGGGACGATGGGTATGGGGTGATTCGCTGGAAGCAGCAGGTTCGTTTTCACCGCACCTCCGGCGTCGAATTCAACAATCCCGATTTCGTCGCCTATGCCAAGAGTTTTGGAGCCGCGGGATTTCGAGTGGAAGGGCCGTCCGAATTGGGGGCTGTGTTGAAGGAAGCCTTGGCCTGTGGTCGAGCGGCAGTCATCGATTGTCAGGTGGACTATTCGGAAAATCTGCGTTTGTCCGATCGGTTGCACCGGCAGTCGTGAGGTGACAGTGAGGTGAATCAATGTCATGAGCGATAGGGGAGGAAACGATGGAAGTTCGCAGCAAGGTCTATACGTATCGGACGGCGGTGAAGTGGACGGAGCAGAAAAAGGGAACGATTACCTGCGCAGGCAAGCCGGAAATTCAGGTCGCGACACCTCCGGAATTCAAAGGGCATGAGGGAATCTGGTCGCCGGAAGATTTGTTCGTGGCTTCCGTCAATGTGTGTGTGATGACCACTTTTCTCTCTTTCGCCGAACGGGCCGGGCTGGCCTTCCTCTCCTATGAGAGCGAGGCAGAGGGCCGTCTGGAGTTAGTGGAGGGCAAGTTTCAGGTCACGGCGATAGCGCTTCGGCCTCGCATTATGCTCCAACCAGGCGGTGACTCAACGAAAGCGAAAGAACTGATTGAAAAGGCCGAGGCCAATTGCCTCATCTCCAATTCGATCAAGACGCGTGTGAGTCTGGAAGCGACCATCAATTAGGAGGGGTTGCACGCATCAGGATATTCGGCTGGCTCCTCCTCTTCGTTCGTCATGCGTGACGCCCAACCACATCGCATCGATTGACCGGATGATGTGCTGATTATCCGGAAAGCGTCAGATCTACAGATCGAAGATTCCAACATTCCGACGCCCTACAACCGACGGTCTACAGCTTTTGGGAATGGAGGCGGACATCTTTCCCCTATCCCGCCGGAGTGAGGGAATGCTGCGCCTTGCGGCGTAGGCAATGCGGTTCGTACTCACCAGACTTCTGAGGGCATACGGTGAAATTCCGTGACCACCGGAAAAACAAGGGCCGCGAAGTCCCAATATCTCATCCGGATGGCTTCGGAATGGGTGCCGGCTTGAAAGGTGATTTCCTCGTCCTCTGTCAGCGACTGATCGACATAGACATGAAGCCCGTAAAGGTTCCCAAAGGGAGGCATCGCACCCAACTCGCAATCGGGGAATAGGTCTTTGATCTCATCCTCGGTTGCGAGTCGTACATGGTGGGACATGAAGATGTCGCGGAGGCGGTGGAGGTCCACGTTCCAACTGGCCGGCAGGACCGTCATCACGAACCGGTTATCCGCCTTCACCACCACGACTTTGGCTATTTCCTTTATCGGGGTATGAAGAGTCTGAGCGACGAGCGCGGCGCGAAAGGCTTCCGGGTGAGGCAACACATCATAGTGAACGTGTTCGTGATCCAGATACTCTTTGAGTGTTTGTGAGATGGACATTGACTCGCCTCCTTCTTGGCGGACCGTCGGTTGGACGTCGTATGTCGTGAGTTCCGGATATGTTCGGAGGTTCAGCCAATTCCCAGGGATTCGCCACTCACAATTCACAACTCGTCGCTCAGTGCGGCGGTATAGTGGCTAAGCATAACACCCTCCTTGAACGGTTCCGGTTCTAATGGCCGACCGGCGAGGCTTCCCACCTCTTGACAGGTTCTGTGCCTCTCAAATCGGAGATTCAGGTCGCGAGACCTCCGGAGTTCAAAGGACATGAGGGATCTGGTCGCCGGAGGATCTGTTCGTGGCCTCCGTCAATGTGTGCGTCATGAGCACCTTTCTCTCTTTCGCTGAACGGGCCGGGCTGGCATTCACTTCTTACCAGTGCGAAGCGGGGTCGTCTGGAACTCGCCGCAGTCAGGCAACGATGCGGCAAAGCGAAAGAACGATCGAAAAGGCCGAAGCCAATTGCCTCATTTCCAATTTGATGAAAACGCGCATGACCCTCAACCATCGTCTGAAGCCCCATACTGTGGCATCATGCGCCAGTTTGCTGTCATGACTGAGGTAATTTTCTCCATTATTCCAGTTGGAGCGTTCCAGCTGCTTTTGGGAGACAGTGGTTCCGAGAGCCTTTGTCCTCATGATCCCTCTGCCACGTGACTGGCACGAGGATCGCATTCTCGGCACCCTAGGGACGCCTGTGGATGGCGGTTGCGGCGGTTATTCGCGAAGGGAGAACCATGAAATTCAACGTTGGGGTCCTCTTCTTCTCGTCGTTGCTTCTCATTTCGGCGTTTCACAGTGGGTTGTCTGCGGCGGGGGGAAATGCAGCGAAGGGCAAATCGCTCTATACCAATCTTTGTATCCGTTGCCATGGAATCGAGGGCAAGGGGGATGGGGAGATGAAATTCACACCACCGGTCGCAGACCTCAGTTCTGCTGCATCACAGAGTAAATTGGATGGGTCTCTCATAAAGGCGATTCATGACGGCCGAAAAGATACGGCTATGGGAGCTTGGAAGTTTGTACTGAGCGACGAAGAGATTCGTGACGTGACGGCCTACGTACGAGTGCTCGGGAGCAGCGCGAGCCGCAAGCTTCCATAAGCGAATGGAAAGGATTGCCTGATGAACTGGCGTGTGGTTGGTTGGGGAACCTTGGTGCTCTGGGTCATCACGGTGGGCGTCATGGTCGCACTGTTTGTTCAGGGTCATACCAGGCCTGGAACAGACGGACGCACCGAGATTATTCTGGCGCCGGCGGAACGCGATCTGGTGTTGGCGGAGATGCGGCAACTCCTCAAGGCAGTGCACGGCGTCGTGACGGTGTTAGGCAGCCAGGATCAAAACCTCAAAGCGGCCGAAGGAGCGGCCCGTGCGGCCGGTATGGCGATGGCGGCAGACGTCAATCCCGCGGTCATGCTGAAACTGCCCCTGGCCTTTAAACAAATGGGCATGTCGATTCATAAAGACATGGATCATTTGGCGGACGGCATCGCGCAGGGTGAATCCTCGGTTCAGGTTCTCAACCGCCTATCGAGCATGACGGCACGATGTACGACCTGTCACGATATGTATAGATTTTCGACAAAGTAATGAGGCTGCAGACGAGCTGAATCCTTTCACCACAGCGTGGCTCACAGTTAGAGGGGGCTCGAACCATCCCCCGGCGATACGAGATGCACCTGGCGAGATCTGAAGGAGGGAAACATCATGACATGCAACGTAGGTGGAATTGAGCGGCCGATCAGAATCGTGCTCGGTATTCTGCTGATTGGAATCGGCGCCTTCGCGGGCCTTCCGCCGATTGGAACGGGGATCACGCTGGCCATCGGCACGATTGCGCTGGTCACCGGCACGTTTGGGTTTTGTCCGGCCTGGAGTCTGTTCGGGATTAACACCTGTGCCACCGGTTCCGGGAACAAACGATAACGTCTCGGTTGGTGTGTGCGACAACACAGTCCGGTGCGAATGAGCCAGGGTCTGTTTTATAACCGATCAAAAAGGCCGCTGTGAGAGGCCAGAATGGAAATGGAGGAGCTTATGCCGACTATGCAGATGCCGGGAGTCCCAGTGGGAGGGTTCAAGACAGTGGGGCAGATCGTGGCCACGAACGAGATGATTTTTCGTACGAATCAGAGTGGCCTGGCGGTTGCGGTCGAGTTGCTTTCCACCCACACAGCCGGCGCGCCGGTCGTCGACGGCAAGGGAGAGTTCGTTGGATTTATCAGCGAGTTTGATGTGCTGAAGGCTCTTCAGGCGAACAAGGAATTGAGCCAGATGACGGCAGAGCAGATCATGGTGAAGGATCGCATTGCCGTCACGGAAGACACCAGCATTGAAGAGGCCGTGAAGATAATGGAGGAGAAGCGTCTTTTGAATCTTCCGGTCAAACGTAACGGAACTGTGGCCTATTCGATTACCCGGCATGATTTGTTGCGAGCCTGGATCGGCCTGGGGTTGGATATTGAAAGCGGGACACCCTAGCCATCAGTTGTCACGCTTGCGGGACACCTTCGGCGCGAGAGTCATGGATTATTCCGGGACTCTCGTGCTGATCCAGGGTATGCCGGTCGCTTTCTTCCATTCGATCATGCAACTCAGCACGTCTGACGAGAACTATTCATGAGCCAGCACGGAGACCTAGATCATCAACTGGGAGGAGGATTCTCGACTCCGGTCGGGTCCCGGCGGACGTTTTTCCACTGGGTAACCGTTGCCGCGGCAGCGGTTGTCGGGGTGGGGTTGGCTATTCCTCTACTCAGTGTGCTGATCTCACCGGCCTTCACGCGGCGGCGGCGCGCCTGGGTGGATGTCGGCGCCGCCGATAAGTTGCCCGCCGGTCAGCCCACGCAATTGGACCATGTGACCACCATTCGCGATGGCTGGCTGGAAGCTAAATCCCCTAAGGCGGTATGGGCGGTCAAGCAACCGCAAGGCGACGTGAAGGTATTTTCGCCGATCTGCACGCATCTGGGGTGCGGCTATCGCTGGGACGACACAGAGAAGAAATTCCTATGCCCCTGCCACGGGAGTTCGTACGACATGAACGGCCAGGTATTGGGAGGCCCCGCCCCGCGCCCCCTCGATACGCTTCCTTCAAAGGTGGAGGGAGGACGACTTCTCGTCATGTATAAGGACTTCAAGTCAGGCCTCTCGCACAGTGTGGAATTATGAGTGCTGAATGTTGAGTGGCAGCCTCATTTCTCAACTCACATCACAACATTCCGCACTCAACAGTTAGGAGATCATGTCTTCTCGCCTCTACGAGTGGCTCGACAGTCGTCTGAATCTCAAGCCGGTTCAGCGCACGTTACTCGATGAGCCGATCCCCGGCGGGGCGAGCTGGATTTACGTCTTCGGCTCCGCGACGCTGTTCCTCTTCGTTCTCCAAGCCGCCACAGGCATGTTCCTCGCGCTGTATTATGCGCCGACGCCGGACCACGCCTACGACAGTGTCAGGTTCATTGAAACTGAAATCACATTGGGCTGGTTCGTGCGCGGACTCCACCATTGGGGCGCGTCGGCGATGGTGGTGGCGATCGGCCTCCACATGCTGCAGACATTCCTCTACGGCGCCTACAAATCACCGCGTGAAGTGATGTGGATGGTCGGCGTGGTGCTGTTCCTCATCGTGATGACCTTCGCGTTTACCGGCTACCTGCTGCCTTGGGATCAAACCGCCTATTGGGCGACCCAGATCGGGATTAACATGGTGGGCACGGTGCCGCTCATCGGCGATTTCATCTCCCGCGTCCTGCGCGGAGGCGAGATGCTTGGCGCGCTGACGCTCTCGCGGTTCTTTGCGATTCATGTGCTGTTCCTTCCTGCGATTCTCATCGGCGGGATTGCCTTGCACCTGTTCGTCCTCCGGCGGGTGGGGCCGGCTGGCCCCTGGACCGACGATCGGGCGTCGTTGGGCAGCGAGACCTTTGCTCCCCGGCAGGTGTACATGGATGCGGTCGTGATCGCCGTGGTCTTCCTCGTCGTTGCGACGCTGGCGTTCAGCATTCCTTTGCCCCTGACCGACAAGGCCAATCCGTCCGATACGAGCTTCGTGCCCGTTCCCGAATGGTACTTTCTCTTCTATTACGAACTGCTCAAGTATGTGCATGGACCACTTGAACCCCTGGCCACCTGGGTCTTGCCGCTCTGCGTGATCCTGATCATGTTGTTCTGGCCGTTCATCGATCGAAACCCCGTACGGAATCCCATCCGCCGGCCGGTGGTGCTGGGCAGCGGTCTGCTGTTCTTGCTCGTCGTATTCGGCCTGCTGGGCATCTCGATCAAGAATCTCTACGCGGTGCCGAGGACCGATCCGGCTGTCGCACGGGGTAAGGCCGTCTATGCCCAGTTCGGCTGTGTCGGGTGCCATCGCATTCATGGCGAAGGCGGGGCCGTGGCGCCGGACCTTTCCACGATCGGGGACACGAGACCGGATCGAGCCTGGCATCTCAAACATTTCCGTGATCCCCAATCGGTGTCACCGGGATCGTTTATGCCGAAATTCCCCCTTACCGATCAGCAGCTCAATGACTTGACGAGCTATATGCTGAGTTTGAAGCGAGCCTCCTAACGTCAAGGCGAAGAGGCGTTTCGCACCAACCTCCGCTTGATCCAGTAGCATTTATCAACAGCCCCGATTCCATCCCTTCCAGGGCCCTGGCTCACCTTACGTCTAATCAACAGGTTGCAACCCGATTCTTCTCCGCCTGCTCAGCCTCCGTGCAGGCATGGCTGTCGCATTGCTGGTTCCGTGAACAGTGCAGGACGGGTGGGGTATTTGCCGCGCATCCTCTCCGAGGGCGATGCCCGGCATGAATGGATGCCTTTTGAGGATTTGAGGAAGGAGTGTGAGATGAGAATGTTCACGATCATCAGTGTCGGGTTCCTGGCCGGGCTCGTGATGGGCGGCTGCTCTTCCTACCACACCGGCAAGCATGCCACGACCGCACATGCCAAGGCCGTCATCTCGGGGCCGGGCATCAGTGGCGAAGCCCATCTCTATGAGGAGTATGAAGGCCGTGTGCGGATCAAGGTGACATTGAAAGGGCGTCCTGACAGCAAGCTGGCTCCGGGCTTACATGCGATTCATATCCATGAGACGGGAAATTGCGAGCCGTTCTCGGCGGCCAAAGGACATTACGATGGCAACATTGATCTCCAAGTCAACCCGGATGCCAACGTGAGCCCGGGGCTTGGGAATCACCCCTATCATCTGGGAGATCTCCCGAATCTCTCCGTCGATGTGGACCGAAGCGGGTCGTTGTACACGATCACCAGCCGGGTCACGCTGTCCGACGGACTCAACACGGTCCACGACAAGGACGGAAGCACCTTTGTCATTCACGAGTTCCGTGACCAGTATCTGCCCGATCCGCCGACGAAGGATGCGCCGGGTGGGCCACGGATTGCGTGCGGTGTGATCGTAAAGGAATGACGGGAGATATGAGGTGGGATGAGATGACGCAAAACCGGCTGAGGTGGAGGAGTTCACCTGTGGTTACACTTGGCCTCGTCGCATCGATGACGGCGATCCTGGTTCTTGGGATCTTTGGAAGAGGAACAGCAGCGGATCCGGGCGAACAACTCGTCAAGACCACCTGCCTGCAGTGCCATCGGATTGAAGGGAAGCCTGCCCCGCGAAAAACAAAGAAGGCACCGGATCTCATCTGGGCCGGAAATAAGTATCAGCAGGACTGGTTGATCGCGTGGCTCCAGAATCCCGACTTTAAGCATTACCCCGTCGGCTACGACTTTCGCCCGGAGCGCAAGAAGCGGCATCTTGCCTTGCCTGCTGATCAGGCGAAGGCGGTGGCGGAGTTTCTCGCGAAACGGAAGGACGCTCGCATCAAGGAAGGCGTGATGAAAGCGGGTACGGCGGAGCAACTTGCCCGGGGGGAAACGCTGTATCGGGAACATGGATGTCAGAACTGTCACTTCACACCGGCGAAGACGCCCAAAGGGTATGCAGGGGGGACATCGAGCACATCGTTTATCAAGATCAATAGACGCCTGAATGCGGATTGGGTCTATCGCTTCAATCAGAACCCGAACGACTTCGAGCCGGAGAGCGGCGCCTATATCCCAAAGCCGCCGCTGCCGGATGAAGACATCTATGCGATGACCGCCTACATGATGACGCTCAATTAACAACGTGACCCGCGATGCACAACAAAAGCGAAGGCGCAAGATGAAGCGGAGGACGACGATGCCGACAATGAAAGTACCTGGCCTGCTCACAGTTCTGCTCGTGGTGGGTTTGGCGCCGGTGACGATGGCGGCTTCGGTGATAGGCCATGCCGACGCCGGCAAGAAAATCTATCTTGAGAGTTGTCAGAACTGTCACGGACCGACGGGCAAAGGCGACAGTGACATGGCTGCGTATCTGACTCCGCCGCCGGCCAATCTCACCGCCAAGGCGGCTCAAGCAAAGACAGATGTGCAACTGCGCAAGATTATCCTGGAAGGGCGGCCCGGTACGGCAATGACGGGTTATGACGGTGCGTTCGAAGAGGCCCAGTTGGCCAACTTGATCGCGTACATCCGGTCACTCAAACCCTAACGGGTGATGAGAGTAGCCATGAATGTATTCAGCACGTGGGGTCGTTTTCTCCTCGGAACTGGGGGTCTGACCCTTGTGCTTGCTCCGGGCGCGACGCCGGTGGCGTCGAAGGTTCTTCGGCCCAACCGGACTAGAGTATCGGGTGCTCGAAGTTCCGCCCGACAGGCGCAGCATTCAAGCCGGGTGGGAGTTGGAAGCCTTTGAAATCGGAGAACTGCAAACTCCGAGACTCAGCTTCAACAAGGGGGCTTCCTCTGCTCCATAGAGGGGGTGGAAGGGATTCGGCATATTTCATCATGTGCAGGTCTCCTGGCCGGAGAGACCGTCTCGAAGGGGGGCTATCATGTCGATCAGGAAGTGGCTTGTCGGAGGATTAGGTGTCGCGCTCTGTGTCATCGGGGGGTGGGGAACCGGCTTTGCCGACAAACAATCGGCAGGCAGTGTTCCGCTGGAGACGGTTGTGGACTATCTCCATTCAGTGCTGGAGTCTAACCGGACGTTCTATACCGTCCACGTTGTGGAGCGGATGCAGAGGAGGGGCGTGATTGAATCGTCGGAGAAGTGGCGCGAGGTCAGCGCACTCCCGCTTCCGGCCCAATTCTTTCAGGAAGCGTCGAGCCTCGCCGCACTCACGGGAAGCAGCGTGCGGTATCGCTTGATCAGCCTGAATCCCATCAACAAACAAAGCGGGCCTCAGAGCGACTTCGAGCGCAAGGCGCTTGAAGCGGTCATGGCACATCCCGAGCAGCCGTATAAGGGCCAGGTAACCGAGGGAGGCGCGCGATATTTCCAGGCCGTGTATGCGGATCTGGCTATCTCGCCTGTCTGCGTGAGCTGTCACAATGCCGATCCCCGTAGCCCGAAGCGGGACTACAAACCTCGCGATGTGCTGGGCGCGGTCATGATCTCGATTCCGATGCCGGAGTCACCGTAGGGAGGTGTTGCGTAAAGAGATAGCAGGGGAGGGACGGCCAGGGGGGTGCAAGTGATCGCCTCAACGCTGTGGGATGTCGGTCGGACTTGGGCAAGCCCAGGATTCGTTGCAGATGGGGCGCAGATGGATTCTCCCCACGACAGATGGTGTTGGACGACGCCTCTTGAATGCCGGTGAGGGGGCAACAGCTCACGAAAAAGTTTCTGGGAGGGGGCGATGTCATTCGTGAGTGGCTCGAATGGGCCGGTTTCCGGCGAATGGGAAGAATGTAGGAAGAGGGAAAGGAGGTGAACGTTTTCACTCCGTATCGAAAGCAGGCATAACAGGCATACAACAGAGCTGAAGTTTGTTAACAAAACCCGTCTCTGGGCCGGCAGAGCGGATTCTCAAGGAGGAGAGATCATGCATACGTCAATCATGGACCTTTTGCCAACGAAGACCAAAGCCATGGCGATCGTCGCCCTCATGGCTGCATCGGCTTTCTGCCTCAGCATAGCTCCGGCCCCGGTCTGGAGCGCGGAGCCTGAAAAAGGTGCGTCTTCTGCGCATGAACTCCTCATGAAGGCCCATGAACAATTGGGAATTGCCATTCACTATGCCGAACTGTCCGTCGCGCCGCACCAGCCGGGGATGGGGTGGCATCGGGCGCACACGCAGCGAGCGATCAATATCGTCGTGGGCGCGGACAATCCGGATTTTAACAAGGAAGTCGAGAATCCTGGCGACGGCCGTGGCGTGATGAAATATCTGAAAGAAGCGCACGAGGCGATGAAGGGCTGCACGCCCGTGAACACCTGTGATGCGATTGAAAGCACTTTGGAATATCTCAGGGCTGCGGTGGACCACGGGAAGAAATCCATTGAGTTGGGGCGCATGGCGGGGATGTCTCAGGCCCAGGCCCGCATGTTCGGGGCCTTGTTGCGGGCCTCGCTGGGGACGCGGGATACGGAGTCCCCGAGCATGGGGGCGATGATGTATGCGATCCGTGTGACGGAACACATGCCTGAACACAAGTAAGGGGATTGCGGGAACCCGTAGGCAGCGGCTGCACCAGTTGTAGCCGCTGCCTACGTACTTTCTTTGCAACAGGTGAAGCCGAAGGCGAGACGTGCTGAGCTCGCGGACAGTGGGTCGACGACGGATGAGCTGACGGTTTGCACGGTGGCCGGTGAGCGGGAGGGACTCGTGAGATACATGGCAACGAACGATGTCGAGAATCCGGTGCGGTGGCCGGATGCGCGGGCTGAGGTTATGAGGCGTAGCAGCCTCACCGAGCTCTTTGTCACGTTTTCTCGGATCGGCCTCACTTCCTTCGGTATGGCCATCTTGCAAAATCTCAAGACAGTAGCTGTCCGGCAAGGCTTTGTGAGTGAGCGGGAACTCCAGGAGGGGCTAGCGCTCGTGCAACTGTATCCAGGGCCGATTGTCGCCAACCTGGTGGCATTTATCGGCTACAAGAAGCGCGGAACTCTTGGATCGGTTGCCGCCATGCTGGGGTTTCTGCTTCCGGCCTTTACGCTGATGGTGCTGGCGTCGATGGCCTATCTGAAATACGGCTCGCTCCCCGGCGTGCACACGATGCAGGTCGGGTTGAATGCGCTGGTGGTGGGAGTGCTGGCGCATGTGACATGGCATTTCGCGGGGCAGCACATCACCGCAATCCCGGGAGCGCTGTTGGCCGCGTCGGTTTTTGTGGCGGCCCTCATGCGTGTGAACCCCTTGTGGTCCATCTTGGCCGGTGTGTTGGTGGGCGCGTGCTTCTGGAGACAGCAGGGAGAGGCGGCACAGCGGGAAGCCGGCCGGGTGTTCGAGGTGTCGCGACTGATTGCCCTGGGTTTATCGCGGCTGCATTGATCGTACTCGCGGTCACGGCCTCACTTGTCCCCTCGACGCTGAGCGCACTGCTGCTCGACTTCATGACGATCGGTGCCGTGGCGTTTGGGAATGGCAGTACCATCTTGCCGGTGATGCAGGAAGCCGTGGTCAACCATCGGCACTGGCTGACCGCTGGTGATTTCGGAGTGGCTATCGGTCTTGGGCATGCCACGCCCGGGCCGGTCCTCATCAGTGCCGCCTTTGTCGGCTACATGACGGCAGGTTTTCTGGGAGCGCTGATCTCCACCTTCGCGATGTTCGCTCCGAGTTTTGCAATGACGCTGATCGCGGCAGAGTTGTTCGGACCGATCCGTCATCTCGGAGCCGTACGCGGTGCGGTGCAGGGTGTGATGACGGTGTTCGTGG
This sequence comes from uncultured Nitrospira sp., assembly GCA_964493335.1. Classification (GTDB taxonomy): domain Bacteria; phylum Nitrospirota; class Nitrospiria; order Nitrospirales; family Nitrospiraceae; genus Nitrospira_A. Next base: position 55,610 of record CAZBNV010000010.1, read on the forward strand.
GCCTCCTGGCCCACGTCGTCTTGAGTCTCGGTCAGCACATGTTGACTGCACCCTGGACGTTTGTGTTTGCCGGCTTGGCGCTGGTGGGCGTGCGCTACCTGAAGCAAGATCTGCTGGCGGTATGTGTTGTCGGCCTCACGCTGTGGGGCCTGCTGGTCTACATGGGGGTCATCACAATCTGATGGCCCGGAGGCCCTGAGGGCTGGACCAGCTGGGTGGGGGGACGAGATGAATCGTATCACCATCGTGTCATTTGGAGCGGGATTGCTCGCACTGTTGAGCCTGAGCGCGGCGGGTGAGGGACCGCATGAACATGGGCATCCCATGATCAAGGAGGGAACCCCGCCGATAGTCGGGAGGACGAACGCGCGGCCCTAGGCCTCGACCAAGCGGCTGAGGCAGGAATGAAGCTGACCATGCGGGAGCATTTGGAGGCGCTCCAGGATATTGTGGCCTCTCTGGGCCGGGAAAAATTTGATCAGGCAGCCAGGGTGGCGCACCAGGAACTCGGCTTTCCCAAACATCACCAGGCCATGCAACGGGAGGGCGGGGCAACGTTTCCTTCGAAGTATCATGAACTCGCGATGGCGCATCATCAGGAGGCCGAGGACCTGGCCAAGGCGATTCCATCGAAAGATCTCAACAGGATCTTGCTGCAACTTGAGCGGACCATCGGGGCCTGTGTTGCCTGCCACCGTGCTTATAAGTCATGAGGTTCGACCATGATCGATGAGAAGACCAAGGCGATGATTCTCCAAGCGCTACACGATGAATATAAGGCACGTGCCTTCTACCGGCTGGTGATCAAGACGTTCGGCGCCGTGCGGCCCTTCATCAACATTGTGGAGGCCGAGGATACCCACGCGAGGGCTCTTGAAGCACTCTGTGCTCGATATAGTATTCCCCTCCCGTCCGATGAATGGGAGGCAACGCTTCGGCCTCCCGCATCTATTCTGGAAGCCTGTCGGGCCGGCGTCGAAGGGGAACATGAGAATATCGCGATGTATGACGGATTCCTGCGTGAGACGGAGGAACCCGAGGTGAGAAGCCTCTTTCAACGGCTCCAAGCCAGGTCACGTGAGGCCCACCTTCCCGCGTTTGAACGGTGCGTCGCACGGGATGGAGAAGCAGGGCAAGGGGCGGGTTCCGGTAGAGGACCGCAGCAGACCCCGCCGGCCGGTCCCGGTCCGAAACGATTCCGTCGTCAGGGAAGGAATCTATGACGTCATTGCTCGAAAAAGGCGGTGGTACGTTTGCAGGCATCAAGATGCTACTCTGCGAGAATCCGCTTCCGCCACTGGATGAAGCGATCGCCGCAGCACGCAATGAACTGGCCAAAAGTAATTACTACACGGAAGCCTACTCCGCGCCGCTCCGCCGGTTGCTGGGCGAACAGCTTGGAGTGCCTGAGCGACTGATTCATATCAATGCCGGCTCGGAATTGATCCTTCGCCAACTGTTCGCGAGGCTCGGAAAGCGTGTGCACTTGCTGTCGCCGACGTATGTTCTCTTCCCCGAGATTGCGGAATCCTACACAGAGACACGACTCTTGCCACAGGACAATTTCTCGTTCGACCTGGCCACGCTGACCATTCCACCAGATACGACGCTCGTTGCGATCGTGAATCCCAATAATCCCAACGGCGGGACATTTGACATGGCCCCGCTGCCGGATCTCCTGGCTCGCTACCCGCGGACGCATTTCCTTGTCGACGAAGCCTTCGTCGGCATGGCCGGTCAGTCGGTGGCGTCATGGGTTCCGCGCTATCGGAATTTGCTCGTGACACGCACCCTGTCGAAAGCCCACAGTCTGGCCGGGTTCCGCGTGGGCTACGCTATCCTTTCAGAACAGCTGGCCGATGATCTGAACAAGAACAATGACGCCTATCCCTTGACCCGTCCCAGCGAGGCGGCAGCGATTGCCACACTTCGACATGAAGACAAGATTCGAGCGCGGGCCGTGGAGTTGCGGGGATGGGCGGGGGAACTTGCGAGTGAGTTGGAAAAGATCGGCGTGAAGACGTTTCCATCCGAGACCTATTTCTTCCTGGCCGATGTGGCCCCACACGATGCGGGGCTCGTCGCGACCGGACTCCGCGAACATAAGATTCTGATCAAGCCGCTCAAGGATCCTCGGCTGGGTCCTGGTTACATGCGTGTGACGACGGCATTGCCGGAAGACAACGGGCGGTTTCTTCACGCGATGAGAGAGGTCCTGGCCCAGTTGTGATAGCGCCGTGCAGCCGGAGAAACGACGAAGTTCCATCAGCTCAGCAGAGAGGAGCTTCCTATGATCAGGCGCGAATGGCATCTCCCGTGGCGATGGGGGTTGTAGTTGGCGCGATCGCAGCTTGTGCGGCAATGCAGACGGCATCCGTGCCGAAGATGGGGCGTTGGCCTTGCCGGCAGATGACAAGTCCTGGCCGGTGTTTTTGAAGGAAGAACAGAAGCCGAATGCCGTTCTTGCCATGTGCCGCTGGCGCAGAAGGATTTCGTACATCGATACGACGAGTATTTCGAGGCGAGGAATGGATGCTAGAGTCTGGTCAATTAAAAGGAGTCGATATGAAACAGAAGCACATGCTCATCCTTTATGTGGGACTTGGGATGGTCCTAGTGTGGGGTTGTTCGTCCACACCGTCGGGTTCCGTTGAAAGCGGATCGTCAACGCAACAGGAAACCGCAAAGACAGCCATGGACTACCGCAATTTGGCGGCCGAACTGCGCGAGATGGCGCACCGAAGAGAACTGGAATCAGAGGTGTTATCGAAGCAACAGAATCCGGACCAAACCAGAATTGCGCATTGGCGTGAAATGGCGCAGCAGCTGCGGAAGGAAGCAGATGCAGCCGAACAACACGCACGAGAGATGCAGGAAGGCGTCCCTCACGGGATGATCCAATAGCAGGCGGACGCGAGATGAATGTGAATATCTATGAGGCGGGCGGCGCATTGCCTATAACGAGGCTGGCGGGAATGAGTTCTGATCCTCTGGTGGACTGGTTCAGGTCAAACATGATGGGGGAGGGATTATGGGCGGACAGAAATATGTCTATGTGATGTTCGGCTGTCTCGCAGCCGGCGTGATGGGGAGTGGGGGAGTTCTCTTACCGCAGGTAGAGGCACAATCGCCGGCACTGGTCGGAACGGTCACTGTGGACGGCATTACAGTACCCGACATCGGTCCGCTGCCGACCGCGGTGCCGATTCCGGCCACAAACCTCAATTACAAAGCCAAGGTCGATCTGGGCAAGCAGCTCTATTTCGATGGGCGGCTCTCCAAGAACAATGCGATATCCTGCGCCTTCTGCCACAACCCGCTCACCGGTTTTGCCGACCCTCGGCAAACCTCGATCGGCGTGGGAGGAGGCATCGGTGGCCGGCAATCCCCCACTGTGTACAACACAGGGTTTATTCCGCTCCAATTCTGGGACGGCCGTGCCGGTTCGCTCGAAGAACAGGCGCTCGGGCCGATCGCGAATCCCGTCGAGATGGCGGAGACGCACGAGAATGTCGTGAAGAAGCTCGGCAAGATCAAGGGGTACCAGCAACAGTTCCGTGCCGTCTTCGGCACCGATGTGAATCTCCAGGGAATTGCGGAAGCGATTGCCGCTTACGAACGAACGGTCGTGTCGACGAACTCCGCCTTTGACAAATATGTGATGGGCGATGCCAAGGCGATGGATGAGGCAGCGGTCAGGGGCGTAGCGTTGTTCAAGGGAAAGGCCCGCTGTGTGCTGTGTCACAACGGCCCGAACTTCACCGACAATCAGTTCCACAACCTGGGCGTTCCGCAGGCAGGCCCCATGAAAGAGGATCTGGGCCGTTACTACGTGACGCGGCAGGAGCGGGACAAAGGCGCCTTCAAGACCCAGACGCTCCGGAGCATCATCGAGACCGCCCCCTATATGCACGATGGCGTCCTTAAAACGCTCGAAGAAGTGGTGGACTTTCTCGATCAGGGCGGCGGGTCGAATCCGAATCTGAGTCCGTTACTCAAATCGCTGGGGCTGACGCAGGAGGAGAAAGCGGACCTGATCGCGTTCCTGAAGGCGCTGACGGGAGAACCGATCAAGTTCGAAATGCCGAAGTTGCCGAAATAAGGGGCGTCGTTCTGATGCACGATGCGGCTTTGAATAGCAGGAGGGCGCGGTTCAATAGACTAAGTACAATGGATGTATGGGGTTCGGTTTTAGACTGGAGGTGATGGTCATGATGAAGAGACAATGGGTCGCTGGATTAATCGGAGCCACATTGATAGTTGCCGTAACCGTGCTCACCGGCCTTGCCGATGAGGGCCACGGAGGGATGAAGCGCGGCCAGATGCAGGGCGGGCAAGATCAGGGCGAGCAGGACGAGCACAGCGGGCACTATCTCAAGCATCTGCTGAAGCATGCAAAGGAGATCGGACTGACGCCGGAGCAGAGTAAACAGCTCAAAGCCATGCAGCTGGATTTCAAGCGCACTCAAGCCAGAATGGAGGCTGAGATCAAGATTGCCGGTCTGGAATTGCATGCGCTGTTGGAGGAGGAGCAGGCCGGCCTCTCTCCCATCGAAGCAAAGGTTGATCAGTTGAAGAAGGCAGAAGGGACGCTTCTGCTCGCGGCCATCAAGAGTAAGCGCGAGGCCATGGCGCTATTGACGCCGGAGCAGCGGGAGAAGGACCTCGCCCATCGTGAAAAGATGAAGAAAGGGGGCGAGGGGCAGCATGGAGGTGGTAGGGGCGGCAAGGGTGGCGGAGGGCAGGGGGGCGGCGATCACACAGGTGGAGGTCAGAGCGGGGAACAGCAGCACCAGCATTGACACGGTGAGCTTTCCCTAGCTGATGCGAGAAACGAGCGGAGCGGACTCTTCGAGGATATCCTCATCGGGAGAGGAATAGGTGCGCCATGATCTTCAAGCACGGCTATTGAGCCGCATGCGGGAACGGTTAGGACAAGCACCGCGCAATGGCGAGATCGTTGTCCATTGTTCACGATCGGTCACAATACAACCTGAGCCAAAGGGAGGTACATATGAACGAAATCATCCACTATCCAGGAGCAATGGTTTGGGGAGAGCTGCGGGAGTTTCCCGGCAAGGGCGAGGTGGCCGTGTTGCGGGACGAGGGCAAGGGGAAGGCCAAGTCCATCATCGTTCGGTTGCCGGCCGGAGGCCAAATCATTCCCCATAGCCATGTCGCTCCTGTGCAGCATTATGTGCTCGAAGGGGAATGTGAGACGCAGGGGAAGACGCTGGGCCGAGAAACCTATCGGTTCTTGCCGAAACATGCGGATGTTTCGACCATCTTTACGAAGGACGGAGTCACCATTCTCATGATCTATGATGCGGCGTCGGAGTAACCGATGATGTCGGGTCTGTGGATCCCCTTCTCCACCAGCCTGCTGGCGGCGCTTGTGACGACGACCGGGATCTATGTCATTCGCCATTTCGAGGGCTGGGGCCGCAGGAACAGCACCTACTTTGCCTGTTTTGCGGCAGGGGTTCTCATATCCGTGTCCTTTCTGCATATCATTCCCAAATCATTTGGGATGAACGAGCAGGCGCCTCTATACCTGCTCGCTGGCTACGTCTTCATGCATCTGTTCAACCGGTTCCTCACGGCCTATGTCTGCGACAAGAATCCCGAGTTCGCCATTGGACTGGTGCCGCTGCTGGGCATCGGCTTCCATTCATTCCTGGATGGGGTCGTGTATTCGATTACGTTTAGCGTCAGCATCTTTACCGGAATCCTGGCAGCCATAGGTATGGTGCTCCATGAGTTCCCCGAGGGGGTCATTACCTATCTCTTACTCATTCGAGGCGGCGCCCGTCCCAAGCAATCGTTATGGCTCGCTTTCCTCGCTGCAGCCGTCAGCACCCCCCTGGGGACCCTGCTGTCGTACCCGATGATCAGCCGCATTGACCCATCTTTGCTCGGGGCCCTGTTGTCGATCTCGGCCGGGGCTCTCATCTATGTCGGGGCGACGCATCTGCTTCCTCAGGCGGAGAGAGAGCCGGCCAAGTACAGTCTTGTTGCGCTCGCCGCAGGGATCCTGGTGGCGGCCGGCATCATCGTGAGCAAAGGCTAGCATGACCGACGCGATTCCGAGGCCGGAGAGCGAGTGGCGCCGCCATTATCAAGAGCGCCTCGGCATAAGCATGGTGCGACTCAGCGGAGATGTGAGGCGCCGGAGCGAGCTACGCGGTGGTCCTCATGCTCTGATTGCGAAACGAGCGTTTGAACGGCATGAAGATCAATGCTGCAGGGAGTTAGACGTGCAGCGGCGGTGTGGCAGTGGAGAATCATGAGCCATGTCTGAAACAAGATCCGACTTCGCGATGGCTGTGATCGGAAGCGGAGGCAGCGGGGTGATGCAGCTGGGCGACCTGCTCATCGAGACGGCAGCCGCCTGCGGGCTGTACGGGCTGCTGACCAGAACCTACGGTCCTGAAGTCAGGGGCGGGGAAAGCGCATGTTTCCTTCGGCTGGGGTTACGGCCGTTCGAGGTGATGCCGGACGCGCTTGATTTGGTGGTGGCTTTCGACTGGAGCAATGGCGAGCACGTCCAGTACGAGCTACAGTTCAAGCCTGACAGCTGGTTCATTTACGAAGAGGCCGCCGGCGACCTGCCACGCTGGTTGCCAGCCGAAGCAATCCGGTGCCCGGCGCCCTGGAAGCGTCTCGCCGGCGAGTTCGGGTCTGAAGCGAGGCCGAATCTGGTGGCCTTCGGGGCGCTCTGTCGGCTGCTGGGCTTGGGAGATGAGCCCGCACGGGCCGTGGTGGCCGCACGGTTTGGGGTGCGGGGCGGGGAGCCGGCGCTACGGGCATTCGAGCATGGCGCTGCCTGGGCACGTCAAGCAGGCAAGTGGGAGCGCAAGCTACCCGCAGTTGCCACGGACGTCCGGCGGTGGATGTTGACCGGGAACGAAGCCGTCGTCCTCGGAGCCTTGCACGCGGGCTGCGGGTTTTTCTCGGGCTATCCCATTACGCCGGCGACCGATATCATGGAGGCGCTGAGCCGCCACCTGCCGGAGCGAGGCGGCGTCCTTGTGCAGGCGGAGGATGAACTGGCCGCCATCAACATGGCGATCGGCGCTTCTTTTGGCGGCAAACGGGCCATGACTGCGACCTCCGGGCCGGGGTTTTCACTGATGGCTGAAGGGCTGGGTCTTGCTCTCATGGCTGAGGTGCCGTTGGTCGTCGTCGATGTCCAGCGTGTCGGTCCGAGCACCGGAATCGCCACGAAGACGGAACAGGCCGATCTTTGGGCGGCGGTAGCATCGAGCCACGGGGACAATCCGCGTGTGGTCCTGGCACCGAGTTCAATGCGGGGGTGCGCCGAACTCACGGTGCGGGCCTTCGAGATCGCCGAGGTCTATCGGGTGCCGGTGGTCCTGCTGAGCGACCAGTTCCTTGGGGGGCGTGTGGAGATCCTGGATCCGATCCCGCCGGAGGGGATGGGCAGACGTGAGCAGACAGCAGGCGAGCCCCTGAAGGCTGGGAGGGGTGCGAGCCCCAGCGATCCCGGCGGAGCGAATGCTTCGACAGGGCTCCCTGGCACGCCGGGTGGGGAATATACCGGTGAGAGCATTGAACACGATCCAAGCGGCCGGCCGGACAGTTCCTTCCGCACGCATCAAGTTCAAGCCAGGAGGCGAAGAGAGAAGCTGCAGGCGCTCGTGGACGAGGAAGGCTGGGTCGAGTGCTGTGGAGATCCGAACGCGCCGGTGGCGTTGTGATCGCTTGGGGTTCAACCGGCGGCGTACTCCGCGAGACCGTGCGCGCTGCTACGGAGCAGGGTACGAAAGTAAGAGGGATCATCCTCCACCTGCTGTTTCCGCCGCAGCCTGAGCAACTGGAGCGGATGCTTCAGGGATCGGAGGTGCTTTATGTCGCCGAGCTGTCGTCGATGGCGCAGTTTTTGTACTACCTGCGCGCCTTCTACCGGCTCCCCGTTCGCGTGGTGTCGCTCGCAAGGCCGGGGGGCATGCCTTACCGGGTGGGGGAATTGCTCGACGCAGTGAACATGCCAGGTGCGGGTGCTATGGCAGGTGTGCAGGGACTGGAAATATTGTGAAGGCACGTCAGGCAAAAGACTATCTCTCAACTCTGAAGCCAGTCTGGTGCCCCGGGTGCGGCGACTTCGGCGTCCTGAACGCGTTGACGCTAGCCTTCGCCAGCCTGGCATTGGACCCTGAGCAGTACGTGATCGTCTCAGGGATCGGCTGCTCGAGCCGTATGCCCGGCTATGTGCGAGGGTATGGGTTCCATAGTATTCACGGACGCGCCCTGCCGGTGGCCACCGGCCTCAAGCTTGTGCGAGCCGATCTCGATGTCATTGTGACGATTGGGGATGGGGACGCCTATGGTATCGGAGGTAATCATTTTCTTCACGCGGCGCGACGCAATGTGGACCTCACCTGCGTGGTGATGGATAACCGGATTTACGCGATGACGAAAGGACAGGTATCACCCACCACACCGTTAGGCGACGTCACCGCCACGACTCCGGACGGCTCCGTGGAGCCGCCGCTGCGTCAGCTGCTCCTGGCGCTCGCGGCGGGCGCGACTTTTGTCGCTCGTGCGTGCAGTTGGGAGCCCAAGCGCCTGGCGGCCTTGCTGGCTCAAGGGATTCGGCATCGCGGGTTTGCCGCCATTGAGGTCCTGTCGCCCTGCGTGACCTTCCGTCCCGAGGATCGCGCTCTGCGAGAGCGGGTGATCTGGCGGGAGAAAGGGCCCACCCACGACCTGCTGGAGGCCATGCGCGCGGCGCTCGAAGACGATGGGGTGACGCTCGGCCTGTTCTACCAAGTGGAGCGTCCGGTCTTCGGCGGTGACCAAGGCGTTCGCCGGGAAGCGCCACCACCGGAGTCTGCCCGTCGAGGTCTCGATGCCGTGCTCGCCGCTACCGGCGAGGCGCGCGGCGAGTCGGCCGCACAGGACTAGCCCGAGTCAGATAGACAGGGAGACCAGGAGGACAGACCGGAACCGGGAGCATGTCCGAGGTGGGAGCCTTTCCCGCGCTCGTTTGCATCAAGGGCTGAGACACGGATCCAGCACGAACGACGGAGCGACATAGCGGGCCGACACATTGGGTATTTGGAACTCAAAAAAGAGGGAGTTTTTCTCGAATCATCATGATCGCTTACGACAGGGGACCGGTCGCTCTTCAAGACCGGCGAACAGAAACTTGACGACCTCGTGATGGCCTTATGAACGGAGGAAATGGCATGCAAGAAATAGAACACCATCCTTTGTATACCGGATGGCGGGAACTCAAGGAGTTTCCCGGCAGGGGCGAGGTGAAACTTCTTCGAGAAGAGCCCCATTGCGGGGCGAAAACGATGTTGGTGCGTTTGCCGCCTGGTGGCCGGATAGAGCCACATACCCATGTGGGGGTGGTGCAACACTACATCGTCGAGGGGGAGTACCACACTGATCACAGGACCTTTGAGCAAGGGTCCTACCGGCTGTTACCGAAACAGGCGGATGTGTCGCCGATCACAACCGCCACTGGCGCGACGATCTTGATCATCTATGATCCCGTCGGTGCCTGACGACTCGGCCGCAGTGCAACAACAAAGCCGGGGCCGGCAGTCATGATGAGCTCGGGTGTGGCCGCATCTATTTTGGATCTAAGGGCTTGTGACTCATGGCATGACTCGTGGTTTTGGATATGGAGATGGGGGGACTCGATCCGTGCAAGCACAGTGTGTTGTCGCTGGGCGCCGTGATCTGGCAGGACCGTCAGATCATCGATTCATTCGAGGTGTTCGTTCGAGAAAGGGAGATTGGCGTTGCCCGGTCAAGAGAAGCTCGTTCTCGCGGGGCACAATCTCCAGGCCGATCTCGGGTTTCTTCGTCGCTTGTATGGGGCAGCCGGGATCAGCCACGAGCGGTATTTCTCGCACCGGCTGCTCGATACGGCCGGCGTCCTCCGTTTTTTGTACTTGGCCGGCCGACTGCCGGTTGCGAGCGCCGGTCTCGGGGATGCGCTGAACCATTTCGGCATCGGGTCCGCCTCGTCGGTTCGGCACACCGCCTCGGGCGATGCGACGCTGCCCGCGCATCGGTTGAACAAGCTGTTCGATGTGATCGGACCGCCAGCGACTGAGAAGCCGGAAAACGAATAGCGGGCCCGTACCGGGATCGTTTCGCCTAGGAGGGAGATCGCGAATGGAGTGCCCCTGTCAGGCTGGCTCCAGTCAGGCTAATTTTCCTCATGGATGGGCACACGAGTCAGAAACTCGCTGACCTCCGGGTTTGCATAGACTCCGTAGGCATCGGCCAAAATCCCTCTGGTGCCGTCATGCGCTTCCAATGCGTAGCAGACGGACGAATCGTCCGGGTCCGAGCTTCCTTCGAAGCGGTGGTGTTCAATGATCGTGAGTTCGTCGGCCCGGAAGGTCCGTTTGCTGATCACGTCGTGAACGAGCCCGTCGGCAAACTCAAAGTTTGCGGTGAATCCGCGCCCCTGGAGCCCTTTCACCGCCTCGGTCATCGTGCGGTAGGTATGAAAAGCCATGGCATCTCACTCCTTTCATGCGGAAATAGGGCGTGTAGGGCCAAGTAGACCAGCACACTGCCGGCCACGCCTAGTGCGAAGGATCCCATCCCGCCATATTTTCTGGCCAGAGGAATCAGCTCGAAGAAGGAGACCGTGACCATTGCGCCGGCCGCGAAGGCCATAAAGGACGGGTTGAGTGCGGGATTGAGATGAACTGCCACCAAGCCAAGCACAGCGCCGGCCGGCTCTGCGAGTCCCGAGAGCACCGCCGCTTTGAACAAGAGCGCCCGGTTCTTGATAGCGACGGCCGGCACTGCCATCGCGAACTCCTCGGGAATATTGTGAATGGCGATCGCCAAGGCGACCAACAGGCCCAGAGACGGGGAGGATAAGAAGGCATTGGCCATCGCAAAGCCTTCCGGGACATCGTGCAGGATCAGGCCGAACACAATGAGGTAGGCGGCTCGCAGTTCCCAGGTCGGCGTTGTCGGTTCTTTGCCCAGACGGATGTGCGGAATGAGGATGTGCAGAGTCAGAATCAGCGCGGCTCCCAGGCCAACCGAAAGACTCGTCGCTCCTGGCCCCGCAATCCTCAAGGCTTCCGGCACCAGTTCGCATAGCGAAATCAGGACCATGATGCCGGTTGAGAATCCAATACCCATCGCTATCATTCGGGGATGCTCGCCAAGGGCTATGGCGAGTGAGACGCCGATGAGAGTCGTGCCACCTGACAGGACGGCAAGAACTACCACTGAGATGTAGGAGGCAGGGAGTGAGTCCATCGTATGCCTTCCTCGATGCGGTGCAGCATAGCAGAAAGATTTTATGATCGCTGCCTCAAGACTTGAGGCCACAGCAGAAGAACGTGGAACCCGTGGCTCCATCGATTTGCGGGCTGACAAGCCTTGTGCCTTGGAGTCGTATCGCGACTCGTGTGAGGCCACATGACACGGATTGATGGTAAGGCCCTGCGCGTCGAATCCTTGTTCAAGCGCTTGGATCAGATGCTTCTCCGCATCAGCCCTCGCGGGGATATCTTTTTGCTGCGGCTTGTTGCGGCACTCATTCCGGTCATTCTTCTGGCCATCGAGGCCCTGTTTGGCATCCCCTTCTACTACCAGCTGGCGGTGCCCTTCTATCTGTTTTGCCTGACCCTGTATGCCTACGACTTGCTGAAATCGCTGATCCTCCAGCGACAGGTGTCAGCCGAACTGCTTATTGTGCTGGTGATGGCCGTGACGCTGATCGACGGCAAGCCGCTCAGCGGCGCCCTGGTGGCCTGGTTTATCGGGCTCGGTCTCTACCTCTCCTTCACGATCATCCGCAGGAACCGAGAGAAGATCGAGCACCTCGTCACACAGACCAACACCACCGCCCTGCTGTTGGTATGGGGCTTGCTGGTGATCTTGCCGGGGAGCAACCACGCTGATTGTGAAGTCTTCAGGATGTCGGTGGATTCAGTGTGAGTCGGCATTGCTGCCGTGCGTTGGAAGGATAAGTCCCCTTCTTGGGTTCAATAGATCAATTGGCAAGGGCAAGGATGAGAGGAGATATTATGAGGGGGCGCATGGTTGTAATCGCTCTGTTGATGATGATGTTCGGTTCCTGGGCTATCGCGGAAACGAGGCTATCCAATCCTAAGAACGGGGGGGCGATTTATCAGAAGCATTGTCTCCGTTGTCATGGTCAAGCGGGTGATGGGCTGGGCCCTGACGCTCGCGATCTGATCGTGCCGCCGGCGAATTTTCAGTCTCTCAGGTCGCGCTCGAAAACTGATACAGAGCTCATGCTCGGCATCTCTCAGGGTGTGCTCTTCAGTCCCATGCACGGCTGGAGGGATCGCTTATCCGAGCAGGAGATGCTCGACGTGCTGAGTTACCTTCGTACGTTTGCTCCGTTCCTGCCGGTGACCTAGCAGGTCCTTAGAAAAATCCGCCAGCTGGGTTCTGGCTTCGCGCTGAGGCTGAGTACGGTTCTGAATACGCTTCGCATCTTCGTTCACCGTGGCTTTGAGGACAGCGTTCCATGATCTCGAATATCGTCAATCCTTTTGCTGATCCCACGGTGGCGACACGCTATGAAGACTGGTATGCGGGACTGGGACGCGAGGCCGATGCGTTAGAGAAACGTCTGCTCGGGAAGCTCTTGGCTCACTTCCCTGAAGCGCGGACCGCGTTGGAGGTCGGCTGCGGGACCGGCCACTTCAGCCGATGGTTGGCCGAGCGAGGGCTTGATGTCATCGGGCTTGACCTCTCCTGGCCCATGTTGATGGAAGCCCGCCGCCTTCAGAGCCCACCCTGCCTGCGAGGCGATGCCGAGGCGCTCCCCTTTGCGGACCAGAGTGTCGATCTTGTGGTCGTGATCACGACCCTCGAATTCGTGGACAGGCCGCTCGAGACGTTGGTGGAAGCCGTCCGCGTCGCGCGGCAGGGTCTGATTCTCGGTGTGCTCAATCGGTGGAGTCTTCTTACTCTTCAATATCGGGCTTCGGGGAACCCCCTCTGGCAAACTGCGCAATTCTTTTCCGTCGATGAGTTGAAGCGGCTGGTCGGGCAAGCGGCCGGAGAACGCCTCCGGTCTATGCGATGGCGCACGACGCTTTGGCCGATCCCGCACCTGCCGGACCTGCCAGTGCCCGGGGGCGGCTTCATCGGGCTGGCAGTGCATCTGGACGACGAAAAACAGGAGGGGAGTGATGATCGGCATTTCAGCGCAGGTCAGTCTCTATCCGCTTCGCCGCGCGCACGCGTCGACGGTGATTGAGCAGGCGCTGAGCGTCTTTCAGGCGCATGGGTTGACTGTTCGGCCCGGGGACAAGAGCACGCTGGTGACCGGAGATGATGAGGCCGTGTTCGCCGCTTGAAAGAGATATTCGCGCAAGCAGCGCAACAAGGGATATGGTGATGGTGGTGACGCTCTCGAACGCCTGCCCGATGTCCGGGACGCCCGCCTCCGGGGCCCTGTAGCCGGTCGCTTCACGCGGTCCGCGCATTCATCGGGATGATCGGAAGGCCCTGGGAGGATGGCTGTGAAATGGTTCGCCTGGCTCTCGCCGGATGATCGTGGCGAGGCGACACCGCCTGCCGAGCGCGTCGCCATCTACTCGCTCCTGGTCAACATCTTCCTGCTCGCCCTGAATCTCGTCATGGCGACGTACTCGGGCAGTCTCGCCCTGATGGCCGAGACTGTGCATAACCTGGCGGATCTCGCTGCTTCGGCTGCCGTCTGGGTCGGCCTGAGGCTCTCGCAGCGGAAGTCCCGCGCTTTCCCCTATGGATTGTATAAGGTCGAGAATGTTGCGGCGATCATCGTCGGGCTGTTCATTTTTCTGACCGCCTACGAGATCGCGAAGGAGGCGGTCGTCGAGTCCGGGCGTGAGATCGTGATGCATCCGGTCATCCTGCTCGGGGTCATGGCCGCAGCTCTTGTGCCGTGGCTCTTCAGCCGCTACGAGCTGCGGGTCGCGCGGGCCGTTAATTCGCCAAGCCTCACGGCTGATGCTCGGGAATTTCAGGCCCATGTGTTGTCATCGGGCGTGGTCTTCGCCTCGCTGCTGGGGCAATGGATCGGGTGGCCGCTCGATGGGCCGGCAGCGTTAATGATCGTGTTGTGGATTGGCCGTGCCGGATGGGAAACATTGACCGCGGGCATGCGGGTCCTGCTGGATGCCTCCATAGACGCAGAGACCCTGCAGCGCATCCGGCGCGTCATTGAGCGACAGGCCGCTGTCGTCGAGGTCAGATCGCTGATGGGCCGCAACGCCGGGCGGTATCGATTCATTGAAGCGGAAATCGGAGTGCGATTGCAGAGTGTGGAAAAAGCTCACCGGGTCAGTCATACGATCGAAACCGAGATTCGCAACGAAATCCCGTTCGTCGAACGCGTCCTGATCCATGTCGAGCCGGTTTCAAAGGGAGTGGTGCGAATTGCGGTCCCTCTGACTGATCAAACAGGGACCGTCGGTCGTCACTTTGGTCTGGCTCCCTATTTCGCCTTAACGGACAGGCAGGTCGCAACCGGACAAACTGTCAGCCAGACGATCATCGTGAACCCGTTTGCGGACCATCCGAAAGGGCGGGGTCTGGAAGTCGCGCATTGGTTGATGGAGCACCGTGTGGACCTGGTGGTCACGCCGGATGACATTCGGGACAAGGGACCGGGGCATGCGCTGGGTGATGCCGGCGTGACGGTCGTGATCAGCCAGGCGAGTACGTTGGCGGCGGCTGTGGCGGAGGTGTCCGCGAAGGAATCACGGACAGACGCCACGTCTCCTGCGCAACCAGATGTAGTCAAAGAATGAGCAAGAAGACGCCCCGAGTTCGCGAGAAACGAATTGAGCACGGCGGCCATCCGCCGGCGACCGAGACAGATGGATCTGCGTTTCTGAAATAACCTCAATCCGTCCCGCAAGGGTAGCTTCTCCTACAGACAAGGAGCCGGCGATGTCGAAATTTTCATGGGACGTTTTGCAACGCTGCGTTTTTCCCTTCACTGTCAGTGACGATCCGGATGTCATCCTGGGTGCTACCTTCGGCGAGGATGTCGCATTAACGCGGGTTGGGGGTGATATTTTGGTTTCACACCTGGATCCCATCGTTGGCGCCGTCGCCAACATTGGCTGGCTGGCGGTCCATGTGGCGTGCAACGACATCGCCACCACCGGTATTCCTCCGCGCTGGATATTGCCCCTGGTGTTGGTGCCGCGCCAGGATGATGAAGATCTCCTGGAGCGCATTATGCGTGATGCCAGCCGAGCGGCCCGCGAGATCGGGGTTTCCATTATCGGTGGGCATACCGGTTACTCTGCGAACCTTGCAAGACCCCCTCGTTGCCGTAACCGCGCTTGGAACAGCCGAAGGTCGCGCGCCGCTCCGAACCCGTGGCGCGGGGGTGGGCGACCAGGTATTGGTGACCAAGGGGATCGCAATCGAAGGCACGGCGATCCTGGCCCAGGACTTTGCCGACATGGCACACAAGCTTGGTTTGAGCGAGAACGACCTGGCCGAAGCGCGCCGCCTGATGACACAGGTCAGCCTCGTGAAGGAAGCCGTGGCAATTGCGGCTCAGGGCGCGACCGCGATGCACGATGTGACGAGGGGCGGACTGTTGGAGACGCTTCTGGAACTCGCATCGCTGTCGAAGGTGGCCATCGAGATGGACGCCGGACTGCTGCCGATTCCATCTGTCGTCTCACGGTTCGCCAAAGCGTTTCAGTTCGATCCGCTATGGATGATTTCTTCGGGAACCCTGGCAGCGACCGTGCCGGATGGGCGAGTAGAGGAAGTCAGTCGCGTGCTGACGCAGATGGGAATGCCATTCGCTTTCGTCGGCAAGGTAATCGAGGGAGTCGGCGTACAGGTTCGTCGCAACGGTTCGATTGTGCACTATGGTGATATCCGCTGTGAGGAAGACGAACTAGCGCGGATGTGGCGCCTTTACCCTCGGGAAGGATAAAAATGGAGGAACGCAGACCATCGTTCTTGAAATCGGTAAGGTTCGATGAGAGCCTGCGCTGAATCCGGAGGTGCGTGGCTGTGCTCGCTACGGTGTCCTGTCATGGCGATAGTGGAGTACCACGTTGATGTTGTGGTCACGCCGGATGACATCCGAGACGAGGGGCCCGGGCCTGCACCGGGTGACGCAGACGTGACGGCCGTGATCAGCGAGGCGGGTATGTCGGCGGCGGCCTTGGTGGAGGTGCCTGCGAGGGAATCACAGACAGGCGCCGCGTCTCCTGCGCAAGCAGATATAGTCGAAGAATGAGCAAGCGGACAGGCCGAGCTTGAGAGGAACGAATCCATCGGCTCGTCTTCCTCTGCCCGCTGTCGTACCTGCTGACAGTTTCGGGCCTGTGTTAGCATGAAACGGATTCCCGCATCACTCATTTCAACATCTGCCAGAAGGAGTACGAATTATGTTCAGGCACATTCGCGTGATGCGCTGCGCGCCCTGGGCTCTGCTGCTCGCCATGTTGGCGAGCGTCTGTCCGGCCTCTGCGTACGAAGAAATCACCGTCGCTGACGGGGGAACCATCAGTGGCACGGTCACAATGGTCGGCAAGGTCCCTCACCCCAAGGGTTACAACCTCACGACGCTTCCCGATGCTGTGTACTGTGGCCGGATTTCGGATGGGCGGGGGTGGCGCTTGATGCAACCATTTCGAATCGGTCCCGCTGGAGAATTTCAGGAAGTGGTCGTCTTGATCGAATCCATCGAACGTGGAAAACCGTTCCCTGAATTTACAACCCCGCGTATCGAAGCGATCGATTGTCGGTTTCTTCCGTTCATCAGTCTCGTTCGCGATCAGCACGATGTGTCGGTGGTGAATCTGGACCCCGCAATGCATGAC
This sequence comes from uncultured Nitrospira sp., assembly GCA_964493335.1. Taxonomy (GTDB): domain Bacteria; phylum Nitrospirota; class Nitrospiria; order Nitrospirales; family Nitrospiraceae; genus Nitrospira_A. The sequence goes on from CAZBNV010000010.1 coordinate 72,448, forward strand.
ATTCAGGCCTATGAGACTTCGCATCTAGGGCCGCGCGTCTTGTTCAACCTGCCGTTGCCGATCAGTCCCAGATATCCGGCCCAAGCCCATCTCAGTGCGCAGGTCCCGAAGCATTACGAGGGCACTCCGGTGACGGGAAAAGTCCACATGACGAAGGGGCGCAACATGTTCGTGATGCAGTGCGGCTTCCATGCGTACATGGAGAGTTGGGGGTTGGTGGTGAACCATCCCTACTATGCGCTGACCGACAGTGAAGGCCGGTTCCAACTCTCAGACATCCCGCCTGGCACGTATAAGGTGAGAATCTGGCATCTCTACGTCCGGGAGGAGATTGAGCAGATGGTCACGATCGAACCGAGAGGCCAGACGAAGCTGAATTTGAACGTGACCGCTCCCACGGGCCGACTTTACGCCAATCAGATCGTTGAGAACCCGTATATCCGCTACCAGGTCACGGACGCCGAGCAGACCGCAATCATCCCGACGTTGGAAAAGCAGACGTACCGGTGACTGTTATGAAGGGGGCTCTGGCACAGCTCGCTAGGCGCTGTTCCGACCTCGCTGAGTTTGTTCCAGCACGTGAGTCTCATGCACATCGCACGGCAGTTTGATCGGGAGATCGAGGTCGTCTCGCGTCTCGCCCGGGAGGCAGGAGACGGGATTTTGAAGATCTATGCCACGGACTTCGCCGTGCGCTATAAGGCCGAGCGCGATCCGGTGACGGAAGCGGATCAGCTGGCGAGCTGCATGATCGTCGATGGGTTACGACGCGAGTTTCCCGAGGACCTGGTGATCTCCGAGGAGGAGCCAATCGACCACGTAGGCTCGTTCCCGGATCGAGTCTGGTACGTGGATCCTCTCGACGGGACTCGCGAATTCATCAAAAGGAACGGCGAGTTTGCGGTGATGATCGGGTTGGCCGTCGAAGGCTGTGCCCGTGCGGGGGTGGTGTTCCGGCCGGTGACCGCTGAGTTGTTTGCAGGCATCGTGAATCAGGAGGCCTGGTTGGAGAAGGCCGGACAAAAAATTCCATTGCGGGTGTCCGGAGAAACCAGGCCTGCCCGGTTGCGTTTGGTGTCCTCACGCTCCCATCGCCATCGGCTTGTGGATGAGATGCGACGGCGTCTCGGAATCAGCGAGGAATGCCGGATCGGAAGCGTCGGCATCAAGGTTGGTTTGCTCGTCACTCAGCAGGCTGATCTCTATCTGGAGCCGTCGGGCATGACCAAGGCGTGGGATTCTTGCGCTCCCGAGGCGATCCTACGTGCCGCGGGCGGGCGGATGACCGACCTGGTTGGAACCCCGTTGCGATACTCACCGCGTGATGTGCGGAACAGGCAGGGCCTGGTGGCCACCAATGGGGCCTGTCATGATATTGTGATTTCCGCGATGGGGTCCGGCGTCCGCGAGCGCCCTTGATAGGATGGCGGTGTCCGCTTTGCCAGGGGCCGACCGGCCAGTTCCAGGAGCCGATCCTGGGAGGACTGGTGTAACGGTATCCGTTTGCTGCCGTCACTGGTTGCAAGGTCTGAAATCTGCGCGGCGAGGTTGTGGCACGCATCAGTTCGGTCATGATTTGAATGGAGACTTGTGCTGTCCTATCGTGTCAGGTACAGTCCCGTGTCGCGCACGAAGAAAGCCGCCATTGATGTCCTGCCCAGTCTCGGGTCCGGCAATGATTCCCGGCGCGGTCCTTGCGTATGTGACTCCAGGGAGCATGCAGGGGGATCATCGGACCGATCTTGGCGCTCTCGGCGGCCAGCTCAGTTATATGGGGCTGGCGGATTTGGTGCCTGGATTGCATCGACGCATCGGCCCCGAACCGGGGTTTGTGTAGTTGCTTGTCATCCTGGCCGGTATCGGGACGATCCTGTGTCTTTAGTTGAGCCTCGGTTGACGTGATGAGCGGGAGGATGGGCAGAACAGCCACTCGCGAGTGAGAGGAGACGCAATGGCCAAGCACATGGTAACGGCGGTGGTGCTCCTGAGTATGGTAGCTGGCAATAGCTGGATTGCGGCGCAGGAGTTTCGCGGGAATCCTGATAACGGCGAGGCCCTCTACAAGACCCATTGTCTCAGCTGTCATGGAAGAATGGGAGACGGGCAGGGTCCTTACTCAAAGGACCTGATTGTGCAGCCGAAAGATTTTCACACGCTCCAATCCCGAGGTCGAACCGATTTTGAGCTTCTGGTCGCGATTTCCAACGGCGTATTGTTCAGTCCGATGCACTCCTGGAGAGGCCGCTTGAAGGATGAGGAGATGATGGACGTCATTCGGTACATTCGGGCGTTGGCTCCTGAGAGAGCAACGTCTTGATTCGGCTGTCTACACTCATCAGTTCCGTTGGCTAATCGCACGGTCCCGGGGGTAAGGCACAGGCCTGTCAGCAAAAGTTCAATTTATTGAATCCTTTCCTCCGAATCTGCCCCTAACCACCAAGTTCCAAGATTGTCAGCCGTCCGCTTCGCTGTGGCGTGATGCCGCAAGGGTGAAATGGTGACTGTGGCTTTTGTCCTCAGGTGTGAACGATGGCCGCGATCCTATGTTTCGATCCCGGCTTGAATTTCCCTGAAGACGGTCTCACGCATCGTGGTATACAGCTTGCGAGACAGGTACGTATGCGAAAAATAATTCTCAGTGCCCTGTTGATCATCGGTTTCATCGGAGGCTGCGTCGGTTCACAGGAATCACGAAGCGGCGGACAAGCCGCCATGAGTCAGACGGAGCTCGAGAGGCTTGATGCCATCTTCAGCCATCCTTCCCCCGATTCCATTCCCGGTGGTCAACGAGGCGAGCAGATCCGGTTAGGCTATCAATTAGTCGTCCATACCCAGGAGTTCGCCACGCCCTACGTGGGCAATGCGCTCACCTGCGCCAATTGTCATCTGGACGGCGGGCTCGATCCCAATTCGGCCTCCTATGTCGGGCTCTCGCGGGCCTATCCGGAATATCGTGCGCGTACCGGGCGGGTCGTGACATTGGGCGACCGTATCAACGAATGTGTTGAGCGCGGCTTGAACGGCAAGGCGATTCCGCAAGACAGTCACAAGCTTCAGGCGATTGTGGCCTATATTGAATGGCTGTCGAAGGATGTCCCGCAAGGAAGTCGGATGGCTTGGCGCGGCATCCCCCGTCTTCAATCGAACAGGCCGCCGGATGCCGGGAACGGCGGCAAGGTGTTCACGGCCCGTTGCGCGTTTTGTCACGGCGCCGAAGGGCAGGGCACCATGGCGGCGCCCCCCTTGTGGGGACCTCATTCCTACAACATTGCCGCTGAGATGGCGCGCATTCCGGTGGCCGCCTCCTTCATTAAATCGAATATGCCACGCACCAGAGGGTGGGCGCTGTCGGATCAGGATGCCTATGACGTGGCAGCCTACATCAACTCCCAACCACGTCCGGACTTTCCCGGCAAGGGCAACGACTGGCCGAAGGGAGAGAAACCGGCAGATATACCCTACTGAGAATGTGCGATGCGGTGATCGGGTGATCTCATCACACGAGGCCTCCCGTCTCAATCGCCAGTCTCACGTTGCCACACCCTGGTGAGCCCGGGCGGTCGGTTTGCGGTCTGTCTGCCGGGTGAAAGGAGGACGGGATGAAACTCAGTGTGGCCTATCAGGGGGGAACGCGCTACGACATCCTCAGCGATCGACATCGGGTGGTGACGGATCAACCGGTTGACGAGGGTGGAGCGGATGCCGGCATGAGTCCTGTGGAATTGTTTGTCGGCTCGGTGGCCAGCTGCGTGGGATACTTTGTCGGCCAGTTCTGCGCGCGGCATGACATCTCGCGCGAAGGGTTGAAGGTGGAGGCGGAGTGGACGCTGGCCGAGGGGCCTCATCGCGTCGGGCAGATCCTGCTCGCGATTCGTCTTCCTCATCGAGTAACGCCTGAGCTGAGAGAACGGCTGTTGAAGGTGGCGCATGGCTGCACGGTGCATCAATCGATTGTTGTTCCTGCGCACATCGCGATTGATTTGAATCCCCATAGTCATGGGGTGGCGGCACCTGATCTAACGGAAGGAAAATCATGACGGTCTCCCGGCGAGCATGGTTGAGAACGGTGCTGCAGGGAATCGGCATCGGGCTTGTGGTCGGTCGCAGGCTCCCCACGGTCGATGCCGCGCAAGGGAGTGAGGTGGGCCAGGGAACCGGGCCCCTGACTGTAAGGGTCACGCGGCCGTTCGACGCAGAAACGCCTGTACGTGAATTCACCTCCTGGTTGACGCCCAACGAACGTTTTTTCGTGCGTAGTCACTTCGGTCCTCCGTCGGCCGACGCGGTGCAATCCGATGCCTGGCGGTTGACGGTCAAGGGGCTGGTCAAAGAACAGCTGACTTTCAGCCTCAAGGAATTACAACAATTCGAAGCCGTCACACTCACGGCCGTTCTGCAATGCAGTGGTAACGGGCGCGCACACCATCGTCCCAAGGTGCCGGGCGTGCAATGGGAACGCGGGGCTGTCGGCAATGCGCAATGGACCGGGGTGCGCTTGCGTGATCTGCTGCAGCGGGCCGGAGTGAAGCCGCAGGGGCTGCATGTGCAATTTCAAGGGGCGGATCGTCCTGCGCTCGCGACGGTACCCTTGTTCACGCGGAGTATTCCCCTCGCCAAGGCGCTCCATCCCGATACCCTCCTGGCCTATGAAATGAACGGTCGTCCCTTGCCCTTGTTACATGGTGCGCCATTGCGTGTCATGACGCCTGGATGGATGGCGGAATCCTGTACGAAGTGGCTGACCGAGATCACGGTGCGAGCAGATGAATCGCCGGGCTACTACATGCAGCAAGCCTATCGTATGCCTGAGACGTCGATCCAGCCAGGCTCCGGCTTGCCGGGCACGGCCATGATTCCCGTCGAGCAAATGGTGGTGAAGTCGCTGATTGCTGCACCAGGCGAAGGCGATACGGTGAGGAAAGGGCCGGTCACGATTCAAGGTGTCGCCTGGGCCGGCGATGTGGCAGTTGCGCAGGTCGAGGTGTCGTGTGACGACGGCCGCACTTGGGAATCGGCGCGCTTGGTCGGGGAAGAGCAACCCTACGCCTGGCGGCAATGGCAATACATCTGGAACGCGAAAACGGCCGGACCCACGGCTATTCTGTGTCGCGCGACGGATGCACGGGGTGAACGGCAGCCGGCGACGAGTCCCTGGAACCCCGGTGGATTTTTGTGGAGCGGGTGGGATCGCCTGTCAGTGACGGTGGCGGCATGAGAATGCTGCAAAAGTCTTCCAGCGTCGTTCTCGCTTCACTCAAGCCCTCAACGTACACAGACCGTACGCCTCGGGCTATCCTTCGCTGCGGCCTTGCTGGGCGAAATTTTTCACCATTCTTCATTGTGCTCCTGGTTATGCTTGGTGCGGTCGTCGTCACGGCCGCTCAGGAAGAGGAGCGCGCGGCGATCGAACCTGCCACGGCTCGTAAAGCGGCCACGTTGATTCTTGCCCGTTGTGCCGTCTGCCATACCACGGACCTCATTTCCCAGCAACGATTGCCGCAGGACCGATGGACGGCCACGGTGGAAAAGATGGTGCATTGGGGCGCCGATCTGTCCCAGGACGAGGCGGCCTTGCTCGTGCAGTATCTCACGGCGAGGAATCATCCCGGCGCCCCGGATCAGTTGCCCTCCATTGAGAATGAATTGGCCATGGCCGAACCAACCCGCGAGCAGCGCGCAGCTGCCGACGGCCCGCTCACTGGGGTGGCCACGAGGGGGGCAGGGTTGTATGCGCACAATTGTCAGGCCTGTCATGGGGAAGGCGCCGCGGGTGGTGCGGGGCCGAAACTCGCGCGCAACAGGATCCTCAAGAGTGAGGGGGCGTTTTGGGAAACGGTACTCCATGGCCGCGGTCCGATGCCGGCGTGGGGCGCGGTGCTCAGTCAGCAGGAGATCGCGGACATTCATGCTTGGCTTGCCACACGGTAACAGGCCGAGGGAGAACGCAATCGAGATGAAAAGAGGGGGGCGTCTCCCCTATGAGACTCGCACCAGAATAATCTCAGGATGCTCAAAAAGGCCGTTCGGCAAGGCCGCAGCGAAGGAAGAGGCGTGGCGTACGCCTCGGTACATTCAGCTTCTCAAGTTCACGACGCGCTGAAGAAAGCGCGTCACGTTTGAGAGCGCCGCCGAGACAGTGAGGCGGCAGTGTCTTGCGAGACCGACGCTGGCGGACTTTTCTAGCACAATGTTAAGCGGGCGAATCGATGAGAGTGGAAGAAAGGGGTGGGCCATGGTTCAAAGACGGACAGTGATGGTCGGATGTGCATTGGTCTTCGTGGTGGGGTTGATGTCATTCCCACGCCTGCTGTTGGGCAGCGATCAAGGTCGAGCGAAGGAGATGGTCCAGAATACTTGCGCCGGATGCCATCGATTGGAGGGGGCTCCATTGTCGCGTCTGGAAAAGAAAGCGCCCGATTTGATCGGGGCCGGCAGCAAATTCAAGCATGAGTGGCTGGTTGGCTGGCTGGCAGGTAAAGAGCAACCGCTGTATGCGAAGAGTTATCGTTGGGACCAGTCGCAGACGCCGCACTCGCATATGTCCGTGCCTCAGTCCGATGCGGAAGAAATCGCGAAATACCTCGAAACCAATTTTACCGACCCCAAGGTGAAATCTGGTGCGATCGATATGACGACATTCAGCAAACAAGAGGCGGCGTTCGGCGAGAAGATTTTTAAGGAACATGCCTGTATCGGCTGCCATCAAGTGCGTGAAGGTGACAAAATCGTCGGTGGCCCGCAAAGCACGTCGTTGGCGGAGGCAGGGAGACGGCTCAAGGCCGATTGGATTCACCGATTCAATTCCAATCCACCGGACTATGTGCCGCACAGCGGGGAGTTCGTGGGCGATGTGAGCGAATTGGGGCTACGGTATGTCACAGGATACATCGCGACCAGAGGGTGGGAGGATTTTCCGTACTATGAACCCTGGAAAAGCGAACCGTTTGGGCATACGAGCTTGGATCGTGGCCAGGTGATTTACAAAGAGTACTGTGCCCAATGTCATGGTGCGGAGGGCAAGGGCGATGGTCCGGCTGCATCCGGCTTGGACCCGAAGCCGGCGATTCACGCCAACATTCCCTTCGAGAAAGTCCCGACGGACTATCTCTATAACGTCATCTATTATGGCGGACGGGCTGTTGGAAAATCACCCACCATGCCCTACTGGGGTCTGACCATCGGGCAGCAGGGTGTAGCGGACGTCATGGCCTATTTGAAAGCCACCTTCAAGGGTGGACCAGAGGTCGCACAGGCGGCAGTGGGATCCGGCGGCGGGCCGACGGGCGTGTGCCCGCAGCCAAGGAAAACGGCGAAGGCGCCGCAGGACTTCCTCACGAAGACGAATCCGTTACCCAGTTCGGATGCGACGATCCAGGCAGGCAAGACCCTGTTCCTACAGACCGCTCAGCCGGTGGCTTGCGCGATGTGTCATGGAGACAAGGGGAATGGGCAGGGGTTCATGGGCGCGGCGCTGATACCGCCGCCTAGGAACTTCACCTGCGGCTCGATGATGAAGGACCTCCCGGATGGACAACTGTTCTGGATCATCAAGAGCGGCTCGCCAGGGACCGGCATGATGTCGTATGCCGGCTTGCCGGATGAGCAGGTGTGGCAGTTGATTACCTATGTGAGAAGCTTGGCGAAATAAACATGTAACTCGTGACACGGATCTCGTGAGCGCGTGGTGCACTTGCAAGGTAGGTTTCACGAACGACGATTCTCGGAGGATGTGATGGCGACATTTATCATTTCCGGCAGTCGAGGGACGGATGATCCGACAATGGCGACCTTGCCGTTCATGGCGGCCAAGACCGCGAAGGAGCAGGGGCACGACGTGGTCTTGTGGTTGTGGAATGAGGCGGTGACGCTGGGACGAAAGGGTACAGCCGATCATGTGACCGGCGTGAATTTGACACCGCTGAAAGATTTGCTGGCCGCCGTGCAGGCCGCAAACATTCCGATTTGGGTCTGCGGCGCCTGCGCTGTCGCGAGACAGATCGGCGGGTCAGATCTGACTGCCGGCGCGTCTATTAAAGGGATGCCGGATTACATCAAGGCCGTGGCCGAGCGTGATCGGAGCGTGACGTTCTGATTATTCGAGAGGGAGCGGGCATTCGTGTGGCAGTCGACGAGCAATCGAGTGGAAAAGCAAAAGGCCGGAACGATCGCGAAGGCGCAGAAGCGATCGACGAGGTTGAGCGTTTACCAGGCACCTGAATCCGCGGGCCATGCGCGTGGCTGCCTTGCCGAGTCCGACGGACGACCGGCGGGGACAGTAGTATTTCTAGCTGAGTCCCGTTGATCAGAAAACCCAGGAGCTAGGGGACTTCTACAGCCGTTACAAGGAAGAGATGTTCGGCAAGACTCATTCAACCTTCAGCCTGTGGGGCATCGTCAAAGCGAACGACAGGCAGGCCGCGTCTGGAACGTCTGCCCTACGTGCTGAACCTTATGTCTTATCAGGGGAAGGAAGACGCGCAGATTCGCCTCACGCCAGATCCCAATGTCATCACGCGCTTTCACCGCAAAAGGTTGGAACTCGACTTTTGACAGATCTCCTCCAATCGGAGCCCGGCTGTATCGTTCGGCGGTAGAGGATGATGGCACAGTATGGAAGGACGAAGACCGGACGGCGACCCCTTGCGGCACCTGTTCTACGCGGGAGCTGTTCTTGCTGTCGTCATTGCGCTGGGAACAGCGGGCTATGTGCTCATCGAAGGGTGGTCGGCGTTCGACGCCCTCTACATGACGGTGACTACCGTCACGACGGTCGGGTACCAAGAGGTCCATCCTCTGTCGACGGCTGGTCGAGCATTTACCCTCGTCCTGATCCTGATAGGGGTCGGGACGTTGTTCTATGTGCTGGGCAACCTTGCCCGGTTTGCGCTGGAAGGTGAGCTCCAATATGTGTTCGGGAAGTATCGGTCAGGAGGCAAAGTGAAGACCCTCCGTGATCATTACATCGTGTGCGGGTACGGCCGGATGGGCAAGCATGTCTGCAAAGAACTGGGCGCCAAGCCGGTGCCGGTTGTGATTGTGGACAAGAGTCCCGATGTTATTGCTGTTGCGCAACGGGATGGATTCGTCGCCGTCGAAGGAGATGCGACACAGGATCACATCCTGGTGCAGGCAGGTATCGAGCGGGCGAAGGGCTTAGTGTCAGTCGTGAATACCGATGCGGAGAATTTGTATATTGTTCTGACGGCACGCGGTCTGAATAAGGAGTTATATATTATCGCCCGAGCCGGGGAGGAAGGGTCCGAGCAAAAGCTGATGAGGGCCGGCGCCAACCGCGTGTCATCCCCCTATCTCATTGGTGGGATGCAGGTCGCGCAGGTGCTCATCAGGCCGGCCGTAGTTGACTTTCTGGATCTGGCGACAAAAAGCGAACACTTGGATCTGCAAATCGAGGAGATCACGATCCGGAAAGGGTCGCAGTTCGATGGCAAGACCCCTTGCCAATGCGGACTCGACAAGGATCGAGGGCTTATTGTGGTCGGCGTCAAGCGCCGATCCGGCCATCTGGAGTTCAATCCCGGACCTCAGGTCGCATTGGCGGAGGGAGATACCCTGATTGTCCTTGGGCAACCACAGAGCCTCAAGACGCTCGATGCTTTGATTCAGTCGCGCACGGAAGCGCAAGTATCCCGCTGAGATTCGTCGCGACACATCGGCGTGAGGGCTCCCGTCACACAGATTGGAAGTGCAACTTCTTCGACAGGAGCATGGTTTTCTGATTCGTTGACCAGAGGATGCGTCCCGCTATTCATGCACTGTTTGAGCCTGTAACTCAGTCAAGCAGACGCGGGGTGGAAAGGAATCCTATCATGAAGGCAAAGAAAAGTTTGTTGGCGTTGTTGGTCGTTGGTCTTGCCGGACCCGTGGCGGCTGCCGAGCAACATATGATGCAGCCTCGGGTGCCCGACGACAATCTGGCCGAAGCGCGGGCGCTCACGAGTCCATTGCCGGACTCGCCTGAGATGATTGAAAAAGGCAAAGCGCTCTATCACGGCAAGGGCACCTGTGTGAACTGTCATGGCTCAGAGGGGGCCGGCGATGGACCGGTGGCGGCGCAATTACATCCTTCCCCCCGCAACTTTCAGCATCACGGTTTTTGGCGCCATCGCACGGAGGGTGAAATTTTTTGGGTGATCAAGAACGGTTCTCCCGGCACCGGCATGATTGGTTTCGTCGGCCAGCTCACCGACGAGGAGATCTGGGCCCTTATCCAGTTTGAACGCACCTTCGCTGCGGGTCATGGTTCCGGTCACGGAATGGGGCCGCGCGGAGGGATGGGTCATATGGGTTCACCCGAAGGAATGGGGGGCATGCAACATCGCGGACCGAAAAGCTGGAGCGGGGGTTGTGAAGGGGAGCACTGCGATCGGTAATGGGGCTGGATTGCGCATGGAACAGGTGAAGTGGTGACGGAGAAACTCCATCTGGTCTGCCCGCATTGCCGGAGTATCAATCGTGTTCCGGCTGCTCGTCTGGCGGAGCAGCCCAACTGCGGCCAGTGCCATGCGCCATTGTTTACCGGCCATCCGGTGGCCTTAACGGCGACAGACTTCGATCTGCATGCGCAGCGAGCGGAGATTCCTCTGGTCGTGGATTTCTGGGCGTCCTGGTGCGGTCCTTGCCAAATGATGGCTCCTGCCTATGAGCAGGCCGCGAAGGTGCTGGAGCCGCATGTTCGCCTGGGCAAAGTGAATACGGAGGAAGAACAGGCCCTGGCGGCCCGGTTTGGGATCGTCAGTATCCCGACGCTGATCGTATTCCGCGGCGGCCGCGAGGTGGCTCGGCAGCCCGGTGCCTTGGGCCAGCAGGATATTGTGCGCTGGGTCCGCGGCCATATCTGACAGGATGCTGAAACAGCCACCGGCGGCGTTCTCACGTCGCTGCTGAAACCCGTGAAGTGTATGTCGCAAGCGTAAAGTTCCCGATCCAATGCTAAAACCTGAGTGAAGCGCCTCTGCTTCACCCGGCTATTCCCTCTCCGCTCACTCATCAGTATTCCTGTCTGCGAAACTCTCCTTCCTCACCTTCCGACAGCCTTCCGTATTCATACCCCTCGCACTGTAATGTTCCGGCGCGCTCGCCGTCTTGGGAGCTGATAGATCGGCTTGAGTCGAGCATGGCGCTTGATTGAAGACCGTTCACTCAACCGAGGAGGCGCACCATGGAAGACTTGATCCTGAAAATCGACGGAATGAGCTGCGGGCACTGTGTCGGACAGGTGACGAAGGCGTTGACCCAACTCGATAGCGTGCAGGTCAAGACCGTCAAGGTCGGCGAAGCGCTCGTGGCCTACGACCAGCGGGAGATCACAGCGGCGGACATCGCCCGGGCGGTGAACGAGGTGGGGTATGAGGCCCAGCCTGTCGGGAGGGCGGCATGAACGAAGCGGGATTGTCGAACAGACCCCTTGTGCGTTCAGTGAAGCAGCCGAGCCAGAGCAGCACCATCGACCAACTACATCATGCTACATCCGTTGCTCCTGAAGCATCGCCGGTTCTCCGGAAGGTCACGATTCCGGTCCAGGGCATGACCTGCGCCGCTTGTCAGAGCCGCGTCCAGCGAGTGTTGCAGGCGGAAGCCGGGGTCGTGGATGCATCTGTCCATCTCATGTTGAAGCAGGCCGTCATCACCTATGACTCCGTCGTCACTTCGGAGGCATTGCTGGTCGAGGCGATCAACCGGACGGGGTATGAAGCCAAGCCTGCGGCTCAGCACCAAACCTCGTTCGATGAACAGGAGGCACAGGATCGGGCGCAGGAAGAGGAGTACCTGGCTGCGCGGCGCAAGGCATGGCTGAGCGGAGCGGCTGCGGTGGTAGCCATGGTGCTCTCCATGCCGTTGATGGTTGCGAACGAGCCGGATCGCCATGCAACGGGCTTCTTCATGCCATGGATGATGCAGATGGCTTCGTGGTTGTCTTTCGCCACTCCGGCTGTCTGGTCCTACCTGTTGATGGCGCTGACGGTAGTCGTGATGGGATCGACCGGGCGACATTTTTATGTGCGGGCCTGGTCCGCGCTCCGCCATCGTGCAGCCGATATGAATACGCTGATTGCGGTGGGAACCGGCGCGGCTTTTTTCTATTCGGCCCTGGCCACCGTCGTTCCGGACTTCTTCCTGAGCCACGGTGTCCGGCCGGATGTCTATTACGAGGCCGTGGTTATGATCATTGCCCTGATCCTGACCGGTCATACGCTGGAGGCTCGTGCCAAGCGGCAGACCTCGGTTGCGCTTAGGCGGTTGGTGGGATTGCAACCCAGGACGGCTCGTGTGGTGCGGGAGGCAGTCGAGCTCGACGTGGCGGTCGAAACGGTGAGGAGCGGAGACATTGTCGTGGTGCGGCCGGGCGAGCGAATCGCAGTGGACGGCGACATCCTGTCCGGCGCCAGCACCGTCGATGAATCCATGTTGACCGGCGAAGCGATGCCGGTGGAGAAGCAGGCCGGAGACCGGGTCATCGGCGGCACCATCAATAAGTCCGGCGCGTTCCGCTATCAGGCGACCACGGTGGGTGCGGACAGCGTGCTGGCCCATATCGTCAAGCTGATGCGGGACGCACAGGGTTCACGGGCTCCGATTCAAAAACTGGCCGACCAAGTCAGCGCGGTCTTTGTGCCGATCGTGATGGCAATGTCACTCGTGACGTTCGTGGTCTGGTATGTCGCGGTGGACCAGGCGTCTGTCGTGCAAGCCTTTGCTGCAGCGGTCGCAGTCCTGATCATTGCCTGCCCTTGCGCGATGGGACTCGCGGTACCGACGGCGATGATGGTGGCGACCGGCAGGGGTGCCGAACAGGGCATCCTGATCAAAGGTGGAGAGGCGCTGCAGCGGGCCGGTGGGATTACCACCGTCGTGCTCGACAAGACCGGCACCATCACGGAGGGGAAACCGACGGTCACCGATGTAATCAAGGCCAAAGCCAGCAAGTGGTCCGATCGTGAATTCCTCCGCCTCGTGGCCTCGCTGGAGGCCTCGTCGGAGCATCCGGTGGCGGAGGCGATTGTGCGTGCGGCCGGAGAGCAGATGCTTTCTTTGGCGGAGGTGGAAGCCTTCCGGTCCTTTGCAGGGCGAGGGGCTGCGGGTGTGGTGGAAGGCGCGGCGATCTTGGCCGGCAATGAAGGCCTGATGGAGGACTACTCGGTGCCGTCGGAGGCCTTCCGCGCAAGGGCGCAGCAATTGGCCGAAGCAGGGAAGACACCGGTGTATGTGGCCATCAACGGCAAGCCGGCGGGGCTCATCGCGGTCGCCGATCCCGTGAAGGCGACGTCACGCGAGGCGATCCAACAGCTCAAACAACTGGGCCTGACGGTCGTCATGCTGAGCGGCGATCACGAGCGCACGGCGCAAGCGGTCTCCCGTGAGGTCGGCGTCGATCGAGTCGTGGCCGGGGTGTTGCCGGAGGGCAAAGTGGCCGAGATCCGGCGTCTGCGCGAGGCCGGTCAGGTCGTCGCGATGGTCGGAGACGGCATCAACGACGCACCGGCGCTGGCACAGGCCGACGTGGGCATGGCCATCGGGACCGGAACAGACATTGCCATCGAGGCGAGTGATATCACGCTGATGCGAGGCGACCTGCAGGGCGTCGCGTCGGCGATCAGGCTTGCTCGGAAGACGATGCGGGTGATGAAGCAGAATCTGTTCTGGGCGTTCATTTATAACGTGGTCGGCATCCCCATCGCGGCCGGGGCGTTGTACCCGTTCACCGGTCTGATGCTGAGTCCCATCCTAGCAAGTGCGGCCATGGCCTTCAGCTCCGTCAGCGTCGTGACGAATAGCCTGCGGCTGCGGAGTGTGTCCATTGTGTAGCTGTTTCGAATAGAGAGACACAGGGTTAGACATTTCGGTCGTGCTCACCGGGACCCCTCTGGGTTCCGGTGAGGAGCGGAGAATGAGACGGGGTGGTCCTCGCAATGTCGCCTTTTGGGACAATGACGAGTGGTGGCTGGTTCTGTTATTCCCCAGTCTTTCGTCCGTACAAATAATCACGTCCACGATCATAAGAAAACCTTTGCCATATCGGTGGTTTGGTCGCCTCGAAGGGCAGGCAGTCTGGCACGCACTCTGCTTTATGCGGAGAGGGTAATTGGACGCACAAGGTATGGTCGGGACATTCACACTCGAAAGGAAACCTCATCATGGCAGACCAACAAGGCAGTTGCTCGGGAGCGGGAATGACGGTGCTTGTATTTCTGAGCGGGGCGATCATGGGCGCAACGGCGGCGATGTTGTATACGCCGAAATCCGGTGAGGAGACCCGGCGGGCGATCAAGGGCTATGCACGCCGAGCAGAGGACGAGGTATTAGAGAAAGCCAAAGAGATCCGTGCAGATCTATCCCACACCGTGGAGGAAGCCAAGCGGTATCTGAAGGAGACTGAGGCGACGATTGCAGCGGCTCTGGCGGCTGGAAAGGAAGCGTTCAAGAAAGAGAAGACAGATCGGGCCTGACATGTATGCCGTGCGATTCCACGGCCGCGGGGGGCAAGGCGCCAAGACGGCGAGCCGGATTCTCGGCACGGCGGCATTCCTGAGCGGGTATTTGGCTCAGGATTCGCCGATCTATGGAGCCGAGCGCCGAGGCGCACCGGTCGCCGCGTTCACGCGGTTTGGCCAGGTGCCGATCCGCGAGAGAGGGCTCATTGCCCGTCCAGACCTGGTCATGGTGGCGGATGCTTCGCTGATTGAGGACCCTGCTGCCCGTGTCTCGGATGGCATTGGTGAGCAGACAGTCGTGTTCGTCAATTCACCGCTGACAGCCGAGCAATTGCAAGCCCGCACCCCGTTGCCTGGTCGTCTGACGACGTTGGATCTGACTGAGATCGCGCTGCAACATTTTGGTCAACGGGAAGCCATCAGTGCGCTCCTCGGTGCTGTGGCCGGGCGATTGGTCGGATTGCGGCAGGAGTCTGTCCGAGAGGCCATTGCACGGGAGTTGGGGGAGCTCGGGATTGCCGCTTCGGCCATCGAGCGGAACCAAACGGTGGCTCTCCAATGTTATGACGCGGTTCAGGTGATAACTATCGAGACGGGTAACGGTCCAACGTCGGTCGCGGCGCCCCTACACGTGCCGGCGTATGAGCCACCCACCAGAGGAAGCGCCAGGATCAGTGCCTCAGCGAATTCGGTCCTGCGTGAAACCGGCGGCTGGCGTACCTTTCGACCGGTACTGGCCCCTGACAAGTGCAACGGGTGCTGGCTCTGTTTCGTCTCCTGCCCGGAGGGGGTGATTTCGATGAACAAGGATGACAGGCCTGAGATTGATTATGACCATTGCAAGGGTTGTCAGATCTGCGTGCATGAGTGCCCGACGCACGCATTGGTCGCTGAGCGGGAACAGGAAGGTGGGGCAGCATGGACGGCCAAATGATGACCGGCAACCTGGCGGCGGCCTGGGGGGCGCGGCTGGCCGATGTGGATTACATCCCGGCCTTCCCCATTACCCCTCAAACGGAAATTGTGGAAGCGCTGGCCAAGTGGTGCGAGAGCGGCGCCATGGCGGCGCGGTTCGTGACCATGGACTCCGAGCATTCCATGATGACGGCGGCCGGAGCTGCTGAGGTCACGGGAGCCCGGGTCTTCACTGCGACATCCAGCCAGGGGCTGCTCTATGCTTTCGAAGTGCTCTATTCGGTCTCCGGCTGGCGCGCGCCGCTTGTGCTGGTCAACGTCTCGCGGGCGCTGGCTGCACCCATTACGCTTGAGCCGGATCACAACGACGTGCTGGCCGCGCGCGACTCCGGTTTTTTGCAGATCCACGCCGAGACCTGCCAGGAGGTATTGGATTCGATTCTGATGGCCTATCGGATCGCAGAAGATGAGCGGGTGATGTTACCGGTCATTGTGAATTTGGACGGCTTCTACCTTTCTTTCACCCGCGAGCCGGTGAGTATCCCCGATCCAGAGCAAGTCAGGCGGTTTCTGCCGCCGTTTCGTCCCGCTCATCTCGGGTTCAAAGCGTCCGCGCCCCATGCGCTGGGCGTGGCGGTGCTTGGTGGAACGCCGTACGCTTATTTCCGTCATCAAATGCACCTGGCCTCGATGAACGCCTTGGAGGTTCACCGGGAAGCGGCCGCTTCGTTCGAGCAACTGTTCGGTCGGCGATACGATGTGGTGGATGGCTACCGGCTCGACGACGCGGAAGATGTGCTCGTGATGACAAACGCATTTGCGAGCAAAGGCAAGGCCGCGGTCGATGCGGCCAGAGCGGAAGGCCGGCGAGTGGGATTGCTGAGGCTGCGCGTCATTCGTCCCTGGCCGGCGGACGCCATTCGCCACGCGCTGCAAGGGCGGCGGGCCGTGGCCGTTCTCGATCAGAATTTGGCGCCGGGGCAGGGCGGCATTCTCTTTCAGGAGATTGCGGCCTGTCTTTATCACGAAGCCCTGCGGCCACGGGCGCTCTGCTCCTTCATCGGAGGTCTTGGGGGCCAGAATCTTTCGGAAGGCGAGTTCCGGGCGATCTTCGAGCAGACAGCAGAGGCGGGAGTCAGCGAAAAGGGGATCGGGCCGGTGCTGCTCTATACGGAAGCCGAGCATCGGGAAATGACGCAGCTTCAGCTGTTGGCCGGAGGGCTGACGTCCGGAAGCTGACAGCCATCAGATGAGAGCCATTTATTATGACATGGCAACGCGAGACATTTAGGAAGATCAAGCAGGTTCCACGCGAAGAACACGTGCTCCCCGGAACCGCTCTCTGTGCCGGGTGCGGCGGTCTGGAGGCGCTGCGGCTCGCTGCGAAGGTGCTTGGCGACGACGTGGTGTACGTGAATGCCGCCGGCTGCTTCACCATGCTGGCTGCCTATCCGTACACGCCATTTAAGGGCTCCTGGCTATACACCACCATGGGATCGGCGCCGGCCGGCGCGCAAGGCGTGCGCGACGCCCTGGATGTCTTGATCGCCAAGGGGCGGTTGCCGAAGAGTGAAAACCTGAAAGTTGTGGTATTGGGAGGAGACGGCTCGACCTACGACATGGCGCTGTCTTCGACCTCGGGAGCCATGTATCGCGGGCTGGATTTTTATTATTTCTGTTACGACAACGAAGCCTACGGCAACACGGGGATGCAGCTTTCTGCTGCCACACCCTATGGGGCGAGGACGTCCACGTCGCCCTGCAGCTTGCAGCATCCGACGGGTGCGCTGCAGGAGAAGAAGGACATCTTCGAAATTTGGCGCGCGCACAACCCGCCCTACCTCGCGACTGTCGCGCCGCGTTACCCGCTGGACCTGGAGGAGAAATTCGCGCGGGCGGCCGGCTTCACGGGACCTAAGATGTTCCTCGCGCTGTCTGCCTGCCCTACCGGTTGGCTCTACGACCCGGGTGAAACGCCAGAGGTGGCCAAACTCGCCGTTGAAACCGGGCTCTGGCCCTTGAAAGAAGCGATCAACGGAGTCGTCACCCACACCTATATTCCTAAGCGCAAGCCGGTCGAGGAATACCTCAAGTTGCAAGGACGCTTCCGGCATCTCTTTGAACCGACTGTGCAGGCGGAAGCTATTCGGCATATCCAAGTGCGAGTCGATGAATATTGGCAACAGGTCAAAGGCTGACAAAATAATCCACGAAGGAGAGCTCATCATGGAAATTAAAGTATTGCTGTGTAACTGCAAAGGGCTCTGCGATTCATTCAAAGATTCCGATATGAATAAGCTCCCGTTCGAGGTCGAATCGGACCTGGACGTCAAGTATACCGTCCTGAGCCCGCAGTTATGCGGCCAGGGGGGGAACGCCATTTTGGAGGAGGCGATGAAAACGTCCAAGCCGGACGGGT